>NZ_JBANLY010000003.1:0-279315 GCF_037046045.1 Rossellomorea sp. LJF3 | reverse complement strand
GTTTTCGAGCTAAAATACTATTAACACATAAGTATAAAAGATTGGGTTCACATATTGGATAAGGGTGAAGCAACATTCACTTCACCCCAACATTTGACGTTGAACCTTTTTTTGTGCTTGTCGGGCCTGACCAACCCGCCTCCGCTTTTCGATTTGTTCAAGAACTTGTCATTACCTTACGTTGAAGTGGGGGAGGGTTGTCAGTATAATGGGGGTAGGTGTTAATTGTGAAATGAGGTGAGAAGATGCCTTTGGGTATTTTTGGTTTTATGGCGTTATGGAGCCCGTTTTTTCTTATGACGCTGGTGTTTATGACGGTACTCTATTTTTTGATTACGATAAAGTGGAGGGGGAGCTTCAGGGATAACAGGAAGCTGTCTGGAAAGGAAGCAGCGTTCTTCCTTGTTTCGATGGTGTTATTATATGCCATCAAGGGTTCGCCTGTTGAGGTTCTGAGCGGGATATTGTTTTCTGCTCATATGACACAGATGGCATTTTTATATCTTGTCTTTACTCCATTATTGATTTTGGGAATACCGGATTGGGTTTGGAAGGCAACGATTGAATTGCCGGTCGTGAAACAAATATTCAGCTTTATGACCAAGCCGCTGATTTCCTTATTGTCATTCAATCTGGTTTTTTCGATTTACCATATCCCGTTAATTTTTGATAACGTACGTACCGATGTCACTCTACACGCTTTGACCACGTCCGTATTATTCATTCTTGCCGTCTTTATGTGGTGGCCACTGATTAATCCGGTAGATGAAGATATTGAATTAAGTGGATTAAAACGAATCGGGTATATCTTGGGAAGCGCTGTGTTATTGACACCGGCATGCGGATTGATCATCTTTGCGGAAAACCCGATGTATGCGACCTACTATGATCCAAACGAATGGCTCCAAGCGTTATCTCTATGTGTGCCTGTGAATACACTGGAAGGATTGACACTTACTGGTCCGGAATTATTTACGTCCATGTCGACTCTCAATGATCAGCAGCTCGGAGGAGTCCTGATGAAGATTATTCAGGAAATCGTGTTTGGTGTCGTTCTATTTAACTTGTTCTTCCAATGGTATAGAAAGGATCAGGAGCAGCAAGAGAAGCTTTCTTATGATCCGGTTGCAGATTCAACCCTGCCAGAACAATAAATGCGTATACAGGGATATCAGGGGAGTGTGGTTATTCCTGTATGTACATAGGTATCTTGAAAGATGCTGGTTAGAATTTTTTAGAAAAGAGAGGAAACGAGATGGATTTACCTATTTTACCTACCATTAGCACGAGTTTCATCGTGTTAAGTGCTGTTACTGTTGCAATAGGCTGGTGGCAGATTACACAAAGAAAGATTGAACAACATCAGAAAACGATGACACTTGCGGGAATCTTCGCCCTTATCTTTTTCGTTATCTACTTAAGCAGGACGATTTTTGTCGGGAACACATCATTTGGCGGTCCTGATGACATCAAGGTCTATTATACGATCTTCCTGGTCTTTCATATTACTCTCGCGACCACAGGCGCCGTATTCGGTATCTTAAGCCTTTGGACAGGGTATAAAGATCGCCTGAAAACCCATCGCAAGCTTGGTCCGATTACAAGCTTCATCTGGTTTTTTACGGCCATCACAGGGGTTGCCGTTTACCTTCTGCTTTACGTTTTCTACAAAGGTGGAGAGACAACGTCCGTTATCAGGGCAATACTCGGTTATTAATATAAACCGCTATGTGAATCAAGCACATAGCGGTTTTTTTGTATAAAAAAGCAAATCCCGATACAGCGGGATTTGCCTTTTTATACTTTGAAATTTGTTTTAATGATACCTGCTTCTTTTGCGGAGTTAAACACAATGAGAAGCAATGGGCCGATAATGAATCCCAATACCCCAAATAGCTTAAGGCCGAGATACATGGCGATGAGCGTAGCAAGGGGGGACAATCCGATATGGCTTCCCATGACCTTCGGCTCTACGGTTCTTCTGATGATCAACAATATGGCAGCCAGCACCGCTAATTGGGTTCCGAGGGCGATGTTTCCGGTCAAGAGATGGAAGATTGCCCAGGGGCCCAATACAACGATGGAACCGATCAGTGGGATGAAATCAATCACCCAGATGATGAGTGACATGACAATTGCCACATCAGGAGCTATGAAAAGAAGACCGATCAAGGAAACGATGAAGATAATGATACTGACGAGAAATTGCGCCTTAAAGAATCCAAATATGACGTAGGTAAGTCTGGACGTCATGAATGTTACTTTCTCAGCTGTTCTTTCTGTCAGATGACCATAAATGGATTTCTTGATCCTGGGCAGATCCAGCATGAATAGAAAAAGTGCGATTAAGTAGACGAGAAAACTTACCAGATAGTTCGGTATATACGATAAAAACACGCTGATTCTTTCGATGTTGAATGAATTAAGAATCTTTGTTTTACCACTCTCCAGAAAGCTCTGGACATCATCACTGAAGCTCTTGACCAATTCATCGGGAAGGTCCTCGGTTGCATTCAACAATCGATCTTCATAATCCAGCCAGATATCGCTTAATTGATTAACGTATTTGGGTGCATCTTCAATAAGCTTAATTCCTTCTCCTACCACTTTAGTGGTGACGAAAAACGTGGAAACACTGATGAGGAGCAGAAACAGAATGAAAACGGAAAGGACTGCGAATCTCCGTTTTGTTGAAAAGCGTTTTTGGATAAAACCTACGGCAGGCTCAAGAAAAAGAGCGGTGATGATCGCAGTGATCAAAGTTACGGATACCGGCAGAATAAAAAATGCAATTAATGCTATCAGTAAGATGACCAATGAGATCATCCATACTTTTTTAGTGAAAAACTTGGACAATGGTGTACCCCTTTCTAACAGGAACCTCTTCTTTTTATTATATTAGAGTCAGAGAAGAATGAACAGTGGGAAGAAAGTGAAATTTTGAAGGTTTTGTTTCCGTTTAGATCAGGTGGTGATGAAGTGCTTTCGTACAAAAAGACCATATAGAAAAGACTGTCCACAAGGCAGACAGTCTTTTTTAAAGGTATATTACCATGCAAAGTTCGTTGCATCTTTTTTAACATCAGCTAAGAGCTTTTCGCAAGAAGTGACAAGATGTTTAGGGAACTCTTCACCTTCACCGTATTCAACTCCGTGCGGATAGTAATGTTTCCCGAGTAGGGGAGTCATTAATTGGATAACGGCGTCATGCTTTCCGATATCCCCCTCGACTGCAAGGCCCTGGATCCGTAAATAGAAAATGCCTTCTCTAATTTCAAATTTACGGTCATAAGTTACACGCTCGTAATCCCATTGGCCTGCTCGGACCAGTCCATGAGATTCCATGATTTCGTCCAATCGGTTTAAATCGACTTTTAAGCTTTCAAATTCAGTTGCTTCAAAACGCATAATATTTTCCTCCTATATTGGCTTGCATGAGAATGACGGATACTTTGTTACCCCCATGCTGTCCGTATCGTAGAAGCATTTATATCGGTGTATGTACATTGATACTAAATGCGGTATTTCTCATTCTTAATAATAGTGGAAAAAACTTTATCTTGCAATGTCTTGAATCATTTGAATTGGGTGATTTTTAAAAAATGGATAACTTTTCACGGGATGTACATCCCATTATACAAAGGTTTATATGATTTGTTGTACAATAAAGGTTGAGGGAGGGTACATGTTTTAGAACGAAGGGAAATATGCTATCCTTTATTGTAGACACGATTTCTATAAACAATTTTAGTGGTATACTATTTTTAGATAAGTAGACCTGTTTTTTCAAGGGGAGAAGAGAGGAGGGGAGATCCTGAAAACGGTTTTACGTGTTTTGATCATATTTGTCATTATTTTAATTATTGGTATTTATCAAGGTCAAAAGCAGGAAAATAAACCATTAAAGGGACCAGAAACCCAAACTCTTAAGGAAGACAAAGAGAACCAGGTGAATCAATCCATTGGGACACCAGGGGAAAGACCGGCTTCAGGCTTATCCACCTGGATAGGCAAAGATACGAAAATGGTAAAGGAAGCATTTGGGGAGCCGGAAAGAGTCGAACCGAGTCCGTACGGATATGAATGGTGGGTTTATCCGATTTCAACGAAACAATACATACAAATGGGTGTTTTAGATCATAAGGTGGTTACCCTATATGCCATCGGGAATCAGGTGGATGTCGCCCCTTATAAGCTTGGACAGCGCTTGGAAGATATTTATCGTTTTACCATTGTTGAATCTGAAATTGTTGTGAACGATGATTCAGGAGCCTATCAATTTGAATTGAATGAAGAAGATTTGAATACCCGTCTGCTTGTACCTCTCGGAAATATCTATGCTCAGCTTTATTTGGATAAAATCACAAGCCGACTGACGAGTATCCGATTTCTGGACAGCCGCACATTGATCGAGATGCATCCGTACGAAATGATGTATCGGGGTGAGCTCGCTGAGGAAACGGAACCGAGTGAAGAGGAATGGGATAAGGTGAATACTGCAAGCGAACAGCAGATATTTGATATTACGAATGTAATCAGACATCAGTTTGATGAAGAATCTCTCAAGTGGGATGAAAAAACCGCGGAGGTAGCCAGGGGACATAGTAAAGAAATGTATGAGGAGGATTACTTCTCCCATGATTCACCTATCCTTGGGGATCTTACTCAGCGTCTGGAACTAGGGGATGTGCGTTTTAAGACAGCTGGGGAAAACATTGCGTCCCAGTATATGGATGCACCGGAAGCCGTACATGGCTGGCTCAATTCAGAAGGTCACAGGAAGATCCTGCTGGAGAAGAATTTCACGCATCTTGGCGTAGGTGTTTACAAACGATTTTATACCCAGAATTTCATAGAGAAAATGGAAGAGGAAGAATAAAAAGGTGGGTTCTCCAGAACGGAGAACCCGCCTTTTTTATTGATTCTTCTTGAAAATAAAAAAAGAACCTGTTGAGTGAGCTACGATTTTCCCGTCTGAACTTACCACTTTCCCGTCCACTACAATCGTTTTGCTTCCTTGATGAACGACTGTCGCATGGGCAGTGAGGCGTTCACCTACACCGGGTGCCAGATAATGGACATTTAAGTTTGTCGTCACTGCGCCGTACCCTTCGGGAAGCATCATGTTCGCTAAGGTACCCATGGCTGTATCCACTAGGGTAGCGGTTACACCACCATGTACAATTTCCAGTGAGTTATGTGTAACGGGAGTGATTGGGATGCTTACCTCAAAGTTTCCGTCCGCCATATTTCTGTCCATGGCGAAAATTCCGCCGATGATTGATCCATTTTCACTGTTTTTCTTTCGTTGTATACCTTCGAGCAGCTGTTTCATAACCAGGAGGTCCTCATCGGTAGCTCCTGTCATACATTCATTAAATAATTTTTGTACCTGTTCTCTCATTTTTTAACATCCTTTTAAAGTATTCACAGTCAGCACTGAACTGTTGGGAAACACATGTGTGAATTACATGTAAATATTACTACAAAAAGGAATGTATCACCATTCTTTTCAACTTTTCATAAAGTGTAGTAGGTAGAAGCCTGTAATGGAGGTGTTCATATTATGGGGAAATCATTACACCCTAAAGTCAAAGAATTTAAAGGTTTTGTGAAAAAGCACCCGAAAATCATAAAGGATGTACGAAACGGCGATGCTAATTGGCAGGATCTCTTTGAAGACTGGTATTTGCTTGGGGAAGACGACACAAGGTGGGATAAATATAGGACAGAGTCAGCGAAAGAAAATGAAAAGACATCGACCAATTCCGAAAGTAAAGGGGGGTGGATGGATCAGGTGGGAGAAATGGTGAAGAAAATGGATGCTAATCAATTGCAGCAGCATATCAACAGTTTGAGTGAAGCCCTTGGGACTGTTCAGGGCGTGCTCAGTCAATTTCAATCAGGTAACAATAGGGGATCTGGGACAGCGACCAAAACGGAAGCGCCATCCAAACCTTCCCATCCTTTTTCTTTCCGAAAAGATTAGGGGGTAAAATATGAGACCGGACATCATTGAATATATTTATGGCAAAGAAGACCTGAAATTATTCCTCAGGGATCAACCCCAGTGGTACCGCACACTTTCCCGAAATCCCAATGAATTAGAAAAATTTGAGATCGCGTCCATCAATCATTTTCAAAAAACGATTCCACACAGGGTTCAAAAATTTTCGAATGGAGTCCAGATGGCTTCCATGATGATCAGTATGTTTCAATCAATGAATAGTGCCGACGATTAAGGTGCTATTTTTTTTGTCTTCATTTGGACAATCAATATGTGAGTAAAAAAGGGATCGATAGGGCAAGGCTATAGGTAAGGAGTGGTGTAAACGATGAAGAAAATGATCATGTTAGCCTTCGCTTTACTTGTATTAAGTGGTTGTAAGGAAAAGATGCCAGAGCCGGAAAGCTTCTCGTTCTCTAAAAAGGTGGAGGCAGCCAATCGAGAGCAAAAGACTGTTTCCATCAAACATATGGTCCAGGGAAATCAAGTGTATATAGAGTGCATTGTACCAGGTGTTACATTCACAACAGAAAAAAAGGGAGCGAAAAAAGGGAAAATCATTGTCCGGTCCAATACAGGGAATTTGTATAAAGAATATCATACCGCCGCCTTTGTCATTAAAGGATTACCGAAGGGTGTACACCTTTTGAATGTTGAAATTGTAGGGAAAAACAACCAATCATTTGGGATGAAGGAACAATTTTATGTGACAATTCAATAAGGGATCCAGCACTTCACCGCCACATTTAGGCGGTGTTTTTTTTATTCGTTATCATGGAATTTGAAATATCGAATTTGCCTATTCGCTTCCTTCCGAGAAACATGTTAAAATATCGTTACGGAGGTGGGCGTTATGCTTGCTACTATTGAAAGAATGGAAATATTGGATTCAGCTGACGAATTATCTCAGTGGATAGTAGAATCTGATGTGGCAGAGAATTATCGTAAGTCTTTATATAAACTGCGTAACAACTCTGAAACCCAGCGAAAGGTCCAAACCTTTTCACGGATGAAAGAGAGTTACGAAGAAGTACAACGCTTTGGCAGATACCATCCTGACTACAAAACCATCATGAAGGAAATCCGGGAAGTTAAGAGAGAGATGGATCTTGATGAGAATGTGGCAGAGTTCCGCAGAGCCGAAAACGAGTTGCAGGATCTTCTTGATCAGGTGAGCCTTGTAATCGGACATTCCGTTTCTAAAAATGTAAAGGTTCCTTCAGGTAATCCTTTCTTCTCAAGTGGGGGATCCTGCGGGGGAGGCTGCGGTTCAGGTGGAAGCTGCGGTTGTTCGGCGTGACAAAACAAACAAAAGAAAGAGCGGACTGAAAATGTCTGCTCTTTCTTTTGTTTCAAGGCACCTATTTTAACCGCACACAATCCACACAGAGATTCCCACAACAAAACATTTTTTCCTGGGGAACAAAGAACCGGTGTCGATACACATATAATGATTCCTCTTTCCTGAAAAAAATAGTATCAGAATGCAGTCTCTTTCCACGCATGGCTTTAGCCGACCATTTTTTGATGCAGTATTCAATATCATTTTTCGGTTTCTTTGATCGAATATAGATGAATGGAATGCCGGCACTCCATCTTACTTGTGCTTCTTCAATTCCTTCTTCTTCCTTCAGGTGCCCGATGAAATAGTCCCAAATCACATTCAAGTCCATGTAGGCCCTCCATTCTCTCGATATGCAGTATTTACTTTACACTCCATTTAAGGAAAGATCATGCCATTACTTATTGCTTACCCACACGCTATTATGCTAGACTTAAAAAAAAGTGATTCCTAGAGGGGAAACTATATGTTAACAGAAAGACAAGGTTTAGTTGTTTGGTTACATAGCTTGAAGCATGCCAAGTCCCTTAGACGATTTGGAAATGTTCACTATGTATCAAAGAAAATGAAATATGTTGTGCTGTATTGTAATCAGGACGAAATTGACTCTGTGATGGATAGAATCTCTGCTTATTCATACGTGAAAAGAGTCGATCCTTCCTTTAAGCCCTTTATCAAGTCCGTTTTTGAAAATTCACGACCTGATAAAGCGAAGGAATATGATTACAAAATGGGATTTTAAGAATGGCTGCCAAAGAATGTTGTTTTGGCAGCTTTTTTCATTGGACCGTCAGATCAAGCTTTTTGAGACGCAGACGACGGTCATTGCAAAGGCAGGATATAATGATTCAACCGCAAAATGGCAATCAAATGCTGATAGTACAGGGCATTTTCCGGAAATAGAGTCGACGGCTTAACATCCATTTGTATGATGACCCTGCCAAGCTTTTCTGCTGTCTCTTCAAATAGTGAGTAGCGCTGGTTCGGTGTTATATTCGGATTTGGAATTCCTTCCCTGCATACATAAATGGCTTGGAATTTCCCTTGTTCCGTCGGTTTCATCACAAGGGCCAAAGAAGTGACAGCGCGGTCCTTCACAATTGTATGGAATGCCAGCATATGCTGCAAGCGTTCTTCATTCGCTTCCGCAAGCTCCAATAGCTCATAAATATCTGAATAACCTTCTCCTAATTCAATAAAACGTTGAATCATTGTATTATTCCCCTTTTCTTACCAAGTTCATCAATTCCTTATTATTTCAAAACTAAAGACATAAGTAAAGATGGTAAATATGATCATATCAATAGGCTTTTTATTGAAAATATGGTCTTTTCACAAATATGTACCACTATTATCCTTATACTTCTGCTATTCTTTAAGTAGTAAACGGAGGTAAGGGTATAGTATGAGACGATTTGTGTTCACTTTCGGTTTTTTGATGATCCTGGCCAGTTCCGGTATTCTCTTCTTTCAATGGATGGGTTTTACGACAGAGAGTGCGGGTGAGTCGGGTATTGTTGAGGTAAGTCAATCCTATTCCATCATTCATAA
The DNA here is from genome assembly GCF_037046045.1 of Rossellomorea sp. LJF3. Classification (NCBI taxonomy): domain Bacteria; kingdom Bacillati; phylum Bacillota; class Bacilli; order Caryophanales; family Bacillaceae; genus Rossellomorea; species Rossellomorea sp. LJF3. The sequence continues at coordinate 270,415 of NZ_JBANLY010000003.1, read as the reverse complement.
AGAAGGCAAGTTTGAAGTGACTCAGACGATTCACTTTCCATCAAGCATTCCTTCTGATCCCCTCCTGATCAAATGGCCGGAGGGAGCAGGGAACTTTACCTGTAAAGATAAAGAAAAAACCAATTGTTTAACGAAAGAAAACGGTGAATTTTATGTAAGTACCTTGGATCAGGATCCTCAGGAAATCACCATAACCTATTCATTAAAGAAGTCTCGGAAAGCTGACAGTGTGATATTAAGAAATTGGTATCCTGTACTTTCGGGGATTTCAACCCTCAAGACAGATATCGAGTTAACGGAAAAGACCTTAAGAAACGGAAAATGGATAGCGGGGTATCCATCATCAAACCATAAAAAACTGGATTACATCGATTATTACTTCTTCAGTGGCAGAGGGGAACCTTCAGATTTAGTGTGGACAAAAGAATCATGGAAAGAAAGTGGGTCGCGGGCAGTTAAGGTATTGACTGAGGAAGGGGATCCAGCCGGATTTGATAAGCTGGATTCTCTGGAATCAGCTGACGGCTTTGTGACTGTCCTCATTTCTGGAAAAATCAAACCTTTTAAGTCCCCTCATCTCATCGTGTTGAATGATGCATACGGGGAAGAAGTGAAAAGTATAAGGCAAAGCTTGTTGTACCAAACTTTGTCCTCAAGGGATGAAGATGCCTGGATGAAGGAATTGGTTGTCAGCATCCTGCTTAATGAACCTCCAAACTCTTCCAAACCGGCATGGGCATACAAGCAGTTAAAAGAGGGTCTGAGCCCGTCGGAGTGGGATGGTCTTAGACAAAAAGTAAGGAACCAAACCGTAGACCGTAACATGTTGGATGATGCAGTCAGTAAAGTGACAGGGTTCAAGTGCTCTTTTTTTGCTGACAGTTTGAAAGGAAATGACCATCCATTGCTTATTCTGAAGGCGAGCAAGCCGATAATGGTCAATCAGAAATCAATTCAGCTATCATACGTTTCTTATCAGCAAAAGGAATACGTTCAATTCCCTGAGGCAGTAGAGGCCATGGGAATAAAAATGAAAGAACTGCAGCCTGGCGTATACTTCACTTCTGTAGAGGGGAATACCTTAAGGTTTTATATAAATGAAGATTATTTCATTTATAATGAAGAAAATTACGGATTAATGGGGAAGCCGGTTCAAAAGATAGGGGATACCATCTATATGGATATCCACTGGTTTGGGAAATTGTTCAATGCGGAAGTGAAAAACAAGGAAAATGCAATCGAAATCTTAAAGAGAATGTAAAAAGCCCTGCAGAACTTTCTGCAGGGTCCTTCTATATCCATCTCTGGAAAGAAGGCAAAGGGAGAGGAGAAACCGGAGGAAGAACTTATGGGGAATCGTAAGTCTTCTCCGCGGTTGGCAACAACATCAGTTAGGATGCTGTTACATTCATTATCACCTATCAAAATGATTTTATACATTTTTGATGCAAATTCCGAATGTGGCGATATGTGTCGAGATATGATAGGATAGGGAGGAAAAAATACATATATGGTGGATGATTATGAGAGTCATATCAGGTACGTTAAAGGGCAGGCCGTTAAAAGCTGTTGCTGGAAGTGGAACAAGGCCCACAACAGATAAGGTGAAAGAATCGATATTTAATATGTTGGGTCCCTATTTTAAAGGTGGGACAGGATTGGATTTGTTTGCAGGAAGCGGCGGTTTGGGCATTGAAGCATTAAGTCGCGGACTCGATTCCGTCATTTTTGTGGATAGGGATCAAAAGGCTTTCCAAACGGTAAAGGCCAATCTTAAAGACTGTGATCTGATGGACCAAAGTGAAGTATATCGAAATGAAGCTACGAGAGCGTTAAAGGCGATACTAAAAAGAGAAATAGTCTTTGACTATATATTTCTGGATCCTCCTTACAAACAGCAGAAGCTTCAACAACTCCTGGTATTCATCGACGAACACAACCTTCTGAATGAAAGCGGTTTCGTTATGTGTGAGCATGGATCGGAAATAACATTAGAAGATAGAGTGGGAAGCTTGAAAAAGATAAGGGAAGAGACCTATGGAATCATCAGGATATCGATATTTTCCAAGGGAGAATGATAGAGGATTACGATAAAGAGTGGGAGGTAAGAAAATGCCAAGTATAGCAGTTTGTCCGGGAAGCTTTGATCCCATTACATACGGACATTTGGATATTATTACACGGGGTGCAAAGGTTTTTGATGAAATGTATGTGGTAGTATTAAATAATTCTTCAAAAAAACCACTTTTTTCGGTAGAGGAACGAATCGAATTGATTCGGGAAGTAACCAGGGATATACCAAACGTGGTAGTCGATTCATTTCAAGGCTTGTTGGTCGATTATGCAAAAAGTGTAAATGCAAAAGCGATAATCAGGGGATTAAGGGCGGTATCGGACTTTGAATATGAAATGCAGATCACGTCCATGAACCGGGTACTGGATGATGAAATAGAAACGTTCTTCATCATGACGAATAACCAGTATTCTTTCTTAAGCTCGAGTATTGTCAAAGAAGTGGCTAAATACGGGGGCGATATCTCTGAACTTGTACCGAAGCGTGTAGAAGAATCATTAAAGACAAAATATCAGCGTGACTAACTATACAGGGTTGATCCAACTGTAGACCTTACATCTTCACTAACTTTGAAATCGGTCTAAGTGGGTCAACCCTGTTTTTCAATGATTCACATGTTTTCGTGCATATAGAACCATGTATACGATCAGACTTGAAATCGTGAGAATGGGACCTGCTGTCTTGAACCAATAGAGCATGTCGGTCCAAAATGCGTGGTTGTGCCTGGCGAATACCGGGATGGCGTTGGAAAGCTGTTCATCGGAAAACCTATCATATATGGGCTTCCAAATGAGAATGGTAATGATGGATGCGGCAAACCCGTGAACTAAGCGTGCGTAGAAGAAAGGCTTAAATTGAATATCCGTATCTGCAAGGATACTTGCGACCTGTGCCTGGACACTGAAACCGCTGAAGCCTAATATAAAGCTTGTGATGATCGCTTGGTGGAGGAGGGTGGCTTCCGTTACACCGCTTGTGAGTTTTGATCCCAATGTGATTTCAAAGAGTCCTGAAATAAATGGGATACTTAACTGCTCGGGTAATTGCAGAAGGTTAAATAAAGCCGATAGACCCTCGGCAAAAAAAGTCGTGATGTTCAGATGATACAACATTTTATTAATGACAGAAAATAAGATGATGAATCCACCGATCATTAATAAAGTTTGAATGGATGAAGTGACGGCATCCCCCAATAGTTTGCCGATGGGGCGTTTGTCCTGCAGTCTTGTCCGGTGAAGTGCCGAGAATGCTTCCCGTAGGATGAAACCCTTCCTTTTTGTCTGGCGGCTTCTGATTTCCTCTTTCTCTTTAGCTCCATAGAATCTCATGACGACTCCCACACAAATGTTCCCGATATAATGAGCAGCTGCTAACACAATGCCCAGTGTAGCGTTTTGGAAGAACCCGACGGACACTGCTCCGAATATAAATAACGGATTGGAAGAGTTCGTGAATGAAACGAGTCGTTCCGCTTCCAATTTCGAAATTTGTTCTTCCTGACGCAGCCTGGCCGTCAATTTAGCTCCTGCAGGAAACCCCGATGCCATCCCCATTGCCCACACAAACCCTCCTACTCCCGGGACCCGGAATAATGGTCTCATCAAGGGCTCCAGCATTACTCCTATAAACCGGACAACCCCAAATCCGATCAGCATTTCAGATACAATGAAAAACGGCAATAACGAAGGAAAGACGATTTCCCACCACATGTCCAAACCTCTGATGGATGCCTCCAATGATTCCCCGGGCATCAAGATGAGAGATGTGGCAAATACCGTCACACTTATGGATAAAGCCAAGGTTTTGATTTTAGATTTGAACAACAGGACTTCCTCCCCTAAGAAAATAGTTCCTTCTATCTCAATTCCTTGTGATATGGGAAAAGAATGATAAAATGAGATTAATTCAACTTGTCCTCATATTATTCAATATACTCATACATAAATGAAATAGACCATATGATGAATAGACCGATGACTCGGGAAAAGGGGGAAGGGCATGGGTAGACCAAAGATCGGATTGGCCCTCGGCTCGGGTGGCGCAAGGGGATTTGCTCATCTAGGCGTCTTGAAAGCCTTTGATGATGCCAACATACCGATTGATATGATTGCAGGCAGCAGCATGGGGGCGCTTGTCGGCTGCTTCTATGGGGTGGGTCACAAGATGGAAGACCTCTACAAGCTTTCCACTACCTTCAGAAGAAAGTATTACTTGGACTTTACCGTCCCGAAAATGGGGTTCATATCTGGTAAGAGAATAAAAGAGTTCATTCAGCTATTTACCCATAATAAAAATATCGAAGAATTGAATATCCCTGTAAGTGTTGTGGCAACTGACATTACGAATGGAGAAAAAGTCATATTTACCACCGGTCCAATAGCAAGCGCAGTGCGGGCAAGTATCTCTATACCAGGTATTTTTGTGCCTGAAAGGATAAATGGCCGTCTATTGGTGGACGGGGGGGTCATTGACCGGGTGCCGGTTTCGGTGGTGAAAGAAATGGGAGCGGATATTGTGATCGGGGTCGATGTGTCCCATGTGAAACGTAATGCAGAAATAACCACCATATATGACGTGATCATGCAAAGTATTGATATCCTCCAACTGGAAATCGTCGCTCACCGTGAATTTGCTTCTGATTTCATGATCAGACCACATGTAGAAATGTACAGCACCAGAGCTTTTAAAAACATTGAAGAAATCATCGATATGGGAGAAGAAGAAGCAAAGAAGGCTATTCCTTCCATCAAGGAAGCTCTGGACAATTGGAAGGAGTAAAAAATATGAAAACAAAAACGCTGATAAGAACCCTGCTCATCATGACCATCATTATGGTCGCCACTTCTTTTTATTATCTTCCTTTCTATGTTACGAAACCCGGGAATGCACATGAACTTGATCCAATCGTCCACGTCGAGAATGGATATGAAGACGATGGGGAACTAATGCTGACAACTGTCAGGATGGGAAGGGCGAATATATATGCCTATCTAATGGCGAGCATAAGGAAATATGAATATATTTTTCCGGTAGAGGAGATAAGGAGTCCACATGAAAGCGATGAAGAATACAATCTTCGCCAACTTCAGCTCATGAATAACTCCCAAACCCATGCCATTGAAGTGGCATATAAAAAAGCAGGCAAACCGTATGAATATAAATATAAAGGGATTTATGTATTAAATATATATCCGGACATGCCAGCTGAAAAAGTTTTGAAACCTGGCGACCGGATCACCGCCATCGACGGTCAAACGTTTCAGTCCTCACAAGAGTTCATTGATTACGTAAGTGGGAAAACAAAAGGGGATAAAGTGGACATAACGTTCGTCCGGAATAAAGAGGAAAAGGTTGAAACGATTCCACTGGAAGCATTTCCCGATGTCCCAGATAAGATTGGCCTCGGCATCACATTAAGCGATGATAAAGAAATCATAACAGATCCACCCGTAAAGCTTCAGACCGAAGAAATAGGGGGACCTTCAGCCGGATTGATGTTCAGTTTGGAAATCTATGATCAACTGACGAAGGAAGATCTGGCTAAAGGGCACAGGATTGCCGGGACCGGGACGATCTCAGAAGATGGTGTGGTCGGTCGTATCGGTGGCATCGAACAAAAAATCATTGCTGCTGATAAAGCGGATGCCGAATACTTCCTTGCACCGGATGAAACCATTACAAAAGAAATGAAGAAAAAATACCCTGATTTAGAATCCAACTATACCGCTGCGAAAAGAACAGCTGAAGATATCGGTACGGATATGAAAGTGATACCAGTAAAAACATTTGATGAAGCACTGTCCTTCCTCAAATCAATCGAAAACTGAACAAAGAGACTGCCTTCCGATTCGGGGGCAGTCTCTTTGTTTGAATCACAGTGTCTTCATGATAGGCGGTTGAGACCACTCTTGTCGCAGAAGTCTTTTTCGTGCGTTTGGATCCTGCAGGCCAAATGAATAGATTTCAGCGGCCTTCACATCCAGATGGATATCATGTTGATCCGCACTGGATAGCTTACTGATCAAAGGAAGGGACAGATTCTTTTTACGGGAGTGGATAAATTCCCTTCCTCTGTCATTCATCCCTAACAGGCGAATATATCTTGGAGAGTCATGACGGCTCCTCATCTCTTCTTTATGTGTATCGGTTAAAACGTGAAGGAGCATTCTTTGAAGGCGTGTCCACGTGTAACGCTTCGTCTTAAGCTTCGTCATGAATTCCTCAAATGACAAGGAAGACTTCGCATATTCTACCATCCGGTTTTCTATTCCCTCTTCTATTTCATATATATCCCTCAACTCACCTTTTGAAGAGGAAAGAAGCTTGTATTGAAGCAGGGTCCAATAATTCTCCCACCTGTGGAATCCCCCAAACTCGCCTTTATACTTATCCAGTTCCTGCACAGAGCTGGACGGAAGGTAAGATTCGATCTCGTGGTCCCCCCGGGTACTGAATATACTTTTTCGAATGCTGGTCGCACTGGCAATGGAAGGGGAAGAGAAATGTTCATCATGGTAACCGGCTGATTCCCGCGTAATGGTATACGCTTCTAATGAAGAGCCAAGCTCATTCCTTGCCTCCAAATAGTGAAATCCCAAGATGTTGTTGGGTTTACTTAAATCGATGACAGAATCCTGATTTCCCAATTTCCGAAAGGCACCGGCCAGTGCTGAAGGATAGCTCATCCCTTCCTGGATAAATTCCTTTATGTACGCATCGTATTGCTTCTGGTGTGTATGGATGAATTGAATCGTCTTTAAGAACGCATCAATATCCCCATCTTCGCTTCCGAAACAGAAGCTTTCACAGCCAATTCGGTCCAGGAGTGAAATGGCCCCTTTTGAAAAAATTTCTGCATGCTGAGTCGCAAAACAATATGGAAGCTCTATCACAACGTCCACTCCGGCATCCAGTGCCATCCGGGTACGGGCCCATTTGGAAACGAGTGCAGGCTCACCGCGCTGTAGGAAGTGCCCACTCATCACGGCAACGACAACATCCGCCCCGGCAGCGGCCCTTGTTTCCTTCAAGTGATGCAAATGTCCATTATGAAACGGATTATACTCCACAACTACCCCTGTCGCCTTCATAAAAACCACACAACCTTTCCATAATCAGTCACACATTCTTTATAGTAGAAAATTAACGTACTCAAATATCATATTTCATTGAATCTAACTAAATATAACATATTTAATGATTCTGCCTTTCAGTTAGATTGGAAAGACTATTCTTTAGAATCAAAGAGGGGATCGTAGCGGAAGCCACTTGACTCCTGCGGGAAAGAGAGGAACGGTCCTATCTTTAATTTGTACCCATTTGCTTCTTGATAGAAAGAATCATAACGAATATAATAAAATATTTGAAAGTCCTTATATTTAAACGTTATAATTACAACACTATGGTTAAAGAGAGTGTAAAGAAAAAATATTGACAAACGGTATTATGAAAGCTATAATTACCTTTGTTGCCTTGAGGTGATTACATTGAAATGGTCAATAATCCAATTACAAAAATTCAGAGACAAGGGACTTTCCATAGACGAAACGATTAATTTGGACGAACTGAAAGAAATCGATCCCCAAATTATAGAAGTCTCCCCTATTCGGGTGTCTGGAAAGGCAGATATCGGTTCAAACCGTGTCACTTTTCATCTCCATATAGAAGGAAAGTTAGTCCTGCCTTGCTCAAGAACCCTTGTGGATGTCGATTTACCAGTTGACATCAATACGATTGAGACGTATCTTCTAAATGAAGCTGATTATGATCAGTATGAGGAAGAAGAAGTACATCGTATGCAAGGTGATGTTATTGATTTAAAACCGGCTATCAGAGAATTGCTGTTACTTGAGATTCCGATGCAGGTAATCAGTGATGAAGCGAGAGAACAAGATGAGATGCCTTCCGGTAAGAACTGGGAAGTGATGACCGAAGAACAGGCTCATGAAGTCGAACAAGAGGAACAGAAGAAAGTAGATCCTCGACTCGCTGACTTAGCAAAACTTCTTGATCAAAACAAGAACTCTTAAAAGCGAAGTACCAGCTCGACTGGCTTCATAATGAGTATGAATCTCTTTTAAGGAGGTGGGAAGAATGGCAGTACCTTTTAGAAGAACTTCTAAAACAGCAAAAAGACAACGTCGTACACACTTCAAACTAAGTGTACCTGGTATGGTAGCATGCCCAAACTGTGGTGAGATGAAACTAGCACACCGTGTTTGTAAAGAGTGCGGAACGTATAAAGGAAAAGAAGTTGTAAGCAAATAATCGCTTATACCGCTAAAAAGCGTGAAGAGACCATGGCTCTTCACGCTTTTTTGTTGTATCTAAAGAAAAGGTCTGTTCAACGGATCGGGAAAACCATACACTTTATGTAAGATAGAAGGGGGTTTTTGAAAGTGGGAGAATATGTATTACATATGAACAATGAAGGAATATTGGAGTTTATTATTGATCGACCGGATAAACGAAACGCAGTAAGCTACGAAATCATGAATGGGCTTCAGAAGGCGATGGATGAGTGCGTTCAAAACGATCATGTAAAAGCCCTCGTTATTACCGGAAGCGGAGCCCGTGCTTTCTGTTCCGGGGGAGACTTGTCACAATTTCACAATCTGAAAACAGAAAGTGAAAGCTACGAAATGCTCAGTAAAATGGGCAGCCTCCTTACGAGACTCGCCTTTCTGCCTAAACCTACCATTGCCTTCATCAATGGGACTGCCATTGGAGGGGGATGTGAAATCGCCGCTGCGTGTGATTTCAGAGTTGCAAGAAGAACCGCAAAGATGGGGTTCGTTCAAGGGAATCTTGCCATCACCACCGGATGGGGAGGAGGGACCCTGCTCCTTGAAAGACTGCCTGTATCAAAAGCCATGTCTCTTTTAATGACGGCACGTCTGGAAAAGGCAGAAGCACTTCATGAAATGGGGTTCGTAGATGAAGTGGTGGATGAAATGGTACCCCTGCATGAAGTACCATTTATTCAAATGATTTCGTCTAAATCTGCAGGGGTCTTGATGGCATATAAGCGGCAACTCCTTAATCGATGGAATACAAAGAGGATAGAAGCGAATATCCAGGAGGAAATCAAACAATGCTCCAAACTGTGGGCACATGATGAGCACCACAAAGCAGTGGATCAATTTTTATCTAAATAGTTGAAGTCACAGAAAGGAGCAGGTGAAAACCGGTTCCTTTTTTGTATGTTAAAAATAGTGATGCTGATTCTATCTTCTCTAGTAAGAGCATATGTATGGAGAAACTGACGAAATAGGGGGGATGGAAATGTCTTCAAATAGACAGGATGCCTGGAGCCAGGATGAAGATGTATTGTTAGCGGAAGTGGTGTTGCGTCATATACGTGAAGGTGGTACCCAGCTGCAAGCGTTTGAAGAAGTAGGAAAAAAACTATCAAGGACATCCGCGGCATGCGGCTTTCGTTGGAATTCATTTGTTCGTAAACAATATAAATCCGGAATCGAATTGGCAAAGAAACAGAGAAAGCAATCCAAGAAACATTCTCTGCCAAAGAAGACATTTGAAGAAAAGCAGGAAATCCCGACGGTTGAAAGTGCGTCGGAGTCTCCGGAAGCATTTTCGATGGGAAGTATGATTCAGTACCTTCAAAAAGCGGAGGAAGCCGTCCGTAACGAGGAGAAAGTACGAAATGAAAACAATCAGCTTCACGAACAAATCTCACAACTGCAGGAAAAGCTTAAGGAAACAGAAGAAGAGTTGAAAGAGTATGAAGAAAAATTCAATCTCCTAGAAGAAGATCATAAATCTTTATTAACCATCTTTGAAAAAGCGAGAAAGATGGCCCTGCTCCAAGGAAATGAAGACAAAGTGAAATTTCAGATGGATAAGAACGGTAATTTACAAAGATTGAATAAATGAATTGAAAAAGGCTGACTCAAGTGTACTTGAGCAAGCCTTTTTGTGTATTAACTGATTTTCTGTTCTTTAACCCCTTCAGGGAACCATACGTATGGATTTTCACCTAAATCTCTTTCCACTTCGTATGTTACGGCTTCAAACCCCATCTTCTCCCAGAACCCTTGAGATTTTATACGGGAGTTTGTCTTGATCGGCAATCCGAAGGTCTTGGCGAATTCCACTAATGCTTTTCCGTAGCTTTTATTCTGGTATTTTGGCAATACTTCCAGCTTCCAAAGCTCCAGGTAATTTTGGGGAGGATCGAAGTACTGATCAAAGCGGGCATTGCGTTGATAAAGACTCATTCTGGCAACCAGCGTATCCCCGAAGTAAATTCCGTAAAACGGAGATTCACTATCGTTTTCAATGATATTCGCCTGCAGGTCCTCAAGCATGGATAATTCCTGTACGCCATATTCTTTAAATTTCTTAAACTCCTCTAGAGTTTTATAGTTTACTTTTAATTTTTCCACTTTCACTGCCATGGTATGACCTCCTAAAATGCTGAAAAATGATTCTTTGAATACAAGAAGAATGTTGTATCCGTTTGCAATTTGTTTACTATTAGAACTAGTATTTATTATTATTATATAACAAAATAACAAAAAATTCTGCACTTAATTAAGAAAACGTTTACAATGGAGAAGAAGGATTTCGACGATTTTTGTAGAATTCGTATTATGAACAGGTGTGTTCCATGAAGAAAGGGGAGAGATTGTGCAGAAGATATTAATTGCAAACAGGGGAGAAATCGCTTCTAGGATCATCAAAACATGTAAACAATTAAACATTCAAACAGTCGCGGTTTATTCAGATGCAGATCAGGATATGCCCTTTGTGAAAGAGGCGGATGTTGCATTCCGCATAGGTGAATCACAAGTGAACCGTTCATACTTAGTGGTGGACAATATACTGGAGGTTGCAAAGAAGGAAAAAGTGGATGGAATCCATCCCGGGTACGGCCTGCTCTCGGAAAATGCCGACTTCGCGAAGAGGGTTTCCGAAGAGGGCTTTACTTTTATTGGTCCTGCCCATGACATCATTGAGAAAATGGGAGATAAGGTAGAGGCAAGAAAAGTGATGCAGGATGCGTCTGTTCCTGTAGTGCCGGGAAGCGACGGAGGAGTCGGTACCATAGAGGCTGCTAAAGAGGTGGCGAATGAAATCGGCTACCCCGTGATGCTGAAGGCAAGTGGCGGTGGCGGTGGAATCGGTATGATCCGCTGTGAAAATGAGCAAGCGCTCGTTCAAAGCTTCGATTCTACTAAAAACCGTGCTAAAGCCTATTTCGGGAAAGAGGAAGTCTTCCTTGAGAAATGTATAGAGAATGCGAGACATGTAGAAGTACAAATCTTCGGTGATCATCATGGAAATCTCGTTCACCTATTCGAACGGAATTGTTCCGTGCAACGAAGGAATCAGAAAGTGATAGAGGAATCACCTTCTCCCGGCCTTTCTCAAGAAACGAAGGAGAAGATGTTCACCGCTGCCATACAGGCTGGAAAGGCAGTGAATTACACGAATGCAGGAACGGTGGAGTTTATCGTTGATGAAGAGGAGAATTTTTACTTCCTTGAAATGAATACCCGCCTTCAAGTAGAGCATCCGGTCACTGAAACGATCACGGGGCTCGATCTCGTGAAATGGCAGCTGCTGGTAGCAAGCGGAGAGCCTCTGCCCCTTTGCAGGCAGGAAGAAATCCAGAATGCCGGTCATGCGATTGAGTTCAGGGTATATGCCGAAGATCCCAAGACGTTTTACCCTTCTCCTGGCAAGTTGACAGAATTGGAATGGGGCGAAGGTGAAGGTGTCCGGATTGACAGCGGATACGAAAAGGGGAACAATGTGACTCCATTCTATGATCCGATGATATCCAAGTGTATCATCCAGGGGAATGATCGACAGGATGCACTGGACAAAGCAAAGGCTTTCTTTGCGGGGGTAACGGTTGAAGGGGTCAAAACGAATGTCAGTCTTTTCAGGGATATACTTGAAGACAACGGGTTTAAAGAAGGATCATATACGACCAAATGGCTTCAGGACTTCTTGACAGCCAACCGTACGTAATGTGGGTGCGGGATGATCCGCACCTCAATCAAACATAAGAAGACAAACTGGAGGAATCAATCATGAAGGAAATCACATCAACAATGGCAGGGACGGTACTAAATGTTTTAGTGGAACAAGGTGGAGAGGTGTCTACCGGGGATACAGTTCTAATGCTTGAATCTATGAAAATGGAAATTCCCGTTGAAGCTGAAGCGGGCGGGAAAGTCACAGAGATTAAAGTAAATGTAGGGGACTTCGTGAATGAAGGGGATGTATTGCTTATAATCGAAGGATGATCCGGTTAAAACAATGAGTCAGAAATCGTTTGCGGTTTCTGGCTTGTTTATGAGCCGTTCTTGTATTTTTACATAAAACGACGGAGGGGATAAAATGTCAACATCTAAAACGATCATCAATACTCTTGAAGAAACAAGGGAAAGAATTGCTTCCGGTGGTCAGCCTAAATATCATGAGAAATTGAAAGAACAGAAGAAGATGTTTGTCCGGGATCGCCTGGAACAATTATTTGATAATGGGGATTATCAGGAAGATGGGATGTTTGCCAATAATAAGGCTGACGATTTACCGGCTGATGGTGTTGTGACGGCGATCGGAAAAGTAGGGGGGCAGACGGTGTGCGTCATGGCCAATGATTCCACGGTCAAAGCCGGATCCTGGGGTGCAAGGACGGTTGAGAAAATCATCCGGATCCAGGAAACGGCACTCAATTTAAAAGTGCCTATCTTCTATTTAGTGGACTCTGCAGGCGCACGTATCACCGATCAGTTAGATATGTTTCCGAATCGTCGGGGTGCCGGCAAAATATTTCATAACCAAGTGAAGATGTCCGGGATGGTTCCACAGATTTGCGTCCTTTTTGGACCATCAGCAGCCGGAGGAGCATATATTCCTGCATTCTGTGACATCGTCATCATGGTGGATGGGAATGCGTCAATGTACCTTGGATCGCCTCGCATGGCCGAAAAGGTGATTGGGGAGAAGGTGACCCTTGAAGAAATGGGCGGTGCAAGAATGCATTGTACGGTCAGTGGGTGTGGTGACCTGCTTGCTGCTTCCGAAGAGGAGGCAATTGAAGAGGCGAAAAGGTATTTAAGTTATTTCCCGGCAAATTATCAACACAAGCCAAAGGTGTCCGACGGACTTGCACCTAAGCATGAAAAGCTCCTCGAAGACATCATCCCGGAACATCAAAATGCTCCATTCAATATGTATGATTGCATCGATACGTTGATTGATGAAGGGAGCTTCTTTGAAATGAAAAAGCTATTCGCTCCTGAATTGATCACTGGTTTCGGGCGACTTGACGGGAAGGTAGTGGGGATCATTGCCAATCAACCGAAAGTGAAGGGTGGAGTCCTTTTCCATGATTCTGCGGATAAGGGGGCTAAATTCATTCAATTATGCGATGCTTTCCATATTCCTTTGTTGTTCCTTGCTGATGTACCCGGATTCATGATCGGGACCAAGGTGGAAAGAGCGGGTATTATCCGCCACGGTGCAAAATTGATAGCAGCCATGAGTTCGGCAACGGTAACAAAAATTTCTGTGATTGTAAGGAAAGCTTATGGAGCAGGTTTATATGCCATGGCCGGTCCTGCTTTCGACCCGGATGTCTGTATTGCCCTTCCTACGGCTCAAATTGCCGTAATGGGTCCTGAGGCGGCGGTGAATGCGGTATATTCCAACAAGATCCAGGCAATCGAAGATCCGAAAGAAAGGATTCAGTATGTCCAGGAAAAACAGAAGGAATATAAGGAGCATATCGACATTTATAAATTGGCTTCTGAATTAATTGTAGATGAAATCACTGCCCCGAATGAATTACGCTCCGTATTGATCCAACGTTATAGGCTTTATGAAACAAAGGATGTCAATTTCAGTGAAAGAAAACATCCTGTATATCCTGTATAAGGACATATAATTGCCGGGCTCGTTCCTTTGGGACGGGCCCTTTCTTTCGGAGAGGATTGATTCTTTCTGCCTATAACCGTTTTCTCTCTGAGAAAGATTTGGTAAAATGTTCATAAACGATGAAAAAGAAGGAGTTTGTATGAAAATTGGAATCATTGGAGGAGGAGCGGTCGGCCTTTTATTTGCCGGTTATCTGGGCCGGTTATTTGATGTTACCCTTATCGTGAGGAGGGAGTCTCAAGTCCGCTCACTATTGGAAAATGGGGTTACCATATATAAAGAAGGGTCGGCAATCACTACCAGGGTCGGAGCAGTACAAGAAACCGAAACGCAGAAGGATTTGGATCTAGTGATCGTGGCTGTGAAGGAATATGATCTCCCGCTTCTTAGAAGGAATCTTGTCGAACTCGGCTCTTATGTTCCCCTTCTGTTTGTTCAAAACGGGATAGGTCATGTTGATTGGGTGAAATCATTACCTCATCGTCATCTGATCGCCGGCTCAGTGGACCATGGGGCAATGAAGGAAAATGACGCCGCTGTTCATCATTTAGGGGAAGCAGAGACGAATATTGCGTTAATTAGAGGAAATTGGCATGTAATAGAAGAAATAGTATCAAAGAGTAATGATTCCTTCCGGTTTTCAATCCAGCCAGACTTCGAGAAAATGCTCCTGACTAAGTTATTCGTCAATGTATTAATCAACCCGCTGACAGCTTTAACTGGTGTGACGAACGGTAAACTTGTTGAAAACCCTTATTTCCATGGATTACAGAAGGATTTATTCAACGAAATGCTTCTCCTTTTTCCTCAAATGAAAGGGAATATTTCCTTTGAAAAAGTAGTCGATATCTGCAGGAATACATATCAAAACAGATCTTCCATGTTAAAAGACATAGAATCACAAAGAAGGACGGAAATTGAATCGATCATTGGTGTCCTTCTCGAGAAAGCGCAAAAAGAACACCATTTTGTACCCATCATGAATCTACTTTACAAATTAGTTAAAGGAATAGAAAGAGAAGGTCTGGGGGGATAAAATGGCTTCCATTTTTTCAACGATCATTGCCATTTTCGTTATGATTCCATTTTTGGGGTATTTCATCAGTTTTATTCTTGCCAAGGAAATCTTAAAGAGTCACCGGAGAGCTGTGCATATCGCCATTGATATTACGACATTTCTCTTGATTGTATCTGTTCATTTCATTGTCATCGCCATATGGAGGACATCATATCTGTGGCTCATTTTTATCGTGATCTGTTCAATCGGGGTGCTGTTTGCCATCATGTATTGGAAAGCAAAGGGGGAGATCGACTACTCAAAAGTACTCAGAGGGTTCTGGCGGGTAAACTTCCTTTTATTTTTTACTGCCTATATCACATTAATGATCACGGGTCTCGTCCTCCGAATCCTGGAACTGTATTGAAAATTCAGCAGGCAAGTTTTTTCCTTTTCCTTATGTGGAATGATATACTCATCGTTAGGATATCAAGAGCTAGAAAAGGAGTAATTCATATGGAATTGGAAAGCTTAAACATTCCAGCAATAAATCAGTTTGCGTCTAAATACTTAAAACAAGAAGAGCCTGTCACTTCTTTTTTTCATTATAATATCAACAGACCATCAGTTTACGAGGAGCGGATGGAGGAATTAAGTTCACGTACTTTTCCTCGGGAGGGTCTCTCGGAATGCATCTCTTCCTATATGAAAGGGCTGCCTTCTTCCGATAAAGTAGAAGAGGCACTTGAGAAACTGAGGGATAATGCGGTAACCGTCGTGGCCGGTCAACAGGCAGGTCTTTTGACAGGTCCTCTTTATACCATACATAAAATCATTTCAGTCATCCAATTGGCCAGGCAGCAGGAAGCGCGGTTGGGGCACCCGGTTGTACCGGTTTTTTGGATAGCAGGGGAAGACCACGATTATCAGGAAGTGAATCATATATACGTTGAAAAAGGATCAAAGCTTGAAAAGGTGGGGTATCCCGAGAGAGTATTGGAAAAGAAGATGACCTCTCACATAACGTATTCTAAATCAGTAATGAAGAAGTGGCTTGATGACATTCTCGTCGCTTTAGGGGAGACGGAATATTCAAAACAGCTTTCGGTGGAGCTTCATCAAATGATTGATGAGGAAGAGACGATCGTCCGCTTATTTGCCCATATCGTAATGAGTCTATTCAAGGATTTCGGTTTACTGGTCATTGATTCATCCCACCCTCCACTAAGGAAACTGGAAGCGACCCACTTCCGTCATCTGATCGAAAACAGCGAGTCGATAACGGATGCGGTCCTTCTGCAACAGCGTGAAATCCGGGAAAGTGGTTTTCATACTCAGTTGGAGATCTCTCCCTCTGCAGCCAATCTTTTTCTTCAGATTCAAAATGAAAGGGCTTTGTTAGATCGGGATGGGGATATGTTTTTTGAGAAAAATAGTGGAAAAACATATTCTTCCGTTGAGTTATTATCTGTTTTGGAGAAAAGCCCTGAATCTTTCAGCAATAATGTCGTCACAAGGCCAATGATGCAGGAATGGTTATTCCCGAATCTGGCGTTCATTGCGGGACCCGGTGAGATAGCTTATTGGGGAGAATTGAAAAGAGCGTTTGAATATGTGGATTTGAAGATGCCTCCCGTCGTGCCACGATTGAATATCACCCTAGTGGAAAGGGAGATAAATAAAAGGATCCAAGACCTCCAACTATCCATTCACGGAGTGATTACAGAAGGGGTAACAACTGCCAGGGATGCCTTTTGGAAATCTCTTGAGCGTCCAGGGATAGAAAAGGAAATGAAGAGCATTCAGGATGAACTCGACCGCCGATATGAGGAAATCCGTAAACAGGCCGTCTCGATTGATCAGGGATTAAATCCGATCCTTGATAAGAATCTTGAATTCCACCATGGTCAGTTCGATTATTTACGCAAAAAAATTGACAAAGCGTTAAAAGATAAGCACTCATTGATCTTCACCCAATTCATGAAAGTGGAAAACAGTATCAGACCAAATGAAGGACCACAGGAAAGAACCTGGAATGTCCTCTACTTCCTGAACAAATACGGCCCCACTTTCATAAGGGACCTGACCGCTCTGGATTATTCCTTTGATGGCACTCATAAAGTGATCTATATCTGATCGGTCAATATAAAAAAGGACCAAATTCGTTTTGATGCGCGAATTTGGTCCTTTTTCTGTTGTTTAAAGACAAAATTCAACCTTGGAAATTTGTCTTTAAAAGCAAGAAAAACACTAATGAAAAATAGAGGAAATATTTTGCTGGAAAAGAATATAGAAAAGTGTGGAGAAAAGTGGGGGGATGTGGTACATTTGTGATAGAAAGTGGGGGCAGTGCATATGTTCATGGGCGAATATCAACATAATATTGATAATAAAGGCCGTTTAATCGTACCTGCCAAGTTCCGTGATCATCTCGGGGATTCATTTGTCATCACCCGGGGACTTGATCAGTGCTTATTTGGTTACCCCATGGATGAATGGCGATCCCTAGAGGAAAAGCTTAAAGCCCTGCCACTTACTAAAAAAGATGCCCGTGCCTTCACTCGTTTCTTCTTCTCGGGGGCAACCGAGAGTGAACTGGATAAAACGGGCAGGGTGAATATTCCTGCTACACTTGTGAATTATGCACAATTGGATAAAGAATGCATTATTTTAGGAGTTTCCAATCGAATTGAGATTTGGAGTAAATCATTATGGGAAGACTATTTCACACAGTCTGAAGATTCATTTGCTGAGCTTGCAGAGAATATGGTGGGATTTGATATTTAGCCCACCACAAAACGTTCGATTGGAAAGGTGAAGTCAACATGTTTAAACATACAACTGTATTATTAAAAGAAACCGTAGATGGACTGGCTATCAAGGAAGATGGAGTCTATGTTGATTGTACGTTAGGCGGGGCAGGGCATAGTGAGTATCTGGTCCAAAAGCTTTCGTCCGAGGGGCATCTCTATTGCTTCGATCAGGATGAAACGGCCATCAACCATGCGAAAGAAAAGCTTGCCGCTTATCGGGACAGGGTGACTTTCGTTCAATCAAATTTCCGGCATATCAAGGAAGAACTTGAACATCTCGGAGTACATAGTGTGGATGGGATTCTTTACGATCTGGGTGTGTCATCTCCTCAGCTGGATACTCCAGAAAGGGGCTTTAGTTATCACCACGATGCGCCTCTGGATATGAGAATGGACTTACAAGGTGAAGTAAGTGCATATGATGTCGTCAATCATTGGTCGTTTGAAGATCTGGTCCGAATCTTTTACCGGTATGGTGAAGAAAAGTTTTCGAAGCAGATTGCAAGGAAGATTGAAGCGGCACGGGAAGTGAAAGCAATCGAAACGACAGGGGAATTGGTAGAACTGATCAAGGAAGGAATACCGGCACCTGCAAGACGTAAGGGTGGACATCCTGCCAAAAGGGTCTTTCAAGCGATCCGCATAGCCGTCAACGATGAGCTTGGGGCCTTCGAGGATTCGTTGGAACAAGCCATAGGGCTTCTGCATAAGGGTGGAAGAGTGAGTGTCATTACGTTCCATTCTTTAGAAGACCGGATTTGTAAAACGATGTTCAAAGAAAAAGCATCAGGACCGGACCTGCCACCGGGATTACCTATTATCCCGGAAGGCTATGAAGCGGAACTTAAACTTGTAACGAGAAAACCGATCCTGCCAAGCGAAGAAGAGTTGGAAGAAAATAATCGGGCCAGGTCGGCTAAATTGAGAATCGCAGAAAAAAATATATAAAAAGAAGGAAACAGGAGGGAGAATTTTGAGTAACTTAGCCAGAAATTATGAACAGCAAAATGTTGAGAAATCCTATCAGTCCGTTCAAGCCAAACCTAAGCGTCTGAATGAAGAAAGAAGGTCCGTTGTCACGCCGGGTGAGAAAATCCTTGTGGCCATCTTCGCAATGGTATTTTGTATCCTGGCGGTTCAAATTGTTTCGACCCAGGCAGCCATCTATGATGTCAACAAAGAGGTTCAGCACGTAGAAACGACCATTGAAAAGCAGGAAAAGGCGAACACTGACCTGAAACTTCAAGTAAGTGAACTAAGTACGTATGAGCGTATTCTCGAAAAAGCAAAGGAACTTGGACTTAACTTGAAAGAAAAGAACGTTAAGGTTGTTGAACAATAATGAAAAAAAGGCCAAGTATGAACATAGGGGCAGCCATCCTTTTCGGGATTTTCGGCTTGCTCTTTTTTGTATTAATGGTCCGCTTCGTCACCATCCAGGTCACGGGAGAAGCGGAAGGGAAGGTCCTGGCATCGCAGGCGGCAAAAAAATATATTAAAAGTCATATTTTAGAAGCACATAGAGGAACCATCTTTGACGGGAAAGGGGAAGTCATTGCAGAGGATACATCCGCATATACACTGGTTGCGATATTAGATCCAAGTATCACCAGTAATCCAAAGAAACCCAAGCATGTGACCGACCCTGAAAAAACGGCAAAAGTCCTCGCCAAGTATCTTGATATGAAGGAAAGTGAGATTTATGACCGCTTAAACAAAAAAGGTCCGTATCAAGTGGAATTCGGTGCTGCAGGAAGAGATTTATCCCATCAGATGATGCTTGATATCAAGGAAGAGGATATCCCTGGCGTTACGTTCAGGAAGGAAGCGAAGAGGTTTTATCCTAACGGTTCCTTTGCCTCCCATCTTATCGGGTTCGCACAGAAAACAACCGACGACGATGGGGATTCTACGACAGTGGGTAAAATGGGAGTGGAAGCAAGTTTCAATGATGTATTGAAAGGCAAGGATGGTTCTGTTTCTTATAAGAGTGATGTGTGGGGCTATCTCCTGCCGAATTCAGACGAACATGTTACACCGCCTGAGGATGGAGATGACCTATATCTGACCATCGATAAGAAGATTCAAACCTTCCTTGAAGAAGCGATGAATGAAGTCCAGAAAAAATACAAGCCTAAGAAAATGTTTGCGATCGTATCTGACCCGAAAACGGGGAAGATTCTTGCCATGAGTCAAAGACCTACCTTCCACCCGGATACAAGAGAGGGGCTTTTGGATAACTGGACCAATATCATCGTTGAAGATACGTATGAACCGGGCTCCACGATGAAGTCTTTTTCCCTTGCAGCTGCAGTGAATGAAGGAAAGTTCAATCCGAATGAAACCTATGAATCTGGTAAGTATTATGTGGAAAATGTTCCAAATCCGATCCGGGATCATAATGGGGGAGAAGGTTGGGGAACGATTACATTCCTTGAAGGCGTTCAAAGATCTTCCAATGTTGCATTTGCAAATCTTCTGGATAAAATCGGATTTAAGAAATATGAAGACTATTTACATGACTTTGGATTTGGCGAAGCGACAGACGTAGGATTACCAAATGAGGCATCGGGTTCGATATTATATCATTACCCGATTGAAAAATACACGACCATTTTCGGTCAAGGCACGACCGTCACACCGCTTCAAATGATTCAGGCGGAGTCGGCGATTGCCAATGATGGGAAAATGATGAAGCCTTATGTCATTTCAAAGATCGTCGATCCCAATACAAAGAAAGTGATCAAAGAGACGAAGCCTGAAGTTTCTGGAAGCCCTATTACGAAGGAAACAGCGATCAAGACCAGGGAGTACCTGGAGACGACTGTCACATCTGAAGATGGTACAGGACAGAAATTTGCGATAGAAGGATATCGTGTCGGAGGTAAATCCGGTTCGGGTCAGATACCTGATCCATCGAATGGCCGTTATATGGTCGGGAAAGAAAATTATCTTTTCTCCTTTATGGGTATGGCCCCTATCGACGATCCTCAGTTAATCGTTTATGTCGGGGTCCAACAGCCTGAATTGGAACCGACTGAAATCGGATCGGATCCAGTCTCTGAGGTCTTCAATCCCGTTATGCAAAACAGCTTAAAATACCTGAACATCAAACCTCAGGAAAAAGTGAGCCTGAAAAAGCAATCACTCCCTGAAACGAGGGAAATGAGCGTGGAAGAAGCGAAAAAAGAGCTGGAAAAAGCAGGTGTTACTCCAGTCGTGGTCGGGAACGGTTCTCAAGTGGTCAAACAGCTTCCTCAAGGCGGAAACGCCATTCTTGAAGGGGAGAGAGTAGTGATCAAAACGGACGGAGACATTACCATTCCCGATATGAAGGGGTGGTCTGTAAGGGATGTCTTTAAGGTAGCGAATATCGCCGGTCTGAAGATTAATATGGTTGGAAATGGATATGCTTTCAGCCAGAATATACAGCCTGGGACAAAGGTCAAGAAAGATGAGCCACTCGTCGTCAATTTCAAGACCCCTGAAGAAGCAGCAGCACCAAAAGAAAAAGAAGAAGAACAGCTGAATTAACAAAAAGGGATGACTCCGGTATTTGAGTCATCCCTTTTTGTCCATCCTTTCATGAAATGGTATCCCGCTAACAGCAGCCCCGAGTCTTTCATTGAATTCAAACATACCACCATGAGTCCAAGCATATAATGGAACGAGCCATAGAAGGGGAGGTTCCATTTGTGAAAAGAGTATCCAATGTAACGGTAAGGAAGAGGTTGGCAGTAGCGCTTATAGTAGGGGTCCTTATTTTCTCCATCATAGATATCAGGCTGGGGTATGTTCAGTTCTTTAAAGGGGACTGGCTTACCGGTTTGGCGAAAGACTCCTGGAGTCGAAATATCCCATTTCAACCTGAGAGAGGGAAAATAGTCGACCGAAATGGAGTGGAACTAGCAGGGAATCAAAGTGCGCCGACAATATTTGTCGTTCCACGGCAAATTACGGATCCTCAAGGGACAGCAGATAAACTGGCGGCCGTTCTTAATATTTCAGTTGAGTCTGCATATAAATATGTAACACAGAAAGCCAATATGGTGCTGATAAAGGAAGCGAGGAAAATCTCGTATGAAAAAGCGAAAGAAGTAAGGGATTTGAATTTAAAGGGCGTTTATTTAGGGGAGGATTCTAAGCGTTATTATCCATATGGAAGTTATTTATCCCATGTACTCGGCTTTGCAGGAATCGATAATCAAGGGCTTATGGGGCTCGAACTTTCTTATGATGAAGAGCTTAGCGGAGATAAAGGGTATGTGAAATTTTTCTCCGATGCCAAAGGTAAGAGAATGCCTGATATGGCAGATGATTTTGAAAAACCCGAGAATGGGTTGGATTTAAAATTAACGATCGATACCAAAGTACAAACCATCGTTGAGCGTGAATTGGATATCGCAGAGGCGACGTATAATCCGGATGGCATCATTGCCATCGCCATGAATCCTAAGAATGGTGAGATATTGGCCATGTCAAGCAGGCCGACATTTGACCCGGCTAATTTCCGCAATGTACCCCAGGAGATCTATAATCGGAATTTACCGATTTGGAGCACGTATGAACCGGGATCTACGTTCAAGATCATTACTCTTGCGGCAGCCCTCGAAGAAAAAAAGGTGGATCTCTATAAAGAGACATTTCATGACCCCGGGCATATTGAAGTGGCTGGATCGACTCTCCACTGCTGGAAGCGTGGGGGACACGGGACACAAACCTTCCTTGAAGTGGTACAGAACTCATGTAACCCGGGATTTGTCGAGTTGGGTCAAAGGCTGGGGAAAGAAAAATTATTCAGTTATATCCATGATTTTGGATTTGGTGAAAAGACGGGAATCGATCTGCAAGGGGAAGGGAAGGGGATTCTCTTTAACCTCGACCGTGTCGGGCCAGTAGAACAGGCGACAACCGCATTTGGCCAGGGGGTGGCCGTCACCCCCATTCAACAGGTCGCAGCAGTGTCAGCGGCAGTCAACGGAGGAGTATTGTATCAGCCTTATATCGCAAAAGAGCTTATCGACCCTTCAACCGGAGAAGTGGTCATGAGAAAGAGCCCTCAGATCAAGAAGAGGGTCATTTCCGAAGAAACGTCAAAGCAGATTCGTGAAGCGTTGGAAAATGTCGTGGCCAAAGGAAGCGGAAAGAAAGCGTTTGTAGATGGTTACAGGGTAGGTGGGAAGACGGGGACAGCGCAGAAGGCAAAGGATGGTAAGTACCTGGAAAACAATCATATCGTTTCCTTCATGGGAGTGGCTCCTGCGGATGACCCTCAGATTGTAGTGTATGTCGCTGTCGATAATCCGAAGGGGACGATTCAATTCGGTGGGGTCGTGGCAGCCCCGATCGGAGGAAGTATCATAGGTGATAGTCTGGAGGCAATGGGCGTACCTAAGCGTAAAGGTCAAATTGAAAAAGAGATGACATGGACCGACACTCCGTTGATTGAAACCCCGGACTTGATCGGGTTGACGAAAAATGAACTGCAGGAACAACTGGTGAATCTTGACCTGGATGTAAGTGGAAGCGGAGAAAAGGTGGTAAGTCAGTCTCCGGACCCGGGAGTAAAAATAAAACAGGGCTCAAAGGTAAGGGTTTATCTATCTGAAGAATAATGGCGGAGAAGGTCTACACAGTAGTCATTTCATGATATACTTTTTATTTATGCCGGGGATTTGGACGGGTGAATCCCCGGGGTATAAAGTGTCAGTCCGCGTGACGTTAAAAAGATATCGAACTAAGTTAAAAGGTTGATAGCTTTCATTCATATTTTTTTGTAAAATATAAAAAGGTTGCTTTCTGCCTGTGAGGAGTTGAAAGGATGAGATTGCACACTTTGCTGGAAGTACTACCGTTTTTCTCAGTACAGGGTGAAGGGAATCCCGCTATTTCAAACATCGCGAACCACCATAAGAAAGTGAAGAATGGTGATTTATTTATCTGTATCAATGGACTTGAGATCGATAGCCACTCTCTTGCAGGGGTGGCAGAGAAGAATGGTGCAGCAGCGATCCTTGCAGAGAGGAGACTGGATGCAGGAGTTCCTGTCATTATTGTTCCCGATACGAAGAAAGCGATGGCGATTCTAGCGGACCATTTTTATAAACAGCCCTCCCATCAGCTGCTTTTGGTTGGGGTGACTGGGACAAATGGCAAAACCACGACGACACACCTCATCGATCACGTTTTTACTCAAAGTGGGATGAAAACAGGATTGATTGGAACCCTGCATATCAAAGTGGGGGAGGAGTTGGAGGTCAGCCATAATACGACGCCTGACAGTTTAACCCTTCAACAGACGTTCAGACGATTTTGCGATAAAGGGGTGCGGTCCGCCATCATGGAAGTTTCTTCACATGCTTTGGATCAAGGTCGTGTGCACGGATGCGACTATGACATAGCAGTGTTTACGAATCTGACACAGGATCATTTGGATTATCATAAAACAATGGAAGACTACCGCAATGCGAAAGGCTTATTGTTTTCTCAATTAGGGAATACTTATTTCAAGAAATCCCCTAAGTATGCCATTATTAATAAGGACGATGATGCATCTGATTATTTCATCAAATCCACAGCCGCCCATGTATTTACATATGGACTGTCTCCATCAGCTGACTTCCATGCAAAAGATGTGGTCCTTAGGGCAACAGAGTCGGTCTTCACCCTTGTCTCTCCATTCGGGGAACGGGAAATGGTTCTAAAGTATGCGGGGAAGTTTAATGTATACAACGCCCTGGCTGCAATAGCGACAGCGTTTGCTGCAGGTATACCGATCGATGAAAGTATAAGGGGCCTTGAAAAAGCCAAAGGGGTCAGGGGACGGTTTGAAACGATTTCAGAAGGTCAGCCCTTTTCCGTCATCGTCGACTATGCCCATACTCCAGATGGCTTGAAAAATGTATTAGAGACCATCCGTACGATAACAAATGGCCATGTCATTGTAGTGGTCGGATGCGGAGGGGACAGGGATAGGATCAAGAGGCCGATCATGGCTGAGATTGCCTGTGATTATGGCGATTATGCCATTTTCACTTCTGATAATCCCAGGACCGAGGATCCGGAGGCTATCTTGAAGGATATGGAAGCGGGAGTGGTCGGCAAGCAATATCAATTGATCGTTGATCGCAAAGATGCGATCAAAGAAGCCTTGAGCCTTGCTAAACCCGAAGATGTCGTCCTGATTGCCGGGAAAGGGCATGAAACCTATCAGATCATAGGGAATCATGTATACGATTTTGATGACCGTGAAGTGGCAAGACACTTCATCAAGGGGATGTAGGAATGCTTCTTTATGATGAAGTCAGAAAAAAGTTTCCGGAAACCAAAGGAATCCATTTGCCGGGTTACCCCTTTTTAGTAGTTTCAAATTCAACTAGGATGGGAATGGAGAAAGGACTATATATACCTGCAGGTGATGAGGTGAACCTTTTTCGGAGCATTGAAAAAGGAGCGATTGCTTCCCTTTGGCCAAAGGGTGAAGAAATTCCATCATTTGTCCCCAATCACTTTCCGTTATTTATGGTTGAAGATGTATACAGGGCTTATGTAGACTTACAAGAGAGTTACAAACAAAATTACAATCAAGAAAAGTGGGAAATTATGACGAAGTTTATTTTTAGCAGTGAATCTGAGCAACATCAAACAAATGATATGTCTAGAAACGGATCTATACAGGATCCAACCGAAGGAATGGGAGGGGAATGACGATGATGGAACAAGTGATCTTTTTTACCATCATAATGGCGTTTCTCATAACCGTATTGCTTGCCCCATTGTTTATCCCTTTCCTCAGAAGATTGAAGTTTGGACAAAGCATCCGGGATGAAGGTCCCCAGTCGCATCAAAAAAAGACCGGCACACCAACGATGGGTGGAATCGTGTTCTTAGTATCGATTGTCATCACCACATTTGTCATGACCGGTAAATATTCTGAACCCGGTCCCGAAACGTATTTAATGATCCTTGTGACTGTTGGATTTGGTTTACTGGGTTTCCTGGATGACTTTATTAAAGTCGTGATGAAAAGGAATTTAGGCTTGACCTCCAAGCAGAAGCTGCTGGGACAGATTGTCATATCGGTGATCTTCTATCTTATCTTTAAACAAAACGACTTTCCGACCACGGTTTCGATACCGCTAACGGATATTTCGTTTGAATTAGGCTGGTTTTATTGCTTGTTCATTATTTTTTGGCTTGTTGGATTTTCAAACGCCGTCAATTTGACCGATGGTCTCGACGGTTTGGTGTCCGGAACAAGTGCCATTGCATTCGGGGCACTGGCTGTACTTGCGTGGAGTCAATCCCAATATGATGTTGCCATCTTCGGAGTAGCGGTGGTGGGGGCGGTTCTTGGCTTCCTCGTCTTCAATGCCCATCCAGCCAAAGTATTCATGGGTGATACCGGCTCACTTGCACTTGGAGGCGCAATCGCCACGATTGCCATTTTAACCAAGCTTGAAATCATATTAATCCTTATTGGGGGAGTATTCGTCATTGAGACTCTTTCCGTCATCTTACAGGTGGCAAGCTTCAAGACAACAGGAAAACGAATTTTCAAAATGAGCCCATTGCACCACCATTATGAGTTGGTCGGATGGTCGGAGTGGCGTGTTGTCGTTACTTTTTGGACTGTGGGATTGCTTTTTGCCGTTTTAGGAATCTATATTGAGGTGTGGTTATAAGTGAAAAACATTACGAAATTCAAACATAAAAAAGTATTGGTATTAGGGTTGGCGAAAAGTGGGGTAAGTGCTGCCTCTCTCCTACATAAGTTAGAAGCATTTGTTACGGTCAATGACCAAAAGCCTTTGTCGGAAAATCCCGAAGCTCAAGGGCTCCTGCAGGAAGGGATTAAAGTCATATGCGGAAGTCATCCCATCGAGCTTCTGGATGAAGGTTTTCAATATGTCATAAAGAATCCGGGTATCCCATATCATAACCCATTAATTAAAAAAGCGATGGAAAAGAATATTCCCGTTTTAACAGAAGTAGAGCTCGCTTATCTAATTTCCGAGGCGGAAATGATCGGGATCACGGGAACCAATGGAAAAACGACCACCACGACACTGTTATTCGAAATGCTGAAAGAGGATAATCAAAAGCCTCTGATCGCCGGGAATATTGGAACCGTTGCTTCTGAAGTAGCACAGGATGCGAAAGAGGACGAAAAGATGGTAGTCGAACTATCTTCTTTCCAACTGATGGGGATCCAGGACTTCGCTCCGCACATTGCCATTATTACAAATTTGTATGATGCACATCTGGATTACCATGGTGACTTGAACGAATATTGGAAAGCAAAATCCAATATTACAAAAAATCAAACGGAAAAAGACTATTTGATCATTAACGGGGACCAAGAGCATGTACAGGAAGCGGTAAGCTTTACCAAAGCCCAGGTGATTCGCTTTTCAACCGAAAAAGAAATAGAGGGCGGTGCCTATATAAAGGATCGTGCAATTTATTTCAAGGACGAAAAAGTGGTGGATTTATCCTCCATCGTCCTTCCGGGTGCCCATAATCTTGAAAATATCCTTTGTGCCGTTGCTGCCTGTAAAATATATGGAGTTTCTAATGATAGCATCACAAAGGTATTGAGTACGTTTGGCGGAGTGAAACATCGAACTCAGTTCGTTCGCGAAATGAATGGCATCAAATTTTACAATGATTCTAAAGCAACGAACAGCCTGGCGACGAAAAGTGCGCTGAAAGCATTTGAATCCCCTACTATATTGCTTGCAGGAGGATTGGACCGCGGGAATGAATTTGATGACCTGATTCCATATCTCGTAAACGTCAAAACATTGATCACCTTTGGAGAAACATCTGAGAAGTTCGTGAAGACAGGGGAAAAGGCAGGGATACAAACGATTATTCCTGTCGATAATGTTGAAAAGGCGGTTCCGGTTGCGTATGAGCATGCACGGGAAGGGGATATCGTATTATTGTCCCCTGCATGTGCAAGCTGGGATCAATATCGTACTTTTGAACAACGCGGTGACATGTTTATCGAGGCCGTGCATAAGCTTTAATAAGGGCTTGTCCATATAGAGCATCCATACTTACACAACCAGTCATTCAATCCGGGATCAGTAGTTTTCTATGCTCGAACGGCTCTAAATTTGTCTATTCGAGGTGTTTAGGATTGCCTTTAAAAAAATCGACTCCCGATTTTATACTCATTGTGGTTACACTCACACTGCTTGCGATCGGACTGGTCATGGTATACAGTGCGAGTGCTGTATGGGCAGATTACAAATTTGATGATTCCTTTTTCTTTGCAAAAAGACAGGTGCTCTTTGCGGGTGTAGGACTATTCGCCATGTTTTTCATTATGAACGTAGAGTACTGGACATGGAGAAACTGGTCAAAGATCATCATCATCATTTGCTTCGTCCTCCTTGTTCTCGTCCTCATTCCCGGCATAGGGGTGCTCCGGAATGGTTCGAGGAGCTGGATCGGTGTAGGGGCCTTTTCAATTCAGCCTTCGGAGTTTATGAAACTCGCCATGATAGCTTTTCTATCAAAGTATTTATCAGAGAACCAAAAGTATATTACTTCTTTTAGAAAAGGAGTCCTTCCGGCACTATTACTTGTGTTTACAGCTTTTGGAATGATCATGCTCCAGCCGGACTTAGGAACGGGTACCGTCATGG
Source organism: Rossellomorea sp. LJF3 (assembly GCF_037046045.1). Classification (NCBI taxonomy): domain Bacteria; kingdom Bacillati; phylum Bacillota; class Bacilli; order Caryophanales; family Bacillaceae; genus Rossellomorea; species Rossellomorea sp. LJF3. The sequence continues at coordinate 241,957 of NZ_JBANLY010000003.1, read as the reverse complement.
TGGGGACTTCTGTTGTGATGATCTTCATATCTGGGGCCCGCATCAAACATTTCGTAGGACTCGGCATGATCGGTTTGCTGGGATTTGTAGGACTCGTCATTTCTGCTCCTTACCGGATCAAACGGATTACATCCTTTTTAGATCCCTGGCAGGATCCGCTCAATAGTGGTTTCCAAATCATTCAGTCCCTGTATGCCATCGGACCTGGTGGATTATTCGGATTAGGTCTTGGACAGAGCAGACAGAAGTTCTTTTATTTGCCGGAACCTCAAAATGATTTTATTTTTGCTATTTTAGCAGAGGAACTTGGATTTATTGGGGGAACCCTGGTATTGATCCTGTTTTCATTGATTTTGTGGAGAGGGATCAGGATTGCATTGGGTGCACCGGATTTATTTGGCAGCTTCCTGGCTTTGGGGATCGTCTCCATGATTGCCATCCAGGTGATGATCAATGTAGGGGTGGTGACGGGGCTGATGCCCGTAACCGGTATTACCCTTCCATTCTTGAGCTACGGGGGATCTTCTTTGACCCTCATGCTGATGGCTGTAGGGGTCCTGTTGAATATAAGCCGCTATTCAAGGAATTAGTGCGTCACATAAAGAGATTGACAGAAGAAAAGGGTAAGCGAATGATGAATCTAGACCTCATCACTCCTTCCCATTTTTCTCAGTCAGTCTCTTTTTTTATCTGAAATAAAACGAAGAAAATCCTTCCGTTGAACGAAATAACGATAGGATATTTATGTTTTCGATGTTACAATAAATTACATATACGTAATTCATTTTTATCATGCCTTTTCAAAATAAAGGAGAGTTTGTTACTTTTGTTAACCAAAACTTTTACAATTCAATGACATGCATTCATAATGCTTCAATTGTTGTTTAAAATAGGGTTCAAGAGTGTAATACATAGGATGGCCATTCTTTTGGAAAGTGAATGAAAGTACATATACGAAAAGCGGTATGGACAATCCATCTTAGGGTGACTGTAGGTCAATTCTCCAAAAATAGGCCATTAACCCTGCATCACTCATTTTTTTGCCTTTAAAAAGGGTATATGGCAGAAAATAACGTTCTGTTCCTCTTTTAACATGTTATTCCTTCGTATAGAATAGAAGGTATCCCAATGTAAAGAGTACTTTCATTATAAGACATGATGAGTCTAGCTCACTCATGACATAATGAATCCAAAGTGAAATTGAGGAGAACGAAATGAAAAAAGAAAATGTTGTTTCCATTGAAGATCGTATTCCTAAACTAAAACAACACCGAAAAAAGAAAGCAAACCGCAGGCTTCTGTTTTTACTTTCTTTATTCTTTCTGATGATATTGTCGGTTGTATACTTTCAATCGCCCTTGAGTCATGTAAACACAGTGTCCGTTCATGGGAATGAACTTATATCAAATAAGACGGTTCTTCAAAAAAGTGGAATTGACAAAGGTATGAATGTGTGGAGTGTAAGCAAAGAGAAAACGGTCGAGCAATTAAAGAAGCTTCCTGAAGTAAAAGATGCGAAAGTGAAATTATCCTTTCCGAATTCATTCGAAATAACCGTTCAAGAATATGATAAAAAAGCGTATCTCTCAAAGGGAAATAAGTTTTTTGTCATTTTGGAAAATGGGAAGGTCTTGGATAAAGGGACCGGATCGATTCCTGTGGATGCACCTTTATTGAGGGGATTCGAAGAGGATAAGGTCCTGGTCAAAATGGTGAACGAATTAGAGGAACTTCCGAAAGAAGTGCAGCATCTTATTTCTGAGATCAACCTCGTTCCCAAGAAGACAGACCAATATCACTTGACTCTATTTATGAATGATGGGTTCGAAGTGAGTGCGACCATCCGGAGTTTCTCTGAAAAGATGGTACATTATCCTTCGATCGTCAGCCAGTTGGATCCTTCGGTAAAAGGGGTCATTGACTTAGAGGTCGGTTCTTATTTCAGAGCATACGAAACGGAAGGTGAACAAACGAATGAAGAGGATGAAGGTGAGAGGTAAGCACGTGGTCCTCTCTCTTGTATGTCTGGTTTTGGGTTTCATCCTTGCTTTTTCATTCAGTCTGGCAAACACAGAACAAAAAGAGCTCGGGAGCCGGACAAATGGTCAATGGAAACAGGAAGAGACGTTAAGAGATCAAATCCTCGAGTACCAGCAGAAGAATAATCGTCTGCAGGAAAAACTTTATGAGAAACAGGAGAAGGTCGGCAATATGGAGAAGGAATTCTCCAAAGAGAAGCAAATTTATTTCAACCTGGCAGAGGATGCTGAGAAGTACCGTATGTACTTAGGTAAAACGAAAGTGAAGGGGCCGGGGGTAACGGTCACCTTGTCCGATGCAAAATATGACCCGGAGGAAGAAAACGCAAATAATTATATTGTCCATGAACACCACGTCTTTAAGGTGATTAATGAATTATATATAGCAGGTGCCTCTGCGGTTGCCATCAACGGGCAAAGACTTAAGCATGATTCATACATACTGTGTAACGGTCCGGTCATCCAGATTGATGGCATCGAGTACCCTGCCCCGTTCAAAATTACGGCAATCGGAGATCCGGAAGTGTTGTCCTCCGCCATGAATATCACAGGTGGAGTGAAGGATCAGTTGGTGAATGAAAATATCATATTTGAGATGAAAAAAGAAAATTCGGTCATCCTCGAACCAACAATTGGTGAATCATGAGCCGGCTCCCTTTGAAGTAAACGATACGGGCGAGGGTCAGGTCCCGAAAGTAAGGTGCAATAAATGGACAACAAACTTAAAATCAGCTTTACTGTCATTACGGTCATCATCGGATTTATGATTGCCATTCAGTTCCAGACTGTCAAAGAGCCAGTTGTCCGGGATACCAGAGATATCTGGGAACTGAGGGAAGCGCTTCTGAAAGAAAAGGAAGTCAATTCCAACTTATTATCAGAAACGCGTTCTGTGGAAGCGAAGCTGGAACAGTACAAAACTGAGCAGCAATCAAGTCCAGAACAGGCATTAAAGCAAACGTTAGAGGAATTGAAGACTGAAATGGGGCTGACAGAAAAAACGGGTCCTGGTCTTATCCTGACGATAGAGCCTTCGATGGAGGAAATCCTCCTCGGTGAAAAAGTTCAGAATGTCTCACCCGAACTTTTGGAGAGGCTTGTAAATGAACTGAATCAGTATGATGCAGTAGATATCGCGATTGACGGCCATCGACTAATCAATACGTCAGTCATCCGTGATATCAATGGAGAAACGAAGGTGGACGGTAATTCAATAAAGAAAATACCGTTTGAAGTCAAGGTGTTGACCAAGGATGTAAATGCTGCCAAGGACCTGTATAACCGCATGCAGGTTTCAAGATCCGTTGAAGACTTCTTTATCGATAACCTCCGGGTCAGCATCTCCAAGCCTTTAGAAAAGCTCACGGTTCCGGAATATAAAGATACGATCCGGATCCGCTTTATGGAACCGGTTAAGGAAAGGGGAGGGAACGAATAATATGTGGCTTCCCGTTTTAGGGTTGCTAGTAGGGGTCGTCCTCGGGCTTCTGACAGATATTAGGATTCCAGAAGAGTATTCCAATTATTTATCGATTGCGGTCCTCGCAGCATTGGATACATTATTTGGCGGTATTCGTGCCCACCTCCAAAATATTTATGATGACAAGGTCTTTGTTTCTGGATTCTTTTTTAATATTTTACTAGCAGCAAGTTTAGCTTTTCTGGGCGTACATCTTGGTGTAGACTTATATTTGGCGGCTGTTTTTGCTTTTGGGGTAAGATTATTCCAAAACATTGCAGTGATTAGAAGAATAATGATTAGCAATTGGTCAAATAATCAAGAAAAAAGAGAAAAAAATTAGAATTTTAAAAGGGAATCGTTTTTGTTACGACGAATATCATATTAAGATATACTTAGAATAATGTTTTTCTAGGATTGTTGTTCCAAATAAACATTCTTTAAGGAGGTGCCATAGAGTGAACAGCAATGAAATTTACGTTAGCCTAGACATCGGTACATCCACAGTGAAAGTAATCATTGGTGAAATGACAAATGATTCCTTAAACATAATCGGTGTAGGAAATGTGAACTCAGAAGGAATCAGAAAAGGTTCCATCGTAGATATAGACGAAACTGTTCATACAATCAAGAAGGCAGTTGAACAAGCTGAAAGGATGGTCGGTTTATCCATAAGCCAGGTCATCGTAGGTATAACAGGAAACCATGTGTCACTTCAATCCTGTCATGGTGTGGTGGCAGTGTCGAGTGATAACAGGGAGATCGGCGATGAAGACGTTCTAAGAGTGATGGATGCAGCCCAGGTTGTATCGATTCCTCCAGAAAGGGAAATCATCAATGTAATCCCAAGACAGTTCATCGTTGATGGATTGGATGAGATTACAGATCCCCGGGGTATGATCGGTGTTCGACTTGAAATGGAAGGCACCATCATTACGGGATCTAAGACGATTTTACATAATACTCTCCGTTGTGTAGAAAAAGCCGGCCTTGAAATTGTCGATATCGTCCTTCAGCCCTTAGCGGCAGGTACGGTTGCTTTATCAAAGGATGAAAAGAACCTTGGAGCTGCCTTGATCGACATAGGTGGCGGTTCTACGACGATAGCCGTTTTCGAACAGGGACACCTGAAGGCGACAACCGTGTTGCCCGTTGGCGGGGAGCATATCACGAAGGATTTGTCGATCGGATTACGGACATCAACGGACGACGCAGAGAAAATCAAAACAAAATATGGACATGCATTCTATGACCATGCGTCAGAAGATGAAGTGTTCAGCGTGCCAATTATTGGCAGTGATCAACATCAGCAATTTAATCAATTAGAAATTTCTGATATCATAGAAGCAAGGCTTGAAGAGATCCTGGACCTCATCAGCCACGAGCTGAAACGATTGGGAATCAGGGACCTGCCAGGTGGATATGTTCTAACTGGTGGTGTAGCAAATCTTCCAGGTGTGTTAGAATTAGCACAAATCGTTTTCCAAAATCGTGTACGTGTGGCAATTCCTGATTATATCGGTGTACGGGAACCCCAGTATACGACAGCAGTTGGATTGATTAAATACGCTCAAAAGAATGCTAGATTGCAAGGAAGATCTGTAAGCGCGGAACCAGTGCCTGTAGAGGCTGCTGAGAAACGTCAATCAAAACCTGTGAATAAAAAGCCGAAGCCTGCAAAGGTAAAAGAAGAAGAACATGAAGATGAAAAGGCCATGTCAAAAGTGAAAAAGTTCTTTGGATACTTCTTTGAATAAATAAAGGAATCCATAGATTCGACGAGTTAGGAGGATTTGTTATGTTGGAGTTTGATACAAATTTAGATTCATTAGCGACAATAAAAGTTATTGGTGTCGGTGGCGGAGGAAATAACGCCGTAAACCGCATGATCGAGCACGGCGTACAAGGCGTTGAATTTATCGCAGTCAACACGGATGCACAGGCTTTGAATCTATCAAAAGCTGAAATAAAGATGCAAATCGGTGGCAAATTAACCAGGGGATTAGGAGCAGGTGCGAATCCTGAAGTAGGTAAAAAAGCTGCTGAAGAGAGTAAAGAGCAGATTGAAGAGGCACTTAGAGGAGCAGATATGGTCTTTGTAACTGCCGGAATGGGTGGGGGAACCGGAACTGGTGCAGCTCCGGTCATTGCCCAAATTGCCCGCGAAATCGGCGCATTGACGGTTGGTGTCGTGACACGTCCGTTTACATTTGAAGGCAGAAAGCGTTCAAATCAGGCAAGCGGTGGTATCGCTGCAATGAAAGAAGGCGTGGACACCCTTATTGTCATTCCAAACGATCGCCTTCTTGAAATCGTAGATAAGAGTACTCCGATGCTTGAAGCTTTCCGTGAAGCTGATAATGTACTGCGTCAAGGTGTTCAAGGTATCTCGGATCTTATCGCTACACCTGGTCTCATCAACCTGGACTTTGCAGATGTTAAGACGATCATGTCTAATAAAGGTTCAGCCCTTATGGGGATCGGTGCAGCATCTGGAGAGAACCGTGCAACTGAAGCGGCTAAAAAGGCTGTTTCAAGTCCTTTGCTTGAGACCTCCATCGATGGAGCCCAAGGCGTCCTCATGAATATCACTGGCGGGACATCATTAAGCCTTTACGAAGTTCAGGAAGCTGCTGATATCGTAGCTTCTGCATCTGATCAAGAAGTAAATATGATCTTCGGTTCTGTCATCAACGAAGATTTAAAAGATGATATCGTCGTTACCGTCATTGCAACAGGGTTCAATGAAGAGGTCATTCAACCTCCGAAACAAACCCGACCAACTTTCGGTGGGATGAAACCAAATCAAAGTCCTAACCCAAGCCAATCGGTGAAACGGGAACAGCCTAAACGTGAAGAGCAACCTCAACAGCAAGAGCCTGTGAGAACATCTTCGAATCAAGGTGCGGAAGAAACATTGGACATTCCAACATTCCTTCGCAATAGAAACCGTCGTCGTTAATAGTGGAATAGAAATAAGAATCCCCCAAGGCATCAAGCCTTGGGGGATTCTTATTTCTATAGGATATTCTTTTACCTGGAACAAAAATGCAATCTAATAACCATATTTTGGAGGTGTCTGTTGCATCCATATTTAATGACATTTTTCGTTCATATCTCCGAAAACTTTTCCGTGGGAGCATACAAAAAATGACAACCTTTAATAAGGATGTACGATATACTTCTGATAAGTCATTCCGGTCTTTATCAGAAACGAATTGTGAGGTGTTAAAAGGAGGGTAGAGATTGACTTTATACTTGGATGTCATTTGGTTGTTAAATCTGTTAGTAGACTTTTTCTTATTATGGTTAACAGGAATCATCTTAAAGAGACAATACGCCCTCTGGAGAATAGGTATCGGGAGTCTGATCGGCTCAATCATTATTCTCCTCGCTTTTTCACCATTTGCTCACTTTACAGGAAACCCCTTAGTCAAGTTATTATTTTCCGTTGTCATGGTGTATTCAGCTTTTGGCTATAGAAGATTGCGCTATTATATGTCAAATCTTCTTATGTTTTATTTCGTCACCTTTTTTACGGGTGGAATATTAATTGGGACTCATTATTTTATCAGCTTCGATCCAAGCAGGGAATCATCTATGCTGCTTGCAAGCATACGCGGGTTTGGTGACCCGATAAGCTGGGTATTTGTGATGCTCGCCCTACCGCTTGCCTGGTACTTTTCTAAGGGGAGGGTGGATAGTATCGAGCATGTGAAGCTCCAGTATGATCAGCTCCTGAAAGTCAGGATTCAGATCGATGATTTCCATTGTACTGTAAGCGGTCTTGTGGACAGCGGAAATCAACTTCAGGATCCCATTTCAAAAAGTCCGGTGATGATCCTATCCATTGCTGAAATCGAGGGTGAGATCCCGGATGAAATGAAGGCGCTTTGCCATGATGTTGATGACATTTTTTCTGGTGAGAAACAGATCGATACCCGTTGGTCTGACAGGATGCGTATCGTTCCAGCACAATCGGTGGGAAGAAGTAGTCAGCTTCTGGCAGCGATAAAGCCTGATTCATTGGTACTCAGTGATCATGAAGCAGAATGGACCATACCAAATGGGTTAGTCGCCTTTAGGGAGGAACCCTTATCGGCTGATGGCAATTTCGGGGCGATCGTTCATCCGAAAATGGCTGCAAGAAAGCCGGTGCTTAACGTTTCGTAAATCAATTATTACTACTATACTCACAATTTAAAGAAATAGAAGGGGGAGCAACAATGAAAAAATTCAAATTCAAATTTTTATATTATTGGTACAAACTGTTAATCAAGCTGGGCCTGAAGACAGATGAAATTTACTACATAGGTGGTAGTGAAGCGCTCCCTCCACCGTTGACGAAGGAAGAGGAAGAAGTCCTCCTCCATAAATTGCCGAAAGGTGACAAGGCAGCGCGTTCCTTATTGATAGAACGAAATTTACGACTGGTCGTATATATCGCCCGAAAGTTCGAAAACACAGGCATCAATATAGAAGATTTGATCAGTATCGGCACCATCGGCCTTATTAAAGCAGTCAATACCTTCAATCCCGAGAAAAAAATCAAGTTGGCGACCTACGCTTCAAGGTGTATAGAGAATGAAATTCTTATGTACTTAAGAAGGAACAACAAGATCCGTTCGGAAGTCTCATTTGACGAACCCCTAAATATCGATTGGGATGGTAATGAATTGCTCTTATCAGATGTACTCGGGACGGATGAAGATATCATTACAAAAGACCTTGAAGCAACAGTGGATAAAAAATTACTCTTCAATGCCCTGCATCAGCTTTCAGATCGTGAGAAACAAATTATGGAGCTTCGATTCGGATTGATGGGGGAAGAGGAAAAAACCCAGAAAGATGTAGCTGATATGCTTGGGATTTCCCAGTCCTATATTTCCCGATTGGAAAAAAGGATTATTAAGCGATTGAAGAAGGAATTCAATAAAATGGTTTGACATTTAAAGCTGACTTTTTCAATTGAAAAGGTCAGCTTTTTAATTTGGCCAGTAATTTAAAAAAATTTTAGGTATTTTAATCAGTTATCGTAAGGGATTGGGGACGTACCCGCCACAGCATGTCAGAATGAAATGCATATTTTTCCTCTTCAAGGAAATACTGAATTTTGTACAGCAGCTCCTACAAGGAGGGGAAAGAATGACACGTAATAAAGTCGAGATTTGTGGTGTGGATACGTCCAAATTGCCAGTACTCAAAAATGATGAAATGAGAATTTTATTCAAGGAAATGCAAGCGGGTGATATCTCCGCGAGAGAAAAACTGGTCAACGGAAATTTACGCCTCGTCTTAAGTGTAATTCAACGCTTTAATAACCGTGGTGAGTATGTTGATGATCTATTTCAAGTAGGGTGTATCGGATTAATGAAATCCATCGATAATTTTGATTTGGGTCAAAACGTTCGATTCTCTACATACGCGGTTCCGATGATCATTGGGGAAATCCGTCGATATTTGAGGGACAATAACCCAATAAGGGTGTCCCGTTCACTGCGGGATATTGCGTACAAAGCTCTGCAAGTACGGGAGAAATTAATGGGAGAGACTTCCAAGGAGCCGACTGCGGAAGAAATAGCCAAAGTTCTTGATGTATCTCACGAAGAAATCGTATTCGCACTGGATGCCATACAAGATCCCGTTTCGCTGTTTGAACCGATCTATAATGATGGGGGAGACCCAATATTCGTTATGGATCAACTGAGCGACGAAAAGAATCGCGATTTCCACTGGATCGAAGAAATTGCCCTTCAAGAAGGAATGAGACGATTAAATGATCGTGAGAAACTCATTATCAGCAAACGCTTCTTTCAAGGAAAAACCCAAATGGAAGTCGCAGACGAAATCGGAATCTCTCAAGCACAAGTATCAAGACTGGAAAAAGCAGCAATCAAACAAATGAACAAAAATATTCAGTGAATAACGAAAAGCGGAAGGGCTTTGCCCAGAGGCGACAAGCATAAGGCGAACCATCCGGAAAGGCGTACTTTGCCTTTTTGGATGGTTTGACTTATGACCTCGAGCCTCTAAGCCCTGCAGCTGGACAACGACAAGCTTAGAAAAAAGGCAGATCTCCCCAGGGGAGGTCTGCCTTTTTTTTTGATGCATACACTTATAATATCTACTATAAAAAGGTGAAGTGTATCACTGCTATTAACCGATAAAGAACTTCATGAAAAGAGGGTGAAGAAGTATGGTGCGAATATCAGAATTCCAGGTGAAGGATGTTGTCAGTATTTCAGATGGGCGGAAATTGGGGAATATCGGTGACATTGAGATCAATCTGGATACTGGAAGAATCGAGGCAATCGTCATAGGCACTGGAGGAAAGATATTGGGGTTTTTCGGGAAAGACGAAGATATCGTGATTCCATGGAGCAGTATTGTAAAGATTGGGGAAGACGTGATTCTGGTCAGATATAAAGACAGCCATTACATTCAAGGACAGCTTCAGGAACCGAAACAATCCCCCGATACATGACGAATCTCAATGGACTATGGTACACTAAATAAAAAACGAGGGAGATTCACCGTGTCGAAAGAGCCTTTTATAACAGAGACAAACTCATATTACTCCATTGGAAAATGGACGAAAGAAAACCCCGAACTTGTCGCGGGCATCACCATTAATCGTGGCGGAATAAGTGAAGGTCCTTTTCAGTCATTCAATATGGGGCTTCATGTTGGAGATAAGGAAGCATCAGTCATTCATAATCGCAATCTTCTTGCATCCGCCCTGAATATGCCTCTTGATACCTTTGTGGCTGCTGAACAGACACATGGGAAGAATATTTCTTTAGTGAGCCATGAAGACAGAGGAAAAGGTGCAGAGAACTATCATAACAGCATTAAAGATACCGACGGATTCTTGACAGGGGAAAGAAACCTTCTGTTAACGATGTGTTATGCAGATTGTGTCCCCCTTTATTTTCTTGACAGGATAACCGGAACAATCGGTCTGGCACATGCCGGATGGCAGGGTACGGTCCTTGAAATAGGGCCGAAAATGGTCGGTGCGTTTATCGGTAGAGGTTCCTCCCTATCTTCTATAGAAGTGGTGATAGGCCCTTCCATATGTGAAGATTGCTATATTGTGGATGATTATGTGATTGACAAAGTGAAAAAAACACTAGAAGATGAAAACAACTTACCCTATAATTTAAAGGAAGAGGGACAGTACAATCTTGATCTGAAGAAATTAAATCAACAGCTCTTGGTTCAGTCCGGTTTACATTCTGATCAAATTCACACTTCCAGTTTTTGTTCGTCCTGTCACGATGAGTTTTTCTCTTATAGAAGAGATGGTGGAGAAACGGGAAGAATAATGAGTTTTATTGGCTGGAAGGAGAAATGAGATGAAGGTATCTGAAAATATTCAACATATCAATGAAAACATCCAACTTGCCTGTGAACGCAGTGGAAGAAGGACAGAAGACGTAAATGTTGTAGCGGTCACGAAATACGTATCCATCGACCGTGCAGAAGAAGCAGTTGAAGCAGGGCTACGTCACTTAGGGGAAAACCGGGATGAGGGTTTGACCTCCAAGTGGGAGGTTCTACGGGACAAGGCCCGGTGGCATTTTATCGGTTCCCTGCAATCAAGGAAGGTCAAAAACATCATTGATAAAGTATCATACATACACTCCCTGGATCGTCTGTCATTGGCGAAAGAAATTCATAAAAGAGCGGATAAGCCTGTGTCTTGTTTCGTTCAAGTGAATGTTTCCGGAGAAGGATCCAAACATGGTATTTCTCCTGATGAAGTGAAAGAATTTGTCGGCAGTTTAAAAGATTTATCCAATATTAAAGTTGTAGGATTGATGACGATGGCTCCCCATACGGATGATGAACCTTTCTTAAGGGCCTGTTTCAGACAGCTGAAAACCATTCAGGAAGAAATCCGTTCACTTAATCTCCCATATGCCCCATGTACGGAATTATCCATGGGTATGAGCAATGATTATGTGATTGCAATTGAAGAGGGTGCCACATTTATTCGTATTGGAACTGCATTAGTTGGAAATGACTGAGAGGGGATGAATACAAATGGGTATTAAGTCAAAGTTTAAAACGTTCTTTTTGCTGGATGAAGATGAATACGAATATGAAGAAGAAAAGTATGAAGAAGAAGAATACGAGGAGAAAAAGCCCATGAAGTCGCAGCTTTCAAATTCAAAGCAAAATGTTGTGAGCCTTCAAAGTGTCCAGAAATCTTCCAAAATGATTCTTGTAGAACCAAGAGTATATGCAGAGGCGCAGGAAATTGCAGACCATCTGAAGAATCGACGCTCAGTCCTTGTAAACCTGCAGCGGATACAGCATGACCAGGCGAAGCGTATTGTCGACTTTCTCAGCGGGACGGTGTATGCAATCGGTGGTGACATTCAACGTGTAGGCGATAATATTTTTCTTTGCACACCTGACAATGTTGAAGTGAGCGGAAATATTTCTGAGTTCTTAAAAGAGGAAGATTTATCAGACTCGAGGTGGTAATGTAAATTATGGTAATGCTTTATGAAATTTTGTCTAAATTAATCCAAATATACTCTTGGGCGTTAATCATTTATATTTTAATGTCCTGGTTCCCGAATGCCAGAGAGACGTCGATCGGACAGTTCCTTGCAAGGATCTGTGAACCGTATTTAGAACCGTTCAGACGGTTTGTCCCATCGATAGGTATGATTGATATTTCGCCAATTGTGGCATTCATTGTGCTGAATCTTGCTCAATCCGGGTTGTACCAATTATTTAGATGGCTTATTTAATCAGTACTATGATAAGGAAAGATGCCTATAAAGGACTGAAACCGGTCAAACAGTTTCGGTCCTTTTATTTTGGGTAAAAACACAGAGGGGGTGAAAGTATGTCTTCGATCTATCAACATTTCAGGCCGGATGAAAAGGAGTTTGTAGATGCGGTACTCGAGTGGAAGCAGACAGTGGAAGGTCAATATACAGCGAAAAGAACGGACTTTTTGGACCCGAGGCAGCAGCATATTGTCGAATCCATCATTGGTCAAAACGATGAAATCATTCTATCCTTTTTTCCTGAAAATTCGGAGCGGAAACGAGCTTTATTGTATCCACCTTATTTTCAGCCAGAGGAAGAAGATTTTGGAATAAGGGCTTTTGAAATACAGTACCCGTCAAAGTTTGTTACAATAGAACATAGACAGGTATTAGGGACCTTGATGTCACTTGGATTGAAAAGGGATAAGTTCGGGGATATCCTGACAGGAGAGGATACCATTCAGCTGATGCTGGCAGATGAAATTGCAGATTATGTCCTAATGGAACTGACCCAAATAGGGAAAGCCAAGATATCTTTAAAGGATATACCACTGAGTGAACGAATGGAAAGTCGGGAAGAATGGCAGGAGAAAACGACTACCGTCAGTTCAATGAGACTGGACGTCATCCTTGCAGCAATCTATAATGATTCCCGCCAAAAGGCTCAAACCTTGATCAAAAGCGGACATGTAAAAGTGAATTGGAAAGCAGTTGAAAATCCCTCCTTTGAAGTCGAAGCTTCCGATGTTCTATCTGCCAGAGGGTACGGAAGAAGTAAGGTACTATCCGTTGAAGGAAGAACAAAACGGGATAAATGGCGAATCTCTGTGGGGATTCTGAAATAATTTAAGAAAAATAAAGGAATTCTCCCACATACTGTCGAAATTTTAGTTATAATAAATATGTAATTCACCAAGTACTGGAGGTGGCTCCCATGCCTTTAACGCCATTAGACATACATAATAAAGAATTTAGTCGTGGCTTTCGTGGTTATGATGAGGATGAGGTTAACGAATTTTTAGATCAGATTATTAAAGATTATGAAATTCTGATCCGCGAGAAGAAAGAAACGGAAGAACGTTTAAACTCCTTGAATGAACGTTTAGGTCATTTTACAAGCATCGAGGAAACGTTAAATAAGTCAATCGTCATTGCTCAAGAAGCAGGGGAAGAAGTCAAGCGGAATGCAATGAAAGAATCAAAGCTGATCATTAAGGAAGCCGAGAAGAATGCTGATCGCATCGTTAATGAATCACTATCCAAAGCCCGTAAGATTGCCATTGAGATAGAAGAACTCAAGAAGCAGTCAAAGGTGTTCCGTACTCGTTTCAAAATGTTGATCGAAGCACAGCTTGATCTTCTAGATACAAATGACTGGGATCAGTTAATGGAATTCGATTTGGATGCAACGGATTTAAAAACTTTAAAAGAAGAAGAGACATTGTCTTGACGAAAAGAGCAATACTTTCATATAATTGAACAACAATCTTAATTGTATTAATAGGCTAAGACAGGGACAGTACGTACTTATCATGAATCCTTTCTAGCGAGTCGGGGACGGTGTGAGCCCGACAAGGAAAGAAGCCCGGAAGATCACCCTCGAGCCCTGCTCATGAAATTTCTCTTAAAGAGTAATGAGCGGCGATTTATTCACGTTACGAATCAACAAGTGAGGACCATTTTCGGTCTTTATGAGGGTGGTACCGCGGGAAAGGCTTTCTCGTCCCTATTCAGGGATGAGAAAGCTTTTTTTTATTTCTTGAAAAAGGAAAGTTCACCCTGCCTGATTAAGAAGTGAAGGATATAGAAATGATGCTAATTAAGAGAAACGATTAGGAGGATGATTTCATGGAATATAAAGATACATTACTGATGCCGAAAACAGAATTCCCGATGAGAGGGAACTTACCGAAGCGTGAACCGGATACTCAGAAAAAGTGGGAAGAGATGGACATCTATCAAAAGGTACAGGAAAGAACGAGTGATCGTCCTTTATTCGTCCTTCACGATGGGCCTCCATATGCCAACGGGAATATCCATATGGGTCACGCATTGAATAAGATCCTGAAAGACTTTATCGTACGCTATAAATCCATGAGCGGTTTCCATGCCCCATATGTTCCAGGATGGGACACTCACGGTTTGCCGATTGAGCAGGCTTTAACGAATAAAGGCGTAAAGCGTAAAGAAATGACGATCGCCGAATTCCGTAAATTATGTGAAGAGTATGCGTATGAGCAAGTCGATAATCAACGTAAGCAATTTAAGCAATTAGGTGTACGGGGCGATTGGGAAAATCCGTATATCACATTAAAACCTGAATATGAAGCACAGCAAATCAAAGTTTTCGGTGACATGGCGAAAAAAGGTTATATCTACAAAGGGAAGAAGCCTGTCTACTGGTCACCATCAAGTGAATCAGCCCTTGCAGAAGCTGAAATCGAGTATCAGGACAAGCGTTCCCCATCCATTTATGTTGGTTTTGCCGTCACAGAAGGTAAGGGTGTCCTTGACGAAGGGACCCAACTCGTGATCTGGACGACCACACCGTGGACCATCCCTGCGAACCTTGGGATTGCCGTACATGGGGACTTGAATTATGTCGTTGTAAATGTAAAGGGAAACAGCTATGTCGTAGCCGAAGATTTGCTTGAAGAGGTTGCGGAGAATCTTGAATGGGAAAACCATTCTGTAACCAAAAAGGTCAAGGGTGCAGAACTCGAACATATCGTGGCAAAACATCCCCTGTACGATCGTGACTCCCTTGTAGTCCTTGGTGAGCATGTTACGACTGATTCAGGTACTGGCTGTGTTCATACAGCTCCAGGGCACGGGGAGGATGACTTCCTTGTAGGGAAGAAATATGGACTGGATGTTTTATGTCCCGTTGACGATAAAGGGGTTATGACTTCAGAAGCTCCGGGGTTTGAAGGTTTATTCTATGATAAGGCCAATAAACCAATCACCGAAAAGCTTCAGGAAGCTGGGGCATTACTGAAATTAAACTTCATCACTCACTCCTACCCGCATGACTGGAGAACGAAAAAGCCGGTTATATATCGAGCGACGGCACAATGGTTTGCATCCATCGATAAATTCCGCAAAGAATTACTCCAGGCGGTAAAGGAAACGAAATGGGTTCCCGCTTGGGGAGAAACACGTCTATATAATATGGTCAGAGACCGTGGAGACTGGTGTATTTCCCGTCAGCGTGCATGGGGAGTGCCAATCCCGGTATTCTATGCTGAAAACGGTCAGGAGATCATTACAGATGAGACGATCGATCATGTGTCGAAACTTTTCCGTGATCATGGATCAAACATCTGGTTTGAGAAAGAAGCAAAAGAACTGTTACCTGAAGGGTTTACACATGAAGGCAGTCCGAATGGGAAATTCACGAAAGAACAGGACATCATGGACGTTTGGTTCGATTCAGGATCTTCCCATCAGGCTGTTCTTGAGGAAAGAGATGACTTACAGCGTCCTGCTGACCTTTATCTGGAAGGATCCGACCAGTATCGCGGTTGGTTCAACTCCTCATTGACGACAGGCGTAGCCGTAACGGGTAAAGCCCCATACAAAGGCGTGTTAAGTCACGGATTCGCCCTTGATGGCGATGGAAGAAAGATGAGTAAATCATTAGGGAACGTCGTTGTCCCGGAAAAGGTAATGAAACAGCTTGGAGCGGATATCCTTCGACTTTGGGTGGCGTCTGTTGATTATCAGGCAGATGTTCGAGTTTCTGATCCAATCTTGAAGCAGGTGGCTGAAGTTTACCGTAAGATCCGTAACACCTATCGCTTCTTGTTGGGGAACCTTTCTGACTTTAACCCTGAGACAGATGCGGTATCCTTTGAGGGATTAAGAGAAGTAGATCAATTTATGCTCGTGAAGCTGAATGATCTAGTGAAGAATGTGAAAAATTCGTACGATAAATATGAATTCGCAAGCATCTATCATGCAGTCAATAACTTCTGTACATTGGATTTAAGCTCATTCTACCTGGATTTTGCAAAGGATGTTCTGTATATCGAGTCAGAGAATCACTATGAACGCAGAGCGATTCAGACGGTATTGTATGAAAGCCTGGTGGCCCTTACAAAACTGATGTCTCCAATCCTTTCCCATACAGCAGATGAGGTTTGGGCATATATCCCGGGTGCAGAGGGTGAAAGTGTCCAGCTGACCGATATGCCTGAAGTACAACAACTTGCAAATGCGGATGAATTGAAGGAAAAATGGAACACTTTCTTAGAATTAAGGGACGATGTTTTAAAAGCTCTTGAGGAAGCGCGTAATCAGAAGGTGATCGGTAAGTCATTGACGGCTAAAGTGACCCTTTATGTAAATGATGAAACGAAAGGCTTACTCGATTCCATCAAAGAGGACTTAAAACAGCTGTTCATTGTATCAGCCTTTGAAATCGGAGGAGCGGTGAACGAGGCTCCGGAGCATGCGTTAAGCCTTGGTGAAAACAACATCGTCGTTGAAAAAGCTGAAGGTGAAACATGTGACCGCTGCTGGATCGTAACAACAACAGTAGGAGAGGATAAAGATCATCCAACACTTTGCACACGCTGTGCATCTGTTGTGAAAGAAAGCTATTCTCATCTGGCATAATGGAAATAAGTAAGAGGTGACCTGTCATGTGGCAGGTCCCTTTTTTGTCTTTATATCCAACGTTTCAAATTCCATAATTGCTATATCTTGCAACACAATATTCAGGGTCATTTCCCCCATACTATAAATGGAGGGATCAAGATGACATATGACCGATACACATCCATTGTAGAAGAGCTGATAACATCTTTAAAAGAGCTTGAAGCAAGTCAATCTCAACACCCTTTAATCCAGCAATATATAAACGAAGAAATCACCGAGGTAAAACAGGCACTGAATCGTGTCCGGGATAATCAATACGGGTATTGTGAATTGAGCGGGCAGGAAATCCCATTCGATCACATGTTGATGAACCCAACCTGTACGACGATCGAAGATGCATACGAATGGAGAAGGTTTGGGAAGATCTCATCTTATTCTTAAATTTCTCCCGCGTTTCCATCGTTCTTCTCCAGTTTAAGTGTCTTTATTTCCCCTTTTATGCTAAAATGCAAAGGTAATCATTTAAAGATGTTCGGAGGTTGCCTTTGTGTATTATTATTTAGTGGCTTTGGTTGTAATTGGATTGGATCAATTAACAAAATGGTTGGTTGTAAGAAGAATGACCGAAGGAGAAAGCATTTCGATCATAGATAATGTCTTTTATCTTACTTCTCATCGGAATCAAGGTGCAGCATGGGGAATACTCCAAGGACAAATGTGGTTTTTTTACATTATTACAATAATAGTGATTGTAGGTATCGTGTATTATATGCAAGTCCATGCAAAAGGACATTCATTGTTTAGTCTGAGTCTTGCTTTCATGCTAGGCGGTGCAATTGGAAACTTTCTTGACCGTGTCTTCAGAAAAGAAGTGGTCGATTTCTTAAATACATACATCTTTTCCTATGATTTCCCGATTTTTAATATTGCCGATGCAGCATTAACCATTGGAGTAGCACTGTTACTGATTTATATGTATTTAGACGAACGAAAAGCAAAGAAGGAGAACAAAAATGGAAGTAATTCAGCACAACATACTTGAGGAAAACCAGGGAGAACGAATCGATAAGGTCGTAAGCCAGTTGAATAAGGATTGGTCCCGTTCCCAGGTTCAACAATGGATTAAAGAAGGTCATATTAAAGTAAATGAAGAAGCGGTCAAACCTAACTTCAAGTGCCCGTTGAATGCAGTCATCACTGTATCGATTCCGGAACCGGAAGAATTGGATGTAGAGCCGGAAGATCTTAACCTTGATATCGCCTATGAAGACGGGGATGTCATCGTCGTAAATAAGCCGAAAGGGATGGTCGTCCACCCTGCACCGGGTCATTATTCGGGCACAATGGTGAATGGATTGATGCATCACTGTAAGGACCTTTCAGGCATCAATGGCGTGCTGCGACCAGGGATTGTCCACCGTATTGATAAGGATACATCGGGATTGCTGATGGTGGCGAAAAATGACATGGCTCACGAGCATTTGGTCAATCAGCTTGTGGAAAAATCCGTTACAAGAAAATACACAGCCATCGTTCATGGTCTGATCCCCCACGAATACGGGACGATCGATGCCCCGATCGGCAGGGATCCCAAAGACCGCCAGAGTATGGCCGTCGTGGATAATGGCAAACAAGCGGTCACGCATTTCAAAGTGCTGGACCGATATAAAGATTTCACTCTCGTTGAATGTGAATTAGAGACAGGCAGAACCCATCAGATCCGTGTGCATATGAAATACATCGGTTTCCCGCTGGCGGGTGATCCGAAATATGGCCCGCGAAAAACGTTGAGCATTGAAGGACAGGCCCTTCATGCCGGCGTGCTTGGGTTTGTTCATCCCAGAACGGAAGAATATATGGAGTTTCATGCGGAGTTACCCGAAGAATTCACGAAATTGGTTAAGCATCTTGAAAATAACCGTTGACAAATT
This sequence comes from Rossellomorea sp. LJF3, assembly GCF_037046045.1. NCBI lineage: Bacteria > Bacillati > Bacillota > Bacilli > Caryophanales > Bacillaceae > Rossellomorea > Rossellomorea sp. LJF3. The sequence continues at coordinate 223,134 of NZ_JBANLY010000003.1, read as the reverse complement.
TCGACCTGCCCTTTAAGATGGTATTAATTGAATAAGTAACCTTTAATACGGTCCCGTGAGGCTGAGAAGGAGCAGTGTACGACCAAAATTCTTTGGCGTGCAATCAGATCATAACGATAAGTGTGCCCTCTCATCTCTACGGTGAGAGGGATTTTTTATTGAAATAAATGAAAATGAGGTGGCGAAAATGACAAAGAAAGCAACGGTACTGGATCAACCCGCCATTCGAAGGGCGCTCACACGGATCGCCCATGAAATCATCGAACGAAACAAAGGAATTGAAGATTGCGTCCTTGTCGGAATCAAAACAAGGGGCATTTATATCGCCAATCGATTAGCCGAGCGGATCCATGCGATTGAAGGGGAAGAAATCCCGGTCGGAGAAATCGACATCACCCTTTACCGTGATGATTTAACGACGAAAACAGAGGATCATGAACCAGAAGTGAAGGGTTCTGACCTTCCAGTTGATATTACAAACAAGAAAGTCATTTTGGTGGATGATGTCCTATTCACCGGAAGAACGGTCCGGGCAGGGCTAGATGCCTTAATGGATCTCGGCAGGCCAAGTCAGATTCAACTGGCTGTGCTGGTCGACCGTGGACATAGGGAATTACCGATACGGGCGGATTTCGTCGGGAAGAATATTCCGACATCAAGCTCTGAGAAGATCATGGTCGCATTATCAGAAGTCGATCAGGAAGACATCGTTGCCATACACGAAAAAGAATAGCGGAAGTCCTTTTAAGAGTGGTCCGGTGAGGCTGACAAAGGATGGGAATGAAGGTAGAATCAGGCCTTCTTGTACCCTCTTTGTGCCCTCTTTAGGACAAAGAGGGTTTTTTAATGGGTAAAAATGGGTATTAGAGGAGGAAACAAACATGAATCAAAATCAACAAGTCGTATTAGACGTAGAAGAAGTACCTAATATAGGAAAATGGATTACACTTAGCATACAACATCTATTCGCCATGTTCGGAGCAACGGTGCTGGTCCCGTTCCTGGTTGGATTAAGCCCTGGGGTTGCTTTGATCTCAAGCGGACTCGGAACACTTGCCTACCTCCTGATCACGAAGGGGAGGATCCCTGCTTACCTGGGGTCGTCATTCGCTTTCATCGCACCGATCCTCGCTGCCAAGAGCCTGGGAGGACCGGGGGCTGCCATGATGGGGAGCTTCCTTGCAGGAATCGTATACGGAATCGTCGCGCTGCTCATATCAAAGCTTGGATTGAAATGGCTGATCAGGATCCTCCCTCCGGTTGTGGTAGGGCCCGTCATCATGGTAATCGGATTAGGTCTTGCCGGAACGGCCGTCAATATGGCCATGTATGAAAATCCGGGAGCAGAACAATTGGTTTACAGTAACACGCACTTCATGGTAGCTCTTGCCACATTGGGAATCACGGTCATCTGTTCGATTTACTTCAAAGGATTTCTCGGGATGGTCCCGATCCTCGCTGGTATCATCGGAGGATATGTCATCGCGGTTTTCGCAGGGCTGGTGGACTTTCAACAGGTAATCGATGCTCCATTCTTCCAAATGCCGGACTTCTTTGTCCCGTTTGTCGATTACACGCCGAGCTTCTCTTGGGAAATCGTAGGGATCATGGTCCCGGTTGCACTTGTGACCCTGGCAGAACATACAGGGGACCAGATGGTGTTAAGTAAAGTCGTAGGACGAAATTTCATCGGAAAGCCGGGTCTTCACCGCTCCATCCTGGGGGACGGGGTAGCGACTGTGATCGCCTCCTTCCTGGGCGGACCGCCAAATACAACGTATGGTGAAAACATAGGAGTACTTGCCATTACAAGGGTGTTCAGCGTTTTTGTCATCGGCGGGGCGGCAGTACTTGCCATCATGTTCGGATTTATCGGCAAGATAACGGCCTTGATCGGTTCGATTCCCTCAGCGGTCATGGGTGGGGTATCCATCCTGCTGTTCGGGATCATCGCTTCAAGTGGCCTCCGTATGTTGATCGATAACAAAGTGGACTTAGGGAACAAGCGAAATCTAGTCATCTCGAGTGTCATCCTTGTAATCGGAGTCGGAGGGGCATTCGTAAAGATCAACGAGCAGGTTTCCCTTTCAGGAATGGCCCTTGCGGCAATCGTTGGGGTATTCCTAAATCTTGTCCTGCCAGGCAGGGAAGAAAGTGAAGGAAAGAACAACTTATTCGAAGAAGAGAAAGCTAAGCATGATGTTGCTTAAATAGAAACACCTTTTAACATGGTCCAGAGAGTCTAAGAAGGGTGAATTTGAACAAGACATGCGGGATTTTTCCGCACTGTCACTGTTGGTATGTTCAAAAACACCCTGTCGGGAAGATGACAGGGTGTTTTTTTTGGAAGAGAAGAGAGGAAAGGGTTGTCTCATGATGAAGAACTTGTTGACGATGAATGACTTATCAAAAGAAGAAATCATTCAAATACTGGATCAGGCGGAACGTTTTCAAAAAGGGGAAACCTGGGAGTCCGGGACCAGGAAATACGCTGCCAATCTTTTCTTCGAAGCAAGTACACGTACAAAATGCAGCTTTGAAATGGCGGAAAGGAAACTTGGTCTTGAAGTCATTCCCTTCGAAGCCCAAACATCAAGCATCCAAAAAGGTGAAAGCTTGTATGATACGGTGAAAACATTAGAAAGCATAGGAGTCGATACGGTCGTCATCCGTCACTCCCTGGAACGCTACTTTGATCAACTTACTTCTCTAAACATTAGTGTGATCAATGGAGGAGATGGATGTGGAAATCATCCCACTCAATGTCTGCTGGATCTGTTGACCATCCATCAGGAGTTCGGCCGATTCGAGGGAATCAAGGTATCCATAATTGGAGATATCGCCCATAGCAGGGTCGCCAGGTCCAATGCGGAAGCACTGACAAAACTCGGGGCAGAAGTCTCCTTCTCAGGCCCAAAAGAATGGTTCAAAGCAACAGACCGAGAACACTATTTGCCTGTAGATGAATGCATAATCGATTCTGATGTTATCATGCTTCTCCGTATCCAGCATGAACGTCACGAGATCACATCCACCCTGACAAAAGAGGAATACCATGAAAGCTTCGGACTGACGGAATCCAGGAAAGACAGGATGAAATCATCCGCTATCATCCTTCATCCTGCACCTGTCAACCGCGGCGTGGAAATAGCCGATTCATTGGTTGAATGTGAGCAATCTAGGATCTTCAAACAGATGGAAAATGGAGTATACGTGAGAATGGCCGTTTTAAAAAGAGCACTTGAAATCAACTGACTAGGGGGAATCTGAAATGAATTGGTTAATCCGTAATGCACGAATTGTAACAAAGAATGGTGATCTTGAGACTGTGGATGTCAAGGTGCAAGATAAGAAGATCATCGAGATCGGTTCAGGGCTGAAAGGAAAAGATCATGAGGAGTTTCAAGCAGAAAGGTTAGTGATTACACCAGGCTTTGTCGACCTGCATGTCCATCTAAGGGAACCGGGCGGCGAACATAAGGAAACCATCGAAACGGGAACGAAATCAGCAGCAAAAGGTGGTTTCACCACTATCGCGGCAATGCCCAATACAAGACCTGTACCCGACTCAGTGGAAAATCTTCAGTCCCTTAATCAGAAGATCTCTGAAACAGCAAGTGTTCGCGTGTTACCGTATGCTGCCATCACGGAAAGACAAATCGGGAATAAGCTTAATGACTTACCATCATTAAAAGAAAACGGGGCATTTGCATTCACAGACGATGGGGTAGGGGTACAATCAGCGGACATGATGTATCAAGCCATGAAGATGGCAGCCGGGATCAATGCCTCCATTGTCGCCCATTGTGAAGAGAATACCTTGATTTATGGAGGAGCGGTCCATGATGGGAAATTCTCCAAAGAGCATGACCTGCCAGGCATTCCTTCCATCTGTGAAGCTGTACATATATCCAGGGATGTGCTTTTAGCTGAAGCAGCCGGTGTACACTACCACGTCTGCCATATATCTACAAAAGAATCTGTCCGGGTGGTAAGGGATGCGAAGAAAGCCGGTATCAACGTGACGGCTGAGGTGACACCGCATCATCTTCTCCTCTCTGAAGACGATATCCCCGGGCTTGATCCCAACTTCAAAATGAATCCGCCTCTTAGAAGTAAAGAAGATCGACAGGCTCTCATAGAGGGGCTGTTGGACGGAACGATCGATTTCATCGCCACCGACCATGCGCCCCATACGGAAGCCGAAAAGTCGGAAGGGATGCAGCTCGCTCCGTTCGGAATCGTCGGGTTGGAAACCGCCTTTCCGCTACTTTATACAACCTTTGTGGAAAAAGGGGTCTTTACTCTGAAGCAGCTTATTGACTGGATGACCATCAAACCAAGTGAAGCATTTAATCTTCCGTTTGGACTACTTGAAGTAGGAGGAGAAGCGGACTTTACGCTCATCGATTTGCATGAACCAAAAGAAATCGACCCGGCTGGATTCTTGTCAAAAGGGAAAAACACACCATTCAAAGGATGGGAATGCAAAGGATGGCCGAAAGCAACTTTTTATCAAGGATCTCTTGTATGGAATGAAGGAGGAAACGAACAATGAAAAGACAACTGATTTTAGACGATGGAACGGTTTTCGTAGGAGAAGGATTCGGAGCAAATGAAGTAAGTATTGGTGAAGTGGTATTCAATACGAGCATGACTGGCTACCAGGAAATACTCTCAGATCCATCCTACTGCGGCCAGCTTGTCACCTTGACGTATCCCCTTGTAGGGAACTACGGCATCAACCGGGACGACTTTGAGTCGATCACCCCGGCCATCAAAGCGTTCATTGTGAGAGAAGTGGCGGACTTCCCTTCTAACTGGAGAAATGAATCAACATTGGATGAATTATTAAAAATAAAAGGAATACCTGGATTATCAGGAATCGATACTAGAAAGTTAACCAGGATCATCAGGAAGCATGGAGCCATGAAAGGTATCATTTGTTCCGCTGAACTAGATTACGGGGCAATGCTGGATAAGCTCCATGGTACCGATTTGCGAACAGATCAGGTCAAGCAGGTTTCCACGAAGACGGCGTATGCAAGCCCTGGAAGAGGTTACCGTGTGGTGTTGATGGATTTCGGGATGAAGCACGGGATTCTAAGGGAATTGAACAAGCGTGACTGTGATGTGATTGTGGTACCTTATGATACTTCAGCGGAAGAAATCAGACGCCTGCAGCCTGACGGGATCATGTTATCGAATGGACCGGGGGATCCGAAAGATGTACCCCAGGCGATTGAAACAATCAAGGAACTGCTTGGTGAAATTCCACTCTTCGGTATCTGCCTCGGACATCAATTATTTGCCCTGGCGTGTGGAGGGGACTCTTTCAAAATGAAATTTGGACATCGTGGCGGCAACCATCCAGTCAAAGATTTAAAATCTGGAAAGGTCGCACTGACTTCACAGAACCATGGCTATGCAGTTGATGAAAAGTCTTTAGCCGGGTCAAGATTACAGGTCACTCACCTGGCCATAAATGATGGAACGGTAGAAGGATTGAAACATTTGGACTTTCCGGCATTTACGGTGCAGTATCACCCTGAAGCTTCTCCGGGACCTGAGGATTCCAACTACTTATTCGATGATTTCCTGCAGTTGATGAAAGAAGAGAAAAGAAAGGAGCTTCAACATGCCTAAACGTACAGACATTAAAAGCATCTTGGTTATCGGAAGCGGACCTATCATCATTGGACAAGCGGCGGAATTCGATTACGCCGGAACACAAGCCTGCATCGCATTGAAAGAGGAAGGCTACAGGGTCATCCTCGTAAACTCCAATCCTGCCACGATCATGACAGACGCTGAAATGGCAGATAAAGTATACATCGAACCATTGACACTTGAATTCGTCAGCAGGATCATCCGTAAAGAACGTCCGGATGCGCTGCTGCCTACATTAGGTGGCCAAACGGGATTGAACATGGCTGTTGAACTGGCCCAGTCCGGGGTCTTGGAAGAATGCGGAGTTGAAATCCTCGGGACGAAGCTATCTGCCATCGAGAAAGCGGAAGACCGTGATTTGTTCAGGAACTTGATGAATGAAATGGGAGAACCGGTTCCGGACAGTGAAATCATCCATTCCCTGGATGAAGCCTATCAATTTGTGAACGAAATTGGGTATCCGGTCATTGTCCGTCCAGCCTATACTTTGGGTGGTACCGGAGGGGGAATCTGTCACAACGAAGACGAATTGGTCGAGATTGTAAGCTCAGGACTGAAATACAGCCCTGTCACACAATGCCTTCTGGAGAAAAGTATTGCAGGCTTTAAAGAGGTAGAATATGAGGTTATGCGGGATGCAGCCGATAACGCCATCGTGGTGTGTAATATGGAGAATATAGATCCGGTGGGGATCCATACGGGAGACTCGATCGTGGTGGCACCAAGTCAAACATTAAGTGACCGCGAATATCAAATGCTCAGGAATACAAGTCTGAATATCATCCGTGAGCTGGGAATCGAGGGAGGCTGTAATGTTCAGTTGGCACTCGACCCTGACAGCTTCCAGTATTACATCATAGAAGTCAATCCCAGGGTGAGCCGTTCATCTGCCCTGGCATCCAAGGCGACCGGCTACCCGATTGCAAAGCTTGCAGCGAAGATCGCCGTCGGTCTGACATTGGATGAAATGATGAATCCTGTGACGGGTAAAACGTATGCATCATTCGAACCTGCACTGGATTATGTTGTGACGAAGATCCCACGATGGCCATTTGATAAATTCGAAGCTGCAAAACGAAACCTTGGTACTCAAATGAAAGCAACCGGAGAAGTGATGGCGATCGGCCGGACCTTCGAAGAATCATTATTGAAAGCGATCCGCTCCCTTGAAAGCAATACGTATCATATGGAATTGAGTGACGCGGATCAATTTACAGACGAGTGGATAGAGAAAAGGATCAGGAAAGCAGGGGATGAGCGTCTCTTCTATATCGGCGAAGCGCTGAGAAGGGGAGTCACAATCGAGACCATTCATGAATGGAGCAAGATCGACCTTTTCTTCTTATATAAAATGAATAGAATCATAGAGTTTGAAAAAGAATTGGCATTGAACCCCTTCAGCTTTGAACTTGGACAAAAAGCGAAGCGCATGGGCTTCTCGGATATCACCATGGCACGGTTATGGGGGAGCCCGGAAGCAGATGTGTATACCTGGAGAAAAGAGCAGGACCTTATCCCGGTATATAAAATGGTAGATACCTGTGCAGCAGAGTTCGAATCTGAAACTCCCTACTTCTACGGAACTTATGAAGATGAGAATGAATCAAGGGTCACAGAACGTGAGAGTGTCATCGTCCTCGGTTCGGGACCGATCAGGATCGGACAGGGAGTGGAGTTTGATTATGCCACCGTTCACTCTGTTTGGGCCATTAAGGAAGCGGGTTATGAGGCCATCATCGTGAATAACAATCCAGAAACGGTCTCGACCGACTTCAGTATTTCGGACAAATTATATTTCGAGCCACTGACGGTGGAAGATGTCATGCACATCATCGACCTAGAAAAGCCAAAGGGAGTCGTCGTCCAGTTTGGTGGACAAACGGCCATCAATCTGGCAGATGAGCTGGTGAGAAGAGGAGTCAAGATTTTGGGTACTTCACTTGAGGATCTGGATCGCGCAGAGAACCGCGATAAATTTGAGCATACTTTGAACCAACTCGGCATTCCTCAACCGGAAGGCAAAACGGCAGTTTCCGTAGAAGGGGCACTTGAAATAGCAAAAAGCATCGGTTACCCGGTTCTCGTAAGGCCTTCGTACGTCCTCGGAGGACGGGCAATGGAGATTGTCTACAGGGAAGAAGAGCTGCTTCAATACATGAAAAATGCTGTAAAGGTCAATCCACAGCACCCGGTATTGATCGACCGTTATCTGATCGGCAAGGAAATCGAGGTGGATGCCATCTCAGACGGATCAGACGTGGTCATCCCGGGAATTATGGAGCATATCGAACGTGCGGGAGTTCATTCAGGGGATTCCATCGCGGTGTATCCTCCACAGCAACTCACGGAGGAACAGAAACAGACCATTATCGATTATACGACCAGACTGGCAAAAGGATTGAACATTATCGGTTTACTGAACATCCAGTATGTGATCTCAAAAGGCGAAGTATTCGTTCTGGAAGTGAACCCTCGTTCCAGTCGGACAGTGCCATTCATCAGTAAAATCACAAATGTTCCAATGGCGAATATTGCAACCAAGTCCATCCTTGGTTTATCCCTGAAAGATCAAGGATATAAATCAGGACTGGTTCCTGAAAAACAGGGTGTGTACGTCAAAGTTCCGGTCTTCTCCTTTGCCAAACTTAGACGGGTGGACATTACGCTCGGACCTGAGATGAAATCTACAGGGGAAGTAATGGGGAAAGATCAGACCTTGGAAAAGGCACTTTACAAGGGGATGGTCGCTGCAGGAATGCAAATGAAGGAATATGGCTCCGTGCTCATGACCGTAGCAGATAAAGACAAGGATGAAGCAGTCCTCCTGGCACAACGCTTTATCGATATCGGCTATCAAATCCTCGCAACCAAGGGGACGGCAGAGCATTTGGCCAAGGCAGGTATCACTGTCCGTGAAGTGGATAAGATCGGATCCAGCGGACCTACATTATTGGATATCATCCAAAGCGGTGAAACACAGCTTGTCATCAATACATTGACAAAAGGAAAGCAGCCTGCCCGGGATGGATTCAGAATTCGTAGGGAATCGGTTGAAAACGGAATTCCTTGTCTTACGTCACTGGACACTGCAGAAGCCATCCTGAGAGTGATTGAATCCATGACTTTCTCAGCAGAGGCACTTGACTCACTACCGAAAGTGAAAGAGGCGGTTTATCAATGATCGTTAACGAAAACATGGTTGTGCTTTCTCATGAACGGATAGCTGAAAACATTTATGAACTCGTTCTTCAAGGGAATCTGGTGGATGAAATAAAGGCCCCTGGACAGTTCGTTCATGTGAAAGTAGGGACGGGAATCGACCCTTTACTGAGAAGGCCGATTTCCATCGCCTCCCACGACCCTGAACAACATACCATGACCCTGATCTACCGGGCTGAAGGGAAAGGGACACGACTCCTTACCCTGGTGGATCGTAGTGAAAGGGTCGACGTATTGGGACCTTTAGGAAATGGTTTCTCCGTGGAAGGCCAACGTAAGACCGCACTGTTAATAGGTGGAGGGATTGGTGTTCCTCCCCTCTACGGTCTTTCCAGGAAGCTTGTAGAAAACGGTTGGGCAGTGAAGCACATTCTTGGTTTTCAAAATGAATCAGTCAGCTTTTATGAAGATAAGTTCGGGGAACTTGGGCTCACATATGTTGCAACTGTCGACGGCTCACTTGGGAGTGAAGGATTTGTCACAGATGTCATCTCTGAAGAGAAGCCGGACTTTGATGTGTTTTATTCCTGTGGACCGACACCCATGCTGAAAGCTCTTGAAAGGCAATTGGAGGGCAAACGCGGTTTCATCTCATTAGAAGAGCGGATGGGATGCGGAATCGGGGCGTGTTTCGCCTGCGTATGTCATAAACAGGATGATCCTGAAGGGTCGAGTTACGTAAAGGTTTGCAGTGACGGACCGGTATTTCCAGTAGGGGCGGTGCTTTTATGAAATCATTACAAATCGAATTGCCAGGCTTGTCTTTAAAAAACCCGGTCATGCCGGCATCAGGCTGCTTTGGTTTCGGTCGTGAATATAGTCAGTTTTATGATTTGAGCGAGCTTGGAGCGATCATGATCAAAGCGACGACGGAAGAGGCCCGCTTTGGAAATCCTACTCCAAGGGTTGCTGAAACAAACGGGGGTATGCTGAATGCAATCGGGTTACAAAACCCCGGACTCACCGGTGTGATGGAAAACGAACTTCCATGGCTTTCACAGTTTGATGTACCGATCATTGCAAACGTGGCAGGTTCCCAAGTGGAAGATTATGTGGAAGTGGCAAGGGTCATTTCTTCCGCTGAAAATGTAACTGCACTTGAACTCAATATCTCCTGTCCCAATGTCAAAACGGGAGGAATCGCTTTTGGTACCATCCCTGAAGTGGCTAAGGAATTGACTGAGAAGGTTAAAGAAGTATCACAGGTACCGCTGTATGTGAAATTATCACCGAATGTCTCCAATATCGTCGACATGGCCAAGGCTGTGGAAGCGGGAGGGGCGGATGGACTGACCATGATCAATACACTCCTCGGGATGAGGTTGGATATGAAGACGGGCAAGCCGGTTCTTGCGAACAAGACCGGGGGATTATCCGGCCCTGCCATCAAACCGGTTGCCATCAGGATGATTTATGAAGTGAGCCAGCAGGTGGATCTCCCGATTATCGGGATGGGTGGAATACAATCAGCTGAAGATGTGATTGAATACTTCTATGCCGGAGCCAGTGCCATCGCAGTCGGGACGGCGAATTTCGTTGATCCATTCGTATGTCAGCGGATCATCAATGAGTTACCTCCTCTACTTGAGGAGCTCGGAGTCGAGCATATATCACAATTAACCGGAAGGAGCTGGGGGAAGCATGAATCGAGCACCGTTCATAGCACTTGATTTCCCGACATGGGAGATGACTTCAACCTTCCTGGATCAATTTACAGAAAGTCTGAATGTGAAGGTCGGTATGGAATTGTACCTTCAAAATGGTCCGGCAATCATTGAGAAGATATTAAATAAAAATCATCGGATTTTCCTGGACCTTAAGCTTCATGATATCCCTCATACAGTGTACGGAGCCATGAAAGGACTTGCAGGATTCGACCTGGAGCTGATCAACGTCCATGCTGCAGGTGGCGGCATGATGATGGAAAAAGCGCTGGAGGGTCTCCATGCCGGAACCCCTGCCAATCATAAACGGCCCAATCTGATCGCTGTCACTCAACTGACCTCGACAACGGAAGAACAGATGCAGGAAGAACAGCTTATCCACACTACCATCAATGAGTCTGTCCTGCATTATGCCACTCTTGCGAAGCAGGCGGGACTAGATGGAGTGGTGTGTTCCCCCCACGAATCGGGACTGATAAAAGAACACTGCGGGAATGATTTTTTACGGGTCACTCCCGGGATCAGGTTAGCAGAAGATCACTTAGGAGATCAAAAAAGAGTCACTACACCGCAAATGGCGAAAGAAATGGGTTCTTCCTACATAGTCGTTGGAAGAAGCATTACAGGTGTTGCAAATCCGGTCCTTGCCTATGAGCGGATCGTACATGAATGGGAGGGCAAAGAATGAAACATGAAATCGCAAAGAAATTACTCGACATCGAAGCCGTATTTTTAAACCCGGCGGAGCCATTCACTTGGTCGTCCGGCATAAAGTCACCAATTTATTGTGATAATCGACTGACGCTGTCGTATCCTTCAGTGCGAAACAGCATCTCTGCAGGACTGTCCGAGCTGATCCGAAAACACTTTCCAGAAGCAGAAGTGATCGCCGGGACAGCGACTGCGGGAATTCCACATGCCGCGTGGGTGAGTGAGAAATTAAATCTTCCCATGTGTTATGTCAGGTCAAAGCCTAAAGCCTATGGAAAAGGAAAGCAGATTGAAGGGATCGCAGCCCCGGGACAAAAGGTCGTCGTCGTCGAAGACCTGATCTCCACGGGAGGCAGCTGTATAACTGCGGTTGACGCCTTAAGAGAAGCGGGATGTGACGTATTAGGGGTTGTGGCGATCTTCACTTATGAATTGGAGAAAGGGAAAAAGATGCTTGAAGAGCAAAACATTACATCCTATAGCCTATCCGATTATTCAAGCCTACTTGAGGTGGCGGTCCAAAATGAGATCATCCGTGAAAGTGAATTGGAACAATTGAAGCTTTGGAGAAAAGACCCTGAGACATGGGGGATGTAAGGTGGAAAGCAACTCGTTTTTTGAGTTGCTTTTTGTCATTTTTCTAAATAAAAACACTTTCATCCAGTCAAATCATCACTGAATGAAAGTGCATCTTGACCTATATCAATCTTTTAACGATCGGACCAAATCCAGATCCGGTGTCACGTAAACGGTTTGCTGTCCTTCATAAATGACAAATCCTGGTTTGGCACCTTTTGGTTTCTTGACCTGTTTGACTTCGGTATAATCAACGGGTACGGAGCTTGATTCACGGGCTTTACTGAAGTATGCGGCAATATTGGCCGCTTCCTTGATCGTTTCATCAGTTGGGTTAGGACTCTTGATGACAACGTGAGAACCGGGAATATCCTTCGTATGAAGCCAGACTTCATCTCTTCCTGCAACACGGTTGGTCAAGTAGTCGTTTTGTTTATTGTTTTTACCGACCAGGATCTGTGTCCCGTCAGTTGACGTGTATTGTTCCAGTACGGGCTTTGTATTGGCCTTTTTCTTTTTGGTTTGCTTTCGGACCTTCAGGTAACCCTCTTCTTCGAGTTCCTCCCTGATTTCCTCCACATCTTTCGTTGAAGCCGATTCTAGTTGTTGCAGTAATTGTTCGAGATACACGATTTCTTCCTGTGCTTTTTCAATTTGTTCATGGACGATCTTTATAGCATTCTTGGCTTTTTGATAACGTGAGAAATAATTCTGAGCATTATCGGAAGGCGATTTTTGAGGATTTAATGGAATCGTGATACTTTCCCCGTTTTCGTCATAATAATTGACTACGCTCACCTCCGTCATCCCACGTTCCACGGCATATAGATTCGAAGTAAGGAGTTCACCGAGCAGCTGATAGCGGTCAGCCTGTTGTGCATCGTCAAGCGTTCGCTCAAGTTTCGTTATTTTGTTGACGTTCTTATCCCTTTCATTTCGAATGAACCGCTCCAGGTCATTTCCTTGTTGCTTGACTCGATCGCGTGCAGCCTTCTGATAAAAGAAACGGTCAAGCAGTTCACTCAAGGAAGGAAATGTTTGTTTTTCACCCTGGAGATGTTGAAGGTCCATCCAGTAGAACGTTTCCTTATCTGCTGTGATCAGGGTTGGCGTTAAACAATAGTTCTTTGCATGAGCAATCAAAGATACGAATGACTCGGCAATGGCTGCCCCGCTACCGATTCCGGCACGGTGTACGACTTCCTTCGCGTAAAGCGGTGAGATACCGGCGAAAGATTGGACGATCTGTTTATCAAGCTTACCCGAATTGAAATCAAGGGCACGTAAAACATCTACAGTCTCTGCTTCGAGTGGATCGATTTTATCCTGTTGAGGCGGCAACACGTAGGTATGGCCAGGCAATACAGTACGATGCGTGTTCATGCTTGGTGAAATATGCTTGATGCTGTCAAGAATCATATTTCTTTCTTTATCGACCAGGATGATATTGCTGTGCCGGCCCATTATTTCAATGATCAGTTGTTTATAAGATACATCCCCGATCTCATTTCTGCCCTTCACTTCGAATACAATCATCCGATCTAATCCAATCTGATTGATCCCTTCAATGATCGACCCTTCAAGATGTTTTCTCAGCAGCATACAAAACATCGGTGGGACCGATGGATTGTCATAATTCTCAGCGGTCAATTGAACACGGGAGTAACTTGGGTGAGCGGATAAGAGCACTTTATGGTTCTTTCCATTTGCCCGGATGACCAGGATGATTTCATTTTTATAAGGTTGGTGTATTTTGTTTATGCGTCCGTGTAATAGGTTTTCATTCAATTCTTTCGTCATGTTTCTTGTGAATAATCCATCAAATGACATATATAACATCCTCTGCTTCATGCGATTTCAGTATAGTTTGATTTCTTCCGACTAGGGAGTGGTTGAAAAGTGTATCAAATGTAACCGATTTTATCTCCCCGAAAGGGAAAATGCAAAACATACTTAAATCATATCATTTTTTAGGACGAGTCTGAATAAGAATGCTATGAGAAGGACAACTTTTCGTATCGTAGGAGGAGAGTGACATGGTTGCATGAAATTTCATGAGATGAGACAAGAGGACATAGAGAAGTCATTAAATACCAATTATCAAGAAGGGCTTTCAACAGAAGAGGTAGCAATCAGACGGAAACAATTTGGGTACAATCAATTAGAAGAAGCTGAGAAGCAGTCAGCTTTATTGTTGTTTTTCAGTCAGTTCAAGGACTTTATGGTTCTCGTGTTATTGGCAGCCACCCTCATTTCAGGTTTACTCGGTGAATACATCGATGCCATCGCCATTATTGCCATTGTCTTCATTAACGGCTTTTTAGGCTTTTTCCAGGAACGGAAAGCCGAGAGGTCGCTTCAGGCTTTAAAGGAGCTCTCTGCACCCCAGGTTTCAGTGTTAAGGGACGGTAAGTGGGTAAAAATCGTTTCTAAGGATGTCATCATTGGGGATGTCATCCGCTTTGCAAGTGGAGACCGGATCGGGGCGGATGTACGTCTCATTGAAACAAATAATCTTGAAATAGAAGAATCCGCCCTTACCGGGGAGTCTTTACCCGTCACCAAATCCACAAACCCTGTAAATGGTGAAAATATGAGTCTTGGGGACTTGGAAAACATGGCATTTATGGGGACGATGGTCACGAGGGGAAATGGAATTGGTGTCGTGACTTCGATTGGTATGAAAACGGCGATGGGGCAAATTGCTGATATGATCCAAAACGCGGAAACCATGACGACCCCTCTTCAGAGAAGACTGGAAGAGTTAGGGAAGATCCTCATTACGGTTGCTCTTGTCCTGACCGGATTAGTGGTAGGAATCGGCGTGATACAGGGCCATGATATGTATACGATGTTCTTAGCCGGGGTTTCATTGGCCGTAGCAGCCATACCTGAAGGGTTGCCAGCCATTGTGACGGTTGCCCTTTCCCTAGGTGTTCAAAGAATGATCAAGAAGAAAGCCATCGTCCGAAAGCTGCCTGCAGTGGAAACATTAGGCTGTGCATCGGTGATTTGTTCTGATAAAACCGGAACCTTGACCCAGAACAAAATGACGGTTACACATATGTGGAGTGGAGGAAGGACGTGGACCGTCACCGGCACCGGCTATGAACCAGACGGCCAATTTTATACCGGGGAAAAAAGGGTGACGCCTCACAGTGAGAATGCACTGCAGCAGCTGTTGACTTTCGGGATGCTGTGCAATCATGCCGAGCTTGTGACCCGTGAAAAAACCTTTATCGTCGATGGTGACCCCACTGAAGGGGCTCTTCTTGTAGCAGGGTTAAAGGCCGGGCTTTCCAGGGAATCATTGCAGAAAAAATTCACGATTGTCAAAGAGTTCCCTTTTGATTCCACAAGGAAGATGATGAGTATCATCGTGGTGGATCAGAATGGAAAGCACTTCTCCGTAACGAAAGGCGCTCCTGACGTATTGGTCGGGAAAAGCGAATCGGTCCTGTGGGAGGGAAGACTTCAACCGAAATCACCAGAGATCACCGAAAAAGTAGAAGGTGCCATCAGTGAGATGTCTACCAATGCTTTACGAAACATTGCGATTGCGTATAAACCGATCAAGGATCGTGCTGTTGAAGCGTTGGTGGAAGAGGACGTGGAGGAAGGGGTGACCTTCATCGGTTTACAAGGGATGATCGACCCTCCGAGACCAGAGGTGAAGCAGGCGGTGAAAGAGTGTCGTGCTGCCGGGATCAAGACGGTCATGATCACCGGGGACCATGTTCTGACGGCGAAAGCCATTGCCAAACAGCTGGGCATCTTGAAAAATAAAGACCGCGTCATGGATGGAAAAGAATTAAACCAGATGGAAGTGCCTGAACTGGAAGAAATAGTGGATGAAGTGTCGGTGTTTGCACGTGTATCACCCGAGCATAAGCTGAAAATCGTCAAAGCCCTGCAAAACAGGGGGCATGTCGTAGCGATGACAGGTGATGGGGTCAACGATGCCCCTGCCATTAAATCCTCGGATATTGGAGTCGCCATGGGGATTACTGGCACTGATGTATCAAAGGAATCTTCATCGTTAGTCCTGTTGGATGATAACTTCGCTACGATTAAATCAGCCATTCAGGAAGGGAGGAACATCTATGAAAATATCCGGAAGTTCATTCGATATCTGTTGGCTTCGAACGTCGGTGAAATCCTCGTCATGTTATTTGCCATGATTCTGGCTCTCCCGCTTCCATTGGTGCCGATTCAGATTTTATGGGTGAACCTCGTGACTGATGGTCTCCCTGCCATGGCACTTGGTCTAGATAAGCCGGAAGATGATGTTATGAGAAGAAAACCGAGACATCCAAAGGAAGGTGTGTTTGCAAGGGGGCTAGGGTGGAAAGTGGTCTCCAGGGGATTCTTGATCGGCGGGGCGACGCTGCTTGCGTTCATACTGTCGTATAAGACTCATCCTGATCACCTGGCGTATGCCCAAACCGTTGCGTTCGCTACTCTGGTCATGGCTCAACTGATTCATGTGTTCGACTGCCGAAGTGAAGTTTCGGTGTTTTCAAGAAATCCGTTCGGGAACATGTATCTCGTTTTTGCCGTATTATCTTCACTCATATTAATGCTCTTAGTCATCTATATCCCTTCCCTGCAACCGATCTTCCATACAGTCCCGATCGTATTGAAGGATTGGCTCTTGATCATTGGTTTAAGCTCCGTACCAACCTTTTTGCTGGCAGGGTCATTTTTTGCAAGAAAAAAACAGTGAAATGTGGTATAATCCAAAAGGTAATAGAGAAAATCCTCTATTACCTTTTTTATATAAAGCGATATGTTGTACATAAGTGAGTGCTTCCCCTCTCAATATATCAGCACGGGATGAAAGTGAATTCGGTTATCTTACATACGAATACCGTCAAAGGATTGGATGTGATCGTAATGGTTGTCAGTATGACAGGCTTTGGAAGAAGCAAATCAGACTCTGAACAACATACTGTAACGGTTGAAATGAAATCCGTGAATCACAGATTCAGTGAATGTTACATAAAAATGCCGCGACAATTAATGAAGCTAGAGGATAAAATCAAGAAGCAGGTATCCCAAAATGTAAAAAGAGGGAAAGTTGATATTTTCATTACCATCACTGGGGACGGCCTTGTGCATAAAAATCTTCATATTGACTGGAAGCTCATTCAAGATTATTATCAGTTAGTAAATAAAGTGAAAGAAACCTTTTCCTTAAAAGATGAAGTGCAATTATCCCATCTCTTGAACAGAGAAGAATTCATCATGATTGAAGAAATGGAAGAAGAAAATGAAGAGCTCGAGAATCTGGTATTAAAAGCTGTGGATGAAGCGGCGCTGGACCTTAGAAAGATGCGGGAGAAAGAAGGGGAACTTCTCAAGAAAGATTTTCTCATTCATCTTAGTCGGTTTGAAAAGAATATCATTGAACTGTCCAGTCATGCTCCGGAAGTGGTCAATCAATATAGAGAACGATTAAGAAAGAGGATTGCCGAATACAACGAAGCATCTTTCGACGAAAGCCGTTTGCTTACGGAAGTGGCCATCTTTGCCGATAAGTCTGACATAACGGAAGAATTGACAAGACTTAAAAGTCATATTCAGTACTTTCACTCCACATTAATCGAATGTGGTCCTGTAGGCAGGAAACTGGATTTCATGATCCAGGAAATGAACAGGGAAGTGAATACGATTGGTTCGAAAGCAAATGATTCCCTCATTGCCACCATGGTTGTGGAACTGAAATCAACACTTGAGAAGCTGAGGGAACAAGTGCAAAATGTAGAATAAGAAGTTTAGTTTCCTATCATTCAGGCGAAACTAAACTATTGATTAGGAGGAGCGTTATGTCGATCAAGCTCATCAATATAGGATTTGGAAATATCGTTTCAGCCAACCGGATCATTTCAATCGTAAGTCCGGAATCAGCCCCGATCAAACGCTTGATACAAGATGCTAGGGACCGGGGAACACTCGTTGATGCTACATACGGAAGAAGAACTAGGGCGGTCATCATTACGGATAGCGATCACGTTATTCTTTCAGCTGTTCAACCCGAAACCGTTGCTCATCGTTTGACAGATAAAGAGGATTTAGTAGAAGAAGGGCAGGGTAAATAAATGAAAGAAAAAGGATTGCTGATCGTTCTTTCCGGACCATCAGGTGTAGGGAAGGGAACAGTTCGTAAAGCGATTTTTTCCCAGGAAGATACAAGGTTTGAATATTCCATCTCCATGACCACGCGGAAACCCCGTGAAGGAGAAGTGGATGGTGTAGATTATTTCTTTAAATCAAGAGAGGATTTCGAAGTGCTGATCGAGCAGGGAAAACTGTTGGAGTATGCAGAGTTTGTAGGGAATTATTATGGAACCCCTGTAGATTATGTCCGGGAAACCCTGGATGCAGGAAGAGATGTCTTTCTTGAAATCGAAGTACAAGGTGCACAACAAGTCAGGGATAAATTCCCCGAAGGTTTATTTATCTTCCTGGCACCCCCAAGTCTTTCTGAACTTCAGAACCGCCTCGTTACAAGAGGCACTGAGACAGATGATTTGATCAGGGGCAGAATGAATACCGCAAGAAAAGAAATCGAAATGATGAATTTATACGATTACATTGTTGAAAATGATCAGATTGAACATGCGGTAGATAAGATTAAATCCATCGTTCAGGCAGAACACTGCAAACGGGAACGAGTGCAACAACGATACTTAAATATGCTGGAGGCTGAATAAATGTTAAACCCATCCATTGATTCATTAATGAAGAAGATTGATTCTAAATATTCGTTAGTCAGTATTGCGGCTAAGCGTGCAAGAAACCTGCAAGACACGGGGGATTACCGTTTGAACCGTTATGATTCTCATAAATTCGTAGGTAAAGCCCTTGAAGAAATTCATGCCGGTCAGTTATCTATGAAAGAAAGAGACGCCAAAGCCGTTTATTCTGATGAATAGACTGGCGGATCTTATTGAATAACTCCAGGGGTTGACTCGGAAGATTTCATCATCTTTCGGGACAACCCTATTTTCTTTTTCTATCAATATCCTTCATAATATAAGAAGGATAAAGAGTAATGGGGGAAAGTAGAATGATGCAGGGGAAAAAAATACTATTATGTGTATCTGGCGGAATAGCTGTATACAAAGCGGCAGCCTTGACAAGCAAACTGGTGCAGGGCGGTGCTGAAGTGAAGGTGATCATGACGGAGTCGGCACGTAAATTTGTGGCTCCTCTTACGTTTCAGGCATTATCCCGTCAAGATGTGTATTGGGACACCTTTGATGAAAAAGATTCATCAAAAATTGCTCATATCGACTTGGCGGATTGGGCTGACCTCGTACTGGTGGCACCAGCCACGGCAAACATCATCGGGAAGCTTGCAAACGGGATTGCAGATGACATGATCACAACGACGATTCTTGCAACAACGGCACAGGTGTGGATAGCCCCGGCCATGAATGTACATATGTATGATCATCCAGCGGTAAAACGGAATATTGAAACCCTTTTTGGATTTGGCTATCAATTTGTCGAACCAAGTGAAGGGTATTTAGCTTGTGGGTATATTGGCAAGGGAAGATTGGAAGAACCGGAGAAGGTAGTGGAGCTGGTTGACCGTTTTTTCCAGGACCGTGACAGTGAAAGAAAGCTCCTTGAGGGGAGAAAAGTAATGATCACGGCCGGTCCGACAAGGGAGATGGTGGATCCTGTGCGATTCTTCTCCAATCGTTCAACCGGAAAGATGGGATACGCCCTTGCTGAAGCGGCCGTTTCCCTTGGAGCTGATGTCGTATTGATCTCCGGACCTTCGGTGTTACCGATTCCAGCAGGTGTTGAATTTGTCTCCGTGACCACTGCTGAAGAAATGTATCATAGGGTGCATGAAGTATTTCCATCTGCAGATATCGTCGTAAAGAGTGCAGCAGTCGCCGATTACCGCCCTAAAGAAATATATGAAGATAAGTTAAAGAAAAAAGATGGAAATCTAGTGATTGAATTTGAGCGTACAAAGGATATCTTATTGAGCCTTGGTGAGAGGAAAACACACCAATACCTTATCGGGTTTGCCGCGGAGACGACAAACGTCGAAGCATATGCGAAAGCGAAGCTTGTGAAAAAGAGGGCAGATATGATCGTCGCAAATAATGTGAAAGAAACGGGATCAGGGTTCGGAACAGATACAAATAAAGTATCGATTGTCACGAGTGGGGAAGACGCTCGCGAGCTGCCTTTATTATCAAAGTTAGAGGTAGCCAAAGAAATCTATAAAGAAGCCGTCCGGCACATGAAGAAGGGTTCCTCACATGAACGTAGCTAGCGTCATTGTCGACGTTCCTGCCATGCAGACGGATCGAACGTATGATTACAGTATCCCGGATGAATGGAAAGGCAGCATCGTTCCCGGTATGAGGGTCGTCGTGCCTTTTGGTCCGAGGAAAATCCAGGGATTTGTCATTGCATTAAAGGAAAAAGGGGAAGTCTCGAAACTCAAATCGATCGTCGAACCGATGGATCTCGTACCCGTCCTGAATAAAGAATTACTCGCACTCGGGAGCTGGTTGACCGAGAAGACCCTATGCTTTAAAATCTCAGCCTTTCAAGCGATGCTTCCAGCAGCCATGAAAGCGAAGTATGAAAAATTCCTTCGACTTGAAGAAAACAGGAATCCGGGTGAACTCCATCTCTCCCTCCAACGCTTTTTCCAGGACGGAAGAGAGGTCTCCTGGAATGCAATCGAAGAAAGCGGCCTTCTCCCCCTCATACATAAAGAGGTGAAAAAAGGGTCTGTCGAAGTCATCTACAGGGTGAAAGCCAAAGGGAATAAAAAAACCGTACGGAAGCTTTATCTGAACGTACCGATCGATCAAGTGGATGAAGTGAAAGATGGTTTGCCGCCACAGGCCAGTAAACAAAAACAAATCATCGAATATATGATGGATGCGGCACCAGGTGGTGATGGGATACTCGCATCCACCCTGACGGAAGTGATGGCCACGACTTCAAGTACCGTAAAATCTTTAGTCCATAAAGGGATCCTTGTTGAGAAAAACGTGGAAATGTACCGTGATCCGTTTGAAAACAGAACATTCGAGAAGACATTTCCCCTCTCATTGACTTCCCAGCAGGAAGAGGCGATCGGGCCCATTTTAAGTACCATTGATCAAGAGAAGCATCATACATTTCTTCTTTACGGTGTTACAGGAAGCGGGAAAACAGAGATTTATCTGCAATCCATCCAACGGGTACTCGAGGAGGAGAAAGAAGCGATCGTGCTTGTTCCAGAGATTTCCCTTACCCCTCAGATGGTACACCGCTTTAAAGGAAGGTTTGGTGACGATGTCGCCGTCCTTCACAGCGGATTATCAGTCGGGGAAAAGTATGATGAATGGAGAAAGATCCAACGCAAGGAAGTGAAAGTGGTGGTCGGAGCCCGCTCTGCCGTTTTTGCCCCTTTTGAAAATATCGGGATCATCATCATCGATGAAGAGCATGAAACCAGCTACAAGCAAGAGGAAAATCCACGTTATCACGCACGGGACGTCGCGATCTATCGAGGGGAATTCCATCAATGCCCGGTGATCTTAGGCAGTGCGACCCCTTCACTGGAATCCTTCGCCCGGTCTTCAAAAGGGGTATACGGATTATTGACGCTTGATAAACGGATGAATGACGGCCCGCTTCCATCCGTAGATATTGTGGATATGAGAGAGGAACTCAGGAAGGGAAACCGTTCCATGTTTTCCACCAACCTGTTCGAAAAGCTCCAGGGGAGGCTTGAACGGGGAGAGCAAACTGTCCTTTTCCTTAATCGCAGGGGGCACTCATCGTTCATCATGTGCAGGGATTGCGGCTTTGTCCTGCAATGTCCCAATTGCGACATCTCCTTGACCTATCATCAATTTTCCAATGGGATGAAATGCCATTATTGCGGTTATGAAGAAGGGGTCCCATCCACATGTCCTGAATGTACAAGTGAGCATATCCGTTATTTCGGGACGGGTACACAGAAGGTAGAGGAGGAATTGACGAAGCACCTCCCAGATGCAAGGATCATTCGTATGGATGTGGATACCACAACCCGGAAAGGTTCACATGAAAAGCTGTTAACGGCTTTCGGGGAAGGTAAGGCAGATATACTCCTCGGTACTCAAATGATCGCAAAGGGCCTGGACTTTCCGAATATCACCCTGGTAGGTGTACTCAGTGCGGATACGATGCTCCATCTGCCGGATTTCAGGGCAGCGGAAAAGACGTTCCAATTATTGACTCAAGTAAGTGGAAGGGCTGGCAGGCACACGCTCCCCGGGGAAGTAGTCATACAAACATATACACCGGAGCACTACTCGATCGAATTAGCATCCAATCATGATTATAATCGTTTCTATCAGCAGGAAATGATGATGAGAAAAATGGGTTCCTATCCTCCTTTTTATTACATTACGCTGATCACATTAAGTCATGAAGATCTAATGAAGGTCGTTGATATTTCAGAGAAAATGACGGTTTTCGTCCGTTCAAAGCTATCCGATACAACGATTATCCTCGGGCCGGTTGCATCTCCCATTCCCAGGATCAAAAATAGATACCGCTATCAATGTTTGATAAAATACAAGCGTGAACCAAATCTTGCCAGTACGTTAAAAACAGTACTGGATCAATTTCAGCAGCAATATGCATCACAAGGGTTAACCATCTCCATAGATGTGAACCCTTATATGATGATGTAACACTATTCAAATAGAAAAATGGAGGACAGTTATGGCAATACTTCCAATCGTCATGCATCCCGATGCCATTCTCGAAAAAGAATGTGAGAAGGTAACGGATTTTGATAAAAAGTTAAAGAAATTACTTGCTAATATGTACGACACCATGATTGAAGCAGATGGCGTGGGACTTGCAGCACCACAAGTGGGAATCGACCTGCAGGTAGCGGTCGTCGATGTTGGTGATGATTCAGGAACAATCGAATTGATCAATCCTGAAATCGTACAAGCGAAAGGGTCTCAAACCGATCTTGAAGGATGTCTCAGCTTCCCCGGCCTTTACGGAGAAGTGACCCGTCCTTACTCAATCAAAGTGCGTACGCAAGACCGGAAAGGAAGAACGGTTGAATTTCAAGCCGAGGACTTTTTGGCCAGGGCAATACAGCATGAAATCGATCATCTCCACGGCATTTTATTTACAACAAAAGTAGAAAAATATATCACAGAAGAAGAATTAGAAGGGTATGAAGCTTAATGACGAAAGTGATCTTTATGGGAACACCCGATTTCTCGGTTCCTGTTCTCCAATCTCTCATAGATGAAAAATATGATGTGATCGCGGTTGTGACACAACCGGATCGACCCGTCGGAAGGAAAAGGATACTCACGCCTCCACCTGTCAAAGTGGCCGCTGAAAAGCACGGCATCCCGGTCTACCAGCCGGAGAAGATAAAGAATGAAGAAGAGTTAACCCAAGTGCTGGATTTAAAACCGGATCTTATCGTGACGGCTGCTTTCGGACAAATCCTTCCGAACGCTTTGCTTGAGGCACCTAAATATGGATGCATCAATGTTCATGCCTCACTGCTTCCTGAACTTCGGGGAGGCGCGCCAATCCATTATTCCATTCTACAGGGAAAAGAGAAAACGGGCATCACCATCATGTATATGGTGGAAAAGCTGGATGCGGGGGACATCATAAGCCAAGTGGAAGTGGAAATCGAAGAACGTGATCATGTGGGTACGCTTCACGACAAACTGAGCGTGGCAGGTGCTAAATTACTGATCGACACCATCCCTCCATTACTGAGAGGGGAAATCTCCCCCGTTAAACAGGATGATTCAAAAGCGACCTTTGCCCGGAATATCAAGCGTGAACAAGAGAAGATAGACTGGACGAAAGACGGGGAAGAAATCTACAATCATATCAGGGGACTGCATCCGTGGCCGGTTGCGTATACCACTTTAGACGGCTCTGTCATGAAAGTATGGTGGGGAGAAAAAGTGGACGTGGCCCTGTCATCACCCGGAAAAATCATCGGGGTTGAAGAGGATGGGTTCGTTGTGTCGACCGGCAATTCAACCGGGATCAAAATCACCGATTTACAACCTTCCGGCAAAAAAAGGATGAGTGCAAAGGACTACCTTAGGGGAGCGGGCGCACATATAAAAGCTGGCCTGATGTTAGGAGAAGAATATGAGTAAACGAAATAAAACCGTACGGGAAGCTGCCCTCGATGTCATCGAGGCAGTGGAAAAGAATCAATCATACAGTAATTTACTGCTTCATTCAGTGATCGAAAAAAACGAACTGCCGAGTAAGGATATCGGTTTATTGACGGAATTGACATACGGGACCATTCAACGCAAAATGACGCTGGATTTCTATTTAGCCCCATTCATCAAAGGTAAGCTGGACGATTGGGTTCGTCAATTGTTACGATTATCCCTTTATCAGCTGGTCTACTTAGATAGGATTCCGGATCGCGCCGTATTCTATGAAGCAGTCGAAATCGCCAAAAAAAGGGGACATAAGGGGATCACAGGATTAGTCAATGGGGTATTGAGGTCTGTACAGAGAAAAGGCCTACCGACTCTTGACTCCATCAAAGATCCTGTCGAAAGGGTCGCTATCGAAACGAGTCATCCATACTGGCTTGTCAAGAGATGGTCCGAACAATTTGGTTTAGAGAAGACGAAAGAAATGTGCGAAACCAACTTGATCGCTCCACACCAAACGGCCCGTGTGAATACTACCAGGATCAGCCGTGAAGAGCTCTTGAAGCAATTGGCGGAAAGCGGAAATGAAGTGCAGGAAAGTACGATCGTACCGGAAGCGGTCCAATCTCTTCGGGGGAACCTTGCGAAAACAGATGCATACCGAAATGGGTTATGTACGATACAGGATGAGAGCTCGATGCTTGTTTCTTATGCTTTAAAGCTTGAAAAAGGGATGAAAGTGCTGGATGCGTGTGCAGCACCTGGAGGGAAAACGACGCATATTGCAGAGAAACTCTCCGGAACCGGCGAAGTCCACGCCTTGGATCTCCATAAGCATAAAGTCAAATTAATCGACGAAAATGCTTCCCGACTCGGTCTTTCCAATGTACACACCGCTGCCCTTGATAGCAGGAAAGCAGGAGAGAAGTTTGAAAAGGGAAGCTTCGATCGGATATTGGTCGATGCACCATGTTCCGGTTTAGGCGTTCTCAGAAGAAAACCGGATATTAAATATGCAAAGAAAGAGGCAGATCTCTTATCCCTTCAAAAGATTCAGCTCGATATCCTCTCAGCGGTTGCACCCTTGCTGAAAAAAGGTGGACTACTGGTATACAGCACATGCACGGTGGATCGCAACGAAAATGAAGGAACCGTTTCAGCCTTTCTGAGTGATCACCCTGACTTTGAGTTTCATGCACTCGATCAACTCCCGGAAACAGTGAGACCGTTCATTGACGGGACCCAAATGCAAATTTTCCCACAGGATTTCGGAGGGGACGGCTTCTATATTTCGTGCTTCCTGAAAAAGGATTGAGTCGATATTCATCAAATGTTGAAAGTAAAGCAGGAAAATCCGCTGTGAAAGTCGTAAAAGTACAACAGACCTTTTAGTATGTTATGTGCAGAAGGAACTACTTGAAATAGGTGCAGAAGAAGAGAAGAGGTGACCTAAGTGAAGACGGTTTATTTTACGGACAAAGGGAAAGTGCGGCAGCTGAATGAAGATAGTGCCGGTGTATTCGTGAATCATCATGGAGATCATTTAGCTGTTGTAGCAGATGGGATGGGCGGCCACAGAGCAGGGGACGTTGCCAGTGAGCTTACCATTTCCATCTTAAAGGACTTATGGGAGAAAACCGAGAAATTTCACACCGCTGATGAAGCAGAAAATTGGTTAAAATCAACTATTAACGAAGTAAACAAAGAAGTATATACTTATTCTCAATCCAATTCCGAATGCGAAGGGATGGGTACGACTCTCGTCGGAGCCATCTGTACTTCTTTGTTTGCAACGATTGTCAATATCGGTGACAGCAGAGGGTACATCCTGAATGAAAACGGATTTCATCAATTGACCGAAGATCATACGCTTGTGAATGAATTGGTGAGAAGCGGTGAAATTTCAAAGGAAGATGCAGAGCATCATCCAAGAAAAAATGTCATATTAAGAGCGATCGGTACGGAAGCTTCAATTACGATGGATATTAAAACGATCATGTTCGAAGAGGAAGATATCATTCTTCTCTGTTCAGAC
Organism: Rossellomorea sp. LJF3; assembly: GCF_037046045.1. Taxonomy (NCBI): domain Bacteria; kingdom Bacillati; phylum Bacillota; class Bacilli; order Caryophanales; family Bacillaceae; genus Rossellomorea; species Rossellomorea sp. LJF3. Next base: position 197,068 of record NZ_JBANLY010000003.1, on the reverse strand, counting down.
GGTCTTTCAAATAAAGTCTCTGAAAAAGAAATGAAAGAGGTATTGGCCCGGGACCACTCCCTGGAAAATAAAGGGGAGTCGCTCGTTCATTTAGCCAATGAATATGGCGGTGAAGATAATATTACCGTAGTAATTGTCGAGTTTGCCGCTGAAACGGAAAGCGGGTGATAACATGATGGAAGGTAAGCGCATCAGTGGGCGTTACAGAATTATTAAACTCATTGGTGGAGGGGGAATGGCCAACGTTTATTTAGCTCACGATGTGATTCTTGATCGTGAAGTGGCCATTAAAATGCTCCGGATCGACTTTGCCAATGAAGAGGAATTCATTAAACGATTCCAACGGGAAGCCCAATCTGCTACTAGTCTTGCCCACCCTAATATTGTGAGCATTTATGATGTAGGAGAAGAGGATGATCTCTATTATATCGTCATGGAATATGTTCATGGCATGACGCTAAAGCAATACATACAGCAACACTCGCCTGTCAATGTCGACAAGGCAATCGATATCATGAAGCAACTGACAATCGCCATGTCTCATGCTCATCAGAATCATATCGTGCACCGTGATATCAAGCCTCATAACATCCTTCTGGATGAAGAAGGAAATGTGAAGATAACCGATTTCGGGATCGCGATGGCCCTTAGTGCCACGTCGATCACCCAGACCAATTCGGTTCTCGGATCGGTGCACTACCTTTCTCCTGAGCAGGCGAGAGGCGGGATGGCCACAAAGAAATCGGACATCTATTCTCTCGGGATCGTCATGTTCGAATTGTTGACGGGCAGATTACCTTTCTCAGGAGAGTCGGCTGTCTCGATTGCCTTAAAGCATTTGCAATCGGAAACACCTTCATTGAAAAGGTGGAACCCGGACATTCCACAAAGTGTGGAAAATATCGTACTAAAAGCAACGGCAAAGGATCCTTTCAGACGCTACGAGAGCCTTGAAGAAATGGATGAAGACTTGTCGACGGCCCTTGATGCTGATCGCATGAACGAACCTAAATTCGCCGTTCCTCTAGATGATGAGGCGACAAAAGCGATCCCTGTCATCACGGATCAAAAGGCATACTCGAATTTAGATGATACGATCGTCCATCACCAGACAAATACAGATGAAGTGCAAACCAAGCCGACCCCACCAGTGAAAGAGGGGAAGAAGGGTAAAAAAGATAAAACAAAACCGCCGAAGGGACAAAGTAAGAAGAAGTGGCCCATGGTGATCATTGGTTTATTCTTTTTATTGATCCTGTTGGGCGTCGCGGCTGTCACGATGGTGCCTGGTTTATTGGGGCCGAAAGAGATAGAAGTGCCGAACGTTTCTGAAATGGATCAAACCGAAGCGATATCCTCAATCATTTCAGCTGGGTTTGTGGTTGGTGAAACAAAAAAGGTATCCGATGAAGAAATTCCCGAAGGATATGTGATCAAGACCAATCCAAAAGCAGGCCGGATGGCGAATGAAGGATCTGCTGTCGATATCTATGTCAGTACAGGTAAAGAAAAAGTGGAAGTCGATGATTATGTCGGCAAGGACTTTGAAGAAGTGTCTGCGGATTTAGAGGATAAGGGATTCACGGTAGAGAAAGAAGAAGAGTTTAATGAGGAAGAGGCCCAGGGGACGATCACGGATCAGGACCCATCACCAGGGGAAGAAGTCGTGGCTGAGGAGACGACGATAACCTTTACGGTCAGTAAGGGGCGGGAATCCTTTGATCTTGACAGCTTGGAAGGGTTCGATCAAACTGCACTCGATAAATATGAAGCATCAAAAGGAATAAATATCATTGTACAAAGTGAAGAATTCTCATCAGAAGTAGAAGAGGGCAAGGTGATTTCCCATAAGCCGGTGGCAAGTACTCCCATTACAAAAGGGGAAACGGTTTATGTGATAATGTCCAAGGGTCCTGAACCTCCGAAGGAAGTACCGACTAAGGAGGTTACTGAAGACATAACCATCCCATATAAAGGACAAGAAGGGAAGCCGCAATCCGTGGAGATATTCATTGACGATAAGGACAGTGACCTTGACGACAGTGATGCTGACCAAGTCCAGGGAATTTATGAAGATACGACCATTACAATGACCTTCACTTTAGAAGAAGGAACCAAAGGGGAATATCTTGTTTTAGTCGACGGTGAAGAGTATAAAAGAGGTACTGTCGAGTACCCTAAAGAAGAATAGCATTCACGTGCCAAGGGGCTGTACCCGGGTTTTTATAGAACCTACGGGACAGTCCTCTTGTTTTCATTTATAATGGGAATGATACATAATGAAGATAACGGAAATATTTAGATAAACGTATGGAATAGGAGGTTTCGAATGCCTGAAGGAAAAATCGTAAAAGCATTGAGTGGATTTTACTATGTGCTCTCAGAAGGCAGTGTGACGCAATGCAGGGGCAGGGGCAATTTCCGTAAAAATAAAATCACGCCCCTTGTTGGTGATTATGTTGAATTTCAAGCAGAGAACAAAACGGATGGGTACATTCTGAAGGTATTGGATCGGAAGAATGAATTGGTACGCCCCCCCATCGCAAATGTCGATCAGGCGATTCTGGTCTTTTCAGCCAGTGAACCTGATTTCAGTCCTGCGCTCCTGGATCGTTTTCTTGTGTTGGTGGAGAGCAAAGGAATCGAACCGCTGATCTGCGTGACCAAAATGGACTTAGTGACGTCGGAAGAAGCAGAAAAAATTGAACAATATGTGAGCGAGTACCGTTCTTTTGGATATGAAGTTTTGATGACGTCTTCCAAAACAGAACATGGCCTAGAGGAGCTGACTCCGTATTTAAAAGATAAAATTTCGGTGTTTGCGGGGCAGTCGGGAGTGGGGAAATCGTCCCTTTTGAATGCATTGAATCCCGAACTGGAGCTGAAGACGGCCATGATTTCTTCCCACTTGGGCCGAGGGAAACATACGACCCGCCATGTGGAACTAATCGATATTAAGGATGGGCTGGTCGCAGATACCCCGGGATTCAGTTCACTGGAGTTTTCAGAGCTTGAAATAGAAGAGCTTCCGCGATGTTTCCCTGAAATGGTCGAAGTGGCCGAAGAGTGTAAATTCAGGGGCTGTCTTCATATCAATGAACCGAAATGTGCCGTGAAATCCGCCGTTGAAGCGGGAAGGATCCCTGATTACCGCTACGATCACTATTTGACTTTCCATAAAGAAATAAAAGAAAGAAAGCCGAGGTATTAAATATGAAAATCGCACCATCCATTCTTTCTGCCAATTTTGCAGAGCTGGGCAATGAAATTAAAGATGTTGAAAAAGGGGGAGCGGACTATATCCATGTAGACGTCATGGATGGCCACTTCGTACCGAATATTACGCTTGGGCCAATGATCGTAAAAGCGATCCGTCCACTAACAGCGTTACCTTTGGACGTACATCTCATGATTGAAAACCCAAGTCAATACATCGAAGCTTTTGCCGATGCGGGAGCGGACTATATTACCGTCCATGTAGAAGCAGACCCCCATCTGCATAGAACGATCCAAATGATCAAAAGCAAAGGAGTCAAAGCGGGTGTCGTCCTGAATCCAGGTACTCCTGCAGAATCGATCAGACCTGTCTTGCAAGATGTCGATATGGTCCTATTGATGACCGTGAACCCGGGATTCGGCGGGCAATCATTCATCCCGTCGGTCGTACCGAAAATTAAGCAGATCCGTGAATGGGCAAATGAAGCCAATCCTTCACTCGAAATCGAAGTGGATGGTGGCATCAACCCTGAAACGGCTGCCGTTTGTGCCGAAGCGGGTGCAGACGTATTTGTAGCTGGATCTGCCATCTACAATAAGAGTGACCGAGGGGCAGCAATCGAAGAGTTGAAGAAATCTCTCGTATAAGAGACGAAGGCTGATCCTTAAGGGTCAGCCTATTTTTATAAAATGGGAGTGGAGGAAATGGAAATCAATATCGTTGCCGGCGGACCGGGTCGATACATACCGGAATTAAACAAATATTGCAGTGATGAAGTCAACTGGGTTGGCGTAGACCGTGGCGTATATACCTTATTGGAGCAAAAGATCGAACCCTATATTGCATTCGGGGATTTTGATTCAGTCAACAAGGAAGAGTGGGAACTGATCCAGGGAAAAGTGCGGGAAGTCAATCGCTATCAGCCTGAAAAGGACGAGACGGACCTGGAGCTTGCCTTGAACTGGGCGATCGATCAGAAACCCGATAAAATTTCCATCTTCGGGGCCACCGGGGGACGGCTTGATCACTTCATGGGTAACCTGCAATTATTAATGACTCCGAAACTTTTAGAAGCCCGCATCAAAGTGGAAATGATCGACGTGCAAAATCGATTATCCCTTGCTGAACCCGGGGAGCATAACGTTGAAAAAAGCCCGGAATTACAGTATATTTCCTTTGTTCCCGTCACCGAAAATGTCGAAGGGATCACCCTCACCGGCTTTAAATATCCATTAAAAAATCGGAATATTTCAAGAGGCTCCACACTATGTATTAGTAATGAACTTATACAATCATCTGGTACTTTTTCCTTTTCAAATGGCATATTAATGGTGATAAGAAGCAGTGATTAAAGCTTCTCATGACCAGGCAGAAAAGAAGACGTACTTAACTGAAACTGCTTGAATAAACTAAACCGTTGTCAAGCGAAACATTACGTTCTTTAGATTGTGGGGAGGGACTAAAAATGCGCTTTTATACAATTAAATTACCGAAATTCTTGGGTGGACTTGTGAGGGCGATGTTAGGAACGTTTAAAAAAGAATAAATGGTTTGTTGGGGATGGCTTTGGTGCCATCTTCTTTTTTTATGGATGATCTAGAGATGAAGGAGGGGACTATTGTCTTTTTTGAGGCGAGCCCCTTCCGCTTTTCTGCGATGTCCAGCTCCGGCGGCTAGGCCCTCGAGGTCACAACTGAAAAATCCCATAAGGCAAAAAGCGCCTTTTGGGATTTCCCAGTTGTGCTTGTCGGGCCTGACCAAGCCGCCTCCGCTTTTCTGGGATGTCCAGCTCCAGGGGCTTGAGGCTCGAGGTCATAAGGCAAGTCACCCAAAAAGGCAAAGAGCGCCTTTCCGGGTGACTTGCCTTATGCTTGTCGCCTCAGAGCGAGCCCCTTCCGCTTTTCGGTGTGTAAAGTATTTTTTCTTGAAAGGTTTTAATTGTAGTATTGCATTATAGAAAGTTGTGTGATAAATTATTAAAGTATCTTTATGATAATAAGCGAAATGTGGAACTGAAATTAACTTCAGCTTCTTGTTAGTGAGGAGGGAATATATTATGGCAAAACAATGCGTAGTAACAGGCCGTAAAGCCAGCTCAGGTAACGCTCGCTCTCACGCAATGAATGCGAACAAGCGTACTTGGGGTGCAAACCTGCAAAAAGTTCGAATTCTTGTGGACGGAAAGCCTAAGAAAGTATGGGTTTCTGCAAGAGCATTGAAATCTGGTAAAGTAGAACGCGTATAATACTTAAAATGGGAAGGCGCCTAATGCAGGCGCCTTTTTTCATTAAAAACCATTTCCTGCACAGACCACTTGTGTAAGCTGATGATTAATCTTTGAATAATAAGGAAAAAATAGAGGGTAAACCCAACAAATGACGCTTGTGATAATAGTTTAGCTTTCAAAAACAGGATACTTATAGTAAAATGTTTTTAGCCAAGCATGTAATTAAAGGGGGAAAACATTCCATGTCCATCGAATTGAAAACGCAGTACGGACAAATTGATATTACGAATGATGTCATTGCAATGATTGCTGGAGGTGCAGCGGTGGATTGCTACGGAATTGTTGGAATGGCTTCAAAGAACCAAATTAAAGACGGTTTCACAGATATCTTACGTAAAGAAAATTTCACTCGCGGAGTGATCGTTCGTCAAGATGAAGAGGAAGTACATATTGATATGTATATTATTGTGAGTTATGGTACAAAAATTTCTGAGATTGCCCATAATGTACAATCCAAGGTTAAATATACTCTTGATAAGACCGTCGGCTTGGCGGTAGATTCAGTAAATATTTTTGTGCAGGGGGTTCGTGTCACGAACCCGTAGTGAGGAGGAAGATTCGTGTCGATTACATCTTTGGAAGGAAAACGTTTTGCCCAGATGGTGATACAAGGTGCCACCAAATTATCTGCCAATGCGCAGCTGGTTGACTCGCTGAACGTTTTTCCTGTTCCTGATGGTGATACTGGAACAAATATGAATTTATCAATGACTTCCGGTGCAAAGGAAGTTCAAAACCATATTCAAGATCATATTGGAAATGTGGCTACTGCCCTTTCAAAAGGATTATTGATGGGAGCAAGAGGTAACTCAGGTGTTATCTTATCCCAATTGTTCAGAGGCTTTGGTAAGGCGATTGAAGGGAAAGAATCCTTATCAAGTGCAGAGTTTGCCAATGCACTTCAAACAGGGGTCGAAACGGCTTATAAAGCGGTTATGAAACCTGTGGAAGGAACGATTCTAACGGTTGCGAAGGATGCTGCGAAAAAAGGTGTTTCTGTAGCTGAGACTGAAAGTGATTTCGTGAAGCTTATGCAGGCAATTGTCGACGAGGCGCAGGCTTCTTTGAATCGTACACCTGATTTACTTCCTGTATTGAAGGAAGTGGGAGTAGTCGATAGTGGAGGACAGGGACTTCTGTTCGTTTATGAAGGGTTCCTTGCAGAGCTTAAAGGGGAAAAGGTTTCGGACCAGGTGTCACTGCCATCCATGAATGACCTTGTGAGTGCTGAGCATCATAAGACGGCTCAGGATTTCATGAGTACAGAAGATATTGAATTTGGATATTGTACAGAATTCATGGTCCGATTCGAAAGTGATAAGCAGTCATTTGTAGAAGAAGACTTTCGCCAGGATTTAAGCAAGTACGGTGATTCCCTGCTTGTCATCAGTGACGATGAATTAGCCAAAGTACATATCCACTCCGAGCAGCCGGGGGATGTATTGACGTATGGACATCAATACGGAAGTCTCATCAATATTAAAATTGAAAATATGAGACAGCAGCACAGCAGCATTGTAGGAGAATCCAAGCCTGCTGTAGCAGAAGCTCAGACTCCGGCCAAGGAAGTCGACTTTGCCATTGTGACTGTATCAATGGGTGAAGGGATTGCCGAATTATTTAAGAGCATCGGAGCAACTTCTGTGATCGAAGGCGGTCAGACGATGAATCCGAGTACGGAGGATATCGTGAAAGCTGTAGAAGAAGTGAATGCGAAGAAAGTCATCATCATGCCGAATAACAAGAACATCATCATGGCTGCCGAACAAGCGGCTGAAGTTCTTGAAATGGAGGTAGCCGTTGTCCCGACGAAGACCGTACCCCAGGGAATGGCTGCGTTACTTGCCTTTAATCCATCAGCTTCTGTAGAAGACAACAAACAGTTGATGACCGAGGCTTCGAAGCAGGTGAAAACGGGTCAAGTCACATTTGCTGTGAGAGATACGTCCATCGATGGCGTTTCGATTTCAAAAGATGACTTTATGGGAATTGAAGAAGGCAAGATTGTCGTTTCGGATTCCGACCGTCAAAAATCTGCTCAAACCCTATTGGAGACAATGCTTGATGCTGACTCTGAGATCTTGACCATTCTATACGGTGAAGATGTGACCGAAGAGGATGTTGAGTCACTCAGAGAGTATGTGGAACAACACTATGAAGACGTAGAAGTGGAAGTTCATAATGGTAAACAACCACTTTACTCCTATATATTCTCAGTTGAATAAGGATTAAAGGAAGGGGGCAGCTCTAAAAGGAGTTTGTCCCCTTCAATTATGTTAGAATGGTAGTAGGAATCGGATGTTAGGTAAGGGGGAAAAGGCATGAAATACAAAAGTGTATTTGATATTATCGGTCCTGTGATGATTGGACCATCCAGTTCTCATACGGCTGGTGCTGCCAGAATAGGAAGAATAGCGAGAAACCTGTTTCGCCGGGAACCAAAATGGGCGACAATCTCATTTTATGGGTCGTTTGCAAAAACGTATAAGGGCCATGGAACAGACGTAGCCATTGTAGGCGGAATCCTTGATTATGATACATATGATGAACGAATTATCGAATCGATCAATGTAGCTAAGGGAAAAGGGATAAAGATTAAATTTCAAGAAGAAGATGCCATCACGGATCATCCGAATACAGCCCGCATCCGTATGGGAGATGATCAAGGTGAAATCGAATTGGTCGGTATTTCAATTGGTGGAGGGAAAGTTGAAATCATTGAACTTAACGGCTTTGAACTCAAACTCTCCGGCCATCATCCCGCAATACTTGTAGTCCATGATGACCGGTTCGGAGCGATTGCATCTGTTTCCAATGTCATTGCCAAGCATCAACTGAATATTGGGCATATGGATGTGTCCCGGAAAGAAAAAGGACAAATGGCTTTGATGACCATCGAGGTAGACCAACCGATAGATGAAGCGGTGATAAACGAATTGACATCACTGCCGAACATTACACAAGTAACACGGATTTCTGATTAATCAATTACAATAATGATAGCGTTTACATAAAGAGGAGGTTATTTACATGTTTCGAAATGTTGCAGAATTGGTTGAACTTGCAGAAAGTCAGAACAAGAAGATTTCTGACATTATGATCGAACAGGAAATTGAGTTTACGGGAAAAACATTTGAACAGGTTTATAGTCAGATGGAGAAGAACCTGGAAGTGATGGAACAGGCAGTGGCAAGGGGCCTCGAAGGTGTCAAGTCCCATTCAGGACTTACTGGCGGCGATGCCGTATTATTACAGAAATACATTGATTCAGGTCGTTCCCTGTGTGGTGATACGATATTGGATGCAGTGAGTAAAGCCGTGGCAACGAACGAAGTGAATGCTGCGATGGGAACGATTTGTGCCACACCAACTGCAGGATCTGCCGGAGTGGTTCCCGGGACACTGTTTGCTGTCAAGAATAAGTTGAATCCAACTAAAGATGAGATGATCCGCTTTTTATTTGCATCCGGTGCCTTTGGTTTCGTGGTGGCGAATAACGCTTCCATCTCAGGTGCTGCTGGAGGCTGTCAGGCAGAGGTGGGATCTGCAAGCGGGATGGCTGCGGCTGCCATCGTCGAGATGGCCGGTGGGACCCCTGGTCAATCAGCAGAAGCCATGGCAATCACATTGAAGAACATGCTTGGTCTGGTATGTGATCCTGTTGCGGGACTGGTGGAAGTACCTTGCGTGAAACGGAATGCTATGGGAGCTGCCAATGCCATGGTTGCGGCGGATATGGCACTTGCAGGTATTACGAGCCGCATCCCATGTGATGAAGTGATTGATGCAATGTACAAAATCGGTCAAACCATGCCGGTAGCTCTTCGTGAAACGGCTCAAGGGGGACTGGCGGCTACGCCGACAGGCAGAGAGCTTGAAGCGAAAATCTTTGGGGTTTCCCTGAATAAACGTGAAGACTCGTAATGAAGGACTGACAATCCAGAACGTTAAGGGGATTGGTGAAGAAACAGCTTTACAGCTGAATGCAATGGGGATACATTCCGTTCTGGATCTGTTGGAATATCTGCCTTACCGCTATGAGGATTATCGGCTTAGGGACCTTGAAGAGGTAGCCCATGATGAACGTGTCACGGTTGAGGGGAAAGTGCATTCGGAACCCGCACTGATGTTTTACGGGAGAAAGAAATCCCGTTTGACCCTGCGGATTCTCGTAGGGAGGAATCTGGTTCAAGCGGTATTTTTCAATCAGCCTTACTTGAAAAAGAAAATCAATCTTCATGATACGGTGACGGTGACCGGGAAATGGGATAAAAACAGGCAAATCATTACGGTTCAGTATTTTCAGTCGGGCCCTCATGATAAACAGGGGGATTTTGAACCTGTATATTCCTTGAAAGGCACAGTGAAAAACAATACACTCAGGAAATTCATCAAGAAGGCTTTCAGTGATTACGGTCATTTGATTCAAGAGAACCTTCCGGGTCATTTAATGGAAAAGTATAAGCTTTCAAGTCGGAAAGATGCTCTGTATCATCTTCACTTTCCTGATTCCACCGAAGATATGAAGCAGGCAAGAAGACGGTTTGTTTATGAAGAATTCCTGTTGTTTCAGTTGAAGATGCAGGCCCTGAGAAAGTTTGAGCGGGAGCACTCAAGCGGCATGCCTCAACATTATGACTTGGAAAAAGTCAAATCATTCATTGATTCTTTGCCATTTCCATTGACGGATGCGCAAAAGCGGGTGGTGAATGAGATTTCAGCAGATATGAAATCTCCTTATCGTATGAATCGCCTTCTCCAAGGGGATGTTGGATCCGGTAAGACAGTCGTATCCGCCATTGCGCTGTATTCAAGTGTAACAGCGGGTTATCAGGGAGCATTAATGGTCCCGACGGAAATACTGGCAGAACAGCATGCGAATTCCCTCATTGAACTGCTGGGACCGATGGGGCTTTCCGTTGCCCTTCTAACCAGCTCTGTAAAAGGCAAGAAGCGTCGTCTTTTATTGGATAAACTGAAAGAGGGAGAGATTGATATTCTCATTGGTACCCATGCCCTCATACAGGATGAAGTCGAATTCAAGCATCTGGGCCTCGTCGTCACCGATGAACAGCACAGGTTTGGTGTCAACCAGAGAAGGGTCCTCAGGGAAAAAGGGGAAAGTCCTGATGTATTATTCATGACAGCAACCCCCATTCCGAGAACACTTGCCATCACCGTATTTGGTGAGATGGATGTGAGTATCATCGATCAAATGCCTGCGGGAAGGAAGTCGATTGAAACCTATTGGGCGAAAGCGGATATGCTATCCAGGGTCCTTTCGTTTATGGATAAGGAGTTAGACCAGGGACGCCAGGCTTATGTGATTTGTCCATTGATCGAGGAGTCTGACAAACTGGATGTGCAAAATGCCATCGATGTGTATAATCAATTGGTTCACTACTTTGAAGGACGTTACAAAGTCGGTCTGATGCACGGGAGACTCCGCCCCGAGGATAAGGATGGAGTCATGAGGGAATTCAGCGCGAACCACCTTCAAGTGCTTGTTTCCACCACGGTGGTTGAGGTTGGAGTGAACGTGCCCAATGCTACCTTCATGCTCATCTATGATGCGGAACGGTTCGGGTTGAGTCAGCTTCATCAACTGAGAGGAAGGGTAGGACGTGGAGAACATCAATCGTATTGTATCCTCCTTGCGGAACCGAAGACCGAGGTCGGGAAAGAGCGCATGAAAATCATGACAGAAACGAATGATGGCTTTGTCCTTAGTGAAAAAGATCTCGAACTGAGGGGTCCAGGTGACTTCTTCGGCAGAAAGCAGAGTGGACTCCCGGAGTTTAAGGTCGCAGATATGGTACACGACTACCGTGCGCTGGAAGTAGCAAGGGACGATGCTCAAGCTTTGATCGCATCGGCTCAATTCTGGAGTGATCCAGAGTTTGAACCGCTCAGGGAGTATTTATCCGGGTCGGGAATATTAGAGGGCGAAAAGCTGGACTAGAAAGGCAGATTGTGAGATTATTTCTTGCAATCTGCTTTTTTAGATTATATACTACTATTAGTACCTAGTACTAATACTGGACGGTGTTAAAATTGAGACTTTCGAAAAAAGAAAGACAGGGAAACCTTACTGACACAATCAAAGTAAATCCTTTTATAACAGATGAAGAATTGGCAGAACGGTTTCGGGTAAGCGTCCAGACAATCCGGTTGGACCGAATGGAATTGTCGATACCCGAGCTTCGTGAACGAATTAAGTACGTTGCAGAGAAATCGTTTGAAGACGAAGTGAAGTCGTTGCCTATTGAAGAGATTATTGGAGAAATTATTGATATAGAGCTGGATCAAAGTGCGATATCCATTTTTGATGTGAAGCGGGAACATGTGTTCATCAGGAATGGGATTGCGAGAGGGCACCACTTGTTTGCTCAGGCAAATTCCCTTGCAGTGGCTGTCATAAATGACGACTTGGCATTAACTGCGAAGTCAAATATCCGTTTTACCCGACCCGTAAAGGAAGGGGAACGGGTGGTCGCGAAAGCGAAAGTGATACATATGAAAGATCAAAAAGACCGAACAACGGTAGAAGTTCAAAGTTTAGTCGGTGGTGAGCTCGTGTTTACCGGTGAATTTGAAATGTATCGCTCTAAAAAATCTGTAAAGGATGAAGAGTAGATGAAGTTAGCCGTTGATGCAATGGGCGGAGACCACGCCCCGAAAGAAATCGTTCTTGGAGTAAAGCGGGCATTACGTGAATTCAATGATATTGAAGTGCTTTTATACGGGGATGAAAAGCAGATCAGTCAGTATATCACCCCGGAAGATCGCCTGACGATCATCCACACCGATGAAGTGATCGAAGGTACGGATGAACCTGTCAGAGCGGTGAAGCGAAAGAAGAATGCTTCGATGGTCCTCATGGCCCAAGCCGTGAAAAATGGGGAAGCGGATGCCTGTATTTCAGCAGGCAATACGGGTGCCCTAATGACGGCAGGATTGTTCATTGTAGGGAGAATTGACGGGATTGAGCGGCCGGCTTTGGCACCGACCCTTCCGACACTTGATGGAAAAGGGTTCCTTATGCTTGATCTTGGGGCAAATGTCGATGCGAAACCTGAGCATCTTGCACAATACGCAGTCATGGGAAGCATTTATTCCGAGAAAGTGAGAGGGATCAGTAATCCTCGTGTGGGCTTATTGAACATTGGAACGGAAGATAAAAAGGGAAATGAATTAACAAAGAAAACGTTCCAATTATTAAATAACCTGCCTATCAATTTTGTAGGGAATGTAGAGTCCAGAGACCTGCTGGACGGACCGGCCGATGTTGTCGTAACGGATGGTTTTACCGGGAATATGGTACTGAAGACCATAGAGGGGACCGCCCTGTCCGTCTTCTCCATGTTGAAAAAAACGTTCACGTCTTCAACGAAAAACAAACTTGCGGCAGGACTGGTGAAGAATGACCTGAAGCAATTAAAGAACATGCTCGATTATACAGAGTACGGTGGGGCTGGCCTGTTCGGACTAAAGGCACCTGTCATCAAAGCCCATGGTTCTTCCAATGAAGTGGCTCTGTACAATGCCATGAGACAAGCAAGGGAAATGGTGAAGCACGACGTTTCCAACACTATAAAAGATGCTATTAATGGGAGTGTGGAATAATATGAGTAAAATCGCATTTATCTTTCCCGGGCAAGGTTCCCAAACGGTGGGGATGGGGAAAGAATTAGCCGGGCAATATCCTGATGTGGAATCCTATTTCAGTAAAGCCGATGAACGTTTGGACACCAAGCTTTCAACGATTATCTTTGAAGGTCCCCAGGAAGAACTTACCCAGACAACGAACGCTCAGCCGGCCCTCCTGACCACGAGCATGGCCATCCTGGCCCGCTTGAAAGCCGAGGGGATTACGGCAGATTATACAGCAGGTCACAGCTTAGGGGAATATTCTGCCCTGGTGGCTGCAGGTGCCATCGGATTTGAAGATGCTGTGTATACCGTTCGTAAAAGAGGGGAATTCATGGAAGAAGCAGTACCAAGCGGAGAAGGAACGATGGCGGCCGTCCTTGGTTTGGGCAGGGAGTCATTGAAAGAAGTGACAGACCTCGTGACAGAAGAAGGGCATCCCGTTGGACTCGCAAACTTGAATTGCCCGGGTCAGATTGTCATCTCAGGTACGGTGCGTGGAGTGGAGCTCTCTTCAGAGAAAGCGAAGGAAGCCGGAGCGAAGCGGGTCATCCCACTTCAGGTAAGTGGTCCTTTCCATTCCCAATTGATGAAGCCGGCTGCCGAAAAGTTCGTTTCAATCCTGGATTCGATTACGATCAAAGACGCAGAAGTACCCGTCATTGCGAATGTGACTGCAGAGCCTGTAACAGGACATGAAGAAATCAAGCGTTTATTAATTGAACAATTGTACTCCCCTGTACAATGGGAAGATACTGTCGAGAAGCTTCTTGAATTAGGTGTGGATACATTCATCGAAGTGGGACCAGGTAAAGTCCTTTCAGGTTTAGTGAAAAAAGTGAACAGACGTGTGAAGACATATGCTGTTCAAGATGAAGCATCCTTACAACAAACCATTCAAGCACTGAAGGAGGAAGCTTAAATGAATTTAGAAGGTAAAGTGGCACTGGTGACAGGAGCATCCCGTGGAATCGGACGGGAAATCGCTCTTGAACTTGCCCGTGAAGGTTGTAATGTCGCCGTGAATTACGCAGGTAGTGAGGCGAAAGCAAACGAAGTCGTGGATGAAATCAAGAGTATGGGCAGAGAAGCGATTGCCGTACAATGTAATGTATCGGATGCTGAAGGTGTTCAGGCAATGGTCAAGGAAACGATCGGCGAATTTGGTTCCATCGATATCCTTGTGAACAATGCGGGCATCACCAAAGATAATCTGTTGATGAGAATGAAAGAAACAGAATGGGATGATGTCATCAACATCAATCTGAAAGGTGTATTCCTGTGTACGAAGGCCGTTACACGTCAAATGATGAAACAAAGAAGTGGCCGGATCATCAATATTTCATCCATCGTCGGAGTGAGCGGGAATCCAGGACAAGCAAACTATGTAGCAGCCAAATCGGGTGTGATCGGTTTGACGAAAACGACAGCGAGAGAACTTGCTCCCCGTGGAATCACTGTGAATGCCGTTGCCCCTGGTTTCATTTCGACGGATATGACCGATCAGCTTCCTGAAGATGTACGAAGTGAAATGTTAAAACAAATCCCGTTAAGCCGTTTTGGCGCTCCCGGGGATATAGCGAAAGTAGTGACATTTGTTGCATCCGATTCCGCATCGTATATGACTGGGCAAACGCTCCATATTGACGGCGGAATGGTCATGTAATGGGAAAAATGAAATAATTTATTCATCGTTTTCATGTATACTCTTTTCATTAGAGGTGGAAATGCTCTATAATACTTGAGGGGAGGTGACAAAAATGGCAGAAGTATTAGATCGTGTAACAAAAATTATCGTTGATCGTCTAGGTGTAGATGAATCTCAAGTAACTCTTGAAGCTTCTTTCAAAGAAGATCTAGGAGCTGACTCCCTTGATGTAGTTGAGCTGGTTATGGAACTTGAAGATGAATTTGACATGGAAATTTCTGACGATGATGCTGAAAAAATCGGCACAGTAGGTGATGCTGTGAACTACATACAAGCAAAGGCTTAATCGTTAGATTGAATAGAGAGGTGGGCGATCCATCTTATATTCTAACCATTTGAAACTTGGTAGGGGTTCAACCCCTACCAAGTTTATTTGTGTTCTAACTTCATTGTTCAAGAAATTTTTGCGTAAATGATTTTTTTAGAATAAACTTGATAGGTATACAATGAGAACATATTAGCAAGGTGGAGTGCCTGATGCGGAAGCAAAACAGAAGTAATGGATTATCTAAACATAAAAATGATTTGAAATTCAAGACATTTCAAAATCAAATGGGAATTCAATTTAAAGATGAAAAACTCCTTAAACAAG
This sequence comes from Rossellomorea sp. LJF3, assembly GCF_037046045.1. Classification (NCBI taxonomy): domain Bacteria; kingdom Bacillati; phylum Bacillota; class Bacilli; order Caryophanales; family Bacillaceae; genus Rossellomorea; species Rossellomorea sp. LJF3. Next base: position 181,614 of record NZ_JBANLY010000003.1, on the reverse strand, counting down.
CTTTTACTCATTCATCCTATGTGAATGAGCATCGTCGAAAACCATATGAAGATAATGAACGCTTAGAATTTCTCGGGGACGCCGTTCTGGAATTAACGGTATCTCAATTTCTTTTCAAGAAATACCCCATGATGAGTGAAGGGGAACTTACCAAGTTAAGGGCTGCCATCGTATGCGAACCTTCCCTGGTGAAGTTCTCGATTGAACTGAATTTCGGTGAGCTCATCCTATTGGGTAAGGGTGAAGAAATGACGGGGGGACGTGAGAGACCGGCTTTACTCGCCGATGTCTTTGAAGCGTTTATCGGGGCGGTATACTTGGATCAAGGATTAGAAACAGTCATCTCTGTCCTTGAAAAAGTAGTCTACCCAAAAATCAATGTCGGTGCTTTTTCTCATGTGATGGATTATAAGAGTCAGTTACAAGAGCTGGTTCAAAGGGGCAGTGCAGGAATGATCGAATATAGTATCCTGGAAGAAAGCGGCCCTGCCCACAATCGTCAGTTCATTTCAAGAGTGAGCTTAAATGATGAAGAGTTGGGCATTGGAAATGGCCGGTCAAAAAAAGAGGCTGAACAAAAAGCCGCACAGAAAGCTCTGGAAAAGTTAAAACAAAAGCTGGACGCGAAATAGGGGGAAAGAAGATGTTCCTCAAACAACTAGAAGTAATGGGGTTTAAATCTTTTGCAGAAAGAATATCCGTGGAGTTTGTCCCGGGTGTCACGGCTGTCGTTGGACCAAACGGCAGCGGGAAAAGCAATATTATAGACGCAATCAGGTGGGTGCTTGGTGAACAATCAGCAAAAAGCCTGCGTGGGTCGAAAATGGAAGACGTCATTTTTGCCGGAAGCGATTCAAGGAAAGCCCTCAATATAGCGGAAGTGACCCTTGTCTTGGATAACGAAGACGGTGCACTGCCCATCGATTATAGTGAGGTCAGTGTCACAAGGAGAGTCTACCGTTCGGGAGATAGTGAATATCTACTGAATAAACAGCCATGCAGGTTGAAAGATATCATTGAACTGTTCATGGATTCAGGGTTAGGAAAAGAAGCTTTCTCGATTATCAGTCAGGGAAAAGTGGAAGAAATCCTGAACAGTAAGCCGGAAGAAAGAAGAACCATCTTCGAAGAGGCTGCCGGTGTATTGAAGTATAAATCACGGAAGAAAAAAGCTGAAAACAAGTTATTTGAAACACAAGAAAATCTTAATCGTGTGAATGATATCCTTCATGAATTGGAAGGGCAGGTGGAACCCCTCAAGCTCCAGGCTTCCATGGCCCGTGATTATCTGGAGAAGAAAGAGGAGCTGGAGAAGTTCGAAGTCGCTTTGACTGTGTATGATATTGAGGACTTACATAAGCAGTGGGAAAAGCTGAGTGGAGAATTCGAACAGCATGGACAAGAAGAATTGGTCCTTTCCTCTCGCATTCAGAAGAAAGAAGCGGTCCTGACACAAACAAGGGATAAAATTGCGGCGCTCGATGAGTCGATTTCAAACCTACAGGAAGTGCTCCTTTCCACAAGTGAAGAATTAGAGAAACTTGAGGGTAGAAAGCAAGTACTGGTAGAGCGGAAGAAAAATTCGTCCACCAATGAATCACAGTTGAAGCAATCGATTGAAGAAGCTGAAAATCAAATCGAACGTTTAGTTTCCGAAAAAGAAAAAGCAGAACGCGACTTCAAAAGGATCGATTCTGAAGTGTCCGGGTTAAAAGAACTCCTTGTCACGAAGCAGAATCAATTCAAGCACTATAACGAAAACATTGAAGATGTGATTGAATCATTTAAAAGTGATTACATTGAAAAGCTCAATCAACAGGCTTCTGCAAAAAATGAAATCCAGTATCTCAAACAGCAGCTGGAACAGCAATCCAGTCGCAGCGGTCGATTAGAAGCGGAAAATGAAAAGTATGTTTCTCAACGTGAAGACTTGCATTTGCGTCACAGGGAACGATCGAAAGAACTTCAATTGCAAAAAGAACAGATCGATGAGCACATCTACTTGTATCGTGAGGAACAAAAGAAGCTTGAATCCGTGAAATCCAAATATGAAAAGCAGGAGAAAACCCTTTATCAGGCATTTCAATTCCTGCAACACGCGAAGTCCAGGAAAGAAATGCTCGAAGAAATGGAAGAAGACTATTCAGGTTTCTTCCAGGGGGTAAAAGAGGTCCTGAAAGAGCGTTCGGGTCAGTTAACAGGTATTCAAGGGGCGGTAGCGGAGCTTATAACGGTTCCTAAATCATATGAAACGGCTATGGAAACGGCTCTGGCTGCTTCGATGCAGCATATCGTAGTCGATACAGAAGAAGACGGCCGTAAAGCCATTGCCTTTTTGAAGAAACATCAATATGGTCGTGCCACGTTCCTGCCGATGAACGTAATCAAAGGGAAATCCATACCTGAAAGCCAAAAGAATATGCTGAAAGGCCATCCTTCCTTTGTAGGCGTGGGAGCTGATCTGTTGCATTTTGATGATCGCTTTCAAATGGTGATTTCAAGCCTTGTGGGAAATGTCATCATCGCAAAGGATCTAAAGGGTGCGAACGAAATTGCGAAGCTTGTTCAATATCGTTATCGACTGGTTACGCTGGATGGAGACGTAGTCAATCCCGGGGGATCCATGTCCGGAGGTACCGTGAGACAGAAGAAAAATTCCCTTCTTTCAAGAAAAGCGGAACTGGAAGAGATGAAAGAAAAGCTTTCCAGTATGGAAGTTCAGACTGAACAGCTTCAAGCCCAAGTAAAATCACTTAAAGAAGAAAGCAGTTTTCGTGAAAAGAAACTGGAAGAATTGAGAGTGAAGGGGGAGAGATTGCGTCTCAAGGAACAGGAACTCCTCTCCCAACTTCGTGAAATTGAACTTTCCCAGCAGAATCTGGATGAAAGACTGTCCCTGTATGACCTTGAGAAAAAGGATTTTACGTCAATCAAAGAAAAACATGATTCCAGAACGAAAGAATTGGAAGCTTCTCTCAAGAAGATAGGGGAAGAGGTTATCCAGCTTGATCAAAAGATTAATGAGCTGACTCTACAGAAAAATAGTGAACGAACGTCCAAAGACGCTTTGTTGAATGAAATCAGTGACATTAAAGCGAATCTTGCCGCGCGGAATGAACAGCTGGTTAACAGCCGACAGCAGCTGAACCGGGTGCAGGATACGATGGCTGAGACAACCAGGCGAAAGATAAGTCTCCAGGATGACCTGGAATGGCTGCAGACAGAAATGAAGGATAACTTCTCGGGTGAAGAGCAGCTTGGAATCAAAGCAGAAGAGTGTGCTGTGCAAAAGGAAGAAACGTCCAAGTTGATCGCTGTACGCCGGGACGAGCGCTCCAGCCTTCAACATACCATCGATGATGAGGAGTTGGAGTTGAAAGAATTGAAGCGTCTGCATAAAGGATTGGTCGGTGCTCTCAGGGATGAGGAAGTGAAAATCAATCGTCTTGATGTAGAACTCGAGAACCGTCTTGATCATTTGCGGGATGAATATATGCTTTCGTTTGAAGCAGCAAAAGAGGACTACCCCCTTTCCATTGAGGTGGAAGAGGCAAGGAAAAAAGTGAAACTGGTGAAATTAGCTCTGGAAGAGCTCGGGACCGTCAATCTGGGTGCGATTGATGAATATGAACGAGTGAAGGAAAGATACGAATTCTTAGTTGACCAGAAGAATGACCTGACGGAAGCGAAGGACACTCTGTACCTGGTCATTAATGAAATGGACAGCGAAATGATCAAACGTTTTGATCAAACCTTCACCAGCATACAAGAGGAATTTGAAGGTGTATTCAAAGCCTTGTTTGGCGGTGGAAGAGCAGAGTTGAAACTGACCGATCCGTCTGATCTGCTTCACACCGGTGTGGATATAGTGGCGCAGCCGCCTGGAAAGAAGCTGCAGAATCTCGGGCTTATGTCAGGTGGGGAACGGGCTCTGACGGCCATTGCCCTGCTGTTTTCCATTCTGAAGATCCGCCCTGTCCCATTCTGTATACTGGATGAAGTGGAAGCGGCCCTGGATGAAGCGAATGTGCAGAGATTCAGTCAATATTTAAAGAAATTCAGTGATGAAACACAATTCATTGTCATCACCCATCGTAAAGGTACCATGGAAGAAGCCCATGTATTGTACGGGGTCACGATGCAGGAATCCGGAGTGTCTAAACTGGTATCAGTCAGACTACAGGAAACAAAGGAACTACTTGAAACTTAAATAAGGGTGTGGGAAAGTGAGTTTTTTTAAGAAGCTTAAAGATAAATTTACAGAGTCCAGTGATAATGTCACCGAGAAATTTAAAGATGGGTTAAGTAAAACAAGAAACAACTTCACGTCAAAGGTGAATGACCTGGTGGCCAGGTACCGTAAAGTCGATGAAGAATTCTTTGAAGAGCTGGAAGAAATCCTGATCGGAGCGGATGTCGGATTTGATACCGTCATGGAACTCATTGATGAACTTAAACTTGAAGTGAAACGAAAGAATATTCAAGATACGGAAGATGTCCAATCCGTCATTTCAGAGAAGCTTGTTGAGATCTACCAGGGCGATCGCGATGAGGACAGCAGCCTGAATATTCAAGACGATCAACTGACGGTTTTACTATTTGTCGGTGTGAATGGGGTAGGGAAGACGACGACCATCGGGAAAATGGCTCATATGTTCAAGGAACAGGGCAAAAATGTGGTTCTTGCAGCAGGGGACACTTTCCGTGCAGGAGCCATCGAGCAGCTTGAAGTATGGGGTGAACGTGTCGGGGTCCCGGTCATTAAGCAGGCGGCGGGAAGCGATCCGGCGGCTGTGATGTTCGATGCCGTCCAATCTGCCAAAGCGAAAAAGGCGGACATACTCATTTGTGATACGGCAGGAAGATTGCAAAACAAAGTGAATTTGATGAAAGAGCTTGAAAAGGTGAAACGGGTGATTGAAAGAGAAATTCCAGGAGCCCCTCATGAAGTATTACTCGTTCTTGACGCAACCACAGGTCAAAATGCCATGGTACAGGCCAAAACCTTTAAAGAAGCAACAAACGTCTCAGGTATCGTCCTGACGAAGCTTGATGGGACCGCCAAAGGCGGAATCGTACTTGCCATCCGGAACGAGCTCGAAATCCCCGTGAAATACGTGGGTCTGGGAGAAAAAATGGATGACCTTCAACCGTTCGATGCTGAAAAGTATGTATATGGCTTGTTCTCGACCCTCGTCGATGAAGAAGAATAGATCATGATCCACAAGGCAGCCTGCCAGACGATTAGATATAGTCTGGCAGGCTGCTCTACTTTTCTCTATGGAAAATCCATCAGTAACCTTGACAATCGCCCGTAAACACTGTATTCTTCATATGTAAAGGTTTTTCACTTAACAAGGAGGGATATCCGTGCTGGAGAAAACGACCAGAATGAATTATCTCTACGATTTTTATCAATCTTTGTTAACTCCTAAACAAAGAAGCTATATGTCCCTCTATTATCTCGACGATTTCTCTTTAGGTGAAATCGCTGAGGAATATAATGTCAGCCGGCAGGCAGTGTACGATAACATTAAGCGGACAGAGGCCATGATCGAGGAGTACGAAGAAAAGCTTTTATTATTTAAGAAATTTCAAGAACGCAACGAGATTCTTGACCAACTCAGACAAAAAATAGAAGAGCCATCAATCGATTCTTCTCATTGTTTAAAACTCATTGATGATCTTGAAATATTGGATTAGGAGGCGGCATGAATGGCATTTGAAGGATTAGCCGACCGACTGCAAGGTACAATACAAAAAATCCGTGGAAAAGGAAAGATTTCAGAAGCGGATGTTAAAGAAATGATGCGTGAAGTTCGTCTTGCTCTTTTAGAAGCAGACGTTAATTTTAAAGTGGTGAAGCAATTCGTCAAGAAAGTAAGTGAACGGGCTGTCGGACAAGAAGTCATGAAGAGCCTTACACCTGGTCAACAGGTCATTAAAGTTGTTCAGGAAGAGCTTACAAACTTGATGGGTGGCGAACAAAGTCAGATTGCCGTCGCTAAACGTCCACCGACTGTCATTATGATGGTTGGTTTACAAGGTGCAGGTAAAACGACGACCACTGGTAAGCTTGCGAACCTGCTTCGAAAGAAACATAACCGCAAACCGCTGTTGGTGGCTGCTGATATTTACCGTCCCGCTGCCATTAAACAGTTGGAAACGATCGGAAAGCAATTAAGCCTTCCCGTGTTTTCACTGGGGGATCAGGTAAGCCCGGTTGAAATTGCGAAAAAAGCCATCGAAAAGGCTAAAGAAGAACATCACGATTATGTTCTGATTGATACGGCAGGTCGACTTCACATTGATGAAAACCTGATGGGAGAGCTGAAAGAAATCAAAGAACTCTCCAATCCGGACGAGATTTTCCTCGTGGTGGATGCCATGACCGGTCAAGATGCAGTAAATGTCGCTCAAAGCTTCAATGACGCTCTTGGCATATCGGGTGTTGTCCTGACAAAACTCGATGGTGATACCCGTGGTGGTGCAGCGTTATCCATCCGTTCCGTCACTGAAAAGCCTATTAAATTTGTAGGTATGGGTGAGAAGATGGATGCCTTGGAAGCCTTTCATCCTGAGCGTATGGCGTCACGGATCCTTGGTATGGGAGATGTTTTATCCCTCATTGAAAAGGCTCAGGCAAACGTGGATGAAGAGAAGGCCAAAGAACTGGAACAAAAAATGCGCACAATGTCTTTCACATTTGATGATTTCCTTGATCAACTGGGTCAAGTGAGGCAGATGGGTCCACTGGACGAACTTCTCAAAATGATGCCTGGAGCAAACAAGATGAAGGGTCTCGATAAGATTCAAGTCGATGACAAGCAGATCAGTCACGTAGAGGCCATCATCCAATCTATGACCGGTGATGAAAAAACCCACCCTGAAACGATCAATGCTTCCCGTCGTAAACGGATTGCAAAAGGGAGCGGGACATCCATTCAAGAGGTGAACCGTCTTCTGAAACAATTCGAGGACATGAAGAAAATGATGAAACAGATGAGTGGGATGCAAGGAAAAGGCAAGAAAAAAGGGATGAAATTCCCATTTATGTAAGTAATTCGTTCGGTTTTTCAAAAGAAAAATTGAACTGTTAAGAAAAAACACTTTACAAACAAAATACACATTTGATATTATACTAACTTGTGTGAAACTATTCGGAGGTGCTTTAATTATGGCAGTAAAAATCAGATTAAAACGTATGGGAGCAAAAAAATCTCCTTTCTATCGTATCGTAGTTGCAGATTCTCGTTCACCACGTGATGGACGTCAAATCGAAACAGTTGGAACTTACAACCCGGTTGCTAAACCAGCTGAAGTGAAAATCGATGAAGAGTTAGCTCTTAAATGGTTATCAAACGGTGCTAAGCCATCTGACACAGTTCGTAACCTATTCTCAAACCAAGGCATTATGGAAAAATTCCACAATGCTAAAAACAGCAAGTAATCGATTAGATCGATGAAAGATCTTATTCTAACGATTGTGAAACCCCTGGTTGACCATCCGGACTCTGTCCGCGTCGATTTGGATGAAGGAACGAACGGGTTAACTTATAAGTTATCCGTTCACCCCGAGGATATGGGTAAGGTCATTGGGAAACAGGGGCGAGTAGCTAAATCGATTCGAACTGTGGTATACGCTGCAGCAGGATCTTCACAACAGAAGAAAATCTTCTTAGAGATAGTGGAGTAAGAAAGCTTCCTTTAGCCCATTACAACAAGCTCTAAGAATCAGGGGACTGACCCACAAAGGTTACTACTTAGCCTTAAGACGTCAGTCCCCTTTTTCATAGGGTTGACCGCCGTGAAATGGTATACTATCGTCAGTCGGGTTCTAAGCCCCTATATAAGCCGTTTCTCCCCTAGGAACACCCTTAAGGTCATTACTTCAGTGAGGGGTGAATAGAAGGAGGAGGAAAGACGTTGAACGTGATACATACGATAACCATTAAACAAGTCCTCACAGAAAAGAGTAAGGACCTGTTAATGAAACGCTATGAAAATCAAAAGTTTCATCTGAAAAAGGAAAGTGATCAGCTTCAGTTCGAAATGAAAAAGATTGAACGTGGCAAGAAATACCCCACTCATAAATTAAATCAGCATTTTGAAAGAGAATTGAATGAACGGGCAGAGAAAATCAAGCTGTTGGATTTTCAAATGGAACAGCTGAATATCCTCCCGATCGGCAGCGAGCTGAAGGAAAAGGAAGTCCAAGGTATGATGGACATCCAAGTTGGTGACAATTGGGAGGAAGAAACCCTTTCAAAAACGATTGTAATAGAAGACGGTATAGTGAAAGAAATACGTTAATGCAAGAGGTGAATACGATGGAAAAGTGGTTTAATGTAGGTAAGATTGTCAACACTCATGGAGTTAAAGGGGAAGTAAAGGTCGTATCGACGACAGATTTTCCTGAAGAGCGTTATCAGAAAGGGAACACTCTCTATTTGTTCCGGAATGGCCAGGAACCCCTCGGTCTCGTGATCAAATCGCACAGAAATCATAAAAGTTTTGATTTGCTAACGTTTGAAGGGTATGAAAATATCAATGAGGTCGAGAAGTTTAAAGAAGGTATCCTGAAGGTTCAGGAAGACCAGTTACAGGAACTGGACGAAGGAGAATACTATCTCCATGAAATCGTCGGCTGTAAGGTAGTGACGACCTCAGGAGAAGAGCTGGGTACCGTCAAGGAGATTTTGAGCCCGGGGGCGAACGATGTATGGGTAGTGAAGGGTGAGCGAGGGAAAGAGTACCTCATCCCCTACATAGAGGATATCGTTAAAACGGTCGATATTGAAGATCAGCTTATTACCATTGAGCCGATGGAAGGCCTCTTGTCATGATGAGAATTGACGTCCTCTCTTTATTCCCTGGTATGTTCGAAGGGATCTTCGGTGATTCCATCTTAAAGAAAGCCACTGAGAAAGCAGCCGTTACGTATAATGTAATTAACTTCCGTGAGTACGCTGATAACAAGCATAATCAGGTGGATGATTACCCTTACGGAGGAGGGGCCGGGATGGTTTTGAAGCCTCAGCCTATATTTGATGCAGTCGATGCCTTGGGAAAAGATGAAGAATCTGCGCCCCGGGTCATCCTTATGTGCCCGCAGGGAGAACGATATACCCAGCAAAAGGCAGAGGAGCTTTCGAAAGAAGATCACCTCGTGTTTATCTGCGGTCATTATGAAGGCTATGATGAACGAATCAGAGAGCACGTGGTAACCGACGAAATCTCCATTGGTGACTATGTGTTGACCGGCGGGGAACTCGGTGCGATGGTGGTCATAGATAGTGTTGTCCGTCTGCTTCCCGGAGTACTTGGGAATGAGGATTCCCCCATACTTGATTCGTTCTCTTCAGGTCTCTTAGAGCATCCTCATTACACCCGTCCTGCGGATTTCAGGGGGATGAAGGTACCCGGAGAGTTGATTTCAGGAAACCATCGTCTGATAGATGAATGGAGAGAGAAAGAGAGCCTGAGAAGGACCTATGAGAGAAGACCGGATTTATTAGAGAGTTACTCCCTCACAGACCGACAAAAGGCGTGGATAGAGGAATGGAGAAACTCTAAATAGGCTATTGCATCCTGAATGCCTGTATGATATTATATTCTTTGTGGTTCCAGGAGTTAGCTCCTGAAGTCATGGATCCCGATGTTCCGCTGCAATCAATCGCTTTTGTAAGAGCATCTGTTGGAAGGAGTTGAATAAGATGCACAAATTAATCGAAGATATTACGAAAGAACAACTTCGCTCTGATCTACCATCTTTCCGTCCTGGTGATACAGTACGTGTACACGTTAACATCGTTGAGGGTACTCGTGAACGTATTCAGGTTTACGAAGGAGTAGTAATCAAACGCCGTGGTGGCGGTATCAGCGAAACATTTACTGTTCGTAAAATTTCTTACGGTGTAGGTGTTGAGCGTACTTTCCCTGTACACACACCTAAAATCGCTAAATTAGAAGTTATTCGTCGCGGTAAAGTCCGTCGTGCGAAACTTTATTACCTGCGTAATCTGCGTGGTAAAGCGGCTCGTATTAAAGAAATTCGATAAGAACGTAAGAAAAGGAGCTTGGAGACAAGCTCCTTTTCCTTTTTCTAAAACCCTTCGTTCGAGGGAATAGAAAGAGGGTATCGACTATTTTCGGGAAACCACCAATTTTTAATGAGAATTAGAAGAATTTCTAGTAGAATAGAAAAAGATAGAAATAATCATGGGTGGTGGAAATGTGGTTAAAGAAAAAAACGAGTGGTGGGAATGGATGAAGGCCCTGTTAATCGCAGTCGGATTAGCAGCTATCATCAGATTCTTTTTATTTGCCCCCATCGTAGTTGACGGATTATCAATGATGCCTACTTTACATAATGGTGACCGAATGATTGTAAGTAAACTGGGAGAGCCTGAGCGGTTCGATATCGTCGTTTTCCATGCTCCCGAGCAAAAGGATTATATCAAACGGGTCATCGGCCTGCCGGGGGATAAAGTAGAGTATAAAAATGATACATTATATATTAATGGAAAAGCCTATACTGAACCATATCTCAAAGAATACAAAGATCAATTGAACGTCGGTGTCTTAACCGAAGATTTCTCATTAAAGGATATAACAGGTGAAGAAAGAGTACCGGATGGAGAAATTTTTGTTATGGGGGATAACCGTCGATTCAGTAAAGATAGCCGCCATATCGGGACGGTCTCGACCGATGAGGTAATCGGGGACACGAAAGTGATCTATTGGCCTGTTAAAGATTTCGGTTTGGTGAAATAATAGAAAAAAGTGTTTGGAGGTGGTCATATGACGATACAATGGTTTCCAGGGCATATGGCTAAAGCTCGTAGACAAGTTACTGAGAAATTAAAACTTGTAGACATAGTGATTGAATTAGTAGATGCAAGAATCCCGTTATCATCCAGAAATCCGATGATTGAAGAGATCATCGGTCAAAAGCCGCGACTCGTTTTATTAAATAAAGCAGACATGGCAGACACGAACAGGACCAATCAGTGGATTGCCTACTTTAAAGAGCAGGGAATCACCGCGCTTGCGGTAAATGCACAGGCCGGCAAAGGTCTTCAAGTCATCGTGCAGGCTGCTAAAGAAATCCTGAAAGATAAATTCGATCGTATGAAGTCGAGGGGAATGAGGCCACGGGCCATCAGGGCGATGATCGTGGGGATTCCAAACGTAGGTAAATCCACCTTGATCAACAGACTGGCGAAGAAGAATATCGCCAAAACTGGAAATACACCTGGTGTGACGAAAGCCCAGCAATGGATCAAGGTCGGTAAAGAGCTTGAACTGCTCGATACCCCCGGCATTTTATGGCCGAAGTTCGAAGATCCCAAGGTAGGCTATAAGCTGGCATTGACGGGAGCCATCAAAGATACCATCCTGAATTTGCAGGATATAGCCGTATATGGCCTTCGTTTCCTTGCAGAGCATTATCCAGAGCGATTAGAGGAGCGTTACGGCCTCGAAGAGATATCTGAAGAGGTAGTGGATAGCTTTGATAAGATCGGGGCTAAAAGAGGCTGTCTGATGGCCGGTGGAGAAGTCGATTATGACAAGACTTCTGAAATCATCGTCAGGGATATCCGGAATGTTCAGTTAGGACCTATGACATTTGATTTTATCGGTGAAGCTGAAAAAGAAAGTGAATAACGGCAGAGGCTGTATGGAGGGAGTGGATCTCTTTGACACAGCCTCTTTATTTTTGTGCGGGATATCCGATATATACGAGGAGGAACAAAGGTGACGAAAGTACATAGAACGATCAGTGAAATCAAACAATTGATCGGGACACTGAAAGAGTCTGATCCGATTTTGGAAGAATTGAAACAGGATGAGAGAAAAGGGGTTCAGAAACTTCTGCTTCAGCTTGAAAGGGAACGAAAGAAGCAGGCTAAGGAGAAAAAGGAGTTTCAAGACCTCACACGATATGAGCAGGAGCTGCGTCTTCAAGGATTTACCCGCATCGCCGGGATAGACGAAGTGGGAAGGGGGCCACTTGCAGGGCCTGTCGTAACGGCAGCGGTCATCCTTCCCCAAGACTTCTACCTGGCGGGATTGAATGACAGCAAGAAACTTTCAGAAGGAAAAAGAGAAGAGTATTATGAATACATCCAACATCATGCGATTTCAATTGGAGTTGGAATGGTCCACGCGGAGGAGATCGATTCCATCAATATTTATCAAGCGACGAAAAAAGCGATGAAGGAAGCAATCGTCCAGCTGCCGGTTCAGCCTGATTACTTATTGATCGACGCAATGAAAATTGTATCGCCATATCCGAGTCAGTCAATCGTCAAGGGGGATTCAAAAAGCATATCCATTGCGGCAGCTTCTATTATCGCAAAGGTTACGAGAGACAGGATGATGCAGGAATATGCTGGACAATATCCCGGCTATGCTTTCGAGAAAAATGCAGGATATGGAACAAAAGACCATTTAAAAGGACTTGAGCAATTAGGAGTGACCCCACTTCACCGGAAAAGCTTCGCACCGGTAAAAGAGCTTCTCGAGACAAAGGGATAAGCGTTTTATTGTAGGATGAATAACAGGGGACAGGGGGAGAGAGATGACCCACATTCACGGTACTGCAAGGAATCAGACACTTTCCTCCCTTGGTGGAAAACCATTTTCGGTCCAGGGAGGAAAGGTTATCAATATAAAGGTACATAAGTTGATGGGTGATGATCTGGCAGAAGTATCCGCAAACGGTCAGCGGTTCTTGGCAAAGCTTGAAACCCCTTTAAAAGCAGGGGAGCGTCAATGGGTGGAAGTGAAGCAGACAGAGACAGGAATCAGCCTCAAATTGATCCCGTCTCCCCAAGTAGATGGTGAGGGTATAGCTTCTAAGCTCTTGCATCATCTATCCATTTCGGGCGATGAGAAAGCTATGACTTCTTTGGTAAAGGACCTTGTGAAGGATAAGATACCGATTCATAAAGAGATGCTGGTGTTTGCAGGGAAGCATGTGACAGGGAAAGATGCACCTCTTCATTCAAAAATCATCGTGGAAATGGCTAAGAGGAACATGCCATTTACAAACAGGGTATTCCTTTCGATGAAAGCCGGGGAAAAAGGTGATTTTATTTCCCTTCTGGATACTCTTTCTTCAAGGTTAAGCGAAGCGGGAGGAGATGGAGGCACTCTTCAAATGATTCGAAGGATTCAGGAACCCTTGAGAAGGAATATATCTGAAAATCTTGTCATCAAAGCTTTGACGGGTTTAGCGAATTCTTCCCAGACGTACGCAACCCGTTTGGGACATTTCGATGTATTAAAGTCCCTTGGATTCATCCCGGGCGAAACGGTCATGAATCAATGGAAGGAAGGATTAGCGGGCATGATCCTTGATAGGGTCACTTCAGATGGGGAGGGCGAGCCGGCGTCTTTTGAGGGTCTTCGAAGCGGCCGTAACCAGGCTCCAGGTGTGAGTGGGTCCGGTCAAGAATACACTAAATCAGCTTTCTCCCTTGTGGATAAATGGATGAACATCCTTACAGGCTCAGAAACCCGCCTGGAGGGAACCCAAGAAGAGACGCCTGAAGCAGCGGCAAGACAGCTGATCGGATTAGCAGGGAAGGAAAGGCTCGTGGAAATGAACTTTAGCAGGCTTGAACAGATATGGGGGAAAGGTGTCCCTTCATCCAATCAGGAAAAAATCTTTCAGATGCTCTACCATCAGACGGTATCGGACCTGACGGAACAACTCAGGGGAGATGAATTGGCCAAAGTATTAAAAAGGGTGATCGGTGAGTTTGGAATCAACTATGAAGCTCAGGTCCATAAAGGACTTGAGATCCAGGGCAATACGCTGAAGGAGCATCTTATCGGGCTAAGCCAGCAACATCCGGCGACAGACATCCGCCAATTAGCCGATGACATTGTCCTGAGGATGAACCATCAAGTGCTTCACTCCCAGGATCCATCCCCTCTCCTTACAATCGTTCAGCAGTTTCCAATGTATCTGTTCGGACGAAATACGGATATCACGTTACAATGGACAGGAAAAGAGAAGGAAAAGGGAGTCATCGACGGTGACTATTGCCGGGTATTATTTTACTTGAATATGAAGGAAATGGATGAAACCTTGATCGATATGCAGGTTCAACACCGTGTCATTTCACTTACCGTTTGGAATGACCATCCAGCAGCAGAAGCCTTGTCCCAACCACTCATTCCTGATCTGAAAAATGGCCTCGAGAAATTGGACTATCAGCTATCCTCCGTAAAGGTGAAGAAACCCGATAAACACGAAAGCCTCTCAGAAAAGATCTTAGGGGACGAGTCCAACCGAACATTTTCCGGAGTTGATGTAAGGATATGAAAGCCCGTCACGAGAGGAAAGAAGCGATTGCTCTGGGGTATAATCAGCAGGATGGATCAGCCCCGAAAGTCGTGGCAAAAGGAAAAGGGATGATCGCTGAAAATATCCTGTTAAAAGCGGGTGAGCATGGAGTACCTGTTCAAGAGGATAAGAGCCTGTTATCCCTGCTTGGCAACCTGGATATCGGTGAATCCATCCCGGAGGAATTATATGGGGCCGTAGCGGAAGTGTTCGCTTTTATATACCGTTTGGACAAAGACATATCAAAGAAAGAATAACCAGATGGGACTCACCGTGAAGATGAAGGTTGCTAGATTGATTAGGTGAAATATATTTTTTGAGTATAATAATTTATATGCATATCTCACAGTGAAAATGGCGTAATGTGGATGAATTCTATCTAAATATGTTCAGAATTTTTAAATTAATATAATATTTTTAGCATAATGGTAGACATATATACTGTCATTTTATACAATGAAAGCGCAGTCTATTTTTTGAAGAGTTTGATAGGAGGATGGAAAATGAATATCCATGAATATCAAGGTAAAGAAATCCTCAGAAATTACGGGGTGTCCGTACCAAATGGTAAAGTGGCTTTTACAGCTGAAGAGGCAGTAGAAGCGGCGAAGACGTTAGATTCCAGCGTATATGTTGTAAAGGCGCAAATCCACGCAGGTGGACGGGGGAAAGCAGGCGGAGTCAAAATCGCCAAGAGCCTTGACGAAGTGCGTACATATGCAGAAGAATTAATCGGAAAAACTTTAGTTACTCACCAAACGGGTCCTGAAGGTAAGGAAGTAAAGCGCTTACTTATCGAAGAAGGCTGTGATATCAAGAAAGAGTATTATGTAGGTCTAGTACTCGACCGTGCAACTTCCCAGGTTGTCCTGATGGCATCTGAAGAAGGCGGAACGGAAATCGAAGAAGTAGCGGAACAAACACCGGAAAAAATCTTTAAAGAGTACATCGATCCAGTGGTCGGATTAACAGGTTTCCAAGCGAGACGTATTGCATTCAATATCAATATCCCTCAAAAACTTGTAGGAAAAGCGGCTAAGTTCATGATGGGTCTTTACAATGTGTACATCCAAAAGGATGCTTCAATTGTCGAAATCAACCCTCTAGTAGTGACAGGTGATGGAGACGTCATGGCACTTGATGCGAAGTTCAACTTCGATTCAAATGCATTATACCGTCAAAAAGATGTCATCGAATTACGGGATCTTGAAGAAGAAGATGCGAAAGAAATCGAAGCTTCCAAATATGACCTGAGCTATATTTCCCTTGACGGTAATATCGGCTGCATGGTTAACGGTGCAGGACTTGCCATGGCTACGATGGACATCGTGAAGCATTATGGCGGAGATCCCGCTAACTTCCTGGATGTTGGGGGCGGTGCAACGGCAGAGAAGGTAACAGAAGCATTCAAAATCATCCTTTCTGATGAAAACGTTAAAGGTATTTTCGTTAATATCTTCGGTGGAATCATGAAGTGTGACGTCATTGCAACGGGTGTAGTTGAAGCAGCCAAGCAGATCGGTCTTCAAGTACCACTTGTGGTTCGTCTTGAAGGAACGAATGTTGACTTAGGAAAAGAAATCCTTAATGAATCAGGATTGAATATTATTGCAGCTGAATCCATGGCAGACGGCGCACAAAAAATCGTTGAGCAAGTAGGCTGAGAAAGGCGGGGGACTAATGAGCGTATTTATTAATAAAGATACCAAGGTTGTTGTACAAGGAATTACAGGATCAACAGCTCTTTTCCATACAAAGCAAATGCTTGAATACGGTACACAGATCGTGGCAGGTGTTACACCTGGAAAAGGCGGAACAGAGGTTGAAGGCGTACCTGTTTTCAATACTGTGGAAGAAGCGAAGAAAGCAACTGGCGTAAATGCTTCCGTTATCTATGTTCCTGCTCCATTTGCAGCAGATGCAATCATGGAAGCGGTAGATGCCGAGCTTGATTTGGCCATTTGTATCACAGAGCATATCCCTGTATTGGATATGGTGAAGGTTAAGCGTTATATGGAAGGCAAGAAAACACGCCTTGTCGGGCCTAACTGTCCCGGAGTCATCACTCCTGACGAGTGTAAAATCGGGATCATGCCTGGTTACATCCATACAAAAGGTCATGTGGGGGTTGTTTCCCGTTCTGGTACACTAACGTATGAAGCCGTTCACCAACTTTCACAAGCTGGAATCGGACAGTCAACGGCAGTCGGTATCGGTGGAGACCCTGTAAACGGTACAGATTTCATCGACGTATTGAAGGCATTCAATGATGATGAAGATACGTATGCCGTGATCATGATCGGTGAAATCGGAGGTACTGCAGAAGAAGAAGCCGCTGAGTGGATCAAGGCAAATATGACGAAGCCGGTAGTAGGCTTCATCGGTGGGCGTACTGCACCTCCAGGGAAACGTATGGGACATGCCGGTGCGATTATTTCAGGTGGTAAAGGAACGGCAGATGAGAAAATCCGCGTCATGAATGAATGTGGAATTCAAGTTGCGCCGACTCCATCAGATATGGGTGAAACATTGATCAAGGTTCTTAAAGAAGAGGGAATCCTCGATAAATGTAAAACGCATTAATCTTTTATTGAGACTGACGGCTTGGCTGTCAGTCTCAGTTTTATCTATTCAAATGATAGTTAGGAGGCTTTTAATGAAAGGAAACCGCCATCTTGTCTTTCATATTCACCACTGCCGAGGAATTGGCTTGAAAGGAATAAAACGATTAGTTGAAACTCATCAGGAACTTCACTCTGTCCTTACACTCCCTATATCAAAGCTCCAACAGATAACCCGTGCTACTACTACGAATATAGAAACCTTCTATAAAGACCTCCATTCCTTTCCTTCAAAACGCTATATGCAGCTCTATGCCGAGAATAACATAGAGTGGATCACCGTTTATGATGAAGATTATCCCGCCTTGTTGAAAAATGTGTATGATCCGCCATTTCTACTCTTTTTAAAAGGGGACAGGAAACTGCTCCTCTCTTCTCCAAAATTGGCTGTCATAGGTTCCAGAAATGCCACTTCCTACACAGAAAAAGTACTTCACACCATGATTCCACAACTGGTCAAACGTGAGGTTGTGATTGTAAGCGGACTGGCAAAAGGGGCAGATACGATCGCTCATAAAGAAGCGATAAGATCAGGTGGCAGAACGATAGGGGTGCTTGGAGGAGGATTCCAGCATATTTATCCTAAGCAAAATATGGATTTGGCCAATCATATGAAGGATCATCACCTCCTACTTTCTGAATATCCCCCATATATCAAACCGGAAAAATGGCATTTCCCATTTAGAAATCGGATCATCAGTGGGCTCAGTGATGCGGTACTTGTCACAGAAGCGACAAAAAAGAGCGGTACCTATATCACGGCGGATTATGCTTTGAATGAAGGCAGAGAAGTTCTGTGCATACCAGGGTCCATACACGATCCGTTAGCAGAAGGAACAAACGCCCTGATACAAGAAGGTGCAAAGATGGTTCTGACAATAGAAGACATATTCTCAGAGCTCAGGGTATAAACTTTGAAAATATGATGTAAAATCTATTAATAAAGGGATTTTGTGAACATGAAACGATGAATATCACATGTATTTTATACAAAATGGTTGCATTTATGGTAAAACTGTTATACATTTTGCAACAGGTATCAAAAACTGTATATAAGAGAAATAAATAGATAAGAGCAGTACTTCTCTACACTGAAATCATTCTTACACCTATGTGAATGTAAGTGTAAACGTTTCCGTTTGTGCTTGTTGAAAGAACATTCCAAGGTGCTATAAAACAGTGATTATTTTCCTCTTTAAGGAGGCTTATTGGATGGCAGATTATTTAGTAATAGTGGAATCGCCGGCTAAGGCGAAAACGATTGAACGTTATTTAGGTAAAAAATATAAGGTCAGGGCATCAATGGGCCACGTCAGGGACTTGCCAAAAAGTCAGATGGGCGTCGATGTCGAAAATGAATTCGAACCGAAGTATATCACCATACGCGGCAAAGGCCCCGTATTAAAAGAATTAAAAACCGCAGCAAAAAAAGTGAAAAGAATCTTTCTGGCAGCCGACCCCGACAGAGAAGGGGAAGCAATCGCCTGGCACTTGGCTCATAGCCTTGATATGGATACTACATCAGAATGCCGGGTCGTATTCAACGAAATTACGAAGGATGCGATCAAAGAATCATTCAAGCACCCCCGTGCAATCAATATGGACCTGGTGGATGCCCAACAGGCACGAAGGATCCTGGACCGGTTAGTCGGTTACAACATCAGCCCATTATTATGGAAAAAGGTTAAAAAGGGACTGAGTGCAGGACGGGTCCAATCCGTTGCAGTCCGGTTGATCATCGACAGGGAAAATGAAATCAAAGCCTTCACTCCTGAAGAGTATTGGTCCATCGAAGCAGAATTCACAAAAGGTAACGATACCTTCCAGGCATCATTTTATGGCATGGACGGTAAAAAGGTGGAATTGAAAACCGAAGAAGAAGTAAAGGATGTCCTTGGTAAGGTGAAAGGGAAGTCTTTCGAAGTGAATAAAGTCACAAAGAAGGAAAGAAAGAGAAATCCCGCACCACCGTTTACCACTTCATCCCTTCAGCAGGAGGCAGCCCGTAAATTGAATTTCCGGGCAAAGAAGACGATGATGCTTGCACAGCAATTATACGAAGGAATCGAAATGGGGAAACAAGGAACCGTCGGATTTATCACGTACATGAGAACGGACTCCACCCGGATTTCTGAAGTAGCTCAGAAAGAAGCCAATGAATATATCGTGAATAAATATGGCGAGGATTTTATCAAACAGTCTGAGCGTAAAGAGAAAAAACAACAAAAAGCCCAGGATGCCCATGAAGCCGTTCGGCCTACCAGTACCTTGAGGGACCCGTCTTCGGTTAAACAATTCCTTTCAAGAGACCAATATCGCCTGTATAAATTGATTTGGGAGCGTTTCGTAGCAAGTGAGATGGCACCTGCTGTCATGGACACGATGAGTGTAGATCTCGTAAACGGCTCCGTTATGTTCAGGGCATCTGGTTCGAAAGTGAAATTCCCGGGTTTTATGAAAGTATATGTTGAGGGATCAGATGATCAAAAAGAAGAAAAGGACAATTTCCTTCCTGCACTTGAAGAAAAAGATAAAGTGAAGAGTGAAAACATTGATCCCAATCAGCATTTCACACAGCCGCCGCCAAGATACACCGAGGCAAGACTCGTGAAAACATTGGAAGAACTCGGTATCGGCAGACCGTCCACATATGCTCCGACACTTGATACGATTCAAAGGAGAGGATACGTTACTCTGGATAACAAGCGATTTATCCCGACAGAACTTGGAGAAATCGTGCTAGAGTTAGTGAGGGAATTCTTCCCTGATATCATCGATGTCGAGTTCACAGCTAACATGGAACGGAGCCTGGATGACATCGAGGACGGCAATGTGAAGTGGGAAAGAATCATTGACCGGTTTTATCAGGATTTTGAAAAACATCTCGAAAAAGCAGAAAATGAAATGGAGAAAATTGAAATCCGCGATGAACCTGCCGGGGAAGACTGTGAAGAATGCGGTCACGCAATGGTATTCAAAATGGGACGATACGGTAAGTTCATGGCCTGCAGCAATTTTCCTGATTGTCGTAATACCAAGCCGATCGTGAAAGAAATCGGTGTGAAATGCCCTAAATGTGAAAAAGGGAATATCATTGAGCGTAAAAGCAAGAAGAAGCGTATTTTCTACGGATGTGACCAGTATCCCGAATGTGATTTCTTATCATGGGATAAACCGATTGAACGGAAATGTCCGAAATGTTCAGAGCTGCTCGTGGAGAAGAAGCTTAAAAAAGGTAATCAAATTCAATGCACGAATTGTGATTATAAAGAAGAACCTCAGAAATAGTGATGAAAAACGATTGATTGTTGAACAATGAACGAATACAATGGAACGAGGGACTGTCCCAACAGGTGATTTCTCTATTACCTGGTGGGTCAGCCCTTTTGTGTTTTCTCTGAATCTTTGTAACAAAGGATACATATTTTCAATATATAATTATCTTTCTTATCATTGTCCCTTGGTGTACAATGCAAATTGGATAAAGCGCTCGGAATGTAGGAGGTCAACAGATAAATGTCAGTAAATGTTATTGGAGCAGGGTTAGCAGGAAGTGAAGCGGCTTGGCAAATTGCGAAAAGGGGAATAAAGGTCAACCTTTTCGAAATGAGACCCATCATCAAAACCCCTGCCCACCATACAGATAAATTTGCAGAATTGGTGTGCAGTAATTCACTCAGGGCGAATACACTTACGAATGCAGTCGGAGTATTAAAAGAAGAAATGAGATGTTTGGATTCAGTCATTATGGCAGCAGCGGATGCCTGCTCTGTACCGGCTGGAGGCGCACTTGCCGTCGATCGTCATGAATTTGCAGCACATGTTACAAATAAAGTGAAGAACCACCCGAATGTTACCGTGTTTAATGAGGAAGTAACGGATTTACCGGAGGGTATCACCATTGTTGCTACCGGGCCGCTGACGAGTGAGGGTCTTTCTAATCAAATCAAACGACTGACAGGGGAAGAACATTTATACTTCTATGACGCGGCTGCCCCGATCATAGAAAAGGATTCCATCGATATGGACAAAGTATATTTAAAGTCCCGATATGACAAAGGGGAAGCTGCATACTTGAACTGTCCGATGACCGAGAGTGAGTTCAATCGATTCTATGAAGCCCTTATCTCCGCAGAGACGGTGCCGTTGAAAGAATTTGAGAAAGAAGTATTCTTTGAAGGATGCATGCCCATTGAGGTAATGGCTTCCCGCGGGAAGAAGACGATGTTATTCGGCCCCCTTAAGCCGGTGGGACTTGAAGATCCCAAAACAGGTAAACGTCCATATGCCGTGGTACAGTTGAGACAGGATGATGCCGCGGGGACCCTTTATAATATTGTCGGATTCCAAACCCATTTAAAGTGGGGACCTCAGAAAGAGGTTCTGCAATTGATCCCTGGACTAGAGAATGCTGATATTGTGCGTTACGGCGTCATGCACAGGAATACCTTCATCAATTCACCGAAGGTCCTGAAGGATACGTATCAGTTAAAGGATCATGGGAACCTGTTTTTCGCCGGCCAAATGACAGGTGTGGAAGGATATGTGGAATCTGCTGCAAGTGGATTGATTGCTGGTATCAATGCCGCCAAACTCGCAGTTAAAGAAGAACCCGTCGTGTTTCCATTTGAAACGGCCATGGGAAGTATGGCAAGATATATCACTACAGCGAATAAACATAACTTTCAACCGATGAATGCCAATTTCGGTCTTTTCCCGGAATTACCAAAAAAGGTAAAAGGGAAGAAAGAACGCAATGAGCAGCATGCAAACCGGGCCTTGGAAACAATTCAGAACTTTGCGAAAAAAGTGTAAAATTCATTGCAAGGGTTCCCCGGTTGTGTTACTATTTAGTAGCCCTTGTGAGGTGTTAAACATGAATAAGCAATTAGAAGAACAATTACATTCCTTTACTGAATATTTACAAATAGAAAAACATTATTCTGTTCATACATTTGAACAATATCGTCATGATATCGAAGAATTTTACGTATTTATGAAAGAACAAGGTTTACGTTCACTAAAAGATGTCGAGTATTCTGATGCACGACTTTTTTTAACTAAGCTGCATGATCACGGTTTAAAGAGGTCTTCCGTCTCAAGGAAGGTTTCGAGCATAAGAAGCTTTTACCGTTATTTAAATCGGGAAAAGCAACTACTCGATAACCCCTTTTCCTATGTTAATCTTCCGAAGAAGGAACAACGATTGCCTGCCTTTTTTTATGAAGAGGAAATACAGGCATTGCTGGTTGCTTGTGACGGGGACACCCCATTAGAGATGCGTAACCTGGCTATATTCGAACTTCTTTATGCCACGGGGATCCGTGTAAGTGAGTGTACGAATATACAGTTGGGTGACGTGGACCTTGGGATGTCTACGCTCCTGGTAAAAGGGAAAGGGAAAAAAGAAAGGTATGTCCCATTTGGAAGCTTTGCACATGATGCCTTAGAACAATACATATTACATTCCCGGCCGAAGCTTGCGAAGGATGTTTCCCATACTCAATTGCTGGTCAACCATCGTGGTGGAGCATTAACCCAAAGAGGCATCCGTCTCATTTTAAATAAGATTATCGAGAAAGCATCCTTGACGGGGAAGATACACCCCCATATGCTGCGTCACACGTTTGCAACCCATTTATTGAATAATGGCGCCGATTTAAGGACGGTTCAGGAACTTCTTGGACACGCTCAGCTTTCATCCACACAGCTGTATACCCATGTTTCCAAGGATCAGTTACGAAAAACGTATTTAGCACATCACCCACGTGCTTAGAAGAGTTGGAGGTTTAGGAAATGGAACAATTCCACGCAACCACAATATTTGCCGTACAGCATAATGGCAAGTGTGCGATGTCCGGTGACGGACAGGTAACATTCGGTAATTCAGTTGTCATGAAGCATACGGCAAAAAAAGTACGAAAGCTTTTTAATGGAAAAGTATTGGCTGGATTCGCGGGATCCGTTGCCGATGCGTTCACTTTGTCTGAAATGTTTGAAGGGAAGCTTCAGGAGTTCAACGGCAACCTTCCAAGAGCTGCAGTCGAGCTCGCAAAACAGTGGAGGAGCGATAAAGTACTGAGAAAGCTTGAAGCGATGTTGATTGTCATGGATGAAAGCCACCTTCTGTTAATTTCGGGGACAGGTGAAGTGATTGAACCGGATGATGGGATCCTGGCCATCGGTTCCGGTGGAAATTACGCATTATCCGCCGGCAGGGCATTAAAGCAGTATGCCGGAGACCACTTGACTGCAAAGGAAATCGCACGTTCTTCCCTTCAAATCGCTGCCGATATATGTGTATATACGAATAACCAAATTATCGTTGAAGAGCTTTAAGCTATTACAGGTAAGAATTGATATTCTCTCACACTATAGGAAAGTAAGGAGTGTGCCATTTGATGAAGAGTACTGATCACTTAACCCCGAGACAAATAGTTGAACGATTGGATCAATACATTGTAGGCCAAAAGGACGCCAAGAGAGCGGTTGCCGTAGCGCTGAGAAATCGTTACAGACGGAGCCTTCTATCCGATGTATTGAAAGATGAAGTGATTCCAAAGAATATCCTAATGATGGGTCCGACGGGTGTCGGTAAAACGGAAATAGCCAGAAGGATCGCAAAATTGGTCCGTGCCCCATTTGTAAAAGTGGAGGCAACCAAGTTTACGGAAGTGGGTTATGTTGGACGTGATGTTGAATCGATGGTCAGAGATCTGGTTGAGACATCCGTCCGTCTGGTGAAAGAGGAGAAAATGGTCGGTGTCCGGGAAAGAGCAGCTGAAAATGCAAGTCGGCGTCTGGTAGAGCTTGTGGTTCCGTCCAAAAAGAAATCATCTTCTTATAAAAACCCATTCGAAATGATCTTCGGCGGCAACGGGGCACAAGGTACATCTGAAGAAGAGGAAGAAAAGCAGGAAGAGATTTCACTCCAAGAGCAAAGAAGAAGAATGGAAAAAAGACTTGAAAATGGTGAATTGGAAGAGGAATTCATCACAATTGAAGTCGAGGAGCAGCCAGCATCCATGTTTGATATGCTCCAAGGTTCAGGAATGGAACAAATGGGGATGAATATGCAGGATGCCCTGAGTAATTTCATGCCGAAGAAAAAGAAAAAGCGTAAATTGAAGGTGAAGGAAGCAAGAGTTGTGCTGACAAATGAGGAAGCTCAAAAGCTTATTGACATGGATGAAGTAACCCAGGAAGCAATCATTCGTGCAGAGCAATCCGGGATCATCTTCATTGATGAAATCGATAAAATTGCCAGCAAGAGCTCAGGCCAATCTTCTGCTGATGTATCCAGGGAAGGAGTTCAACGGGATATCCTTCCGGTCGTGGAAGGATCGACCATTGTCACGAAATATGGATCAGTGAAGACAGATCATGTCCTATTCATTGCAGCCGGTGCCTTCCACATGAGTAAACCTTCTGATCTTATCCCTGAATTGCAGGGACGTTTCCCGATCAGGGTGGAACTTCAGAAGTTGTCTACAGACGACTTCGTGCGGATCCTTGTTGAACCGGATAATGCCATTATTAAACAATATATTGCTTTAATGGAAACAGAAGGTATACAAATTGAATTTTCTGACGATGCTATTCGTAGACTCGCTGAAATCGCTTATGATGTGAATCAAAACACCGATAATATCGGGGCCAGACGACTTCATACAATCATGGAAAAACTACTTGAAGACCTATCCTTTGAAGCGCCTGATATCACCCTGGAGACGGTAAAGATCACACCGCAATATGTGGATGATAAACTTGGCGCCATTTCAAAAGATAAAGATCTGAGTCAGTTCATTCTTTAAGTTTTTCTTTACCCTTTATGGGGTATAGGTAGATGGATTAAGGATCATATAAAATTAAATAATAGATACACTTTAGTTGTAGTAGGAGGAAACGTAATGAATTTATTAGGTAAAACAAGAACAATCAATGCCATGCTGCAAAAAGCAGCTGGGAAACCGGTGAACTTCAAAGAAATGTCAGAAACATTAAGTCAGGTGATTGAGGCGAATGTATTCGTAGTTAGCCGTCGTGGAAAACTACTTGGCTATGCCATCAATCAACAAATCGAAAATGAGCGGATGAAGCAAATGCTTGCTGACCGTCAATTTCCTGAAGAGTATACTCAAAATTTATTTAATGTACAAGAAACATCTCCCAACCTGGATGTGAACAGCGAATATACCGCTTTCCCTGTTGAAAATAGAGAGTTCTTCAAAAATGGTTTAACGACCATCGTCCCGATCATCGGTGGTGGGGAAAGATTAGGAACATTAATCCTTGCTCGTCTTGAAGAAAGCTTTGAAGATGATGATCTGATTCTCGCTGAATATGGAGCAACTGTAGTAGGGATGGAGATCCTTCGTGAAAAAGCCGATGAAATCGAAGTGGAAGCCAGAAGCAAGGCTGTCGTCCAGATGGCAATCAGCTCCCTTTCATACAGTGAGTTAGAAGCCATTGAACACATCTTTGAAGAACTTAATGGAAATGAAGGACTTCTGGTTGCTTCTAAAATCGCTGATAGAGTCGGAATTACGCGCTCAGTGATCGTCAACGCCCTTCGCAAGCTTGAAAGTGCAGGCGTTATTGAATCCCGTTCTCTGGGAATGAAAGGTACTTACATCAAGGTATTAAATAATAAATTCTTGGTGGAATTAGATAAATTGCGTACAAACTAATATAAAAAAGCTGTTTCCCTCTCGGGGAAACAGCTTTTTTTTGTATTAAATTGATGCTGAGACAAAAGTGATTAGGTAAAAGAAAATCCCAACGAGTATTCGAAGTTCATATTTAAAATCGAAATCGTTCGGATATATCATTTAGCTATTTACGTGTTGTTTTTGGATGAAGTGAGTAGTGGTTGATTTCCGCTCCAGGTGCTCGCTTTCCGCGGGGCTGGCGGTGAGCCTCCTCGGGGTCTCACCTGTCCAGCGTTTCCCGCAAGATTCGAGCACCTTCCGCTACAATCAACTTTACAAGCGTAAGTGCCAGTCCTATAGCTTCTCAGCTTATATGGACTGTAGTGAAATGTCAGATTGTTTAGGGAAAATAAGTCGAATGGACTATCGGCAATTGTTCTTTTTGTATTGTCATCTATGATGGTGATAGTACAATAAAGTTACAACAATGTTACGACCAAATTCGACATCCTTCCGAACTGGGGGATAAATAGAGGGGTTTAAGGATTCACCTGATCTTAGGTGAAGTTTTCTTATGCATATTGGGAATGAATTTCTCGCATGTGACCGGTCTATTGGGGATATGTAAGGTGCCCTCTTTCTTACTATTCCATCTCCTTGTAATATCAATGTAACAAAATGAGAAAAACCATTTTTATTTGTAAAAATATCCATGGGAATATAAGGTTAAAAAGTAGATGAAAAGTCACGAATACGACGAATATCTCCATCTTTCTTTAAAATTTACGGAATATTCATAGACACTAATCATGCTAAACATTACAATAAATACTGTTGTATGATAAATATGTCAAAAATAGTTGAAACATGTCAAAAAAACGGATAGAGGTGCCTAAAGTGAAACTTTTTTCCAACACCTTCTCAACACTCGAAAACGGGCTGAACTACGCCTCGTTAAATCAGAAAGTGATTTCTCAAAATATTGCGAATGTAGATACACCGAATTATAAAGCGAAAAAAGTAGAGTTTAAGTCGATATTGGATCATTCCACTCAACAATTGGAAGCGAAAAGAACGAATCAGCGTCACTTTACCTTTGGATCAGACAGTCAACATCCTGCCGTAAAGACGAAATCCTCTTTTCAATACAACCATAATGGAAATGGTGTAGATCTGGATCAGGAAATGTCAGAGATGGCAACCAATCAAATTTATTTTAATGCCCTGTCAGACCGGATAAATGGGAAGTTTAACAGTCTGCAATCAGTCATAAGGGGTGGCAAGTAAGTATGGGGTTATTTACAGGTATGAATTCAACGGCTTCTGCATTAACCGCCCAACGGTTAAGGATGGACGTCATTTCGTCCAACATGGCTAATGTGGATACAACGAGAGGGAAAATGGTGGATGGTGAATGGCAGCCTTATCAACGAAAGTCTGTCGTGATGGCGCCAAAGGAAGAGCAGTTTTCGTCTTTTTTAAACCAGGCGATGAACACAAGGGGCAACCACTCAATTGGAAGTGGAGTGAAAGTTTCAAGGATTGAAGAGGACGATGAAACACCATTTAAAATGGTGTATGACCCTCTGCACCCAGATGCAAATGATGATGGGTATGTACGCCTGCCCAATGTAGATCCCCTGCGGGAGATGGTAGACCTCATTTCAGCTACACGGTCCTATGAAGCAAATGTGACAGTATTTAATGCAAATAAAGCAATGTTAATGAAGTCATTAGAAATCGGTAAGTAAAGAAAGGTTGTAGTCCTATGGCCATACACAATATAAGTTCGGTAACACCGACGGTTATAAGTCCGTCATTTTCAAAAAATAATAGTTCTCCTTCAGAGGCAACAGAAAACTTCAGTCAATTACTTAAAAAGTCCATCGACGAAGTCAATAAGATGCAAGTGCAGTCAGATCAATTAACGGAAAAACTTGTCCGGGGTGAAAACGTTGATCTCCATCAGGTGATGATCGCTTCACAAAAGGCAAGCATCACCCTGCAAGCGACAATGGAAGTC
The DNA here is from genome assembly GCF_037046045.1 of Rossellomorea sp. LJF3. Classification (NCBI taxonomy): domain Bacteria; kingdom Bacillati; phylum Bacillota; class Bacilli; order Caryophanales; family Bacillaceae; genus Rossellomorea; species Rossellomorea sp. LJF3. The sequence continues at coordinate 153,957 of NZ_JBANLY010000003.1, read as the reverse complement.
CGTAACAAAGTAGTGGAAGCATATCAAGAGATAATGAGAATGCCAATGTAGTAGGCTCATGCAGTCGAGTACCGGAGGATTGTAATGAATGAATCGTTTAAGAAATATACAGAGCAAATAAAGACTTATTGGACAAGCAGAACAAAAAAACAAAAAATCAGCATGGGAGCCATCTTTCTGATTGCCGTCATCCTGATCAGTGCGGTTAGTTATTTTTCAACGCGGACGACTCTCGAACCGTTATATAGCAATTTATCACCTTCTGAAACGGGAACCATCAAAGAGAATCTGGATGGCAGAGGAATCCCTTCAGAAATTACCGATAGTGGATCGACCATCATGGTCCCTAAAGAACAGGTCGATACACTGAAAGTCGAACTGGCTGCAGAAGGGATACCTAACTCAGGGAGCATCGACTATTCTTTCTTCAGTCAAAATGCCGGATTCGGCATGACCGATAATGAGTTCAATGTCATGAAATTGGACGCCATGCAAACGGAATTGGCCAATTTGATGAAGGGAATTGACGGGATCCAGGATGCAAAAGTCATGATCAATCTTCCTGAGAAACAGATTTTCCTAAGTGATGATGTGCAAAATGCATCTGCCTCCATTGTCCTGGATACCAAGCCGGGTTTCACATTTGACCAAAAGCAAATCAAATCACTTTATCATCTTGTTTCGAAAAGTGTTCCAGATCTTCCTACAGAGAATATCGCCATCATGAATCAATATTTTGAGTATTTTGATTTAGAATCTCAAAATAATTCCACGGGAAGCGGAAATTTTGCACAGCAAATGAATGTAAAGAAAGAAGTCGAGCGTGATATTCAACGTCAGGTTCAAAACATGCTCGGTACGCTGATCGGCTTTAATAAGGTAGTAGTTTCCGTGACTACTGATATTGACTTTACCCAGGAAAACCGCGAAGAAAACCTCGTGACACCTGTCGATGAAGAAAATATGGAAGGGATCGCAGTCAGTGCTCAGAGGATTACTGAAACGTTCTCGGGTGAAGGTACTCCTCCAGGAGGGACACCAGGTGCCGGAGATGCCAATGAGCCTACGAACAGCGGTGTTACATACGGCTCCAGTTCAGAATCGAATGGTGACTATGAACGGATGGAAGAAACGATTAATAATGAAGTCAACCGGATCAAAAAAGAGATTGTAGAAAGTCCTTATAAGATTAGGGACCTGGGAATACAGGTCATGGTGGAACCGCCTGATCCCGAAAAAGAATCGTCCTTACCACAGGACAGGGTTGATGATATACGTCAAGTATTATCGACGATCGTACGCACGTCCATTGATAAGGAAGCGAACCCTGAACTCACGGATGACGCAATTGCAGAAAAGGTAGTCGTCTCGGTTCAGCCGTTCAATGGGAAAGTGGATGTTGCATCTGAAGAGAAACCTGCACTGCCTTGGTGGACATATGTTGTGGGAGGCATTCTCCTTGTAGTGATTCTTCTTTTAGTATTTTTCTTATTACGTTCAAGAAAGAATGAATCGATAGAAGAAATGGAATATGAAGAAACCAGAGAGCCGGTCCAGATCCCGGATATTGAACCTAAAGAAGAGACAGAAGGTTCGATTCGCCGTAAGCAGCTGGAAAAAATGGCTAAAGATAAACCGGAAGAATTTGCGAAACTGTTACGTACCTGGTTAGCAGAGGATTAGGAGGAATGAACATGGTTAGAAGAGAGAAAGGTTTAACAGGTAATCAAAAGGCGGCCATCCTCCTGATCTCTCTTGGTCCTGATGTATCAGCATCCGTTTACAAGCATTTGTCGGAAGAAGATATCGAGAAATTAACATTAGAGATTTCCGGAGTGAAGAAGGTAGAAACGGAAGCTAAGGAAGACATTTTAGAGGAATTTCATCAAATCGCCATTGCACAGGATTATATCTCACAGGGTGGGATCGGCTATGCGAAGACGGTCCTGGAGAAGGCGCTTGGATCTGAGCAGGCCACAGCGATCATTAATCGCCTGACCTCTTCCTTACAGGTCAAACCCTTTGACTTTGCAAGAAGAGCGGATGCAGCTCAAATTCTTAACTTCATCCAGAATGAACATCCTCAGACGATTGCATTGATTCTATCCTATCTTGACCCTCAACAAGCAGGTCAGATACTTTCAGAGCTTCCACAGGAAGTCCAGGCAGATATCGCGAGAAGGATTGCGGTGATGGATGGAACCTCTCCTGAAGTGATCAGTGAGGTGGAAGCCATCCTTGAAAGGAAACTTTCAGCCACAGTTACACAGGATTATACGCAAACCGGCGGGGTGGAAGCGGTAGTGGAAGTGTTGAACGGGGTAGATCGTTCGACAGAGAAAACCATCCTGGATGCCTTGGAGATTCAAGATCCGGAATTAGCCGAAGAAATCAAGAAGAGAATGTTTGTATTTGAAGACATTGTCACACTCGATGGCCGCTCCATCCAGCGTGTGATCAGGGATTGTGATAATGAAGATCTGCTTCTCTCACTTAAGGTGTCAGGTGATGAAGTGAAAGAAGTGGTATTCAGGAATATGTCTAACAGGATGGTTGAGACCCTTAAAGAAGAAATGGAATTCATGGGGCCTGTCCGATTGCGGGATGTTGAAGAAGCACAGTCGCGGATTGTAGCAGTCATAAGAAGGTTAGAGGATTCTGGTGAAATCATCATCGCCCGTGGTGGAGGAGACGATATCATTGTCTAGGATCATAAAGTCTACCGTAACTCAATCTATTGAAGACAACCGCAAAGTAATCTCTCTTAAGAGAGTTAAGCCGATGGGAGACGCATCCCCAGAGGAAGATAGGTTAATAGGGGATGCATCGATTCGAAGGGATCAAATCATAGAGCAAGCGACCATCGAAGCAGAACGAATCATCCGGGAAGCAAATGAGGAGGTTCGTCGCGAAGAAGAACGGTTGTTACTTGATAAAGAAAGATGGATAACAGAACGGGAACAGCTTATGCAAGAGGCTTATAATGCCGGATTCCTGCAAGGAGAAGAAGAAGGCAGAAAGAAAGGCTACCAGGAATATGAGGACAAACTGCAGGAAGCAAACGAGATTACAGAGAACAACAGGGAACAGTATGAGGGTTACATTCAAAGGGCAGAGAAAGTCATTATAGATCTTGGGATAGCATGCGCCGGCAAAATCATGAATCAAAAATTGAAGGATGAACCGGATCTATTCCTTTCCATCGTGGAACGGGGACTAAAGGAAGTGAGGGATCTGCCTCATATCCAAATACATGTGCATCCAACGAGACATAAGCTTCTTGCTGAGAACAAGTCTGAACTCGAAGTCATGTTCCCCACTGATATTCAATGTTTTATCTATGCAAACGATGATCTTCTCCCTGATGAATGCTACATTGAAACGAATCAAGGTCGGGTCATTGTCAGTGTGGATTCTCAATTGAAAGAATTGAAGCTTAAGCTCCACCATGTTCTCGAAGGTGATGTTCAATGAAAGCAGCAGATCTTATCTCTCATATCCCCCATATCCCAACATTCAAAAAGTTCGGGAAGGTGAAACGGGTAGTCGGGTTGATGATCGAGTCTCAAGGTCCCGAAAGCTCTGTAGGTGAAGTGTGTCATATCCATATTCTCTCCCGTGGTAAACAAAAAGTGATAAGAGCAGAGGTCGTGGGGTTTAATGATGATTTGGTGATCCTTATGCCATATACCAACATGCAGGATATATCACCAGGCAGTTTAGTCGAAGCAACGGCAAAACCATTGGAAATCAAAATCGGGCCATCGTTAATCGGGAAGGTGATTGATTCCCTCGGTCATCCCCTAGATGGAAGTCAATTACCGTCTGGATTAAGCACTGCCTATACAGAACAGGAACCACCCAATCCGTTATCAAGACCTCCCATTGATGAAAAAATGGAAGTGGGCGTAAAAGCCATCGACAGCATGCTGACCGTCGGTAAAGGGCAAAGGGTGGGAATCTTTGCCGGAAGTGGTGTGGGAAAAAGCACACTGCTTGGAATGATCGCCAGAAATACGAAAGCTGATTTAAACGTCATCGCTTTGGTAGGGGAACGCGGCCGGGAAGTAAGAGAATTCATTGAAAGAGATTTAGGTGAAGAAGGATTGCAGAGAACGATTGTAGTGGCTGCCACTTCCGACCAGCCTGCTCTCATGAGAATTAAAGGCGCCTTTACGGCAACAGCGATTGCGGAGTACTTCCGTGATAAAGGCATGAACGTCATGCTGATGATGGATTCTGCCACCCGGGTTGCCATGGCACAGAGGGAAATCGGGTTGGCGGTTGGGGAACCGCCTACAACTAAAGGCTATACTCCTTCCGTTTTCGCCATTTTACCGAAGCTGCTCGAGAGAACCGGAACAAACCTCCATGGAAGCATTACGGCGTTTTATACCGTTCTCGTAGATGGTGATGATTTGAATGAACCGATTTCAGACACAGTGAGGGGGATACTCGATGGTCATATCGTACTCGACCGTCAGATTTCGAATCGAGGCCAATATCCTGCCATTAATATCCTGAAGAGTGTCAGCCGGTTAATGAATCACCTTGCCTCTAAAGAACATTTACAAGCTGCGACTAGAATAAGAGAGTTATTGAGTACCTATATGAATTCAGAAGATTTGATTCAAATAGGGGCATACAAAAAAGGGACTTCCCGTGAAGTGGATGAAGCCATCAACTATTATCCGGGAATCATCTCCTTCCTGAAGCAAGGTGTATACGAACAGATTTCCCTGCCCTCGAGTGTTGACGAGCTTATCAAGCTATCGGAAAAAGGTGGATGATCCGAATGAGTTATCAGTATAAATTCCAACGAATTTTAACTTTGAAAGAAAAAGAAAAAGATGAAGTCCAGGAGATGTACAGGGGTTCCATTGAAAAGTTTGAAACCGTTGCGGGTAAGCTATATGAATTTTTGAAAAAGAAAGAAACCCTTGAGCTCCATCAGGAGAGTAAATTACAGGGGGGCTTATCTGTCCAGGATATCCGTCATCACCAACAGTTCATCACCAATCTTGAAAAGACCATCTCTTACTATCAGGATCTAGTGATCCAAGCAAGGAATCGGATGAATTGGTATGAAGAAAAACTGGTGGATATGAATGTAGAAGTGAAAAAATACGAAAAGATGAAAGAAAAAGATTTAGAGCGGTTTCTTCAAAATATCCAATCGATGGAAAATAAGCAATTAGACGAAGTGTCGGTTGTTCAATATTTGAAACGGGGAGTTAGGTGATTTCATGGCAAAGGTAATCGAAGAGGAAAAGAAAGATTCACATAATCGTTTCCAAAGATTCATTTTTATCATCGTCATTCCTCTCTTGTTTGCTATCACCTTTGCTTTGGTCATCATGACGTTTGCGGGAATCAATATCTTTGAAAAAGCGCAATCACTAGGATCGGACATTCCTTTTTTGGCAAAGGTCATCCCTTCAGATGCTGAAGAGGACAGAAAACAATTACAAGAGAGAATCATTTCATTAAACGCTTCGATAGAAGATCAAGAAGCCAAAATAGCCCAGCTTCAAAGTGAAATGGATAAAAAAGACAGTGACAACGAGCAACTTCAGGCAACCATCCAGCAGCAGAATGAAGAAATGAATGAATTAAGGCAGATTGGTGAAGACAACAAGCGGGCTTTTAAGGAGGTTGTCAATACCTTTGAAGCGATGTCTGCGAAAAGCGCCGCCCCGGTTCTCATGAACATGGAAGATGAAGAGGCGATGAAGATCCTTTCAACTATTAAACCAGACATGCTGGCAGATATTTTGGAAAAGATGCCGCCAAAGGATGCTGCAAGATATACAAGTCTTCTATCAGCAGAGGAATGATCCGTTTTGTTTCTTAAAGGAGGTGAATGAATGGAAATAGGAATCGCTACACAAAGGGTAAACGCTGCATCACCCCTGTATAAGGAAGCGAATCTTCCAAAAAATGAAGTTGGATTTTCACAGCACCTTTTGGGGTTTGTCGCCAACCAAAGCAGTGAATTGAAAGAAGTCAAGGCAGTGGATGGCCTGTCAATTCTCGTAAATCTTGAAGCCATCCTTGCAGCTGGTAAACTGGAGGATCTCGGCCTCACACAAGAGCAGTTGGATCAACTATCAAAAGTGAAAGAACTGGATGTTAATCAAATTGCAGACATTCTAGGTGTAAGTACTGAAGCAATCACAACCCTTTTTTCTGAATTTAAGTCTGTCATGTTGGGAACGGGGTCACCTGTCGATCCGGAGCAGGTCGAGGATGTTTATGAAGACCTTCTTGGAACACTTCAAGTATTACAGTCCGCCCTTTCAAAGGATACCAGGGCCGCAAAGTCTTCTTTAGAAAATTCTTTAAAAGAATTAAATAGCCAAGGTCAAATCGAAGGCGCCGTCAAATTGGCAAAAGTTTTGGAACTTTTTGCTCGTACTCGTGATATGCATGTCACAGATGCATCCAAAGCGGCAGAGTTAAAAGATGTGGTGAAGAATATTCAATCGGGGATAGAGGGTACATTACCAAAACTTGCACAAACGTCAGGTGACTGGTCAAGGATTCTGCGAGAAGCCTATACGCGCAAGGTACCTGAAGAAACGAATGATAAGAATCCTGATTTAAATGGCTCCACGAACGAAAAGAAAGGAATTCTACCAGTTCAGGGAACGAATCTTCAGTTTGTCCTGCCTAAGGCTGAAACCTTTTCAATGAATCTGCCATCGACTGGCCGCTCCCTTCAATACGAGCAATTTGTTAAAGAATTTCAGAACATCCTGGGTAAATCGAATATGATGTCCCAACCAAATATGAGCAAGCTGCTGATTAAACTGTATCCAGAACAATTGGGTTCTTTAAGAATTGAATTATTGCAGCAGAATGGGGTCATGACAGCGAAAATCCTGGCATCTACCACAAGTGCCAAAGAAATGCTGGATTCACAGATTCATGGATTGAAGCATGCTTTCAGTGCCCAGAATCTGAATGTTGAGAAGATTGAAATCGCGCAGGCATTCACGGATACTGAGCGTCAGCATAAAGGACAATCCGGGCAGCAGTCCCATCAGCATAAACAATCCGATCAACCCGAATCGACACATGAAGAGGAAAGTCAATCCTTCAAGGATTATCTTGTAAATACTGAAATATAGGTGATGACATGACGAAAATAGATCCCAGTTTACTATATTCCACCGTTCAGACTAAGCGTGAAGCAGGGGGGGATATTTTAGGGAAAGATGATTTTCTTAAAATCCTCATGACTCAATTGCAAAATCAAGACCCGATGAATCCCATGCAGGACAAGGATTTCATCGCACAAATGGCGACTTTTTCTTCCCTGGAGCAAATGACCAATCTTACCAAGACGATGGAGAAGTTCGTGGATAATCAAAGCCAGACACAACTGATTTCTTATAATCAATTTGTAGGGAAAGAAGTGACCTGGCATAAGATCATTGAATCTGAATCAGATGAAGTACCTGAAATTCAAGAAGGACAAGGACTTGTTAAGGGAGTCCGTTTTAAAGGTGATTCGGTTGAATTCATCATGGAGGATGGAACGATCTTGAATCCGGGGAATATTTCTCAAGTGAATACTTCAGGAAGCGGAGAGTCATCTCTCGTAAGCGCATCCCTTCTAATAGGCAAGAAGGTGACATGGAGTGGTGCGGATGGGGAGATGAATGGAGTGGTTCAATCCGTTTCGAAGAAGGATTCCCAAATATGGATTCATACCGATTCAGGAGAGAAAATCTCCAGTAATGCATTGTTGAAAATAGAATCTTAGGGAGTGGTTTAATGGAAAAAACGTTCATTCACCGCTCACTGCAACCTATCTCGTCTAATTATCATAGCAAAGCAGTTAATCGATCTGCACGATCTTCTACATCATTTGCAACTCAATTGGATAAGGCGATCAAAGATGTCTCTTCATTGCAAATCAGTAAACATGCAAAAATGAGGATGGAACAAAGAGGAATTTCGATCCCTTCTGAAACGTGGGAGAAGATAGGGGAGAAAGTGAAAGAAGCGAAGAATAAGGGTGTACAGGACTCACTGGTAATTCTGAAAGATGCCGCATTGATTGTAAGTGCCAAGAACCAAACGGTGATCACTGCACTCGACCGTGAAGAGGCAAATTCTCAAATATTCACCAACATTACTGGAACCATATTAATCGATTCATAGGCCGGACCTCGAGAAGGAAGCCTATATGCTGTGGAATGACTGAAACAGCACATACGAAAGGGGAAAACATTCATGCTACGTTCAATGTATTCAGGTATAAGTGGAATGAAAAACTTTCAGACCAAATTAGATGTAATCGGTAATAATATCGCCAATGTCAATACGTACGGATATAAAAAGGGCCGGGTCACGTTCCAGGATCTCATGAACCAAACCGTGTCCGGTGCCAGCAGGGCAACAGACAACCGGGGAGGTCAAAACGCAAAGCAAGTAGGGCTTGGATCGTCATTATCATCCATCGATACAATCCAGACACAGGGAAGTCTTCAAACTACCGGACGCTCATTGGATGTCGCCATATCAGGAGATGGATACTTCGTTGTGAGGCAAGGAAATAACGAAATGTACACGCGTGCCGGGAACTTTTACCTGGATTCAAACGGAAATCTTGTGACGGGTCAGGGTAATCTTGTTCAGGGATTTCCCGTTGATGCTGCCGGAGTGGTCAATAAGAGTGGCGCTACGGATATAAAGATTGATACGAACACGACCATGGCACCTCAAGCGACCAGTGTAGCTACTTATAATGGGAATTTGAAGTCCAGTGCACCGAATAATACCCAAATAGAATTAGAGACAAAAGTGAAAGATTCATTGGGGCAGGATATCAGTTTGAAAATCGTGATGGAGAAGACAGGTTTAAATCAATGGAAGGCCACTGTATCAAGTTTGACACCAGGTGTAACTGTTAATGAAAATACAACAATTTCTTTTGACAATGCCGGTAAGGTACAATCACCAGCAACAGGATATGTTCCTTTTGCTATCACATTAAATAACTCAACGGGAGCAAATCCAACCCAAGATATAGACCTGGACTTCTCCAAGATCACTCAGTTCGACAGCTCCTCCTCTGCCAATGTAGATACGGTTGATGGAAATGCAGAAGGGTATCTTGAAAGCTTCAATATCGGTTCTTCCGGCGAAGTGAACGGAGTATTTTCAAATGGGGAAGTAAGAGTGTTGAGTCAGTTGGCCATGGCCACATTCTCTAATCCCGGGGGATTGACAAAGGCAGGTAATAATCTATTCCAAGCTTCCAATAACTCGGGCCTGCCAAACCAAGGTGTAGCAGGGGAAGGACGTGGCGCCCTTCAGTCCGGGGCACTTGAAATGTCCAATGTAGACCTCTCAGAAGAGTTCACTGAAATGATTGTCGCTCAACGTGGTTTCCAGGCAAATACACGGATCATCACAACATCAGATGAAATCCTGCAAGAACTTGTAAACTTGAAACGTTAATTCCTTGAAAGGGAGGAAGGGAGTGGCTGAGGAGATCAGTCACTCCCGATAAATGAATGATTACATTGACCAGGCTGAATGGTAAATCGTTTACGTTGAACGCCCTATACATAGAAACAGTCGAAGCATTTCCCGATACGACCATTCTATTAACAAATGGTAGGCGGTATGTTGTGAAAGAATCAGTGGATGAGGTCAATACCCGCTCACTTGCCTTTTTTCAAAAAGTGAATCTGCTTCATCTGCCCCAGGAGGGAGGTAGTACAAGTTGAAAAGTAAAACGATGACTATCATGATGATTTCATTGGTGACCATCACCCTCGTCGGTGTCATAGCACTGGTGGTATTGCTGAAGTTTACAGGGGATGAAGAAGCGAAAGGTCCCACCATTGAAGAAGTGATTGAAAACTCGGTGGACATACCTGAAATGACCACGAATTTAATGAGCAACGACTTTATTCGTATCTCTTTCAAAATCCAAACGGATAGCAAGAAAGCGAAAAAAGAATTAGCGAAAAGGGATTTTCAAGTGAATAATATCATCATAGAAGAGCTTTCAGAATTGAAAGCAGAAGAACTGCAAGGAAAAAAAGGGAAAGAATTGGTCGAGACAAAGGTTAAAGACAAAGTGAACTCCCTTATGCAGGAAGGCGCGGTTGAAAGAGTATATATCACCTCTATGATGATTCAATAAATAGGCCTGAAGGTTTGGAGGTGAAGGGATGGCTAGTGAAATATTGTCTCAAAGTGAAATTGATGCTCTGTTATCTGCCCTCAATACCGGGGAGATGAGTGCAGATGATTTCAAGAAAGAAGAAGAAGAGAAGAAAGTCAAAGTATATGATTTTAAGAGAGCCCTGCGCTTTTCAAAAGACCAGATCAGAAGCTTAACGAGGATTCATGAGAATTTCGCAAGGATTTTAACGACCTATTTCTCTGCTCAACTAAGAACGTACGTTCAAATTAATGTAGCTTCAGCTGATCAGATCCCTTATGAGGAATTTATTCGTTCCGTACCTAAAATGACGATTTTGAACGTTTATGAACTGCCGCCATTGGATGGAAGGATCCTCATGGAAATTAACCCGAACATTGCCTATTCGATGATGGATCGGGTCATGGGGGGCAGAGGGATCAGCGTCAATAAAGTGGAAAGCTTAACGGAAATTGAAACGAGAATCATGAGTCAACTATTTGAAAAGGCGTTCGAGAATCTCAGGGAAGCCTGGAGCACAGTGGTGGATGTCGATCCAATATTTGCTGAATTTGAAGTGAATCCACAGTTTCTGCAAATGGTCTCTCCCAATGAAACCGTAGTGGTCATTTCCTTGAATACAACGATTGGTGAGACCAGTGGAATGATCAATATTTGCATTCCTCATGTCGTATTGGAACCGATCCTTCCGAAACTATCCGGCAGTTATTGGATGGAATCAAAGCGGAGAGAAAGCACCCCTGAAGAAACCGCTCAGCTGGAGAGAAGAATCAAGAGGGCACAAGTTCCGATCGTAGCTGAATTAGGACAATCTGACATAACCATCGAGGAATTCCTTATGCTTTCGATCGGTGATGTCATTGAAATGAATACCCGAATCGATGATCCTTTAACTATAAAAATAGGTGAGATTCCTAAATTCACTGCACAGCCTGGTAAATCAAATAAAAAAATGGCCGTGCAAATATTAGATTCGTTGAAAGGGGGAGACGACGAAGATGAGTGATATGTTATCGCAAGATGAAATAGATGCGTTACTTCGTGGTTCGGCGGAGCCTGAGGAGAAAGTAGAAGACCGCAAAGAGATTAAGATGAGTGATTACATCAGCTCCATAGAAGAAGATGCTTTGGGTGAAATCGGGAACATTTCGTTTGGAAGTTCTGCGACAGCACTTTCCACCTTATTAAATCAAAAGGTGGAAATTACGACCCCTAAAGTAACGATCATTGATAAGAACTATTTAGAAGAGGAATTCCCTCATCCTTATGTAGCCATTCAAGTTCAATATACCGAAGGGTTCTCCGGTGTGAATTTGCTCGTGATCAAACAATCGGATGCGTCTATCATTGCCGATTTGATGCTTGGTGGCGATGGAAGAAACCCATCCGGGGATCTCGGTGAAATTCAGCTCAGCGCTGTACAGGAAGCTATGAATCAGATGATGGGTTCAGCTGCTACATCCATGTCGACTGTATTCAGTAAGAAAGTGGATATTTCACCTCCATCCATTGATCTCATGTACATTCCCCGGGGAGAAGGGGAAGAAAACATCCCGGATCAAGATCTGCTTGTTAAAGTATCGTTTTCATTAAAAATTGGAGATCTGATTGACTCTAATATCATGCAGCTCCTGCCACTATCCTTTGCCAGAAGCTTAGTGGATGAATTAATGAATGGCGGTGCCACAGAGGAAGTGGCGGCAACGTCGGCGCCGAGTATGGTGGAAACACCGAATTCCGTTCCTGAACCGGTATATAGTGGGATCACTGAAAGTGTGAATGCACCTCACCAGTCCCACTCTCAGCATTTGGGGGGACACAGCGGACACACTGAACCCGTGCATGTACAACCGGCTACATTCAGCAGTTTCGAGCCTGCTACACTGGGACAACAGGAAAGTAAAAATTTAAATATGCTGTTGGATATTCCACTTCAAGTGACAGTTGAGCTCGGAAGAACAAATCGATCTGTCAGAGACATCCTCGAATTATCGTCTGGTTCGATCATCGAACTTGATAAGTTAGCGGGAGAGCCGGTCGATATCCTTGTGAACAGCCAGTTGATGGCTAAAGGGGAAGTCGTTGTCATCGATGAGAACTTCGGTGTCAGGATCACCGACATTGTTAGTCAGAGTGATCGAATTAAAAAACTAAAATAATAGAATATTTTATTAGAGATAATGGAGGATGAGGGTAATGGCGAATAAGATTCTAATCGTAGATGATGCAGCCTTTATGAGAATGATGATCAAAGATATTTTAACGAAAAACGGATTTGACGTAGTAGGGGAAGCAGCAGATGGAAGTCAGGCTGTAGATAAATATAAGGAGTTAAAACCCGATCTTGTGACGATGGATATTACAATGCCAGAAAAAGATGGTATCGCGGCCTTAAAGGAAATCAAGTCAATTGATGCCTCTGCGAAAATCATCATGTGTTCAGCCATGGGCCAACAAGCCATGGTCATCGATGCGATCCAAGCTGGTGCGAAGGATTTTATCGTAAAGCCGTTCCAGGCTGATCGTGTAATCGAAGCGATCCAGAAAGCGTTAAGCTAACAGTTAATAAGAAGGTGCATGTATTGAAAAAGTTTCAAATTCTATTTGCAATAGTGCTTTTCATCTTCACGGCAGCCGCCGGGGATATGAAAGCTTTTGCTGAAGTGAATAATGTGAAAGACTGCATAGAGCATCCAGAAACATGCGAGGGGCAGCAAACGGATGGAGTGGAAGGTTCTGAATCAGGGCTTGCCACTTCCGTTACGTTTATAGATTACCTGAAGATGATCGTTGCCCTTATCTTTGTAGTGGCACTCATATATTTTTTATTAAAGTTCATTAATCAAAAAGGAAGATCATTTCAGCAAACAAAATTAATCAACCATTTAGGCGGGACCCCACTTGGGGGGAACCGTTCAGTACAGATCGTAAAGGTAGGCAAACAGGTACTGGTCTTAGGTGTGGGTGAAGATATCCAGCTTTTGAAAGAGGTAAGGGATGAAAAGGAAAAAGAAGAGATTCTTTCTTATTATGAAGATTCCCAATTTCCCGAAACTAAATATGCCGTTTCAAACTTGATGAACAGAGTCAAAGGATCTTCGCCGAATAAGACGGACAGGTCATTTCAAGCCCAGTTGAAATCACAGCTTGAGGAAATGAACAAGGGTAGGAAAAAGATGCTCGAGGAGTTAAAGAATAAGGGGAAACAGTCTGATGAATGAATTCATGGAGTTTTTCAATAGCAGCTCAGCAGATGATGTGTCGACCAGTGTAAAGCTGTTGTTACTGTTCACCGTCTTATCCCTTGCACCCAGTATCCTGATATTAATGACTTCTTTTACCCGGATCATGATCGTCCTGTCCTTTGTCCGTACGTCCCTCGCCACTCAGCAAATGCCACCGAATCAAGTATTGATCGGACTTTCTTTATTTCTTACTTTCTTTATTATGGCTCCTACTTTCCAAGAAGTGAATGATGAAGCATTGACACCTCTATTTAACGAAGAGATCAATCTGGAAGAAGCATACACTAAAGCTTCGATTCCTTTTAAAGAATTTATGAGTAAACAGACGAGACAAAAGGATCTGGAATTATTTCTGGAATATTCAGGTGCTGAACGGCCCGCATCAGTGAAAGATATTCCCCTCACATCCTTAGTGCCGGCTTTCGCATTGAGTGAGATCAAGACGGCTTTTCAGATAGGATTTATGATCTTTATCCCATTTTTGGTCATCGATATGGTCGTTGCGAGTGTCTTGATGTCCATGGGTATGATGATGCTGCCGCCTGTCATGATTTCATTGCCGTTCAAAATTTTACTGTTTGTTTTAGTGGATGGCTGGTACTTAGTAATAAAATCTCTTTTACAAAGCTTTTAAGTAGGTGAGTTACAATGAATGCTGAATCCGTAATTGCCATAGCAGAGAGGGGTATCTACGTAACTCTCGTAGTATCAGGCCCATTACTGCTACTGGCCCTGGTTGTCGGGCTGATTGTAAGTATTTTTCAGGCGACAACCCAAATTCAAGAACAGACACTTGCATTCATTCCGAAAATTGTCGCCGTGCTGATCGGCATCGTTTTCTTTGGGCCTTGGATGTTAACGAAGCTTGTGACGTATACTTCGCAGATTTTTTCAGATTTAACAAGGTTCGTAGGGTAGTAGAATGGAAGAGCTCGTACCTATTCTATCGGTATATCTACTCGTTTTTGTGAGGGTTTCGGCATTTTTTGTCACGATGCCGCTGTTTTCATATCGAAATATACCTGCACAGCATCGAATCGCCTTCTCAGTGGTACTATCATGGGTCATGTACTATACAATCGACTCAAAGGCATTTGAAATCAACGGACAATACTTCCTTTTGATCATGAAAGAGGCTATGATCGGACTTTTGATCGGTTTTGTAGCTTATATGATTATAACGGCTATTCAAATAGCGGGGGGCTTCATTGATTTTCAAATGGGGTTTGCCATTGCGAACGTGATCGATCCTCAAACAGGAGCCCAAAGTCCTATAACGGGACAATATTTGTACACATTCGCCCTTTTATTATTGCTCGCCCTTAATGGGCATCATTTACTGCTCGATGGGATTTTTTACAGTTATCAATTGATTCCGATCGATTCTGCCTGGATTCCTTTTGGAAATGAGAACTTAATCGAATATGTCATCACGTCTTTTAATTCCATGTTCATTATCGCTTTTCAGATGTCCATTCCTGTCGTTGCGACTCTTTTCCTTGTAGATGTGGCACTAGGCATCGTAGCGAGGACCGTACCCCAGCTGAATATCTTTGTGGTTGGGTTTCCCATAAAAATCGGCGTAGCCTTCATCGTATTATTTATAGTCATGGGGGTCACTTTTACGGTCATGCAGAAATTGTTTGAAATGATGTTTGTAACCATGAGGGATTTAATGAAAATTATTGGAGGCACATAAATTGAAGTGGCTATCATTAGACCTACAGTATTTCAGTGGGGAAAAGACAGAGAAAGCAACGCCCAAAAAAAGGGATGACGCCAGAAAAAAAGGTCAAACAGCGAAAAGTCAGGATGTCAATACGGCCATCATTCTGCTGGCTGTCTTTTTATTTCTGACCTTCAGTGCTTCTTATATAGGGGACATCGTGTTTGATTTATTTCATCAAACGTTTCAGGAATATATGCTAATGGATCTTACTGAAAATACCGTTCAGGTCATCACCATGGACTTGATGAAGGAGATTGCCCTGCTGCTTGGTCCGATCATGCTCGTCGCACTCGTTGCCGGTTTAATCTCCAATTATATACAAGTAGGTGTGATGTTTACGACAGAGCCCTTACAGCCTAAATTGGAGAAGATTGACCCTATTAAAGGATTTAAGCGGATTTTTTCCCTGCGTGCCATTGTCGAATTATTAAAATCCATCCTGAAAATTTCATTTGTAGGGGCCATTACCTTTGTGGTTCTATGGATGAACATCGACCGGGTGTTGAGCCTTTCCTTTAAATCGGTGGGGGATTCCTTGACGACCATGGCAAGCCTGACGATCCAAATGGGGATTGCGGCATCCCTTGCGTTATTGTTTTTATCTCTTTTTGATTTTCTTTATCAGAAATACGATTTTGAGAAGAACATTCGAATGTCGAAACAGGACCTGAAAGACGAACATAAAAACATTGAAGGGGATCCCCTCATCAAGTCTAAGATTAAGCAAAGACAGCGGGAGATGGCCATGCGGCGCATGATGCAGGAAGTACCCGAGGCAGATGTAGTGATCACCAATCCCACTCACTTTGCCATTGCCCTTAAATATGATGAGAATAAAATGGATGCCCCATACGTCGTGGCAAAGGGTGTTGATTACCTGGCGCAGAAAATAAAATACATCGCAGGTGAAAATGACGTCGTGATGGTAGAGAACCGGCCGCTGGCCCGTTCGCTCTACGACTCGGCAGAAATCGGCGATAGCGTACCTGAAGAATTTTTCAAGGCAGTAGCAGAAATTTTAGCTTATGTTTACCGAATCAAAAACCAGATGTAAGCAGTTAGGAGAGAAACAATGTCAGCAAGAGATTTATCCGTTTTAGCCAGTGTCATACTAATCGTTGCCATGCTTATTATTCCATTCCCATCCTGGTTATTGAGCTTATTGATCATCATCAATATTTCCCTTGCATTACTTGTCCTCCTAATCTCCATGAATATGAATGAACCATTACAGTTTTCTATATTTCCTTCCCTATTATTATTATTGACGCTTTTCAGATTGGGTCTAAATGTTTCCACAACGAGATCGATCCTTAGTAAGGGTGAAGCGGGGGACGTTGTGGAAACCTTTGGAACATTCGTTGTAGGTGGGAATATCCTTGTTGGACTTGTTGTATTCATCATATTGATCGTCATACAATTCATTGTCATCACAAAAGGTTCTGAAAGGGTGTCTGAAGTTGCCGCACGATTTACACTCGATGCCATGCCCGGGAAACAAATGAGTATCGATGCTGATTTAAATGCCGGGATGATCTCTGAGCATGATGCAAGGAACCGGCGTGAAAAAGTAGGCAGAGAAGCGGACTTCTATGGAGCAATGGACGGAGCTTCTAAATTTGTAAAGGGTGATGCCATCGCAGGGATCGTCATCGTATTGATCAACCTGATATTTGGGATCATCATCGGAATGACCCAACAAGGGCTCCCTATCGCAGAGGCCGCAACACGTTACTCACTTCTGACAGTCGGCGACGGGATCGTCAGTCAAATCCCGGCTCTGTTAATATCAACAGCAACAGGTATCGTCGTGACGAGGGCTGCGTCTGAAGGGAATCTGGGGCAGGATATTATGAATCAGCTGCTTGCTTATCCTGTCATGCTCTATGTATCCGGGTTCACTATTTTCATGCTGGGCATAGCCACGCCAATAAACGATATTTTGACAATACCGGTAGCAGCCCTACTCGGAATCGGTGGTTATATGTTGTCAAGGGCGCCTAAAGAAAGCGAAACGGATATGATGGAAATGGAGGAAGAGGTGGAGCAGGACGAAATGAAGAGTCCTGAAAGCGTCGTAAACCTACTCAATGTCGATCCGATTGAATTTGAATTCGGATACGGATTGATTCCTCTTGCAGATGCAAACCAGGGGGGAGATCTTCTTGACAGGATCGTGATGATCAGACGTCAATTGGCCATCGAGCTTGGCCTTGTCATCCCTGTTGTCAGGATCCGGGATAATATCCAGCTTCAGCCGAACGAATACAGGTTGAAGATTAAAGGAAATGAGATGGCTCGTGGGGAACTCCTCTTAGATCACTATCTGGCGATGAGTCCAGGGGTGGAAGATGACTCCATTGAAGGAATCGATACGATCGAGCCGTCTTTCGGCCTTCCCGCTAAATGGATAGCAGAAGATATGAAGGAGCAGGCAGAGATATTCGGATATACTGTGGTAGATCCTCCTTCAGTGGTGTCAACTCACATCACGGAGATGATAAAGAATAATGCACACGAACTTCTAGGCAGGCAGGAAACGAAGCAGCTCATTGATCATCTGCAGGAATCTTATCCGATACTTGTGGAGGAAGTGACACCGAATCCATTGACCGTAGGAGAGGTACAAAAGGTACTCGCCAAGCTATTAAAAGAAAATGTTTCCATCCGGAATTTACCGATCATTTTCGAGACACTTGCCGACTACGGGAAGATGAGTTCGGATACCGATTTGTTAGCAGAGTATGTAAGACAGTCACTCGCAAGGCAAATTACGAATCAGTATGTTCAGGGGGACACTTCCTTAAAAGTGGTCACCATGAGCGGCAAGGTGGAGAAAATGATTGCGGATGCCATTCAGCAAACAGAGCACGGCAACTATTTATCCATGGATCCCAATGACTCCCAGGGCATTCTGGAAGCTGTCGCCTCTCAAGTGGAACAGCTTTCCCTAATGGAGGAATCCCCCGTCATTCTCTGTTCTCCTGCTGTGAGAATGTATGTAAGACAGTTAACGGAAAGATATTTTCCACAGGTACCAATCATTTCGTATAACGAATTAGAGGCAAATGTAGAAGTACAAAGTTTAGGGGTGGTGAATGTAGGATGAAAGTAAAGAAGTACACGGCTCGATCCATGAATGAAGCAATGAAAAAGGTCAGGGCTGAACTGGGTGAAGATGCAGTCATTTTAAATTCCAAAGTCTCATACACAGGAGGCTTTATCGGATTGTTCAAGAAAAAAATGATTCAAGTCATCGCAGCCATTGACCCGGAGGTTGAAAATGAAAAGCTGGAAATCAGCCGGTTGAAAACGAAGCAAGCTTCATCACCGGTCATTCAACCTGACTTGGAAAAAGGACAGCACGATTCCAATCGATTGGTAGAAACAGAATTAAAGGAATTAAAGCAAATGATTTCTTCCATGAAATCCAGGGACCATTTTGAAAAATTCAGTGATGATGCAAAGGAAGTTCTGCTTCACCTTAAGAACCAGGACGTTAGTGACGCTACTCTGTTTCAATTGGGGGATGCGATGGAAGAGAAAATCAAAAGTGAATCGGTTCAAACAGTCAATAAGGATGAGTGGGCTCATAAAGAAGTGAAACGCTTTTTTCACCAATATTTAAAAGAAATCAGCTTTGGTGGAATTAGTTACAATAGAAAATATATCAATGTCATTGGCCCTACAGGTGTTGGTAAAACTACGACGCTAGCCAAAATGGCCGCTGAAGCAGTGATAGAGAAACGCATGAAAATAGCCTTTATCACGACGGACACCTACCGGATTGCGGCGATTGAACAATTGAAAACATATGCGGGCCTCCTGAACGTCCCTGTTGAAGTGGTATATAAAATGGAAGACTTCAAAAAAGCAATCGAGAAGTTCGTGGACTACGATCATGTATTCATTGATACAGCTGGTCGTAACTTCAGAGAAAGAAAATATGTAGAGGATTTGCAAAAGATCATCGATTTCGATCATCAAATGGAAACCTACCTGGTTCTGTCATTGACAAGTAAAGAGAGGGATATGAGGGAAATCATTACTCAATTTTCTTCTATTGATATTGATCGTTTTATCTTTACTAAATCAGACGAGACATCAAGCTACGGTTCCATGATCAATATGATGTCTGAAGCGAAGATCGGTGCAGCCTACGTAACGAATGGTCAGGATGTCCCTGAGGATATTACCGAGGTGAAAGAGGATGACATCGTAAGTATGCTCATGAAAGGATTCAGCTATGAAAGATCAAGCATATAACCTGAGGAGGAAAATGCTCCTCCCAGGTTCTGAACCTGCTAAAACGATTGCGATCGTAAGTGGAAAGGGAGGGGTCGGTAAATCGAATATATCTACAAACCTCTCCATCCTCCTTGGTAAAGAGAATAAGAAGGTCCTATTATTTGATATGGATATAGGGATGGGTAACATTCATATTTTACTTGGAAGTCATCATTCATACTCCATCATGGACTATATTGAGGAAAAAGAACTAGATATCAACAAGATTATATGTGAAGATATTCATGGTATCTCTTACATAAGTGGGGGTAATGGCCTAAAAGATATAGTGGAGTGGAAAGTAAAACAAATGGAACGCTTTTTTGAAGTAATGGAATACGCCATCCATAAGTATGATTATATTCTATTCGATATGGGTGCAGGTGCCACGAAAGAAACACTTGAATTTCTCCTCGCCATGGATGAAATCATTGTTGTCACCACTCCTGAACCGACATCCATTACCGACGCCTATTCTATGATGAAATATATCTACATGAAGGACGGGGAAAAACCCTTCTATCTTTTATGTAATAGGGCGGAATTCAAGAATGAAGGACTTCAAACCATTACTAGATTACAAGAAACAGTGAGGAAGTTCCTTCACAAGGAAATCGTATCCCTGGGCGTACTGCCTGAGGATTCAGCTGTCAGGAAGGCCGTCATTCACCAAACGCCGATTGTTGTGGGTTATCCTGCATCAGCCATGACACTGAGCCTGCATACGATGGTTCATCGCCTGACAGGCACGAGAGAAAGGGAACGTAAGGGGACAGGGTTTGTAAGGACAATTCGAAAATTATTTTTTGGGAGGTAAAAGCCCTGAATGAAAAAGGTTCTAGTTGTAGATGATTCAGCATTTATGAGAAAACTTATCAGTGAATTTTTAACGGGCACCAAACAGCTGGAAGTGATAGGGATTGCAAGGAATGGAGAAGACGCGATTGCTAAGATTAAGAGACTTCGACCCGATGTCGTAACCCTTGATGTAGAAATGCCGAAGATGAATGGGATAGATGCATTAAGGAGAATTATGGAAGAGTGCCCTGTTCCTGTCGTCATGCTTTCTTCCACTACCATTGACGGGGCGAATGAGACTGTTAAGGCCATGGAGCTTGGAGCTGTTGATTTCGTTGCGAAACCATCAGGGACCATTTCGTTGGATCTCCATAAGATTCAAGATGAAATGGTTGAAAAAGTAGTGGCTGCAAGCAAGGTGAATGTGACGAAAATAATCAGGACGTTTAAGAGGGAAACAGCAAATGACCCTGGAGTCGGCTCACTTGAAATGACGGGACCATTACCGATCGATCGTACATGGGGTGTGAGTTCCCCTAAGATGATTCTGATAGGAACCTCGACGGGCGGTCCCCGGGCTTTACAAAACGTATTAACAGGGTTACCCCGTCACCTGGATGCGCCGATCGTTGTCGTTCAGCATATGCCCCCGGGATTTACAAGGTCACTGGCCAACCGGTTGGATGGTCAAGCCTCCATACATGTGAAGGAAGCCGAACATGGTGAAATCCTCGCAAATGGAACGGCTTATATAGCCCCGGGTGGTGTACATACAAAGGTGGTAGAGACGGGGGGGCAATTATCGATCCAACTTTCGAAAGAGGAACCGAGAAATGGTCATAGGCCTTCGGTTGACATGTTGTTCGAGTCTGCAAGCCTGATTCGACATTATGCAAAAATAGCTGTGGTTTTGACCGGGATGGGTTCTGATGGTTCGGAAGGACTGATCAAGCTTAAAGAGCAAGGCGAAGTGAAAGCTATTGCAGAATCAAGAGAGACTTGTATTGTGTTCGGGATGCCAAAATCGGCTATCGCTACAGAGTTAGTGGACAGGGTGGAACATATCGGGGATATCCCTCGATCAATTATGACATACATGGTGTAGAGAGGTGTGGAGCACATGGAGCTGAGTCAATACTTAGAAGTGTTTATAGAAGAAAGTAAAGAAAATCTGCAAACCTGCAATGAGCAACTGCTTGAATTGGAGAAAAACCCGGAAGATCTTACGATTGTCAATGAAATCTTTCGATCTGCACATACGCTTAAAGGTATGTCTGCCACAATGGGATATGAGGATTTAGCAAACCTTACCCATAAAATGGAAAATGTTCTCGATGCCATCCGAAATGAAAAAATAAAGGTGTCACCTGAAATATTGGATGTGGTGTTTAAATCCGTCGATGATCTTGAAGCCATGGTGTTCTCCATTGCCGATGGAGGAGATGGTAAGCGGGATGTCACAGAAGTGGTAGCGATGCTTGGGGCCATAGAAAAAGGAGAAAGTCTGCATGCAGCACTTGTTGACAGTGAGGTCGCTGCAACGGCGGAAACTGCTGAAAGACAGACATTATCCATGCAATATGAAGCCTTTGAGCAAACGGTCATCCAACAATCCCATGAACAAGGATTCCGTTGTTATGAAATCTCCGTTTCACTCCGGGAAGATTGTCTGCTTAAAGCTGCACGGGTGTATATGGTCTTTGAAGTGTTGGGGAAATTAGGGGAAGTCATCAAGTCCCTTCCGACAGTAGATCAGCTTGAGGAGGAGCAATTCGACCATTCCTTCGTTATTGCGGTTGTGTCCAAAGAAGAGGCCGTTCATATAGAAAGCGCGGTGCGTAAAGTTTCTGAAGTGGACGAAGTCTCTGTTGTGGAACTAACGAGCCTCGATTTGCAGAATCAGCATCAAATAGCGGCTGCTATTACAGAACCGGCACAGAAAGAAGTTGAAGTTAAAGAACAAGAGACTTCTAAACCTGCCGGCAACGTGACGAAGCATTCGAATCATTCCAATAAAACGATTCGGGTCAACATTGAACGACTGGATGTCCTTATGAACCTTTTTGAGGAGCTAGTCATTGATAGGGGAAGATTAGAACAAATTTCCAAGGATTTGAATAACCCTGAATTAAATGAAACAGTGGAAAGAATGACAAGAATATCTGGGGATTTGCAAAACATCATCCTTAATATGCGTATGGTGCCTGTTGAAACCGTATTTAATCGCTTTCCACGAATGGTCAGGCAGCTGGCACGGGATTTGAATAAAAAAATCGAATTAGAAATCATCGGTGCAGAAACGGAACTTGATCGAACGGTAATAGATGAGATAGGCGATCCCCTTGTTCACTTGATACGAAACGCATTGGATCATGGTATCGAAATGCCGGAACTCCGTGTGAAAAATGGAAAGCCGGAACAGGGAACCGTCAAGTTGAAAGCGTATCATAGTGGGAATCATGTCTTTATCGAACTGGAAGACGATGGGGCAGGCATCAACAAAGAGAGGGTCCTCGAAAAAGCGATCCAGAAAGGAATCGTCTCAGATGAAGCCGCTCATACATTAACCGATCGACAAATCTACGAACTCATACTGGCTTCAGGATTCTCTACAGCCGAACAAATTTCGGATATATCCGGAAGAGGAGTCGGGTTGGATGTAGTGAAAGCGACGATCGAGTCTCTGGGTGGTTCCATTACGATTGATTCAACGGAAGGGCAGGGGTCATTGTTTTCTATCCAATTGCCACTCACCTTATCCATCATTTCTGTCATGCTGGTAGAAATCCAAGATGAAAAGTATGCCATCCCTCTCTCTTCCATTATTGAGACGGCAATTGTAAAAAAGAAAGAAATCATGAAAGCTCATAATCAGAGAGTGATCGATTTCAGAGGGAAAGTTGTGCCATTGCTGTTCCTTGAGGATATATTCGAGGTACCGAAACATTCCAAGGATGAAGAATTGTATTCTGTTGTCATAGTTCGAAAAGGTGAAAAAATGGCCGGGTTAGTCGTCGATTCCTTTATTGGTCAGCAGGAAGTTGTATTGAAATCCTTAGGGAATTATTTGAACGATGTATTTGCGATCTCTGGTGCGACCATTTTAGGAGACGGGCAAGTAGCGTTGATTGTTGATTGCAATGCGTTAATAAAATAGGAGGTAAGGGTAATGAGTGAAATAATAGATGCAGTGGAAGATCTAAAGCTTATCGTATTTCAATTGGTGGATAAGGAATACGCCATTCCAGTGCACCAGGTGCGATCCATCGAGAAGCTCGAACATATTACAAGAGTTCCGAGAACCGCCTCCTATGTGAAAGGTGTGATCAACCTCCGCGGGGTTGTGACACCGATCATCGACTTAAGGAGCAGATTCGATCTGCCAGTTTCAGAGCCGACTGACAGTACACGTGTGATCATTGCAGGATTAGAGGACAAAGAGGTTGGTCTGATCGTGGATGCTGCCAATGATGTGCTGGATGTTTCCAGAGAATCGATTGAACCTTCCCCGGAAGTTGTGGGAGTCGTCGAAGCTGAGTACATCGGTGGAGTCGTAAAGCAAAACAAACGCCTGCTGATCATCCTCCATTTAGATAAAATACTTCAATCCATCTAAGGGGCGAGAATAGTTTGGGCTACGAAAAAAAGATATCATCGATGCATTTAGATATATTGAAAGAAATCGGTAATATAGGGGCAGGTCATGCTGCGACTGCCCTTTCCACCCTGCTTGATAAAAAGATTGACATGAAAGTACCGAGCGTTCAAGTCGTTTCATTTGATGAGATGATGGAAATGGCGGGAGGTCCTGACAATGTGGTCGTAAGCGTATTCTTACGGATTGAAGGGGAGGCACCTGGGAGCATGTTCTTCCTATTGCCACTTGAACAGGCGTCCATGTATATCCGAAGCATGATCCAGGATCGCTCCTTCTCGTTCAATGCCCCGCCTTATTCAGAACTGGGGCTATCTGCCATGCAGGAATTGGGGAATATTCTTTCTGGTTCATATTTATCCTCCCTGTCTGACTTTACAAATCTTAAGCTTCTCCCGTCCGTACCTGCTCTATCCGTTGACATGGCGGGCGCGATCATCGGTTGTGGATTACTGGAAATATCCCAGGTGAGTGATTATGCAATCGTCATAGACACTGCCCTGAAGGAAGAGGAAGTAGAGGAGTCGGAAAGTGTGAAGGGTCACTTCTTCCTCCTGCCGGATCCCGAATCCTTTGAAATCATTTTTCAATCATTGGGTGTAAGCCTATGATGGTCACCAGTACTGTTGTTAAGGTCGGAATTGCGGATATGGATATCGTCGAGGGCGAAGGCTCGATCCGCACCTCGGGCCTTGGATCGTGCGTCGGGGTCGTTTTATATGATGAGCTTCTCAAACTGGCCGGGATGGTCCATGTGATGCTCCCTCACTCCTCGATCGGAAATGAAACAAAACCCAATCCCGCCAAATACGCCGACACAGGAATCGAAGAACTAATAGGTCAACTAAAAAACCGTGGGGCAAGCATTAAAAGACTTAAGTGCAAAATGGCCGGCGGTGCACAAATGTTTCAATTTCAATCGAAGAGTGACGTCATGAGGATCGGTCCAAGAAATGCGGAAGCAGTAAAAGTTGCCCTACAGAAGCATGGGGTGCCGGTCGTTTCCGAAGATTTAGGGGGCAACAAAGGAAGAACGATTGAATTCTTTACGTCCACCGGGATTCTTCATGTACGTACTGTAAATGAAGGTACAAAGGAATTGTAAAGTCATTCATTCTGCTCAGGTAAAATCAATCACTAAGCGTTCCCGTGAAAGAATTAGTCAGCAAGGAGGATTCTTATGTCTCAACATTCCACTCGAACAGATGAACAACAATATTGGGAGAAATGGATCAACAGTCGTGATACAGAAGCCGGAGATATGTTAGTGAAAAAGTATATGCCACTTGTGTCGTATCATGTGCAGCGGATTTCCGTTGGCCTGCCAAGGAACGTCTCGAGAGAAGATATTAAGAGTCTTGGTTTGATGGGGTTACTGGATGCACTCCAGAAGTTTGATCCCACAAGAGATTTAAAATTTGATACATATGCGTCGTTCCGGGTCAGAGGGGCCATCCTTGATGGGCTGAGAAAAGAGGACTGGCTTCCCCGGTCTACAAGAGACCGGGCGAAGAAAATCGAGGCCAGGACCGTGGAGCTTGAACAAACGCTTTTACGCCACGTGACCGCTGAGGAAGTGGCCGCTTCATTGGAAATGACGCCTGATGAAGTATACCAGACCACTAATGAACATTTCTTTGCCAATGTCCTTTCCATGGATGAGCAATTGACGGATGACGATCACGAATCTCAAAATTATTCCATTAAAGATCATAAAACGATTTCACCCGAAGACGAAGTATTGAAAGGTGAAAAACTGAATGAATTAGAGAAAACGATCTTGACCCTTTCAGAGAAAGAACAGCTTGTGTTAAGTTTATTCTATAAGGAAGAACTGACGCTGACGGAAATTGGTGAAGTCATGGGCTTGTCCACATCCAGGATTTCGCAGATTCACTCAAAATCCATTTTCAAATTACGAAATCTACTGGGCTCATGAATGCTGTGAACAATGAGGGTGCAATAAACCACCAATAATACACACTGATGGACTGTCCCTGCAACATGCACGTATGGGAGCAGTCCTTTTACTTGCCGGAAAAAATTAATCTAAAAGAAGTAGTAAAATCAAACAAAATAGGGTGATGACATGGTTACGTTTCTACTTTTTATATCTTTTCTTCTAAATATCGTTTCCCTGCTTTCAATCGTCATTTTATATTCCAGGCAAAACCGTTTTGTAAACATGGAAAAAGAGCAAAAGAAGATCATTGCTGAAATGGAAGATATCATTTCAGCTTATCTGATTGAAATGAAAGAAGAAAATGATGAATTCATGCGAAGGTTCAATACACAATTCCATAACGATAAAGAGAATGTCCTTCACGCCGAAGAAAATGAACAAGAGGATCTAGAGGCTTCTGAGAAGGTCACAAAGTGGACAGGTGCCGGGTATAAGCGCGCTTCACAAGCTTATAAACAGATGAAAGACCATGGACCGGAACCCGATGATCAATCCAAAGAACCCGAACAAGACCCACTCCTGAAAAAAGTATTGACTTTAAAGGAAAAGGGGATGTCAATTGAAGAAATAGCCGAATCTCTTGGGAAAGGTCAAACAGAAATCGAGCTCCTGCTGAAATTCCGTCAAATTATGTAGGAAGTCCTTGCCTGTCTGGGATAGGTGTGCTATAGTATTCATGGTGTGATTACACACGTTTCCCGAGTGGGGTAGATGGTGCTATTCTTTAGAATAGTTTCTACTTTCCAGATGACGGAAACGGAGGAGAAAAACAAAAACCATTTAGGAGGAAACACACATGTCAGTAATTTCTATGAAACAATTGCTTGAAGCTGGTGTACATTTCGGACACCAAACTCGCCGTTGGAATCCAAAAATGAAGAGATACATCTTCACTGAGCGTAACGGCATCTACATCATCGACCTTCAAAAAACAGTTAAAAAGGTTGAAGAAGCTTATAACTTCGTGAAAGAGCTAGCTGGTAACGGCGGTAAAGTTCTTTTCGTAGGAACAAAAAAACAAGCACAGGAGTCTGTTAAAGAAGAAGCAGAACGTGCAGGTATGTACTACATCAACCAACGTTGGTTAGGTGGAACACTTACAAACTTCGAAACAATCCAAAAGCGTATCACACGCCTTAAAAACATCGAAAAGATGGAAGAAGACGGTACGTTTGAAGTACTTCCGAAGAAAGAAGTTGTACAACTTAAAAAAGAACATGAGCGCTTAGTTAAATTCTTAGGCGGAATCAAAGATATGAACACGCTACCTGATGCATTATTCATCATCGACCCTCGTAAAGAGCGTATCGCAGTAGCAGAAGCTCGTAAACTTCATATCCCTATCGTGGGTATCGTTGATACAAACTGTGATCCGGATGAAATCGATGTTGTCATTCCTGCGAATGATGATGCGATCCGCGCGGTCAAGCTTCTAACAGGTAAAATGGCGGATGCTATTTTAGAAGCTAAGCAAGGTGAAGAAGCAGCTGTAGCAGCTGAGTAATCAACGAAAGGTGATAAGAGGGCTTACCCTTATCACCTTTTTTTAAAGAATATTCACATCTACCGCACTCTACCAGAGTGTCGGTACATTTTATGACTCATACCAATAGGTCCCTGAAGTCTACATAGTCAAACTAAGGAGGAAACCCACTATGGCAATTACTGCACAAATGGTTAAAGAACTTCGTGAAAAAACTGGCGCTGGAATGATGGATTGTAAAAAAGCGTTAACAGAAACTGACGGAGACATGGACAAAGCAATTGACTTCCTACGTGAAAAAGGAATCGCAAAAGCAGCTAAAAAAGCGGACCGTATCGCGGCAGAAGGAACTACTTACATTGCAAGCGAAGGAAACACTGCAATCATTCTTGAAGTGAACGCAGAAACAGATTTCGTTGCGAAAAACGAAAACTTCCAAAACCTTGTTAAAGAACTATCTGATCACCTTCTTGCAAACAAGCCGGCATCTGTTGAAGAAGCTCTTGAGCAAAAAATGGCAAATGGTTCAACTGTAAGTGAATTCATCAACGCTGCCATCGCAAAAATCGGGGAGAAAATCACTCTTCGCCGTTTTGAGATCCGTACGAAAGATGATAACGCTGCGTTCGGTGAATACCTGCACATGGGTGGTCGCATTGCTGTTCTTACAGTAGTGGAAGGTACGACTGACGCAAGTGTAGCGAAAGATGTTGCAATGCACGCAGCAGCATTGAACCCTAAGTATGTTTCCCGCGATCAGGTTTCTGCTGAAGAAGTAGAACGTGAGCGTGAAGTACTTAAGCAACAAGCACTAAACGAAGGAAAGCCTGAAAACATCGTTGAAAAAATGGTAGAAGGCCGCCTTGGTAAATACTTTGAGGATATCTGCATCCTGGATCAAACATTCGTTAAGAATCCAGACCAAAAAGTACGTCAATACCTTGAAGCAAACAAAGCTACTTTAACTGATTTCACTCGTTACGAAGTAGGAGAAGGTCTTGAAAAGCGTCAAGAAAACTTCGCTGAAGAAGTAATGAATCAAGTTAACAAATAAGATCAGCTAAAGTTGAACATTATTTAGTAGGGAACACCTAGTGTGTTCCCTATTTTTCAAGAAAAAATCTATTCTTACGGAGGTTCCCATGAGCGTTCCAAAATACAAACGTGTCGTTCTTAAACTTAGCGGAGAAGCATTAGCTGGTGATGATGGCTTCGGAATTAATCCTTCTGTCATTAAAAATGTAGCAGAAGAAGTGAAAGAAATCGCTGAACTTGATGTAGAAGTAGCAGTTGTCGTTGGCGGAGGAAATATCTGGCGTGGTAAAATAGGTAGTGAAATGGGAATGGATCGTGCATCTGCAGATTATATGGGGATGCTTGCGACCGTCATGAACTCTTTGGCTCTTCAAGACAGTCTTGAACAGCTGGGCATCGAAACGAGGGTTCAAACATCCATTGATATGCGCCAAGTGGCAGAGCCATACATTAGACGCAGAGCCATCCGTCATCTAGAGAAGAAACGGGTTGTGATCTTTGCGGCAGGTACAGGTAATCCATACTTCTCGACGGATACTACTGCTGCGCTCCGGGCGGCTGAAATCGAAGCAGAAGTGATTCTTATGGCTAAGAACAACGTAGATGGTGTATATTCAGCGGATCCCAAGAAGGACGAAACGGCTGTTAAATATGAAGAACTATCCTATTTAGATGTTCTGAAGGAAGGCTTGGCCGTAATGGATTCAACAGCATCTTCTCTATGTATGGACAATGATATTCCGCTTATTGTATTCTCAATTATGGAGAATGGAAATATCAAGAGAGCCATCACTGGTGAAAATATCGGTACAATCGTAAGGGGGAAATCATAATGCCAAACACGATCATCACAAATGCAAAAGAAAGAATGACAAAAGCCATTCAAACGTTTTCACGTGAGTTAGCGAGCATCCGAGCAGGAAGAGCCAATGCTTCCCTGCTCGATAAGATCTCGGTTGATTACTATGGTGCACCAACACCAGTCAATCAATTAGCCGGAATCTCTATTCCTGAAGCCCGTATGCTTGTCATACAGCCTTACGACAAATCAGCTTTAGGTGACATCGAGAAGGCAATCCTTAAGTCGGACCTAGGAATTACACCTACAAGTGATGGGAACATCATCCGTATCGTCGTTCCTGCTTTAACGGAAGAACGACGCAAGGAACTTGTGAAGCTTGTAAAAAAAGAAGCGGAAGATGCAAAGGTTGCCATCCGTAATATCCGTCGTGATGCTAACGATGAATTAAAGAAAAAAGAGAAGAACGGTGACATCACTGAAGATGATCTTCGTGGTTACTCTGATGATGTTCAAAAAGCGACGGACGAAAGTATCGTCAAAATTGATAACATCGCAAAAGATAAAGAACAAGAAATGCTGGAAGTGTAATCTTTCTTAAACAATCATTAGGGGCTGTCCTGTAAGTGAACTCATATTCCTTATGGGCCGGTCCCTTTGTTTTAGTAGAGTGGCAAGAATAAACAACATAGCTTTCCTTTTCTCTGATGGAGCGTTTCGTTCCGGTCGTGATTGGGCGAACGGCCTGGACAAACGATCGAATATTTATATGAATATACATAATCTATTTTCTTAAAGATATCTTCCTTGTTTTTTGATATGATAGTAAAGGTAAATATTTTTTGGATTGTTGGTGGAGGATTTTTTTATGCTAAACAAGCTTAAGCAATGGAAACGACAGCAAACTTCCGAGGAAGTGGATGATCGATTTCAGGAATTACTAAAACACCCGATTCCGGGTCATATAGCGATTATTATGGATGGTAATGGACGATGGGCCAAAAAAAGGGCATTGCCAAGGGTTGCAGGACACCATGAAGGCATGAAGTGTGTCCGGAAGATTACCAAATTGGCAAATGAACTGGGACTCGAAGCCTTGACCTTATATGCTTTTTCTACAGAGAACTGGAAACGCCCTAAAATGGAAGTCGAGTTCCTTATGAAATTACCAGAGGAATTTCTGGGGACGTTTCTTCCCGAATTGGTTGAAGAAAATGTGCAAGTGAAGATGATGGGGTCCCCGGATGCCTTGCCTGTCCATACGAAAACAGCCGTTAAAAAGGCAATGGACGCAACCAAGCACAATGACGGGCTTATCCTGAACTTTGCTTTGAACTACGGCAGCCGGTCAGAAATCATCGATTCCATGAAGCATGTCTTAAAAGATGTTCAGAATGGAATACTAGATGAGAGTGATTTAAACGAAGAACTATTTTCAAGTTATTTGATGACTAAAGATTTAAAAGATCCAGACCTGCTTATTCGAACGAGTGGAGAAATCCGTTTAAGTAACTTTATGCTTTGGCAATTGGCTTACACGGAATTCTTTTTTACAGATGTACTGTGGCCGGATTTCGGTAAGGAACATTTAGTTGAAGCCATCGAGGCATATCAAGGTCGTTCAAGAAGATTTGGTGGGTTACAAAGCGAGGAATCCTAATGAAACAAAGAATTATTACAGCAGTGGTAGCGGCAGCAATATTTTTACCAATCATCATTTTTGGCGAAACGCCATTCATCATTCTAATGTATCTGATTGCTTCCATCAGTTTATACGAGGCTTTAAAGATGAGGGGCCGATGGATTTTCAGCATCCCGGGCTTGTTATCCCTCGCTCTTTTGTGGGTGTTCCTCATTCCGACGGAAACGATCGGGATCATAACAGATTTCGGTTACTCCAAGATTGAGCTTGCCTTTCTTGCCGTGTTATTATTTTTAACGTATACAGTGGCGACCAAGAATCGTTTCAATTTTGATGATGTGGCGTTTTCACTTTTAAGCGTTTTATATGTAGGGATCGGTTTCTATTATTTTATGGAAATCCGTCTGGAAGGCGTGCAATTTGTCTTTTATGCGTTATTTATCATTTGGGCAACCGACTCGGGTGCTTATTTCATCGGCAGGGCAATGGGGAAAAAGAAGCTATGGCCGGAAATCAGTCCGAATAAGACCGTTGAAGGCTTCGTTGGTGGCATCATCTGTGCTGTCATCGTGGGCGTCATCATGACGTTTTTCACCGATCTGGAAATGTCCATGCCTAAACTAGTGATCGTGACAGCGATTCTATCTATTTTTGGGCAAGTGGGAGACCTGGTGGAGTCTGCTCTCAAAAGGCATTACAAAGTGAAGGATTCAGGGCAGTTACTGCCTGGGCACGGTGGTATGCTGGATCGTTTCGATAGCTTGTTATTTGTTTTACCCCTCCTTCACTTTTTGTTATAACTAATTAAGGTGAGGAAGGTCGTAATCGGGAGGAGTGTAGTTGTTGAAGAAAATCAGCTTGATGGGTGCAACAGGGTCCATTGGGACACAAACCCTGGATGTCATCAGGGAACATCCTGAAGAATTTAGACTGACAGCCATGTCTGTCGGCAAAAATATAGAAGAAGCCAGGAAGATGATCACTGAATTCAATCCCAGGCTCGTATCTGTACAGCGTAAAGAAGATGCTGAAACCTTATCGGGGGAATTTCCTTCATCTGTAAAGGTCCTTTATGGTGAAGAGGGATTAGTGGAGGTAGCGTGTCACCAGGATGCCGATATCCTTGTGAATGCGGTACTTGGGAGTGTAGGGCTGTATCCTACCCTTCAAGCCATCGAGGCTGGGAAAACGATTGCGATTGCCAACAAGGAAACATTGGTAACAGCCGGTCATCTAGTAATGGAAGCGGCAAGGGCCAAAGGGACGTCCCTGTTGCCGGTCGATAGTGAACATTCCGCTATCTTCCAGGCCCTTCAGGGAGAGCGTGAAAAGAACATAGAAAAGTTAATCATAACGGCTTCAGGGGGAAGCTTCAGAGATCGTACGAGGGAAGAATTGGTCGGGGTCACGGTACATGAAGCGTTGAATCACCCAAATTGGTCGATGGGGGCTAAGATCACCATTGACTCGGCATCGATGATGAATAAAGGGTTAGAAGTCATTGAGGCTCATTGGTTGTTCGATATCCCATACGATCGGATTGACGTTGTACAACACAGGGAAAGTATCATCCACTCGATGATTCAATTTCAAGACTCATCTGTCATGGCCCAACTGGGTACACCGGATATGCGTGTTCCCATTCAATATGCCCTTACCTATCCGGACAGGCTGCACAGACCCGGGAAAAGGCTGGACCTTGTAGAAATAGGAAAACTCCATTTTGAAGAAATGGATTTAAATCGTTTCAGGTGCCTGGCTTTTGCATACGAAGCGGGAAGGATCGGCGGAAGTATGACGACGGTTCTGAATGCCGCAAATGAAGCAAGCGTAGCACTGTTCCTGGATAATAAAATATCCTTCCTCGACATAGAAACATATATTGAAAAGGCTATGAATGCCCACCAGGTTATACATAGACCTGACCTTGAAACCATACACGAGATAGATCTCGAGACCCGTCGACTCGTTTCAGGTTGGTTGTAGGCAATGGTCTTTAGCATGTTTACACAGTCTGTTACGTAGAATGATAGTGGACATGTTTTTTACGGGATACTTTAACATTTAAATCTGTTACCAACAGGTTATAAAAAAGGTGGTTTTTTATTTGCAAACGGTGATTGCCTTTATTGTTATTTTTGGGGCTTTAGTATTTTTTCATGAACTTGGGCATTTAATCTTCGCTAAACGTGCAGGGATCCTATGCCGTGAATTTGCCATAGGGTTTGGTCCTAAAATATTCTCTTATAAAAAGGATGAAACAACCTACACCATTCGTTTACTGCCTCTAGGGGGCTTTGTACGGATGGCGGGAGAAGATCCCGAAATGGTGGAGCTCAAGGCCGGTCATCGTGTGGGGCTTGTACTCGATCATGATGAAAAGATCGTTAAAATTGTCATGAATAATAAAGATCGCTATCCTAATATACGTGTCATCGAAGTGGAAGAAGCAGACCTCGAACATAGACTGCATATCCGTGGATATGAAGAAGACGAGGAAGAATTGAAAACCTTCCCGATTTCACGAGATGCGGTATTCATTGAAGATGGTGTGGAAACGCAGATTGCCCCATGGGATCGACAGTTCGCTTCCAAGACCCTTCCCCAAAGGGCATTGGCCATCTTTGCCGGACCATTATTTAATTTCATTTTGGCTTTCTTTATCTTTATCCTGGTTGGTCTATTACAGGGTGTACCTACAAACGACCCGGTACTTGGGGAATTGACTGAAGACGGGGCAGCGAAAGAAGCCGGTCTTCAAAAGAATGACATCGTCATGAGTATCGACGGGAAAGAAATATCCACCTGGGAGGATATCGTGACGATCATTCAGAAACATCCGGGAGATGAACTGAGATTCAATGTTGACCGGGATGGCTCAAATACCGAAATCCCTGTCACTCCAAAACCTCAGGAAATCGAGGGGAAAGAGATCGGGATCATCGGCGTTCACAGCCCCGTCGAAAAGTCACCGCTCAAGGTCGTCTCCAATAGTGCCCAGCAAACCTATGAATGGACCAAAATGATTTTTGTCCTGTTAGGGAAGCTTGTGTCTGGAGAATTTTCCATCGATGCCCTATCAGGACCTGTCGGAATCTATCAATCGACAGATGTCGTGGCGAAATCAGGAATATATTATCTGATGAGATGGGCAGCGATCCTTAGCATCAACCTGGGAATCATGAATCTATTACCGATCCCGGCCCTTGATGGAGGCAGACTTCTTTTCTTCGCCGTAGAAGCGGTCAGAGGAAAACCTGTAGATCGTCAAATGGAAGGAATGGTCCACTTCGTCGGATTCGCCCTTCTCATGGTACTCATGCTCGTCGTCACATGGAATGACATACAAAGATTTTTCCTATAGAATTCAACGAATGAACCAAAACAGGCAGTTTCTCCCTTAGTAATCAAAAAATGAGGGTGTTACTGCCTGTTCATTTAAGTTAAAATAGTGAGAAGGAAATTCTTACACTACATAAATAATTTATATGGTATGAGGTGCTAGTAAATGAAGCAACAAAATACATTCATTCCGACACTGAGGGAAACTCCTGCTGATGCAGAAATCAAAAGTCATCAGCTTCTCTTGCGTGCGGGATTCATCAGACAAAATGCCAGCGGGATTTATAGCTTTCTGCCACTGGGAAATAAAGTGTTGAAAAAAGTAGAAGAAATCATCCGTGAGGAATTGGATGCAGCAGGTGCTGTTGAATTGCTTATGCCTGCCCTTCAACCTTCCGAACTCTGGAAGGAATCTGGCCGTTGGGGAACGTATGGACCGGAATTGATGCGAATGAATGATCGTCATGACCGTGAGTTTGCCCTTGGAGCCACCCATGAAGAAGTCATCACCAGCTTAGTGAGGGATGAAATTAAATCGTACAAGCGCCTGCCTCTCACCATGTACCAGATCCAAACGAAATTCCGTGATGAGAAACGCCCCCGCTTTGGACTATTGAGGGGAAGGGAATTCATCATGAAAGATGCGTACTCTTTCCATGCATCGTTTGAAAGCCTCGACGAGACGTATGATGCACTATTTAAAGCGTATTCAAACATTTTCAGTCGATGCGGTTTGAATTTCAGGGCGGTCATTGCTGATTCCGGTGCCATGGGCGGAAAAGATACACATGAATTCATGGTGCTATCAGAGGTTGGTGAAGATACGATCGCCTATTCTGATTCTTCTGATTATGCAGCCAATATCGAGATGGCTGAAGTGGTGGATGCCTACACCGAATCCACAGAAGAGATGCATGAAATGGAAAAGGTATCAACACCTGACGTCAGATCAATTGAAGAAGTATCTTCTTTCTTATCTGTAGAGAAGGATCAATGTATTAAGTCGCTTTTATTTAAAGTGGATGATGAATTTGTTTTGGTATTATCACGTGGTGATCACGAAATCAACGATATCAAAGTGAAGAATCTTTTACATGCAAGCGTGGTTGATCTTGCTTCAGCTGAAGAAACGAAAGAGGTCACCGGTTGCGAAATTGGATCGATCGGTCCCTGTTCGTTAAATGTGAAGATTGTAGCTGATCAGGCAGTCAAATACATTCGTAATGGTGTTATAGGAGCGAATGAATCAGGATATCATTATATCAATGTGAATCCTGAACGTGATTTCGAGGTATCCCAGTATGCAGACCTGCGTTTCATCCAAGAAGGGGATCCTTCTCCTGACGGACAGGGGACGATTCTTTTCGCAAAGGGAATAGAAGTCGGACATGTTTTCAAACTTGGAACCAGGTATTCAGATGCTTTAGGAAGCTCTTTCCTTGATGAAAACGGCCGGTCTCAATCCGTCATTATGGGCTGTTACGGTATAGGGGTCTCCCGTACTTTAGCTGCGGTTGCGGAACAATTCAACGATGACAGGGGTCTTTTATGGCCAACGAATCTGTCTCCATACGACCTTCATTTAATCCCAATCAATATGAAGGATGAAGCACAGGCCACACTATCGAACGAACTATATGACACATTTAAAGAAAACAGATATGATGTATTAATGGATGATCGGGCTGAACGTCCGGGAGTGAAGTTTGCCGATTCAGACTTGATCGGCCTGCCGATCCGCGTAACAGTAGGGAAGAAAGCCGGAGAAGGAATCGTAGAAGTGAAAGTTAGAAAAACCGGTGAAATGCTGGAGGTTCATAAAGATGAACTTCTCTCCAAGCTGCAAGAACTATTCAAGACTCTTTCTTAAATCTAAAAGGGCTCGACTTTAAAGGAGGCCATCCTTTTGCTGTCAGCCCTTTTTATTCTGTAAACAAAATGATCCAAGAGTAGAAATGGGGGAAAGGAATATGGAAGAAAAGCCCCTGGGCAAAAGGGAAAGGTTTCAAATGCTTCTGCAACAGTTAGGCTTAACAGAGGATGCCTTTGTGCAGTACTTCAGACATGCTGAAATTGAGAAATTGGCAGTGTACCGCAAGGAAAAGAAATGGCATTTTTACTTCACGTTTGAAGAAATCATCCCTTGTAACGTGTGGAGCAAATTTTCCATTGCACTGCAAACATCCTTTAAGCATATTGCGAATGTAGGCTATTCGATCAAAGTGTTGAATCCCAATGTGACGGATCAGCATATTTTAGATTATTGGCAGGACTGTGTAAAAGAAATTCAAGGGATATCACCGCCCTTATTAAAATTATTGAATACCCAAAAGCCGAAGATCAATGGAAACAAAATCATTGTTCAGGCTTCAAATGATACAGAAGCAACACAGCTTAAAAGAAAATACGGAGATATGATCACCTCCACTTTCGAAAACTTCGGGTTTCCCAGATTCGTTCTGGATGCCGAGGTAAGTCAAGTGGAAGAACAAAGCAATGAATATGAGAAATTCTTGGAAGAAAAGCTAAAAGAAGATCAGGAACGAGCAAAACAGGCACTAATCGAAATGGAAAAAGCAGAAAAAGAGGGTCCAAGTGATGCACCGAGTGGGCCATTCATGCTTGGGCTTACGATCAAGGACGATGCTGACTTCCGAAAAATCGAAGAAATT
This sequence comes from Rossellomorea sp. LJF3, assembly GCF_037046045.1. Lineage (NCBI taxonomy): Bacteria > Bacillati > Bacillota > Bacilli > Caryophanales > Bacillaceae > Rossellomorea > Rossellomorea sp. LJF3. The sequence goes on along the minus strand of NZ_JBANLY010000003.1, from coordinate 117,118 downwards.
TATGACGAAGAGCGCCGTATCGCCATTGAGGGTTATGTGTTCGACTGTGAAACAAGAGAACTCAGAAGTGGACGCACCCTGCTTACATTCAAGGTGACCGATTACTCAAGCTCGATACTGGTCAAAATGTTCTCCAGGGATAAAGAGGACGCAGCAGTCATGAACAACATGAAAAAAGGTATGTGGGTCCGCTGCCGCGGAAGCATACAAAACGATACATTTGTTCGCGACCTTGTGATGATTGCCAATGATGTGAATGAAATCAAGCCGGTACTCAGGCTCGATACTGCCCCGGCTGATGAAAAAAGGGTAGAACTGCACATGCATACTCCAATGAGTCAAATGGATGCCGTCTCTTCTGTTGCAAGCCTTGTATCCCAAGCGAAAAAATGGGGTCATAAAGCGGTTGCGATAACAGATCATGCTGTTGCACAATCCTTCCCGGAAGCATATAACGCAAGTAAGAAAAATGATATTAAACTTTTATATGGTGTGGAAGCCAATCTCGTGGATGATGGGGTGCCGATAGCCTACAATGATCGGGATCTTCCCCTCGAAGACAGCACCTATATTGTATTTGACGTGGAAACGACGGGGCTTTCCGCAGTATACGACACCATCATTGAACTCGCCGCGGTGAAAATAAAAGATGGAGAGGTCATTGATAAATTCGAGTCATTTGCGAACCCTCATCATCCGTTATCTGCCACGACGATTGAGTTGACAGGCATTACGGATGACATGGTACAGACCGCTCCAGAGATAAATGATGTCCTTCTTAGATATCATAAATGGGTGGGGGATGATATCCTGGTCGCTCATAATGCATCCTTTGATATGGGGTTCCTGAATGCAGGGTATCAAAAAGCCGGCATCGAGAAAGCTACCAACCCCGTCATAGATACATTGGAGCTTGCAAGACTGCTTTATCCACAATTTAAGAATCACCGTCTGAATACACTGGCAAAGAAATTCGATATTGAATTGACCCAGCATCACCGGGCCATCTATGATGCAGAAACAACTGGGTATCTCCTATTGAAGATGTTGAAAGACGCAGTCGAAAAAGGGATCACGAACCATAATCAATTCAATGATTATATGGGGAAAGGTGATGCGTATAAACGATCAAGGCCGTATCACTGTACATTGATTGCCCAGACGGAAGAAGGGCTGAAAAATCTTTATAAGCTCGTTTCCATTTCTCACATGAATTATTTCTTCCGGGTACCGAGGATCCCACGCTCACAACTGCAAAAGTACCGTAGGGGAATCCTGGTCGGTTCAGGTTGTGACAAAGGCGAAGTATTCGAAGGGATGATGCAGAAAGGGAAAGAAGAGGTTGAAGAAAAGGCCCATTTCTACGATTATCTGGAAGTTCACCCTAAAGAAGTGTATCAGCATTTGATTGAATTAGATCTCGTTCAAAGTCAGAAGAACCTGGAAGATATCATCCAAAATATCGTTGAGCTGGGACGGAAACTGGATAAGCCTGTTGTGGCGACTGGAAACGTTCATTATTTAAATGAAACGGACAAAATATACCGTAAGATCCTCGTGGGGTCACAAGGTGGAGCCAATCCGTTGAATCGTCATGAACTTCCTGATGTCCATTTTAGAACAACGAATGAAATGCTGGATGCTTTCTCTTTCCTTGGTAAAGAAACGGCTAAAGAGATCGTAGTGGATAATTCCAATAAGATTGCCGATATGGTAGATGTCATTAAGCCGATCAAGGACGATCTATATACACCGAAAATCGAAGGTGCCGACGAGGAAATGCGCCGGATGAGTTATGCCATGGCGAAAAGCATCTATGGAGAAGATCTTCCGGAAATTGTCGAAGCAAGAATCGAAAAAGAGTTAAAAAGTATCATCGGACACGGTTTTGCGGTCATATATTTAATCTCTCATAAACTTGTTAAGAAATCGTTGGACGATGGTTATCTCGTTGGTTCACGGGGATCGGTCGGATCTTCTTTCGTAGCGACCATGACGGAGATCACTGAAGTAAATCCACTGCCTCCTCATTACGTCTGTCCGTCCTGCAAGAAATCTGAGTTCTTTGATGATGGTTCAGTCGGATCGGGATTCGACCTGCCTAATAAGGACTGCCCGGATTGCGGGGTTCCTTATAAGAAAGACGGACATGATATACCGTTTGAAACCTTCCTGGGCTTCAAAGGAGACAAGGTCCCGGATATCGATTTGAACTTCTCAGGTGAATATCAGCCGAACGCCCATAACTATACAAAGGTTCTTTTCGGGGAAGATAATGTATATAGGGCAGGTACGATCGGGACAGTGGCGGAAAAGACCGCCTATGGATATGTAAAAGGATATGCGAATGATCATCAGCTTCAGATCCGTGGAGCGGAAATTGACCGTTTGGTAAGTGGATGCACCGGTGTCAAGAGAACAACCGGACAGCATCCTGGAGGAATCATCGTTGTACCTGATTATATGGATATCTTTGATTTCTCACCTATCCAATTTCCTGCTGACGATTCGAATTCCGAATGGAAAACGACGCATTTTGATTTCCATTCCATACATGACAATCTCCTGAAGCTGGATATCCTGGGACACGATGACCCGACTGTCATCCGCATGCTTCAAGATTTATCCGGAATCGATCCCAAGACGATTCCTACCGATGACCCTGAAGTGATGAAGATCTTCAGCGGTACAGAATCTCTGGGTGTTACGGAAGATCAAATCATGTGTAAAACCGGGACTCTCGGGATTCCTGAATTCGGTACGAGATTCGTCCGACAGATGCTTGAAGATACAAAGCCGACAACGTTCTCCGAGCTGGTCCAAATTTCAGGCCTCTCCCACGGTACAGACGTATGGCTGGGGAATGCACAAGAGCTCATTCATAACAACATCTGTAATCTGAGCGAAGTGATCGGGTGTCGTGATGATATTATGGTATACCTGATCTATCAGGGACTCGAACCTTCACTTGCCTTTAAGATCATGGAATTTGTGCGTAAAGGAAAAGGTCTGCAGGATGAATGGGTAGAAGAAATGAAGAAGAACGGGGTACCGGATTGGTATATCGATTCCTGCCTGAAGATCAAGTATATGTTCCCGAAAGCCCATGCTGCCGCATATGTATTGATGGCTGTTCGTATTGCGTACTTTAAGGTGCATCATGCACTACTTTACTATGCCGCTTATTTTACCGTTCGAGCGGAAGATTTCGATATCGAAGCGATGGTAAGAGGCTCACAGGCTGTAAGAGCCAAGATCGAGGAAATCAATAGCAAAGGCCTGGATGCATCACCGAAAGAAAAGAATACGTTAACGGTTCTGGAGTTGGCACTTGAAATGTGCGAGAGAGGCTATAAGTTCCAGAAAGTAGATCTGTACCGTTCAGAGGCTGCTGAATTTGTCATTGATGGAGATACTTTGATCCCGCCATTCAATTCCATCCCGGGACTTGGAACCAATGCTGCCATCAATATTGTAAACGCAAGGAAAGCCGGTGAATTTCTCTCGAAAGAAGATCTGCAGCAAAGGGGCCGCGTATCCAAGACCATCATTGAATATCTGGATAATCACGGCTGCCTTGAAGCCTTGCCGGATAAGAACCAATTATCCCTCTTTTAATACCGATACGACGGGAATTGTTTGCATAAAAATGTTGATTATGGTATATTTTTATTGGAAATACTAAAGATAGCTCTAAAGGTAGAAGAGTGGGGTCGCACCCCACTCTTTCGTTATTACATGGAGATTTTTTGAACTATCATTTCTAGTCTTGGTGCAAGATTTTCATATAGACCAGGAGGTAAGTATGAGCAAAATAACAACACTAGTAGAAGAAATTGTTACACCAATCTTAGATGACATGTCTTTGGAACTCATCGATATGGAATATGTAAAAGAAGGATCCAATTGGTTTCTTCGGATATTCATCGATAAAGATTCCGGTGTTGACATTGAAGAATGTGGAATAGTAAGTGAAAGACTTAGTGAAAAGTTAGATGAAATTGACCCAATTCCTCATAATTACTTTTTAGAAGTTTCTTCACCGGGTGCTGAACGTCCTTTAAAGAAAGACAAGGACTTCGAGAAAGCCATCGGCAAAAATGTTTATGTGAAAACATATGAGCCATTGAACGGCGAAAAAGCATTCGAAGGAACACTTCTTTCCTATACTTCAGACCAATTATCATTAGAAGTAACCATTAAGACTCGAAAAAAGAAGGTTGAAATTCCAACAGATAAGATAGCCATCGCACGATTGGCTGTTACATTTTCATAGGAACTAACCGCACTATAAAGGGGGATGAAACCACCATGAGCACTCAGTTATTAGATGCTCTAACTGTTTTAGAGAAAGAAAAAGGCATTGCAAGAGATGTCATCATTGAAGCTATTGAAGCGGCACTTGTGTCAGCTTATAAACGAAATTTCAACCAGGCTCAAAATGTCCGTGTAGACCTAAACCTTGATACGGGTACGATGAGAGTCTTCGCCCGTAAGGAAGTCGTGGATGAAGTGTTCGATTCCCGTCTTGAGATCTCAGTCGAAGACGCCGGGGAAATCAACCCAAGCTACGAAGTGGGAGACGTTGTTGAACTTGAAGTGACTCCTAAGGATTTCGGGCGCATTGCCGCTCAGACGGCTAAACAGGTTGTGACCCAGCGAGTAAGGGAAGCAGAGAGAGGAATTATCTATTCCGAATTTGTGGACCGGGAAGAAGACATCATGACAGGTATCGTTCAACGTCAGGATAATCGATTCATCTATGTGGCTTTAGGGAAGATTGAAGCTCTCCTACCGGTGAGTGAGCAAATGCCTAACGAAACATACAAACCTCATGACCGGATCAAGGTGTTCATTACAAAGGTTGAAAAGACGACAAAAGGTCCTCAAATCTTTGTTTCACGAACACACCCGGGCTTATTGAAGCGACTATTTGAAATTGAGGTTCCTGAAATCTTTGACGGAACGGTAGAAATCAAATCGGTTGCACGCGAAGCCGGAGACCGTTCTAAAATTTCGGTTCACGCAGAAAACCCTGAAGTGGATCCCGTAGGTGCATGTGTGGGGACCAAAGGTGCCCGTGTACAGGCAATCGTGAACGAACTAAAAGGTGAAAAGATTGATATCGTCCAGTGGTCGGAAGATCCCGTGACATTTGTAGCCAATGCTTTGAGTCCTTCTAAAGTACTGGATGTTCAGGTGAATGAAGAAGATAAGGCAACCAGAGTCGTGGTTCCTGACTATCAACTGTCACTTGCGATCGGTAAACGTGGTCAAAACGCTCGTCTTGCAGCTAAATTGACTAACTGGAAGATTGATATCAAGAGCGAAACAGATGCACGTGAATTAGGAATATATCCTCGTGAAGAGGCATTTTTGCCTCAGGATGAAGAGGACGAGTATGACAACGAGCCTTTAAATATTGATTTCGAAAATCAAGATTAAGAGGTGGGCAAGATGGGTGTAAATAAGAAGATTACTTTGCGCAAGTGTGTGGCAACGGGTGAAATGAAGCCAAAAAAAGAAATGATACGTATTGTCAGGTCTAAAGAAGGGGAGGTTTCCATCGATCCTACCGGTAAGAAATCAGGACGTGGAGCCTATCTCTCGAAGGATAAAGACGTCATTTTATTAGCAAAAAAGAAAAATACTTTAGCCAATCAATTACAAGCGAAAATAGATGAATCTCTTTACGATGAATTGATTAGCCTTGTAGAGAAGGAGTAACGTTTAGCGTATGAATCAGAATCGTTGGATGTCACTTTTAGGATTGGCGAATCGGGCACGTAAGATTATTTCAGGTGAAGAGCTTGTTATTAAAGAAGTTCGTAGTGGACGAGCGAAACTTGTCATCCTTTCCAAAGATGCTTCTGCTAATACAAACAAGAAAATCACGGACAAATGTAAATCATATAATGTTCCGGTATGCTTAGTGGAAAACAGGCATGACTTAGGTCAAGCCATTGGAAAAGAGGCCAGGGTAGTGGTCGCCGTAATGGATGCCGGCTTTGCCAAAAAATTATCCGAACTGCTCGATTGAATCTCAGTGGGGGTGAACATATGAGCAAGATGCGTGTATATGAATATGCAAAGAAATACAATGTTTCAAGTAAAGATGTGATCGAAAAATTAAAGCAACTGAATATTGAGGTATCAAACCATATGGCAACTATAGAAGATGACGCAGTAACAAAATTAGATGCAATGTACAAAGGTGATTCAAAAGGGCAGGGGAATAATGCCACGAAAGAATCTAAAACAAGTGCATCCAAGTCAGAAGAGGCTCCGAATAAGGAGAAAGTAAAGACAGCACCGAAAAGTCGTGAAGGAAAAAAACACGATCAACAGAACCAATCAAAGGAGAAGAAGGTCTTCAATAATAATAATAATAACAACAACAAAAACAGAAACAACAAACAAAATAATAAGCAGAACAAAAATTTCAAACAGGCTCCTCAACAGCAAACGCCTGCGAAGAAAAAAGAGCTTCCATCAAAGATCACATTCTCAGAATCACTGACGGTTTCTGAACTTGCCAAAAAGCTTCATAAAGAACCATCTGAAATCATAAAAAAACTATTTATGCTTGGTGTCATGGCAACCATCAATCAGGAACTGGATAAAGATTCAATTGAATTGATTGCAGGGGAATACGGAGTCGAAGTGGAAGAAGAAATCAAGGTAGACGCTACCGACCTTGAAGTATATTTCACTGAAGATACAGAAGAGCAAACAGAAGAACGTCCATCTGTCGTAACCATCATGGGTCACGTCGATCACGGTAAAACAACGCTTCTTGACTCAATCCGTAACACGAAAGTGACAGCAGGGGAAGCTGGCGGGATCACCCAGCATATCGGTGCTTATCAAGTTGAAGTGGACGGAAAGAAGATCACATTCCTTGATACTCCTGGGCATGCTGCCTTCACGACTATGCGTGCGCGTGGTGCCAAAGTGACGGACATTGCAATCATTGTAGTAGCTGCCGATGACGGTGTGATGCCTCAAACGGTTGAAGCAATCAACCATGCGAAAGCGGCAGAAGTTCCGATCATCATTGCTGTTAATAAGATGGATAAAGAAGCTGCCAATCCAGATCGTGTAATGCAGGAGCTTACAGAGTATGAATTGGTTCCTGAAGCATGGGGTGGAGACACAATCTTCGTTCCATTATCTGCATTATCAGGTGAAGGAATCGACAATTTACTTGAAATGATCGTTCTTGTAAGTGAAGTGGAAGAGCTTAAAGCGAATCCAAATCGTCTTGCACAAGGAACAGTCATCGAAGCTCAATTGGATAAAGGCCGCGGATCAGTTGCCACTTTACTCGTTCAAAACGGAACGTTAAAAGTAGGGGATCCAATTGTAGTCGGTAATACTTTCGGGCGTGTCCGTGCTATGGTCAATGACCTTGGTCGCCGTGTGAAAGAAGCTGGCCCTTCCGCTCCTGTAGAAATCACTGGACTGAATGATGTTCCACAAGCAGGGGATCGCTTTGTTGTATTCGAAGATGAGAAGACAGCTCGTTCTGTTGGTGAATCCCGTGCATCACAGGCGCTTCAAGCCCAACGTGGAGAGAAGTCGAAGGTAAGTCTTGAGAACCTGTTCGAACAAATGAAACAGGGAGAAATGAAGGACCTGAACCTTGTGCTTAAAGCGGATGTTCAAGGGTCGGTTGAGGCACTGGCCGCTTCATTAATGAAGATTGAAGTGGAAGGTGTCAATATCCGGATCATCCACACAGGTGTGGGTGCGATTAATGAGTCTGATATTACACTGGCGTCTGCTTCGAATGCAATTGTAATCGGCTTTAATGTGCGACCTGACGTCAATGCCAAGCGCACTGCCGAAGCAGAGGGCGTAGAAATTCGATTACACCGTATTATCTATAAGGTAATGGAAGAGATCGAAGCGGCAATGCAAGGGATGCTTGACCCAGAGTTTGAAGAAAAGATCATCGGTCAGGCGGAAGTGCGTCAAACATTTAAAGTGTCTAAAGTTGGTACGATTGCGGGAAGCTATGTAACAGAAGGTAAGATTTCTCGCGATAGCGGAGTTCGTCTGATTCGTGACGGAATCGTTATCTTTGAAGGGGAACTCGATGCCCTTAAGCGCTTTAAGGATGACGCAAAAGACGTAGCCAAAGGTTACGAATGTGGTATTACAATTAAGAACTTCAATGATGTGAAGGAAGGCGACGTCATCGAAGCCTTCATCATGGAGGAAATTACACGTAAATGATCACATATGTTGAATGTGAGTGCATGATTTATGACTCTCACTCATTAAAAGATAAGCGGGCTGTCCTCCAAAGGGTCATGTCCCGACTTAAACAAAAATTCAATGTATCGGTTTCTGAAATCGGACATCAAAATGTATGGCAGCGTACAAGGATTGCCATCGTCACTGTCGCTTCTTCCAAAGGGGCGAGTGAAAGAGAGATTGAACATGCATTGAAATTCATGGATTCTTTTCCTGAGTGGGAACGACTGGAAACCCAAATCGAGTCACTATAAGGAACGCCTTATATCAACGTATAACCATTAACGACATATAAGAGGTGATATTGATGAGCCATCGTGCGAATCGTGTTAGCGAGCAAATGAAGAAAGAGCTCAGCGATATTATCGGACGAAAAATAAAGGATCCACGTATTGGCTTTGTAACGGTTACAGATGTACAAGTATCCGGGGACTTACAACAGGCAAAAGTGTATATTACCGTTCTGGGTGGGGAAGACCAAAGAGAGAACACTCTGAAAGGTCTTGCAAAGGCAAAAGGTTTCATCCGTTCCGAAGTGGGACAGAGAATCCGCCTGCGTAAAACACCTGAAATTATTTTTGAGTTTGATGAGTCGATTGATTATGGTAACCATATTGAATCTTTATTAAGAAAAGTTCAAGATGAACCAGAAGAGTCTAAAGATACAGAAGAGTAATATGAAAGGGCTGATCCGGACGGAAGTACAATTCCAGAGGATCAGCCCTTTATGTTTCACTTGTATGGATCCAATATAATACATACTGGAGGTAATATAGATGAATGGTATCCTGCCCTTATGGAAGCCCAGGGGAATGACGTCCCATGATTGTGTCTTTAAGTTGAGGAAACTACTCAAAACAAAAAAAGTCGGCCATACCGGTACCCTGGACCCTGAAGTCTCGGGTGTCCTGCCCATTTGCGTCGGACGGGCCACCAAGATAGCGGAGTATATAACAGCATCCGGAAAGACCTATGAAGGAGAAGTCACGATCGGATATTCCACCACTACAGAGGACGCTTGGGGAGAGAAGGTCGAAGAAAAGAAGGTGGACCGGATCATCAGAAGAATGGAAGTTGAGGAGATTCTTCAAAGTTTGACTGGTGACATCATCCAGACACCGCCTATGTTTTCGGCAATCAAAGTAAATGGAAAGCGGTTATATGAATATGCGAGACAGGGCATAGAAGTCGAAAGACCTTCAAGGACTGTACATATCCAAAGGCTGCAATTGCTGGAGGAGTGGAATGAGTTAGACCTTGATCATCCTTCATTCACCTTTGAAGTGGTGTGTGGGAAAGGAACTTATGTAAGGACGCTTGCCGTTGAAATCGGGAATGGACTGGGGTATCCTGCTCATATGTCCGCCCTTACGCGTACGCAATCAGCAAGTTTTAGAAAAGAAGATTGTTTCACGTTCGAACAGATACAGGAGTTTGTTCAGAATGAAGAGCCACAAAACCTTCTTCTTCCACTGGAAATGGGGCTTTCTCATTTGCCGAAAATGACAATTAGTGATACATTAGCAGAGAAAGTGAAGAACGGAGCACGCCTTGAAGAGCCTGAGGACTGGCAGGACGGTTCCGTAGTGATGGAGCATAAAGGCAAGGCCATCGCCATTTATCAGCGGCATCCTGACAAGCCTGGGATTATCAAGCCTGTCAAAGTGCTTTTCAACGACTAGTGAAAAAGGTGAAATACTGTGAAAGTAATAACTGTACATCATCCCCATTCAATTAGTAAGAATGAATTTCCACCCCTGGTACTCGCCCTGGGATACTTCGATGGAGTTCATAAAGGACATCAAAGGGTGATCAGGGCAGCAGTGGAAGAAGCGAAGGAACAGGATGTTTCGAGCGCCGTGATGACATTTGATCCCCATCCTTCCGTTGTACTAGGTCATAAACACCAGCATATACACTACATAACACCATTGGAAGATAAGAAAGAAATCATAAAGGAACTCGGTGTGGATTACTTATTCATTGTCCGGTTTACGTCGGAATTTGCAAATCTGACTCCTCAGGACTTCGTCGATCAATATATTATCGGCCTAAATGTAAGGCATGTAGTAGCAGGATATGACTATTCATATGGCAGAATGGGGAAGGGTACGATGGAAACCCTGCCCTTCCATTCCCGCGATATGTTCTCCTCAACGACCGTTTCAAAGCTGACAGATGCTGATCTGGATTTGAAAGTGAGCTCTTCCTTGATAAGGGAGAACCTTAAAGAAGGCGACGTATCCAGGGTGAAAAAGCTTCTTGGCAGACCGTTCAAAATGAAGGGAACGGTCATACATGGAGATAAAAGAGGTAGGAAAATCGGGTTCCCTACAGCGAATATCGAACTCTCCGATGACTACCTGACCCCTAAGGTTGGGGTTTATGCGGTAAGGATGAAAATTTATGATAAATGGTTCGATGGTGTGTGCAATATCGGGTACAAGCCAACCTTTAAAAATCCGGACGACTATTCTTTGACAATCGAAGTCCATCTTTTTGATTTCCACACTTCCATTTACGGAGAAGAAGTGTTCATTGAATGGTATGATAGAATAAGGGACGAACAGAAATTTTCCGGAATAGAGGAGTTAATCTCCCAAATTCAGAAAGATAAGGACCAGGCGATAGACTACTTTGCGAAAAATTGAGGATTACACTTGATTTTTATTTAAAAGAGTAGTATTCTAAATATCGTATGAAATGAACCTTTGCTTGGCATCACGATTCACCAACGGCTGCTCAGTAACAGGGGATTTGAAAGAAATTATTAGGAGGTGAAAAGGATGGCTATCACTAAAGAGCGTAAAAACGAACTTATCAGTGAATACAAAGTACATGAGAACGATACTGGATCTCCAGAAGTTCAAATTGCTGTCCTAACTGAAGAAATTAACAACCTGAACGATCACTTACGCGTTCACAAGAAAGATCACCACTCTCGTCGCGGTCTTCTTAAAATGGTAGGTCACCGTCGTAATCTATTATCTTACTTACGTAAGAAAGATGTACAACGCTACCGTGAGTTAATTAACAAATTAGGTTTACGTCGATAAACAGACAAAGGAAGCGGGATTATGTCCCGCTTTTTCTTTAGCTTTCATAAGTGGAAATCTTTGTATGATCCTCCACTTCTTTTTATACATTTTCATCATTTGAAGTATTCATTTTTCTCGTTTTTGTCTAAAATACATAATATGTATACAATATGGATGGAAACCCATCGTACAATGGGTCTGGCATCCGCTTTGATACAACATCCTGTATTTACATAGTCAGCAGGGATTCAAATCAAACGAATATAACAGCGCATATGTGCATGATATAGATTAATTTTTATGTTTATCCGGGTTGGGTACAGGCCGAACCTTTTAGTGATATATAAAGAGAGGGGTACACTTTATGGAACAAACTAAACAAACCTTTTCCATCGAATGGGCCGGAAGAGAATTGACGGTCGAAGTTGGCCAATTTGCCAAACAAGCGAATGGAGCGGTAATGGTACGTTATGGAGATACTGCGGTACTTAGCAGTGCTACAGCTTCTAAAGAGCCAAAGCCTTTGGATTTCTTCCCATTAACCGTTAACTATGAAGAGAGATTATATGCAGTGGGTAAAATCCCTGGAGGATTCATTAAACGTGAGGGCCGCCCGAGTGAGAAAGCCATCCTTGCGAGCCGCTTGATAGATCGTCCCATCCGACCATTGTTCGCAGATGGATTCCGTAATGAAGTTCAAGTAATCAGCATTGTAATGAGTGTAGACCAGAATTGTTCATCCGAAATGGCAGCTATGTTTGGTTCTTCATTAGCGCTATCGGTTTCAGATATTCCGTTCGAAGGTCCGATTGCAGGAGTCATCGTTGGTCTTGTCGATGGGAAATTCATCATTAACCCTTCTGTAGAGCAATTGGAGAAGAGTGAGATCCATTTATCCGTTGCCGGTACGAAAGATGCCATTAATATGGTAGAAGCGGGTGCAGATGAGGTTCCTGAAGAGACAATGCTTGAAGCAATCATGTTCGGTCATGAAGAAATCAAGCGTCTGGTTGCTTTCCAGGAGGAAATCGTCGCTAAAGTCGGTAAAGAAAAATCTGAAATTCAACTTGTTGAATTAGATCAAGACGTTGAATCAGAAGTTCGTTCCTTATGTGAAAGTGAATTGATCCCTGCCATTCAGGTTCAAGAAAAGCATGCTCGTGAAGAAGCAATCAAAGCAGTAAAGAATAAAGTGATGGCTGTATATGAAGAAGAGAAGGAAGCTGATGAAGCTACCCTGAAGCAAGTAAAGAAAGTGATGGACAAGCTTGTGAAGAATGAAGTCCGTCGTCTGATAACAGAAGACAAAGTACGTCCGGATGGCCGGAAGGTTGATGAAATCCGTCCACTTTCTTCAGAGGTTGGATTACTTCCAAGAACGCATGGCTCAGGATTGTTCACACGTGGACAAACCCAAGCATTAAGCATTTGTACATTGGGAGCTCTTGGAGATGTACAGGTCCTTGATGGTTTAGGGATCGAAGAATCAAAACGATTCATGCATCATTACAATTTCCCTCAATTCAGTGTAGGGGAAACAGGACCGATCAGAGGACCGGGCCGTCGTGAAATCGGACATGGGGCTCTAGGTGAAAAGGCTCTGGATCCAATCATTCCAAACGAAAAAGACTTCCCTTATACAATCCGACTTGTATCGGAAGTACTCGAATCAAACGGTTCAACTTCTCAAGCAAGCATTTGTGCAAGTACTCTTGCAATGATGGATGCCGGTGTTCCTATTAAAGCACCAGTAGCAGGGATTGCAATGGGGCTCATCAAGTCAGGTGAAAACTATTCCATCCTGACAGATATTCAGGGAATGGAAGATCACCTTGGTGATATGGACTTTAAAGTAGCCGGGACTTCTAAAGGTGTAACCGCTCTTCAAATGGATATCAAAATTGATGGGTTATCCCGTGAAATTCTGGAAGAAGCACTTCAACAAGCGAAAAAGGGAAGAATGCAGATTCTTGACAGCATGTTAGCAACAATCGGTGAAGCAAGAACGAGCCTGTCCCAATACGCTCCGAAAATCCTGACCATGCATATCAATCCTGATAAAATCCGCGACGTCATTGGACCAAGTGGTAAGCAGATCAATAAGATCATCGACGAAACAGGCGTTAAGATTGATATTGAGCAGGACGGAACGATCTTCATCTCATCTACCGATGAAGAGATGAATAAAGTAGCTAAGAAAACGATTGAAGATATCGTTAGAGAAGTTGAAGCTGGACAAATGTATCTTGGAAAAGTGAAACGAATTGAGAAATTCGGTGCATTTGTAGAAATCTTCAGTGGTAAAGATGGACTTGTCCATATTTCTGAACTTGCAGAAGAACGCATCCGCAAGGTGGAAGATGTAGTGGCGATCGGTGACGAAATCCTTGTAAAGGTTCTGGATATCGATAATCAAGGAAGAGTCAACTTATCACGAAAAGCAGTTCTTAAGGAACAGCGCGAAAAGGAAGAACAAAACCAAGGTTAATCTTTAAGATTGGCAGGCTGTCCTGTAGGGAGCAAACTCTCCTCCGGGACGGCCTTTTTTATCTGTTCGATGAGCTTTAATGGCGCGTGTTCTACCCTGTTCTTTTCTTACATATGTTTGTAGGAGAAGGAAGGTGGACAGGGATGGAAAAAAAATACTTGATTGGATTTAGTCTAATTGCTATTCTGACTTTAGTAGTAGTGGAGAATCCTCTATCAGATCAGTATGTGAACGGCTTAAAGCAAGAGGCGGTAGTAGTGAATGGAGTAAACAGCACAAACGACCTCACCCGTATGATAAAAGAGGAAGCTAAATCAAGAGAGATACCGGCTCAGGATGCTGTGATAGATAGCGTTTGGAAAGCTACACCTGGATATAATGGATTGAAAGTAGACGTAGAGGCGTCTTTACAAAACATGAAGAAAGAAAAATCGTTTGATGAAGACAAACTGATCTACAAACAAATCCCTCCAGAAAAGCATTTACCTGATTTACCTGCCTCTCCTGTTTATCGTGGGAATCCTGATAAGCCCATGGTGTCCTTTATTATCAATGTAGCGTGGGGGAATGAATACATCCCTGATATGCTTGCAACTTTGAAAAAGCATCAGGTATATGCTACGTTCTTTCTAGAGGGGAGATGGGTGAAGAATAACCCTGACTTGGCGAAGATGATCGTGGATGCAGGGCATGAGGTGGGGAATCATTCGTATTCCCATCCTGATATGAAAGTGCTTGAAGCAACCAAGGTAAGAGAAGAATTGAAAAAAACAAATGAAATGATTGAAGTGACCACCGGTGAAAAAGTAAAGTGGTTTGCTCCCCCAAGCGGCAGCTACAGGGATGAAGTCGTTAAAATTGCAGATGAAATGCATATGAGGACAATCATGTGGAGTGTGGACACGATCGATTGGCAAAAACCACAACCCAATGTGCTGATTGAACGTGTGATGGGCAAGATGCACAAAGGGGCGATTGTACTCATGCATCCGACTGCTTCAACAGCCAATTCATTGAACACGCTGATTCTTCAAATAAAAGAAAAAAACTTAAGGCTGGGTACGATTTCAAGTTTAGTGAGAGAAGAGAGAATCGTTGAAGAGGCAGATAATTCGCCACAACAAGGAGATAGTAAGAAGAAGCAGTAACTTCGCATCATGAATAGGAGGAACTTTCTTGATTAAGAAATATACATGCCAAAATGGATTGCGAATTGTACTGGAAGAAATTCCACACGTTCGCTCCGTAGCGATAGGGGTCTGGATCGGTACCGGCTCACGTAATGAAACTGAACAAAATAATGGGATCTCCCATTTTCTTGAGCATATGTTTTTTAAAGGCACAAAGACCAAGACTGCACGTGAAATAGCCGAGTCCTTTGATAGCATAGGCGGACAGGTTAATGCATTTACTTCAAAGGAATATACGTGCTATTATGCAAAAGTATTGGACAATCATGCAGATTACGCATTACATACACTCTCAGATATGTTTTTCAACTCCACTTATGTAGAAGAGGAATTGAATAAGGAAAAAAATGTAGTGTATGAGGAAATCAAAATGTATGAAGATACCCCTGACGATATTGTTCATGATCTACTCAGTAAGGCAATTTATGAAAAGCATCCACTGGGGTATCCGATCCTGGGAACGGAAGATACACTGAACACATTTAATCAGTCTAAATTGAAGGAATACATGCATGACATGTACACACCGGATCAAGTTGTGGTATCCGTTGCCGGAAATGTGGATGAGTCATTCATCAAAGAAGTTGAAAAGTTATTCGGTTCATATGAAGGTGGAAAAGGGCCGGAAGAGAGGCTAAAGCCTGCTTTTCATTACAATAAGCTTGCCCGCAAGAAAGATACGGAACAGGCACATTTATGCTTAGGGTTCGATGGTCTTGAGATCGGTCACCCCGACATTTACAATTTGATTGTGTTGAATAATGTATTGGGTGGAAGTATGTCTTCCCGTCTCTTCCAGGAGGTTCGCGAACAGAGAGGACTTGCCTATTCTGTATTTTCATATCATTCCGCATACGAAGACAGCGGGATGGTGACCATTTATGGGGGAACAGGGGCCAATCAATTAGATCAATTATTCGATACCATTGACAGTACACTGCAAGCTCTTAAAGCAGAAGGGATCACCTCTAAAGAACTGCAAAACAGCAAAGAGCAGTTAAAAGGAAATCTTATGCTGAGCTTAGAAAGCACCAATAGCCGTATGAGCAGGAACGGAAAGAATGAATTACTGCTGAAACGACACCGGACCCTGGATGAAATCGTTGAAGAAATCGATGGAGTGACCATGGATAAAGTCAATCGTCTGGCTTTGGACATCTTCACAGATGACTATGCTTCCTCACTCATCAGCCCGGATGGAAACCTGCCTCAAAACATGAAAAAATGAACGTGAAAAGCAGACCTCCTGAGGTCTGCTTTTCTTTATGAACGTTAAGTTTTTCTTCTAAAAAATGTGGACAGTGTATACATTGTACTACATAGCTATTTTTAGGAGGATACGATCATGAGGCTAAGTGAATTAAGCGGGAAGGAAATCGTTGATTATAAAAAAGCGGAGCGGCTTGGCATCCTGGGGCAGACAGATCTTGAATTTAATGATAAGTCAGGCAGCATCAGTGCACTGATCATCCCCACCGGTAAATGGCTGAGGAAGCAGGGCGGGGAAATCCGGGTTCCCTGGCATCAGATCAGGACAATCGGGGCAGATATGATCATTTTGGAAGTCTCGGATGACTGATTCAATACTCTAGTAAAACGAAACGGGTCCTGACCCGTTTTTTATTTTGGCTGCTTTCCAAGCGTCCATACTTGCTTTTCTTCTCACCCATTGGGTCTGTGCAACATACACTGTTGAAGTGAAAAGGGATTTAGAATAGCGATTATGTAAAAAGTAGGTGAAATCAGTGATGCTGACCGGAATGCAGATCGCAGTTCTAGGCGGAGATGCTCGTCAACTTGAGATTATTCGAAAGCTTACGGAGTTGGATGCCAAAATATCACTCGTAGGTTTTGAACAATTAGATCATGCCTTTACAGGGGCTACGAAGGAAAAACTCGGTGAAGTGGACTTTTCAGTGATGGATGCCATTATCTTACCTGTACCCGGCACGAATCTACAAGGAGAAATCGATACGATTTTTTCAAATGAGAAAATCACGATAACGGAAGAAATTGTATCTGAAACGCCAGAGCACTGTAAGATCTATTCAGGAATTAGTAATGCGTATTTGGATCAAATCATGTCTTCAACGAACCGCAAACTTGTTCAGTTGTTTGAAAGAGACGACGTTGCCATCTATAACTCCATCCCTACAGTAGAGGGAACGATTATGATGGCTATTCAACATACAGACTTTACGATCCACGGATCCGACATCGTGATATTGGGTCTCGGCAGAGTGGGTATGAGCGTGGCCAGGACGTTTCATCATTTAGGAGGAAGGGTGAAGGTCGGAGTGCGCAAAAGTGAGCATCTGGCCAGGGTGACCGAAATGGGGTTAGTGCCATTCCACTTGGATGATTTGGAAAAAGAGGTTGAGAATTGTGATATTTGTATTAATACAATTCCAGTGCACATAGTGAAGGCTGGCGTTATAGCCAAAATGCCTGCCCATACATTAATTATCGATTTGGCTTCAAAGCCGGGGGGTACAGATTTTCGTTATGCAGAAAAACGCGGGATTAAAGCATTGTTAGCCCCAGGGCTCCCAGGAATCGTAGCACCGAAAACGGCAGGCCAGATCCTGGCGAATGTTCTTTGTCAATTATTAGAGGAAGATTTTGATTCAGGAAAGGAGAGTTCATCATGAGTGTGAAAGGAAAACGTATCGGGTTTGGTCTCACAGGATCTCATTGTACGTATGATGCCGTGTTC
Source organism: Rossellomorea sp. LJF3 (assembly GCF_037046045.1). Taxonomy (NCBI): domain Bacteria; kingdom Bacillati; phylum Bacillota; class Bacilli; order Caryophanales; family Bacillaceae; genus Rossellomorea; species Rossellomorea sp. LJF3. Next base: position 99,424 of record NZ_JBANLY010000003.1, on the reverse strand, counting down.
CCTGAAATTGAAAGATTAGTGAATAATGGAGCGGAAGTCATGCCGATTGTGACATCTACCGTTATGAATACGGAAACAAGATTCGGCAAGGGAGAAGATTGGATCAAACGTATTGAAGACGTAACCGGCCATAAGGTGATCGATTCAATCGTCAAAGCAGAACCACTCGGGCCAAAGATTCCACTGGATTGCATGGTGATTGCCCCCCTGACGGGTAATTCAATGAGTAAGTTTGCCAATGCAATGACTGATTCCCCTGTGTTAATGGCCGCCAAAGCAACACTGCGTAACCACCGCCCTGTAGTACTCGGAATTTCCACAAATGATGCTCTGGGATTAAATGGTATAAATCTGATGAGATTAATTTCAACGAAAGATATTTATTTTATTCCGTTTGGGCAGGATGCACCTGAAAGTAAGCCAAAATCGATGGTTGCCAGGATGACATTGATTCAAGAGACGATCGAAGCGGCCATGGAAGGACATCAGCTTCAACCAGTTGTCATTGAAAGATATTTAGATTAATTCAAGAAGAAGGTCATCCCCTCGGGAAATTCAGATGACCTTCTTTTCATGCATATGAAAGATAGACGAACCCGGAATCACCAATAAAAAATCCTATTGTCGAATAATTGTTTATGTTAAAATATTCTTTATTATAGTAATAGACTAAATTAACTTACCTATTGTACTATGAGAATATTGAATGGTTGGAAGGAGAGAAGGTTTTGAATACAACGGGATTTCATGTAGCTGTTGTCGGTGCCACCGGTGCCGTCGGACAACAAATGCTTCAAACATTAGAAAAAAGGGATTTTCCTATAAAACAATTGACTTTACTATCATCAGCACGTTCTGCAGGCTCCACTGTACTATTTAAAGGGAAAGAATGGACGGTTGAAGAAGCGAAGCCCGAAAGTTTCGAAGGGGTCGATATCGCTTTATTTAGTGCAGGTGGGAGTGTATCCAAACTTCTTGCTCCTGAAGCCGTAAAACGCGGGGCGGTCGTAGTCGACAATACGAGTGCATATCGAATGGATCCCGATGTTCCACTTGTCGTCCCGGAAGTGAATGAAGAGGACATCAAACTTCACAAGGGGATCATTGCCAATCCGAACTGTTCGACGATTCAAATGGTTGCAGCACTCGAGCCGATACGTAAGCAGTATGGCTTGAAGAAAGTAATCGTATCCACTTATCAAGCCGTTTCAGGTGCAGGTGCCGTTGCAATTGATGAACTTCACGCCCAATCACAGGCCATTTTATCCGGTGAATCATTTGAACCTGGTGTGTTACCTGTAAAAGGCGACAAAAAGCATTATCAGATTGCTTATAATGCCATTCCTCAAATTGATAGATTTCAGGATAACGGCTTTACATTCGAAGAAATGAAAATGATCAATGAAACGAAAAAGATCATGCATATGCCTTCCCTAAAGGTATCAGCGACATGTGTCAGATTACCGGTTGTAACAGGTCACTCCGAAAGTGTATATATTGAAATTGAGAAGGATTCTGTTTCGGTGAAGGATATCCACGCACTTCTTAAAGATGCACCCGGGGTAACCCTGGAAGACGTACCTGAAGAACAAATCTATCCGATGCCTGCACATGCCGTAGGTAAGCCGGATGTATTTGTGGGCCGCGTCCGCAAAGATCTTGATGAAGAAAGAGGGTTCCATATGTGGGTTGTCTCTGACAACTTACTGAAGGGAGCTGCCTGGAACTCTGTTCAAATCGCAGAAAGTTTAATGAATCTGGGGCTAATTAAGTAATGAAGAGGGATCATTTCAGCAATTAATCTGCATAATTCCACTAATCGTTTTTCAGATACCTCTTGAATATGACAACGAGGTGTAGTCATGAAAGTGATCGTTCAAAAATTTGGTGGAACATCTGTACGTGATGAGGCAAGTCGTTTGAAGGCAATCGCCCACACGAAACAAGCAATCGACAAAGGGTATAAAGTGGTGGTGGTGGTCTCGGCAATGGGAAGAAAAGGGGAACCCTACGCCACAGATTCCCTTTTGTCCTTAATTGGTGGCAGGAACACGTCAATAAGCAAGCGGGAACAGGACCTTTTACTATCCTGTGGAGAAATCATTTCGAGTCTGGTGTATTCCAATTTGCTCCTCGAGCATGGAATCCGATCGACTGCCCTGACCGGAGCCCAGGCAGGTTTCCGGACGAATAACGATTTTAACAATGCAAAAATTATAGAGATGAAATGCAGCCGTTTGGTAAGGGAACTGGAACATCATGATGCCGTCGTAGTGGCAGGCTTTCAGGGAGCGACCAAGGACGGGGATGTGACAACCATTGGAAGAGGGGGCAGCGATACCTCCGCCTCTGCTCTTGGTGTCGCATTAAAAGCGGACTACATCGATATTTTTACGGATGTGGAAGGGGTCATGACCGCTGATCCACGTATTTCTTCCAAAGCAAGGCCGATAACGGTCGTTTCATATAATGAAGTGTGTAATATGGCATATCAGGGAGCCAAGGTAATCCATCCAAGGGCGGTTGAAATTGCCATGAATTCGAATGTACCGATACGGATTCGTTCAACCTATTCAAATGGAGAAGGCACTCTTGTGACGACACTGGAAAATACGAAGGCCCATAAAGAGTTCAGGAGTCACCCCGTCACAGGGATCGCTCATGTATCCAACCTCACCCAAATTAAAGTATTCGCTAAGGAAGATCAGTACAATCTTCAAGCCGAAGTGTTCAAAGCCATGGCCAAAGAGGAGATCAGCGTTGATTTCATTAACATTTCCCCGAGAGGTGTCGTGTACACGGTGGGTTCTTCGGTGGCGGATGATGCAATCAGGGTTTTAAGAAAGATTGGGCATAACCCTGTCATAGAATCGGAGTGTGCCAAGATCTCAGTGGTGGGAGCGGGAATGACAGGTGTACCCGGGGTGACTTCTGCCATTGTATCTTCCCTCTCTAATGAAGGGATCCGCATACTTCAATCAGCAGACAGTCATACGACCATCTGGGTTCTGGTGAAGGAAATGGACTTGATCAATGCCATCAATGCCCTTCATGATACATTCCAATTACAAGAAAGAAATGCTACATTCAGAGTGGGATAAACTTACGAGGAGAGTGACTAGATTGAATTTTGGCCGCGTTTCTACGGCGATGGTAACACCATTTGACCGTAAAGGAAATATTGATTTTACCAAAACGACGCAATTAATCCATTATCTGATCGAGAATGGATCGGATTCATTAGTAGTAGCAGGCACTACCGGGGAGTCTCCCACCTTAACGAAAGAAGAAAAGATCGCACTTTTCCGCCATGCCGTGAAAGTCGTGAATGGCAGAATTCCGGTCATTGCAGGGACCGGAAGCAACAACACCCATGCTTCGATCGAACTTACTAAAAAGGCGGAGGAGGCAGGCGTAGATGCCGTCATGCTTGTAGCGCCTTATTATAATAAGCCGAGTCAGGAAGGGATGTACCAGCATTTCAAGGTGATTGCAGAATCAACTTCCTTACCTGTCATGCTGTATAATATTCCGGGCAGGTCAAGTGTCAATGTCTCACCTGAAACGATTATTCGTCTCTCAAAGATTGAGAACATCGTTGCTGTGAAGGAAGCAAGCGGGGATCTGGACAGCATGACTGAAATCATTTCCCATACGGCTGATGATTTTATGTTGTACAGTGGTGATGATGGCCTCACACTTCCGGTACTATCCATTGGAGGGGCGGGAATTGTGTCAGTGGCTTCCCATGTCATCGGAAATGAGATGCAGGAGATGGTATCATCCTTTTTAGGAGGGAACATCATCCAAGCAGCACAACTGCATCAAAAGCTCCTTCCGATCATGAAAGGCCTGTTTACGAGCCCGAACCCCACTCCGGTCAAAACGGCCCTTCAGATGAAAGGTCTGGACGTTGGCTCAGTGCGCTTGCCACTGATCCCACTGACAGAAGTAGAAAGGGCGAAACTGTCTCACGTGCTCGAAGCCTTATCTTAATATAATGTGCATGCTATATCCTAAAGACTGTGAAGATATGTCCTTCACGGTCTTTTGTTTTTTCTTATAGGGCGAAATCCGTTTGGTTTCTTGAGAGAGATAATTCTTCAAAAGAAGAAGGAATTATTCTTACCGTATCGAAATAGTAACGTAGAATAAATGATTGCAGTCTTTTTCCTAATCCTGAATTTGAAGGATAAAATTGGTTGTACTACCAAAATGGTATCAAGTATAATGAATATAACTGATTGAAGATCGGGGAAGGAACAGCATAGGAGGACATAATGGTGAGTAAGATAAAGAATGAAAGCATTAAGGTGATACCACTCGGGGGAGTGGGAGAGATAGGCAAGAACATGTATGTGATCGAAGTCGACCATGAAATATTCGTGATTGACGCAGGGCTTATGTTTCCTGAAAATGAAATGCTTGGGATCGATATCGTCATTCCTGACATTCAATATTTGATTGAAAATAAAGAGCGGGTCAAAGGGATCTTCCTGACTCATGGACATGAAGACAGTATCGGTGCGATTTCATATGTATTAAACAAGATCAAGGCTCCAGTCTATGGAACACGCTTAACGAATGCACTGGTTAAGGCACGTTTGAAGGATGAACATATCAGGGATGATGTGAAGTTCTATACGATTCATTCCGATAGCTATCTTACTTTTGATGGGGTGAATGTGACGTTCTTTAAAACCACACACAGCATTCCTGATTCAGTTGGGATTTGCATACATACATCTGAAGGGGTCATCGTCCATACAGGCGAATTCAAGTTCGATCAATCGGCAAAGCATCTTTACCGGCCGGATTTAGGCAAGATGGCGCAAATCGGTGAGAAGGGTGTCCTTTGTCTGTTGTCTGACAGTAAAGAGGCCGAGAGACCAGGGTTTACAACATCAGAGTCGGTTATCGAACAACATATCACGAACGCCTTGAGGAAAGCGTCAGGGAGAGTGATTGTGGCATGCTTCGCCTCGAATTTAATTCGTCTTCAGCAGGTATTTGATGCAGCTGAGCAGAATAATCGAAAAGTGGCTGTGGTCGGGAAGAGTTTAAAGAGAGTCTATGATGTGGCTTTGAAGCTCGGCTACCTTCATGTCCGGGATGAAATGATCATCGGAATTGATGAAATGGAGGATTATCCTAAAGATGAAGTCCTCATCATAGCAACAGGAACTCAAGGGGAACCGTTTGAAGCCCTTCAACGTATGTCCAAGCGTTCCCATCGTCTTGTAAACATTGAAGAAGGTGACACAGTCCTCATTACCGCTACACCTTCCCCAGGAATGGAAGTGATTGTCGGGAGGACGATCGACATGCTATATAGAGCCGGGGCAAATGTATTAACCGCGTCGAAAAAAGTTCATGTGTCAGGTCATGGGAGTCAGGAAGACTTGAAGTTCATGTTGAATATCATGAAACCCAAGTATTTCATACCCATTCAGGGTGAATATAAAATGCTCGTCGCTCATACCCAGCTCGCCCACGATACCGGACTGCCTTATAAGCAGATCTTTATCATGGATAAGGGGGACGTGCTTCAATACAAGGACGGAAAGATGAGAATGAGCGGCCGAGTTCAGGCCGGGAATGTCTTGATTGATGGGATCGGTGTCGGGGACGTAGGGAATATTGTCCTTCGTGATCGTAAGTTATTATCGGAAGACGGTGTATTTACGGTTGTCGTCACCATCAACAGAAGATCCAAGTCTATCGTCTCAGGACCTGAAATCATCTCCAGGGGTTTCGTATATGTGAGGGAGTCCGAGGAATTGATCGAAGGGGCAGGGGGAATCGTGACGGATGTGGTTCATTCCTATCTGCAAAAAGGTTCTTTTGAATGGACAGCGATCAAGCAGGACATCCGTGATCAACTAAATTATTTCCTATTTAATAAAACACGAAGAAGACCGATGATTTTACCTATCATCATGGAAGTATAATGTGTGGGGCTATTTGTTTCGAACAAATAGCCCCATATTTATTTGAACACAAAGAATGAAGTATGAAAACACTCCCATATTAAAATAATAACAAGAGAATGGGATTGAAAAGGAGATGTTTTCATGGAACAAAATCATGAACATATGCAGGATGAGCCAAATAAAGGACAGGATGATCAGAAAGACAAACCGTCTGGATTGATGGAAAAGATTCAACAGCTGGGTCAAACCAATGTTCCACAACTTTCTCAAGACTCCAATATTCACTGCCTCACCATTGTGGGCCAGATAGAAGGACATATGCAGCTGCCGCCTCAAAATAAAACAACGAAGTATGAGCATGTCATACCCCAGCTTGTGGCCATTGAACAAAATCCTAAGATCGAAGGGCTGGTTGTGATTCTGAATACGGTCGGGGGAGACGTAGAAGCGGGTCTGGCCATTTCTGAAATGATTGCGTCACTATCCAAGCCTACTGTTTCTGTCGTACTTGGGGGAGGTCACAGCATCGGGGTTCCGATTGCTGTATCTTGTGACTTTTCATTTATTGCAAGTACAGCTACTATGACGATTCACCCCGTTCGATTAACCGGTTTAGTCATCGGTGTGCCCCAAACATTTGAGTATCTTGATAAAATGCAGGACCGGGTAGTCAGCTTTGTCACAAAGCACAGCAATATCACGGAAGAGGATTTTAAAGACCTTATGTTTGCAAAAGGGAACCTCACAAGGGATATAGGTACGAATGTGGTGGGGGATGATGCAGTGGAGTACGGATTGATCGATGGAATTGGCGGCATCGGGTCGGCGATCAGAAAGATCAATGAATTGATTGAGATGAAGAAGCAGGCAGATTCACAAGAGGGACTGGTTCAATGATCCTCTATACAATGGTTCCAAGTGATCTGGTGTTCCCGGCCGATGGAAGTGAATTCAACGGGCAAATGATGATAAACTATCAGGGCGTTCCCCTTCTGGTTCAGCAGGAGGAGAACAAATATCGAATCATCAGGGTTATGAGCAGTGATCCCGCCCATTACTTAAATGATCAAATTTGCCCAGGGGAATATCTTAACAATTAAGTGAGAAAGAGGATTTTCCCGTATTAGTGGTTATGCTATAATATTACTCAGAAGACAGTAGATACGAAAAGTTCACGGGAAGGGTTTGACACCTTAGGCACATACATTGCCCCAAAGGGTCAGCCCTTTCTTCATCTTTTAGTACATAAATCAGAAGACTTCAACAGAATTTAGGTGAATGGTTTGGCAAAACGGAAAAAAAGAAAAAAACGCTCTCAAACAGGCTCTGCACTGAAACAGACGATCAAGTTCGAGATCATAGGATTGATCCTATCCGCATTAAGCTTGATATCCATCATTGAGCTTGGAGCGGTTGGAAAGGCACTCGTATATTTTTATCGTTTCTTCCTAGGAGAATGGTATATGATTGCCCTTCTATGGATGCTGTATGTAGCGGGCTACCTGATGATTAAACGAGAGGTACCGATGTTGTTCAGCAGGAGACTTGTCGGGGTATACATCATCATTGCCAGTTTCCTCCTATTAAGTCATGTGAAATTATTTGATCTCCTTTCAAATGGAGGTTCATTCGCTAATCCCAGTGTCATCATGAATACGTGGGACTTATATTGGATGGATGTCAACGGTGAATCCAGTACTTCCGATCTTGGAGGAGGAATGATCGGCAGCCTCCTGTTTGCGGTATCCTACTTTCTATTTGATTCACAGGGAGCGAGAATCGTCAGCGCAACGTTCATTATGATCGGCATCATCCTGGTGACTGGTAAATCCATTGGGGACGTACTTGGAAGAGCAGGGAAACGCTTTGGTGAATTCATGAGTAGTCAATGGTCAGCATTTAAACAGGATATGAGCGACTGGAAGGAAGAGCAATCCAAGAAAAAAGAAATAAAAGAAAAGCAAAAGCAAGATGCACCAAAGAAAAAGGAAGAATCGCCTGAACCAATAGTTCCAGAGGAAGAAGAAACCCGTGAACCGATCATCTCGAATTTCGCAGAGCGTGCATATGGCGGATCACAATCAAAAGAAGACCCCGTCTCTTCGGGTTCAGGGACAAGTAACGGTAAAGAGGCTTCTTCATCAGGGAAAGAGGGCGATACGGAAGGGGAAGCAGAAGCAGCCCCTCCAATCACCTTTACGGAAGTGGAAAATAAAGATTACAAGCTTCCTTCGATCTCATTATTAAAAACCCCGCGAAAAACGGATCAGAGTAACGAATATCAATTGATTCATGCCAACGCGGCAAAGCTTGAAAGAACATTCCAGAGCTTCGGGGTAAAGGCGAAAGTGACGCAAGTCCATCTTGGCCCGGCAGTCACAAAGTATGAAGTACACCCAGATGTAGGAGTGAAAGTAAGCAGGATCGTCAACCTGAGTGATGATCTGGCATTGGCCCTTGCAGCGAAAGATATTCGGATTGAAGCTCCGATCCCGGGAAAATCGGCCATCGGTATTGAAGTTCCGAACTCAGAAGTAGCCATGGTGTCCCTGCGGGAGGTCCTTGAAGCGAAGGAGCATAACAAACCGGAGGCTAAACTGCAAATTGGCTTAGGGCGTGATATTACAGGTGAAGCGGTACTCGCAGAGCTGAATAAAATGCCCCATTTACTAGTAGCGGGAGCAACGGGTAGCGGTAAGAGTGTATGTATCAATGGAATCATCACGAGTATACTCATGAGGGCAAAGCCCCATGAAGTTAAACTGATGATGATTGATCCGAAAATGGTTGAACTGAACGTATACAATGGAGTTCCACATCTCCTGGCACCCGTCGTAACAGATGCCAAGAAAGCGTCTCAGGCTTTAAAGAAGGTTGTAAGTGAAATGGAGCGCAGGTATGAGTTGTTCTCTCATACGGGAACGAGGAATATTGAAGGTTACAATGACTACGTTAAGAGACAGAATATAGAAAATGAAGACAAACAGCCCCTGCTGCCTTATATCGTTGTGATTGTAGACGAGCTGGCGGATCTAATGATGGTAGCCTCGAGCGACGTGGAGGATGCCATCACAAGGCTTGCACAGATGGCACGTGCTGCCGGAATCCATCTAATCATTGCGACGCAGCGTCCATCCGTCGACGTCATAACAGGGGTCATCAAAGCCAATATCCCGTCACGGATTGCCTTCGCCGTATCTTCCCAAACCGATTCCAGAACGATCCTGGATTCCGGTGGAGCTGAAAAGCTATTGGGTAGGGGAGATATGCTCTTCATGCCTGTTGGGGCATCCAAGCCAACAAGGGTGCAAGGTGCATTTTTATCAGATGAAGAAGTAGAAGAAATCGTTGACTTTGTCATCTCCCAGCAAAAGGCTCAATATCAGGAAGAAATGATTCCTGATGAAGTGCCGGAGGATGAGAAGTCAGGGGAAGCGGAAGACGAATTATATCATGATGCCGTCCAGTTGATCGCGGAAATGCAAACAGCATCCGTTTCGATGCTTCAAAGAAGATTCAGGATCGGCTATACGAGGGCCGCGAGATTGATCGATGAAATGGAAGTAAGGGGAGTAGTTGGCCCTTATGAAGGCAGTAAGCCCAGAACCGTCCTGGTCGGCAAGCCATCAGAAGAGCAGAGTTCCTGATGGGAGGTGTGTTACTCTATTCATAATGAATGGGGTAACATGCCTTTTTTTTGTGCGTGAATTGAGGGAAAAACTCCAAATGAATACGCTTTAATGAAACTGATACGGGTTTATCCACGAATGTGTTATACTATTAAAAGCGTTTACAAATGTAATGCCTTTGTTGAGAGTATGTAAAAAATGATATCGGAAAACGATCTGACTGTAAAAAAGTAGTTAATATATCCCATTTAAGCCCATTTAACCAACTATTTTTTCAATATTTTTACAGAAAAGGATTCTAAATTGTCATTCTAATCATTTTTTTCGACAAAATCACACAATGCTATTCCTTTATCAAAAAAAAAGTGTTATAGTATTTTCGATTAGTAGGAAAGATATACATCAGAGGTCTGATGTCTTGAGAAAATGTGGTGGTGGTTCCAGTGACAATAAAAACAGACAATCGGCATTTATACTTACAAGTAATTGACCGTTTGAAGAAGGATATCGAGGCGGGAATTTACAAAGAAAAAGAAAAACTCCCATCTGAATTCGATCTTTCCAAACAGTTAGGTGTAAGTAGGGCTACTCTTAGGGAAGCTCTCAGAATTCTTGAGGAAGAAAGTGTCATCGTACGACGTCATGGTGTAGGTACATTTGTAAACGCAAAGCCGCTCTTCACTTCGGGTATCGAGCAGCTGAACAGTGTAACGAACATGATCAAGCAGGCTGGTATGGAGCCAGGGACCATTTTCTTAAGCTCAACAACTCAAGAAGCTACTGAGGATGATGTGAAGAGGTTTACTTGCAATGAAGAGGACGACGTGATCCTCATTGAAAGGGTTCGAACCGCAAACGGGGAACCGGTTGTATATTGTGTGGACAAAATTCCTGAGAAAGTCATGCCGAGGAATTTCACACATGAGGATAATTCGATCTTCACCGTTTTAGAAAAACGGGAGAATAAGAGAATTACCCACGCGGTGGCACAAATCGAACCAATGGGATATCACGATAAAATCTCCCCTATTCTAAATTGCGAGCCGGAAACGGCCTTACTCGTCTTAAAGCAAATGCATTTTGATGAAAACGACGAGCCGATCCTGTATTCCGTAAACTATTTCAGATCAGACAAATTTAGCTTCCAGGTATTAAGAAAGCGCGTATAACAGCAATCCATCTTACTACTAATTTATTACAAAAACAGGGGGTACTCTAGGTGAAAAAACGTAAATTCGGTTTAGCGTTATCATTTGTTCTGGCAGCAGGTACATTATTAGGTGCTTGTGGAACAAGCAAGGACAAAGAAGGTGCATCTAGTGGTGAAGGCAAGAAAGAAGATCAATTTACAGTAGCAATGGTTACAGATGTTGGTGGCGTGGATGACAAATCATTCAACCAATCTGCTTGGGAAGGTCTGAAAGCCTTCGGTAAAGAAAACGACATGGAAAAAGGTAAAGATGGATTTGACTACTTACAGTCACAATCTGATGCTGACTATGCTACGAACTTAAACACATTAGCTCGTCAAGACTTTGACTTAGTATATGGTATCGGCTTCCTTATGGAAGGTGCAATCAATGATATTGCACAACAACAAAAAGATTCACATTTTGCAATCGTGGATGCTGTAGTGGATCAACCGAACGTTGCAAGCATCATGTTCAAAGAGCAGGAAGCTTCTTTCCTTGCTGGAGTGACAGCAGGACTTGCGACAAAGACGAATAAAATCGGATTCATCGGTGGTATGGAGATCCCTGTAATCGAACGTTTCCATGCTGGGTTCATCGCTGGCGTCAAAGCAGTCAACCCGGATGCAGAAATCGTTGCTGACTATGCAGGAGCTTTCGACAAAGCTGAACTTGGACAAACGATCGCTTCAAAAATGTACTCTCAAGATGTAGACGTTATCTTCCACGCAGCTGGTGGAACTGGTAATGGATTATTCAAAGAAGCACGTGACCTGAAAGAAAAAGATCCTTCCCGTGAACTTTGGGCAATCGGTGTTGACTCCGACCAGTCAGCAGAAGGTAAAGTAGGAGATCACAATATCATCCTTACATCAGCTCTTAAGCGCGTTGATAACGCAGTAGTGGATCTTTCCACTAAAGCGAAAGAAGGGAATTTCCCTGGAGGAGAGACAATCCTTTACGGTCTTAAAGAAGACGGCGTAGGACTTGCTGAATTAAATGACGAACTTTCCAATAAAGATGAAGTTATGAAAAAAGTGGATGAATGGAAAGAAAAGATTAATAGCGGAGATGTAAAAGTTCCTGAATCTATTAAAGATGCGGAAGCTTTCTCAGCTAACTAATCATTCATGATGGATAAGATGGCCGGAAATTTCCGGCCGCTTGTCCTCATACAAAAATAGATTCATAAATTAATAGAAATTTAATTGAAGTATAGAACATTTCTATCTTTCATTTAGATTTTTATTCGGGGAAACCCTTTTTTTTCTGAGTAGTGAAGGTCTGACCTCTAACTACTAGATAAATATCCCTAGTCTATGCAAGGAGTGATTAGCAATGGATTATGTAATCGAGATGCTGAATATCCGCAAAGAATTTCCCGGCATCGTAGCAAATGACAATATTACCCTTCAGCTCGAAAAAGGTGAAATTCATGCGCTTCTTGGTGAAAATGGTGCAGGTAAGTCTACATTAATGAATGTATTATTCGGGCTATACCAACCAGAACAAGGAGAAATACGGGTAAAAGGACAGAAAGTGAACATTACCAATCCGAACATAGCCAATGATCTCGGAATCGGTATGGTCCATCAGCATTTTATGCTGGTCGATACCTTCACTGTAACAGAGAATATCATTCTTGGGAGAGAGCCGAAATCCGGAGCTACAGTGGATATTAAAAAGGCGGAAAAAGATATCCTTGATATCTCTGAAAAATATGGATTGAAAGTAGATCCGAGTGCTAAAATTTCTGAAATTTCTGTAGGTATGCAACAGCGTGTAGAGATTTTAAAAACACTTTACAGAGGGGCGGAAATCCTGATCTTTGATGAACCGACCGCTGTATTGACACCTCAAGAGATCAAAGAACTGATTCAAATCATGAAAACACTGATTAAAGAAGGTAAATCAATTATCCTCATCACTCATAAGCTTAAAGAGATTATGGAGGTGTGTGATAATGTAACCGTTATCAGGAAAGGTAAAGGAATCGGCACAGTGAAGGTCTCAGAAACTGATCCGAATCACCTTGCCAGTCTGATGGTGGGACGTGAAGTCACATTTAAAACAGAGAAGAAAGAAGCTACACCTAGTGATAATGTCCTCGAGGTTCGTGACTTAAACGTAAAAGATCAACGGAATGTCCCTGTTGTAAAGGGCTTGAACCTTGAGGTGAAAGCAGGGGAGATCCTTGGCATAGCCGGTGTGGATGGAAACGGACAAAGTGAGTTGATTGAGGCCATCACGGGTCTTCATAAAGTCGACAGTGGTTCAATCAAACTGAATGGAAAAGAAATCGCAAATATGAAACCCCGTAAAATTTATGAATCAGGTGTAGGTCATATTCCTCAGGACAGGCACAAGCATGGTCTGGTACTTGATTTTCCTATCGGGGAAAATATGGTTCTTCAGACCTATTATCAGAAACCTTATTCCAACAAAGGGGTACTTAGTTATAAAAATATTTACAATCAGGCGAGAAAACTGATATCAGAGTTTGATGTACGGACACCTTCTGAGTTCACCCTTGCCCGGGCTTTATCCGGTGGTAACCAGCAAAAAGCAATCATTGGCCGTGAAGTAGATAGAGATCCGGATTTATTGATAGCTGCTCAGCCGACCCGGGGTCTTGACGTCGGAGCGATCGAGTTCATCCATAAGCGTCTGATTGAACAAAGGGATAACGGGAAAGCAGTACTGCTGCTTTCATTTGAACTGGATGAAATCATGAATGTAAGTGACCGGATCGCCGTGATTTATGAAGGAGCAATTGTGGCCGTTGTCAATCCAAAAGAAACAACCGAACAAGAGCTTGGATTACTAATGGCCGGCTCGAAAAGGAAGGAAGCGGGAGGGAACGCAAATGTCTAATCGATTAACCAATATATTGATCCCGGTCATCTCAGTCCTTTTGGGTATCATCGTCGGAACGATTATCATGCTTGTTAGTGGATACGATCCGATTGCGGGATACTCCGCACTATGGAATGGTATCTTCGGAGAAATATACTATGTCGGGGAAACAATCCGTCAAGTCACACCGTATATTTTGGCAGGATTGGCTGTTGCCTTCGCCTTTAGAACGGGATTATTCAATATCGGAGTAGAAGGTCAATTAATTGTAGGGTGGCTTGCAGCTGTATGGGTAGGGGTCGCATTCGATGAGTTACCTAAGGTGATCCATTTACCCCTTGCAATCATCGCAGCAGCATTAGCTGGTGCTTTATGGGGCTTTATACCCGGTCTGCTTAAAGCGAAATACCGGGTCCATGAAGTAATTGTCACGATCATGATGAACTATATTGCCCTTCACGTCACGAATGCGATTATCCGTGATGTGCTGACAGATCGTAAAGACCGCACAGATTATATAGCAGATTCGGCTTCATTGAAGTCTCCTTTCTTTGAAAGCTTAACGGACTATTCCCGTCTGCACTGGGGAATCTTCATCGCACTTGCTTGTGTATTCATTATGTGGTTCCTGCTTGAGAAAACTACCCGTGGTTATGAACTGCGTTCTGTAGGATTCAACCAGCACGCTTCTCAATACGCCGGCATGAACGTAAATGGTAATATCATTCTGTCCATGGTCATCTCAGGAGCATTTGCCGGACTTGCTGGAGCTATGGAAGGACTCGGAACATTTGGTTATGCCTCAATAAAAGGAGGATTCACAGGGGTCGGGTTCGATGGGATCGCTGTAGCCCTTCTTGGAGGAAATGCAGCCATCGGAGTAGTGTTCGCTGCTCTATTATTTGGAGGACTTAAAGTAGGGGCGCTGAATATGCCTCTCGATGCAGGAATTCCAAATGAACTGGTAGATATTATCATTGCCCTTATTATTTTCTTTGTAGCATCCGGTTATATGATTCGTTATCTGATTCAGCGATTTAGTAAAAAGGGGGTGAAATAAGTGGGTTTTATTGATATCTTGACGATCCTCATCCCATCAACATTACTGTGGGCAACACCACTTATTTTCACTGCTTTGGGAGGAGCGTTCTCAGAGCGTTCAGGCGTAGTTAATATCGGACTTGAAGGTCTGATGGTCATCGGTGCATTTTCAAGTATCGTATTTAACCTTGCATTTGCTGATACTTTCGGTTCCGCGACACCGTGGGTGGCTTTGATCATTGCCATGGTGATGGGTGCCCTTCTTGCCATCCTGCATGCGGTTGCTTCTATAACATTCAGGGCTGACCAGGTCGTTTCCGGTGTCGCCATCAACCTGCTTGCAGTGGGATTGACTCTTTTCTTAGTCAAACGCATTTATGGAAAGGGTCAAACGGACATCATCTCAGAAGGATTCGGCAAAGTCGATGTTCCATTACTACACAAGATTCCGGTCATCGGAGATATATTCTTTTCTAACACATATTGGCCGCCATTCGTCGCGATCCTTGTATCCTTCATTGTCTGGTTCATTATGTTCAAAACGCCATTCGGCTTAAGATTGCGTTCTGTGGGTGAACATCCTATGGCCGCAGACACAATGGGGATCAATGTAACGAAAATGCGCTATGTCGGTGTCATCATTTCCGGTGCTTTTGCAGGTGTCGGCGGGGGAGTATACGCCCAGGCGATTTCCTCAGACTTCAGCCATGCAACGATCAGTGGACAAGGGTTCATGGCCCTTGCAGCCTTGATCTTCGGGAAATGGCATCCACTTGGAGCCATGGGAGCGGCCCTGTTCTTCGGGTTCGCCCAAAGTTTAAGTATAATCGGATCCAGTATCCCATTATTCGAAAACATTCCAAGCGTCTACCTGTTAATTGCACCTTACGTATTAACCATCCTTGCACTAACCGGCTTCATCGGTCGTGCAGATGCACCCAAAGCACTGGGTACACCATACATCAAAGGAAACCGTTAATAAATCAAACAAACCAAAAAGATATCCCGGAACCCGGGATATCTTTTTATATGGATTGAATTTCGTTTTAAGGAGGGTTGTCTCCGCCACATAATGAAAAAACGATAAGCATATAATAGTTTATTCATAAGAGCATTCTTCCAATAGAGGAAGATGCTTGAAATCAATCTCCCTCTACATGTATAGTTATACATAAATACCGCACAATAAGGGTGTTTATTAATTTTGCATTTAAATCGATTGAAGTATGGAACTAAGGAGGACGGTACGATGACAGCCATAAACGAAATAGTGAAGAAGAAACCTGGTTACACGCTACATATCGTTCAAACGGATAAGTATAAAACCAATAGCCTCGTATTAAAGATGAAAGCCCCCCTCGATCCCGAAACAGTCACTTTACGGGGATTACTGCCCCATGTGATGCAGAGCAGCACAAAGACTTACCGGAGCACTACGGAGTTACGCTCCCATCTGGATGAGTTATATGGAGCGAACTTTTTTGCGGATTTAGGTAAAAAAGGTGAGTGCCATGTGGTCAGTATGTCTGTTGAAATCGCCAACGAAAAGTTTTTGAGGGATTCTGAACCCCTGCTTCAAAAAGGAATCGAATTCCTTGCAGATGTCCTTCAGAATCCTCATGTTGAAAATAACGAGTTCGACAAGAAAACAGTCGAAAAAGAAAAACGGAACCAAAAGGTCAGAATCCAAGCAGTATATGATGATAAAATGCGCTATGCCAATTCACGACTGGTGGAAGAAATGTGTAAAGGTGAGCGTTTCGCCCTCCATGTAAATGGTGTAAGTGAAGAAGTGGAGTCCATTACTGCGAAGAGTTTATATGAATATTATCAAAAAGTGATGGCTGAAGATCAGTTTGATCTTTATGTGATTGGTGATGTCGATGTTAATGAGGTTGAAAGCCTCTGTGATCGATTACTCCAATTAAATGAACGCACTCCTAAACAAGTGGATGCTTCTCTTGTGAAGCAAAAGGAAAAAGAAAATGTCGTAAAAGAAAAACAGGATGTGAAACAAGGGAAGCTTAACATGGGCTACCGTACACATACTCAATATGGCGACGATGATTATTTCGCTCTTCAAGTATTCAATGGAATATTCGGTGGCTTCTCTCACTCCAAATTGTTCATTAATGTGAGGGAGAAAGCGAGCCTCGCATATTATGCTGCGAGCCGCCTCGAGAGTCATAAAGGTTTATTGATGGTGATGTCCGGTATCGAATTTGAGAAGTATGATCAAGCGGTAGGAATCATCAACGAGCAGCTACAGGCAATGAAGGACGGAGATTTCACGGATGGGGAAATCGATCAGACAAAAGCGGTCATCCGTAACCAGCTCCTTGAAACCATCGATACTTCAAGAGGTTTGGTTGAAGTTCTTTACCATAATGCGGTAGCTCATGAAGAAATCGACCTGAAACACTGGTTGGATGAGATTGAGAAGACAACAAAAGAAGATATCGTAAAAGCCGCAAATAAAGTTGAACTTGATACGATTTACTTTCTAACAGGAATGGAGGGATAAAGGTGAAGAAAATTTCCTTCGATCAATTACAAGAAGATTTGTATTATGAAAAAATGTCTAATGGGTTGGACGTATACATCCTCCCGAAAAAAGGTTTTAACAAGACGTATGCTACATTTACAACGAAATACGGAAGCATCGATAATCATTTTGTCCCATTGGATGAAAATGAATTCGTAAAAGTACCCGATGGGATCGCCCATTTCTTAGAGCATAAATTGTTTGAAAAAGAGGATGGAGATGTCTTCCAACAGTTCAGTAAGCAAGGGGCATCCGCCAATGCATTCACTTCCTTTACAAGGACAGCTTATCTGTTCTCGAGTACGACCAACGTAGAACGGAATTTAGAAACACTCATCGATTTTGTTCAAGATCCGTATTTCACGGAGAAAACGGTAGAAAAGGAAAAAGGCATCATCGGTCAGGAAATCACCATGTATGATGATAATCCGGATTGGCGATTATACTTCGGGGTCATCCAGAATATGTACAAAAATCATCCTGTTAAAATCGATATTGCCGGAACGATCGAATCCATCACCCCGATTACAAAGGATATGCTCTATCAGTGTTATAATACATTCTACCATCCAAGCAATATGCTCTTATTCGTGGTGGGGTCGGTCGATCCCGAACAGATCATGAATCAGGTCCGTTCGAATCAGGAAAAGAAAGATTATGAAAAAATGCCTGAAATCAAGCGTAAATTCGAGGATGAACCAGAGACAGTGGCGGAGAAAAAACAGGTCCTCAAGATGAATGTCCAAAGTCCTAAATGTATCGTCGGACTGAAAGCTCCGGAACCAATCCAGCAGGGGCGGGAAATGCTTAGACAAGAGCTTTCCATGAATGTTTTTCTTGATATGCTGTTCGGAAAGAGTTCACCGTACTATTCCGAACTTTATAATGATGGATTGATCGATGAGACATTCCATTATGACTATACACAGGAAAATGGCTTTGGTTTCCTTACGGTCGGTGGAGATACGGAAAAGCCGGATGAGCTCTCTGAGAAGGTACAATCGCTCCTTCTGAAAGCGAAACGGGAATCTCTTTTTACTGAGGAAGGTCTTGAGAGGACGAAAAAGAAGAAGATTGGTGCATTCCTGCGTGCCATTAATTCTCCTGAGTATATTGCGAATCAATTTACCCGCTATGCCTTTAATGAAATGGATTTATTTGAAGTCGTGCCTACCCTTGAATCGTTGAAATATGACGATATCCAGGCGGTTGCGGAGTCCATTATCAGTGAAGAACGATTTACTGTATGTCAGGTCGTACCTAAAGCATGATGGAAGGGGGGGCTATCCTTTTTAAAGGATAGTTCCTCTATTCATGTGAATGACGTTTGGAGTGAAACCAATGAAGTATGCATTAATAACAGGGGCATCTGGTGGAATCGGGAGTAGTACTGCTCTTACATTGGCAGAAGAGGGCTGGAATTTATACCTGCATTATCATTCCAATGAAAGTGCAATGAAGGAACTGGTTCATAAAGTCGAAGCGTTAGGAGTGGAGGCCATCCCCATTCAGGGTGATCTTGCCAACCCGGACGAAGTGGGTCATCTTGTGCATTCCATATTCCGCCTCGATGCGATCATTTACTGTAGTGGAAATTCTACCTGGGGGCTCTTCCAGGACCATTCAGAAGACGATATGGATCAGATGATCAATCTTCATGTCAAAAGTCCTTTGCTCCTTGTTCAAAAACTCCTGCCAAAGCTGATTGACCGGAAAGGGACAATCGTCATGGTGAGTTCGATATGGGGACAGATAGGAGCTGCCTGTGAGGTTGTATATTCAACAGTCAAAGGTGCTCAATTAGCTTTTGTGAAATCGTTGAGTAAAGAGCTTGCATTAAGCGGTGTAAGGGTAAACGCCGTTGCTCCCGGGGCCGTTGATACGTCCATGATGGGCGCGTTTACGGATGAAGATAGAGATGCGATCCGTGAAGAGATCCCTATGGGACGGCTTGCTCATCCGGGTGAAATTGCTGACTCCATTCAGTTCCTTCTTTCCTCCAGGTCCTCTTATATTACCGGCCAAACCCTTTCCGTCAACGGGGGATGGCACACATAAAAAATTTTTCAATCAAATGATTCCAGCGCATAATTTTTCCTCCAGGATACAAACTAAGGTTGTATTTCAATAAAGGAGGTCATGACAAATGTCTGTATTAGATAACTGGTCTGATTGGAAAAACTTTTTAGGGGATCGCCTAAACCAGGCAGAACACAGCGGCATGGAGCACGAAACGGTAAATGACTTGGCTTACCAAATCGGTGATTACTTAGCCAATCAAGTCGAAGCTAAGAACGATCAGGAAAAAGTATTAGCGGATTTATGGTCAGTCGCGTCTCCAGAAGAGCAACATGCCATCGCCAATATGATGGTCAAGCTTGTTAATAATAACGGTAGTCGTTAAGGAGAGGGATTTCCCTCTCCTTTTTCTTATGGGGGATGACTTACATCACCATAATATTGGTCTTCAAGTTATCATTTTACGTATGAATGAGAAATTGTACATATTTATGTAGGTTTTGCTTTTCTATTAGCAGGAAATCATTTATTATAATACCTAGATGTTTAAATAACTTTTCGAAATATGTCGATTTTTATCGAAGTGGGATGTCACATTTTTCTGGGGAGGTAAGCGATGGAACGCAAAGAATGGTATTTAGAGTACGAAATTCAAAAAAATCGTCCCGGCCTCTTAGGTGATATTTCCTCGTTATTAGGGATGCTTTCTATCAATATAGTGACGATAAATGGTGTGGATGAAGGAAGAAGGGGAATGCTTCTCCTTGCCAATAATGATGAACAGATCATGAGGCTTGAATCCATCCTTCAAACGATGGATACAATCAATGTGACAAAGCTCAGGGAACCTAAATTAAGGGACCGTCTTGCTGTGCGTCACGGCCGTTATATCCAGCGTGATGCCGACGACAAGAAAACGTTTCGATTTGTTCGTGATGAGCTTGGTTTATTAGTTGATTTTTTGGCTGAATTATTTAAGCAGGAAGGACACAAGCTTGTTGGGATCAGAGGGATGCCCCGGGTAGGGAAGACCGAATCCATCGTGGCATCAAGTGTATGTGCGAATAAGAAGTGGCTTTTTGTCTCTTCTACATTATTAAAGCAAACGATACGGAGCAAGCTCATTGAAGACGAGTATTCCGCTGAGAACTTATTTATTATAGACGGCATCGTTTCTACACGCCGTGCAAGTGAAAAGCATTGGCAGCTGGTGAGGGAAATCATGAGATTACCTGCTGTGAAAGTAATCGAACATCCTGATGTATTCGTTCAAAACTCTGAATATTCACTTGAAGATTTTGATTATATCATTGAACTTAGAAACGATCCTGATGAAGAAATTACATACGAATTAGTTGAACAAAATAATCTATTTCAAAATTCCGATTTTGGAGGTTTTGATTTTTAATATTGGAAGGTGTTAAGTAGTGACGGAATTAGGAAATCGTTTAAAGGAAGCTCGAGAGGCTAAGAATTACAGCCTTGATGATTTACAAAGGATAACAAAAATTCAAAAACGCTATTTGGTTGGGATCGAAGAAGGCAATTATGATGCGATGCCGGGTAAATTCTATGTGCGTGCATTCATTAAGCAATATTGTGAAGCAGTCGGACTTCCTCCTGAGGTGATTTTTGAAGAACATAAGGAAGAAATACCGACGACCTATGAAGATGAAATACCGGTTTCCCTTTCAAGGGTGCAGTCCCGGAAGAGTGTTTCAGAGAGCTCGACGAAGGTATTTGACTTTCTGCCGAAGCTCCTCATTGCCCTGTTTGTCATCGGTGCACTTGTTGCCGTGTGGGTTTTTTGGCAAGGGAAAGTAGGGGACAAGTCTCCTGAATCCAACCCAGCAGAAAACCAGACTCAAGTAGATGTTGATGAGAATAAGAGTGCTGAGGGCGAGAAGCCTGAAGAAGAAACAAATGATAAAGAACAGACCGAAGAACCCAAGCCTTCAGAAGATCACAATGACGGTGAAGATAATTCTCAGCCTGAACAGTCTTTAGAAGTAGTGGATTCTTCAGACTATAAAACGACGTACAAATTGAAAAATGCAAAAGAATTCAAGCTGCAATTGTCAGCTAAGGGAGACACGTGGGTAAAAGTATTTAACACCGACGACCAGGTTTTGTTTGAAGGACTGTTAAAACAGGGAATTAAAAAGGACTTTGATCTTTCTGATGATAAGCAGGCATATCTCATTATTGGGGATGCTTCGAATACAGAAATAAGTGTGAACGGCAAACAGCTTGAATATAAAATTTCTGCAACTGATGTCGTCAGGCAGGATATCATCATCAATTACTCACCGCAGGAACAATAATTGAAACGGGAGGAGTTTTAATAACTCCTTTTTCTTACATACTAAAGGTATACGCGTTTTTAAAGCATTGGAGGTAGAAAGGTGAACTTACCTAATAAGATTACAGTATCAAGGATATTTTTAATTCCATTATTTTTAATCATCATGCTTGCACCGTTAAATTGGGGTGAGATGATGTTTCTTGGAGCGGAAATGCCGGTCAAGCATTTTGTTGGAGCATTGATCTTTATCATTGCGGCAACGACGGATTGGATCGACGGGTATTATGCAAGGAAACTGGACCTAGTGACAAATCTGGGGAAATTCTTAGATCCGTTGGCAGATAAACTGCTTGTATCGGCTGCTTTAATCGTACTTGTCGAGATGGGTCTTGCGCCATCGTGGATCGTCATCATCATCATCAGTCGCGAGTTTGCCGTAACAGGACTTCGCCTCGTATTAGCAGGGGAAGGGGAAGTGGTTGCTGCAGGTCAACTCGGCAAGATCAAAACCTGGGCACAGATCATTGCCATATCTGCCCTTCTTCTCCATAACGCCATTTTCGAACTGATCAATCTCCCATTTGCAACGATTGCTCTATGGGTGGCTATGTTTTTTACAATCTGGTCAGGATGGGATTATTTCAAACATAATAAAAAAGCATTTGTAAATTCGAAATAACAGAGTACACCAGGGGATTGATTCAAATAGAATCATCCCCTTCTTTTCACCATATTTTAGGGGGGGATTAAGATGAATGCAGAAATAATAGCGGTTGGTTCTGAGTTACTGCTTGGACAAATCGTCAATTCAAATGCTCAATTCATTTCCGAGCAATTAGCCGAAATGGGAGTGAACGTGTATTATCACACTAGTGTGGGGGATAACCCTGCCCGTTTACAGCAGGCCATAGAGGTAGCGAAGAAGCGGGCGGACTTATTAATCTTTACTGGAGGTCTTGGACCTACAAAGGATGATCTGACTAAAGAAACAATTGCAAATGCTTTAGGAACGACTTTAAGCATGGATTATGAAGCATTGGAATCGATAAAAGGCTATTTTCAGAAGGTCAATCGTGAAATGACACGGAATAATGAAAAACAAGCCCTCATCTTATCGGGGGCCCATGTATTGAAGAACGAGCACGGCATGGCTCCCGGGATGTTATTGAAAAAGGACGGTAATGCTTATATGCTTCTTCCGGGGCCGCCGTCTGAAATGAGGCCGATGTTTGATAAGCACGGCAAACAGGCAATTCTGAACTTGATGAAGAAGAAAGAAGTCATCCATTCACGGGTACTTCGTTTCTTTGGCATCGGGGAAGCAGAGCTTGAAACGGATTTGGAAGATCTGATCGACAGGCAAACCAATCCTACGATCGCCCCTCTCGCGGGTGACGGGGAAGTGACCTTGAGGCTTACGGCTAAGCACGAGTCAAGGGACATTGCCGTGTCATTATTGGATTCAGTTGAAAAAGAGATCTTGAACAGGGTGGGGGAATACTTCTACGGATATGATCAGGATTCCCTTGTTGAAGTGGGGTTCCATTTATTAAAAGAGAAGGGACTTACCCTTTCATGCGCAGAAAGTTTGACTGGAGGACTGTTTCAGGCTCAACTGACGTCTATACCCGGAGCATCGGATGTTCTGAGTGGTGGGGTGGTCTGTTATCAGGATGAGGTCAAGAAAAGGATTTTGTCTGTTAATGATCGTACACTGAAACAGCATACAGCAGTAAGTGAGCAATGTGCACGAGAACTGGCTGAAAACGTTAGAGAGCTGTTTTCCACCGACATCGGGGTCAGCTTTACAGGTGTAGCAGGTCCGGATGCTCACCAAGGCCATCCTGCCGGGACCGTCTGGATCGGATTATCCATGAAGGATGGAACGACCAAGGCATTTCTATTGAACCTTGGAGGGGGCAGGAATGGGAACCGAATGAGAACGGCTAAGTATGGTTGGCACTATTTGATCAAGGAATTGAGTTAGTTTGTAGAGGCTGTCTTCTTTTTGAAGGCAGCTTTTTATCATTTTTTCACTCCGGCACATCCAAAGAAAAAAACCGAATGAATGTTCGATTTTTTTCTTGTTTTCTCTAATAAAAACGTTTATAGTATAGATAGGTTGGATTTGAGACAAACTTATAAGTTGTCGATTACAAGATTTATATTCAAAGGAGGAAGATTTGTGAGCGATCGTAAAGCAGCCTTAGATATGGCGTTAAAACAAATAGAAAAGCAGTTTGGTAAAGGCTCAATCATGAAGCTTGGGGAGAAAACGGACAGAAACGTAGTAACATGTCCAAGTGGTTCACTTGCACTGGACGCTGCTCTTGGAATAGGCGGATATCCACGTGGAAGGATCATTGAGGTATATGGTCCCGAATCATCCGGTAAAACAACAGTGGCACTTCATGCGATAGCAGAGGTACAGGCTCAGGGCGGGCAGGCAGCATTCATCGATGCTGAGCACGCACTTGATCCCGAGTATGCTCAAAAGCTTGGGGTAAACATAGATGAATTATTGCTTTCACAACCAGATACAGGTGAACAGGCATTGGAAATCGCTGAAGCACTTGTACGAAGCGGCGCGGTGGATGCCATCGTTATCGACTCTGTGGCAGCCCTTGTACCGAAAGCGGAAATCGAAGGGGAGATGGGAGATGCTCACGTTGGTCTTCAAGCCCGTTTAATGTCACAGGCCCTTCGTAAACTTTCCGGTGCCATCAATAAGTCTAAGACCATCGCAATCTTCATCAACCAGATCCGTGAGAAGGTCGGGGTCATGTTCGGTAATCCCGAAACGACTCCCGGTGGACGCGCACTGAAGTTCTATTCTTCCGTACGTTTGGAAGTCCGCCGTGCCGAAACCCTTAAGCAGGGGAATGAAATGGTAGGGAATAAAACGAAGATCAAAGTAGTGAAAAATAAAGTGGCTCCACCTTTCCGTGTAGCCGAAGTGGACATCATGTACGGGGAAGGAATCTCCAAAGAAGGGGAAATCGTCGATCTTGGGTCTGAATTGGACATCGTTCAAAAAAGCGGTGCCTGGTACTCCTACAATGAAGAGCGCCTAGGTCAGGGCCGTGAGAACGCAAAGATCTTCCTGAAGGAAAATCCTGAGATTCGTAATGAAATCATGCTGAAAATCCGTGAACATTACGGATTGGATACAGGCCGTGCCGAAACGGACGACCAAGGTGAATTAAGTCTTCTGGAAGACTAAGTGAGGAAAGAGAAGCAGACGTGATTTGGTTTGCTTCTCTCTTTATTATGTATGGGAATACGCGTTTTTGTGGAAAATAGTAACAATCCCTTTTCTCATAAATGGTGGGTAATCGATACAAGACAGGTTATACATACCCCGAATCACTGGTTGAGCCAGAACTTCTCAAAATAAAATGAAAAAGATGGTTCTGGTTAAAAAGCATTCACAAGCCCAATGCGACAGTGTCATTTTTTGTCGATTACAAAAAAACCCTTGAGAAATCTAGTGATAGAGGGCTCAACCCCTTGACAATAAATTTTCAGAGATTTAAAATTAACATGTATATTTTACAAATTTTTCGAATGAATATTTGAAAGCCTAGCGCTGTATATTTTGTTCAAGTGAGCAATGTACAAGCCGACATGTAAAAAACATGACAGTTCATAGCAAGAGGAGGTGAAATAATGCAACCTATTACAATCATCTTCATTTTGCTTGGCCTAATCGTCGGTGTAGTTGTTGGATACCTAATTCGTAAGTCCATTGCTGAAGCAAAGATTGCTGGTGCTAAAGGTTCAGCGGAGCAGATTTTAGAAGATGCGAAGCGCGAGGCAGATGCTCTGAAGAAAGAAGCACTTTTGGAAGCAAAGGACGAAAATCATAAACTTCGCACTGAAATGGAAAATGACCTTCGTGAACGAAGAAATGAATTGCAAAAACAAGAAAATCGTTTGATGCAAAAAGAGGAAAACCTCGATCGAAAAGATGAAACGCTTGATAAGCGTGAAGGCTTACTCGAGAGAAAAGAGGGGACTCTTAACGAGAGACAACAACATATTGAAGAGATGGAAAGCAAAGTGGACGAGATGGTACGATCACAGCAAACAGAGCTAGAACGTATCTCTAGCCTGACTCGTGATGAAGCGAAAGGAATCATCCTTGACCGCGTAGAAAATGAACTCTCCCATGATATCGCCATCATGGTCAGAGAGCATGAAACCCGTGCGAAGGAAGATGCAGATAAGAAGGCGAAAGAAGTCCTTTCACTGGCTATTCAACGTTGTGCTGCTGAACATGTGGCAGAAACAACGGTCAGTGTTGTGAATCTACCGAATGATGAGATGAAAGGTCGAATTATTGGGCGGGAAGGACGTAACATTCGTACGCTGGAAACACTTACGGGTATTGATTTAATTATTGATGATACTCCTGAAGCGGTTATTCTTTCTGGTTTTGATCCGATTCGTAGAGAAACGGCTCGAATTGCATTAGAGAAATTAGTTCAGGATGGACGTATCCACCCTGCACGAATTGAAGAAATGGTGGATAAGTCCCGCCGTGAAGTGGATGAGTATATCCGGGAAATTGGTGAACAGACAACTTTCGAAGTAGGCGTTCATGGGCTTCATCCGGATTTGATCAAGATCCTGGGGCGTTTGAAGTATCGTACAAGTTACGGTCAAAACGTTTTAAAACACTCAATGGAAGTGGCCTATCTGTCCGGACTACTCGCAGCAGAGCTTGGTGAGGATGAAAGACTCGCCAAACGTGCCGGATTGCTTCATGATATCGGTAAGGCAATCGATCATGAAGTGGAAGGAAGCCACGTCGAAATTGGTGTAGAGCTTGCAACGAAGTACAAAGAGCATCCTGTTGTCATCAACAGTATCGCTTCTCACCATGGAGATACAGAGCCAACATCCATCATTGCCGTACTGGTTGCTGCAGCTGATGCTTTATCTGCTGCAAGACCTGGAGCAAGAAGTGAGACGCTTGAGAACTACATCCGTCGACTGGAGAAACTTGAAGAAATCTCAGAGTCATATGAAGGCGTTGAGAAATCTTTCGCGATCCAGGCAGGGCGTGAAGTACGCATCATGGTAAGACCGGAAGCCATTGACGATCTGGAATCACACCGATTGGCAAGGGATATCCGTAAACGTATTGAAGATGAGCTTGACTATCCAGGCCATATTAAAGTAACGGTCATCCGTGAAACAAGGGCCGTCGAATACGCAAAATAAGAGGTTGACTCGAGAAGGGATATCCCTTTCGAGTCAGCTTTTTTTATCTCTTTCTATGATCCGTCGCAGAAGGGATGATGGATTCTTTTAGGATGAATAGGCGACAAGATATTTGTGATACAATAACGACAAGACTTAATACATATAGAGAAGGGAATTTTCATGAAAATATTATTTGTTGGAGACGTAGTCGGTTCAATGGGCCGTGAAATGATTACAGAATACCTGCCTAAGTTAAAGAAAAAGCATTTACCGGATTTTACAATCGTAAATGGAGAGAATGCTGCATCCGGTAGAGGGATTACTGAGAAAATATATAAACAATTCTTACAAGATGGTGCCAATATGGTCACCCTGGGAAATCACACATGGGACAATAAGGATATCTTTGATTTTATCGACTCATCGAAACAAATGGTGAGGCCGGCTAATTTCCCTGAAGGAACGCCGGGGAGCGGCTTAGTGTTTGGGGAAGTGTACGGTAAAGAGGTCGCGGTCATCAACGCTCAAGGAAGGACGTTTATGCCTCCACTTGATGATCCATTCAAAGCTCTTGATGAGCTTGTAGATGAGGCAAAAAAGAGAACATCTATAATATTCGTAGATTTTCATGCAGAGGCAACAAGTGAGAAGCAGGCTGTAGGCTGGTTTCTGGACGGACGAGTTTCTGCAGTGATTGGAACGCACACTCATGTTCAAACAGCGGACAACCGGATCCTTCCAAATGGGACAGCCTTCATGTGTGACGTTGGTATGACAGGCCCATACGATGAGGTATTGGGAATGAGTAAGGATTCCGTTCTAAGGAGATTCCAGACCAGTTTACCTGTTCGTTTTGAAGTACCGAAGGCCGGTCGGAAGATCCTGAGTGGTTGTTTAATCGACATTGATCAGAAGACAGGGAAAGCTAAAAAAATAGAGCGCATATTGATCAACGAAGACCATCCATTTATGGCAGAATATTAATTGTTTTCCTTTCTTTTTCGGTGTTACCGGAATGATTTGTCCATTTCCTGAATATAGTATCAGTGGAATCATTTATACCAAGTTTGTTCTTTACCACGGACATACGGTATGGGGGAAATGACAAGGAGGAAAAGGAATGGAAATATTAAAAGTTTCAGCAAAATCTAATCCTAATTCTGTAGCTGGTGCACTCGCCGGTGTTCTTCGTGAGAGAGGAGGAGCTGAAATTCAAGCTATCGGTGCCGGAGCTTTAAATCAAGCCGTCAAGGCTGTTGCCATTGCAAGAGGCTTTGTGGCTCCCAGTGGTTTAGATTTAATATGTATCCCTGCATTTACGGATATTCTGATCGATGGAGAAGAACGTACGGCGATAAAGTTAATCGTGGAACCAAGATAATTAACCATAGGCTGTTCATTAAAGGGGACCCTTTAGTGGACAGCCTTTATACTATAAAAAAATATACATATTAATGAAGAGAAACGGAAAGGAAGACCCCATATGATATTTGATGCACACTGTGATGTGTTGATGAAGCTATATTTAGAGCCGGGGAGTGGGTCCTTTCAATCGAAGGGTTCCTTACATATTACGTATCCTCAACTCATTCAAAGCAGCAGTAAAATACAGCTGTTCGCAATCTATATCCCATCCTACCTGAAGCCGGGGCAACGGTTTCAGGCAGCACTTGAAATGGTGAATCTGTTTCATAATAAGATCCTTAAGCCAAACCCTAAGCTGAAATTCGTCACCTCTAAAAAGGATGTAGAACGTCTTGCGGAAGATGAAATAGGGGCCATGCTGACCCTGGAAGGTGCCGAAGCATTGGAGGAGGATCTTACAAAGCTCGAAATCCTATACAGGCTGGGAGTCCGATCAGTCGGTTTGACGTGGAATTGGGCCAATGCAGCAGCAGATGGTGCCCTTGAACCGAGAGGGGGCGGGTTGACCAACTTTGGGGAGGAAGTCGTTTCCTTCTTAAATGAGAAAAGACTTTGGACAGATGTCTCCCATCTATGTGAAAAAGCATTCTGGGATGTGATGGAATCAGCTGAATACCCGATAGCATCCCACTCAAATGCCTACTCGATCTGTCCCAATCCACGAAACTTAAAAAATGATCAAATTGAGGCACTCATTAAGAAGAACAGTGTAATGGGCATTACCTTTGTTCCACCATTTTTAAACAAGAAAGGGACAGCGGAGATTTCTGATGTAGTCCGCCATATCGAACATGTATGTAGTCTCGGAGGTGAGGATCATGTCGGATTTGGCTCCGATTTCGACGGCATAACACAACCCGTCCAAGGTCTATCCTCATACATCCATTATGATAACTTAGTCAACACCCTCCAACGATACTACAGTGAAAGAC
Organism: Rossellomorea sp. LJF3; assembly: GCF_037046045.1. Classification (NCBI taxonomy): domain Bacteria; kingdom Bacillati; phylum Bacillota; class Bacilli; order Caryophanales; family Bacillaceae; genus Rossellomorea; species Rossellomorea sp. LJF3. The sequence goes on along the minus strand of NZ_JBANLY010000003.1, from coordinate 70,338 downwards.
AAGTGGGGAAATTCTTATTCCAGAACTTCTTTAAGAGACTGCCTGATTGATCACAATAAACTCTTTTCTAAACGTTGTTGCTATGTAAGGTAGCGAGTAGTGGTTGATTTCCGTTCCAGGTGCTCGCTTTCCGCGGGGCGTGAGTTGAGCCTCCTCGGGCTTTGCCCTGCGGGGTCTCAACTTTCCCGCAATTCCCGCAGGAGTCGAGCACCTTCCACTCCAATCAACTTTCCAAGCGTAAGCGTCTCACTATAATTGCTACACCATTGCATACACCAACTTCTATTCTATTAGTTTCAGTGACGGATTTCAGTTAATCATACAAATACTCTTTCTTACCTTATGTGAATGATCCATACTGCTCCGACATACCGGGCCTATGTTGTTCTTGCTAAAGCAATCAATGTATATAGCAGGTTCTAGCTGTTGATTGTAGTGCAAGACGAAGACTCCTACGGGAAAAGCGGAATAGGTAAGACCCCGCAGGAGCGAAAGCTGTGAGAAGGCTAGCCGAACGCCCGAGGAAAGCGAAGTCTTGCACGGAAATCAACAGCGGTGTAACAAGTGATCTTAACTATTTGTTTGATTGTTCGTCTTTAGAGGAACTGGAATTAGATATGTCCCATCCTCATTTTCGCAATATGAATGTGTTCCGAATGATAATCTCTTCAATACAGTAGTGATTTAAAGAGAAAAGTGATAAACTGATAGAGTAAATGATATGAAAATGCTGCATCGGTAATAGATAATTGATCCTAATGAAGAGAATATGCTTCAACAATAGATGTTGCAAATAATGATTGAAGGGGTGTAATGAATGAAGGAACAGCTTTCATGGAAAGTTGGCGGACAGCAAGGGGAAGGTATTGAGAGTACAGGTGAAATCTTTTCCATGGCCCTCAATCGCCTTGGGTATTTCTTATATGGTTACCGCCATTTCTCCTCCCGTATTAAAGGGGGACATACAAACAATAAGATTCGTGTAAGCACCACGCAAGTACGTGCGATTGCGGACGATTTAGATATTTTGGTTGCATTTGACCAGGAAACGATTGATGTGAATTACAAGGAATTACATAGCGATGGCGTCATTATAGCTGATGCAAAGTTCAAACCTGTGAAACCTGAAGATACGGATGCTTCCCTTTACATTGTTCCCTTCACTGAATTAGCGACGGAGCTCGGGACTTCCCTCATGAAGAACATGGTGGCAGTGGGTGCTACCTGTGCCGTTCTCAATCTAGATCCAATGGTTTTCAAGGAAGTAGTGGAAGAGATCTTTGGTCGCAAAGGTGAAACGGTCGTTGAGAAAAATATGGAAGCGATCAAGCAGGGATTCGCGGCGATGAAATCAGAACTCGGTGACAAGGTAGGTTCCCTGCAACTGAAAGAGGCAGATGGGAATAAACGTATGTTTATGATCGGAAACGACGCCATAGCTCTGGGTGCACTCGCTGGAGGCGTTCGATTGATGGCGGCTTATCCGATTACGCCGGCATCTGAAATCATGGAGTATCTCATCAAGAAGCTGCCGATGGTCGGTGGGACCGTCATTCAAACGGAGGATGAGATCGCAGCTGCCACTATGGCAATCGGGGCGAACTACGGTGGAATCCGTTCCTTCACGGCTTCAGCTGGACCAGGGCTCTCACTTATGATGGAAGCAATCGGGCTATCCGGAATGACAGAACAGCCGCTTGTTGTGGTGGATACACAGCGCGGGGGACCGTCTACAGGGTTGCCTACGAAACAGGAACAATCCGATTTAATGGCGATGATTTACGGAACTCACGGTGAAATTCCTAAAATCGTCCTGGCACCAAGTACCGTTCAGGAAGCGTTTTATGATACAGTGGAAGCATTTAATCTGGCGGAAGAGTATCAATGCCCTGTCATCATTCTTTCGGATCTTCAACTTTCCTTAGGTAAACAAACGGTGGAGCCCCTTGATTACAGTAAAGTGGAAATACGCAGAGGAAAGCTTGCAGCCAATGAATCTGAATTAGAAGAATTAGAACCAAAGAAATATTATAAGCGCTTTGAAGTGACGGAAGATGGGGTATCACCCCGCGTCATCCCTGGTATGAAAAATGGGATCCATCATGTTACAGGCGTTGAGCACGATGAAACCGGAAAGCCATCCGAATCTCCTGTGAACAGACAGGCGCAGATGGATAAACGTATGCGCAAACTTGAGAATATCAAATTCCAAAATCCGATTCACACACATGCCCCTCATGAAGAGGCTGACTTGTTATTAGTAGGTTTCAACTCCACACGCGGAGTAATTGAGGAATCGATGGGTCGTTTGGAAGCCGATGGAGTGAAAGTGAATCATGCCCATATCCGTTTGATCCATCCTTTTCCGTCCGATGAATTGGAGCCACTTATGCATTCAGCGAAGAAAGTGGTTGTAATTGAAAATAACGCTACCGGTCAATTAGCCAACATTATCAAAATGAATGTAGGCTACGGGAATAAAATCGTTAAAATGACAAAGTATGATGGAACACCATACTTACCAAATGAAATTCATTCAAGATGTAAGGAGTTGAACTGATCCATGGCTACCTTCAAAGATTTCAGGAATAATGTGAAACCAAACTGGTGTCCTGGATGTGGGGACTTCTCGGTACAGGCCGCGATCCAACGGGCTTCTGCCAATGTGGGTCTGGATCCGGAACAGTTAGCGGTCGTTTCAGGGATCGGATGTTCAGGACGCATATCCGGATACATCAATTCTTACGGCTTTCACGGAATCCACGGGCGGTCACTTCCAATCGCCCAGGGATTGAAAATGGCCAATAAAGACTTGACCGTCATCGCTTCAGGCGGGGATGGGGATGGATTTGCCATCGGTCTTGGGCATACGATCCATGCCATTCGCCGGAATGTGGATGTCACATACATTGTAATGGACAATCAAATTTATGGATTAACAAAAGGACAAACGTCTCCACGTTCGTCCGCCGGGTTCAAAACCAAGTCTACGCCACAGGGATCGATCGAACAGGCGCTTTCCCCGATGGAAATGGCCCTTTCGGCAGGAGCAACCTTTGTTGCTCAAAGCTTCTCATCCGACTTGAAAGAACTGACGGCATTAATCGAAGCGGGACTTAACCATAAAGGTTTCTCCCTGATCAATGTGTTCAGCCCTTGTGTCACATATAATAAAATCAATACGTACGATTGGTTTAAAGAGAACCTAACAAAGCTCGCTGATGTAGAAGGTTATGACCCGTCGAACCGGGAGCAGGCCATGAATACACTCATGGAGAAGGATGGACTGGTTACTGGTTTGATTTATCAAAACAATGAACAGCCATCGTACCAGGACCTGGTATCTGGTTATTCCGAAGAGCCTCTCAGTACTCATGATTTACGATTAGATGAAAGTAAATTTAATGAATTAGTGAAAGAATTTATGTAATGGAAGAAACCGGACTCCTTTTTTAGGGGCCCGGTTTGTTTTTTAATTTATTGATTTCTTCATTCAAGAGGGAATTAGTGAATTGAAGATGATGAATGGTATTTTCATAATTTTTCAAAGTGTCTTTCGTGGTGAGGGAACCTTCTTCACCGTTTATAAATACTTTATCCTTCAAATCTTTAATGTTCATTCTGACGGATTGAAGTGACCGGGTAAAGACGTTTTTTTCATCCTGCATTTTTTTTAATTTTTCCCGTAACTGTTGAATGGATGACTCATTATCCTTCTGAACTTGCCCTGCACGTTCCAGATCTTCTATTTGTCGCTTGTTGACCGATTCATATATGATCCTGGATTCCGTCAAAAGATTATGTGACTCATATAACTCGATCTCATTTAAGTATAGGCGATTTTGTAGTATTTCATTGTCATACAGGAGACGATGAATCCGATCCTCATTCATAAACTTCTCAATAAGGAAATGGTGCTCCTGTGAAGCCAGCTCACTCACATCCTCAAGTAACGCCTCAAGCTCCCATATTTGGATTTCTTTTTTATATAATTGTTGTTGTGTTTCTTGGTTAGCCTTTAATATGAGATCCTTCTCCTTTAATAGGTAACTATTCTCAACTTGTAAGGCCATGATTTCGTGTGCCAGTGAACTTCTTGATTCCGTTTGTTCCTTTGTATCTGATACATAATGAGTCGTGAATGTCCGTAGTTTGTCTTTGAGTTGGTTCAGAATGTAACGGAGCTTTTTCACTTCCCTTTCCTGAGCAGACAAAAGGGCTTGGTATCTTGAGGTTTCCTTATTTTTTTCAGAAGCCTGGATTTCAAGCTCTTGAAGATATGTTTGTATCCTGCTTTGTAATAAGTCGTTTTCTTTTTTGATGGCGACATATTGTTGGGCGCGGCTACCGCTTTCTAACTTTTCACATTTGTTTTTGTACTTTTCCATTTCAGATTTATAATGGATGATTTGCTGCTGGAGCTGGATGTTCGAAAGTTGATTCATGTACGTAAGCTCCTTTCGGCAGTTTTTTCTAATATGTATATGTAAGGAATAGGATGAACGGTATTTGTCCATGAAAGAAGCCATGTAAACTTCCCAGCGTTTACATGGCTTTTTATATAATTAATATCATTGCAATGATAGTCGATTGTTCACGTTCGTAATATTCATTTAAAGGAAGCAGCGTAACCATAAAAGTTGATTTACACTATATATGAAAGTTTTAGCTTAATCTTCATGTTCATAACGTTGCATGTTTATACAATTTATTTTATTTTATTCCTCCTTTCTTATGGTATATGATATGACGGTTTGTATGCTGACGTACTGTCAAACGTCTATAGAATCAGCCTATTTTTGAATAGAATTAAAAAAACTATTAATAAGCCTATTATTTTTTTTTGAATAAATAGGTGTTTACTCTATACCAAATTCTTTCTCGTCCATAGGATATAGTGTGATATAAATATTCATTAGAAGAAAGGAAGATTTGTTTGAAGAAGCGTAAACAATTTAGGGGTTCCCAGACTCCGACACCATCTCCGTCACCGATTCCATTGGATACCAATGATTTAGCACCGGAATGTATTCGCGTAGACAAAGTATATGACTGGGTGTTCTTTGCGAATAAATATGAAAACAAGAACTTCATTCCAGATGAAGCTTGTCGTGCGGCAGTAAGTGCAGCATTAGCAGCTGGCCAAAGAGTAGAGGTGCAAACGGCACCAGTAGATCCAGCTGACGTCAGCGTTTCCGGTTCAATTATTGAAAATGGAAATCCTGGAAAAGTTCTCATCGTGTGGACGGTACCGGTTGATGTTACCATCCTGATTAATGGAGTAGCCGAGTGTTCATTTACTGTGCGTACACAGTTCACAGACGAAATCATGCTTTGTGTGCCGGTAGGAATCACCAATGCGAACTTAAACATCAGAGCTACCCAAGTAATTGCAACGTCCAGTGGAGTATTAATGGGACCAGATCCATTTGGACCAATGATTCCATTGAAAGTCGTACTTTGTAAAGATGTTCAAGTTGAGTATCCGGTCAAGCTTGAAGTACTGGCTAAATTCTGTTTCCCTCGTCCGAACAATATCCCCGTGCCGGAAGAAAGACTTCAATGTGACTTGAGTTTACTTGAATTCCCACGTCAATGCCCTGGATTATTCCCGGTTGCGAACTGTGAATGCCAGGCAACTGCACTTGCAAGAAATGAAGATACTGAAGCAACATTCGGTTCTGGCGGAACAGCAGACCTAGTAACAGGTCTATCCACGTTAAGAGCTGAAATCTGTCAAGAATGCTCTCTTGCAGACAGTACTTGGTCTTACTCCTTCACGGATACAGAAGTCGGTCCTACACCAGCTCCGACTGCAACAGGATTCCAACCTGACTTCAGCTTCACATTCGATCCATCTTCAATCGACAGAGTCACTTGTGGTGACGATGCCCTTACTGCAGTTGGAGAAGGTATCCGTTACTTTGACGGTGCACCTGAACAATTATTCTATGAACTGCAAATCTTTGATGCACCAACTGAAGGATTCCGCTTGATCCTCAGAAATACAGCTAACGTCGTAATCTTTGATAGTGGAGTAGTCGATGCTTTGGTTGAGTTTGGTGAGTGTGAAACATTCGCTGACTTACTTGGAGATTCAGACATCTAATTAAATGAGGGAGAGAGTGAGCTCTCTCCTTTTTTTTTAACATGTAAACAAACCGTACATATGATGGTACTAAAGGAATTTTTGGAGGTGAGACAAGTGAGCGAGGAGGATAATAAATGGAAACCTGACACAGACGTGCCCGGGGTCATGCATGACATTCATATGCTCTCTGAAGAGCTGGAGTCTCTATATCATCATTATTCAACACGAATTAAGAATGTGTCAGAAGAGTTGTCCAGGGAAAGATCTAAACATAAGGTCTATCAACTGGAAATTGCGGAGAATCATCACACCATCCAAATGCTGACAGAACAAATTGAATATTTACTTCAAGAGGTTGAAGTAAGGCATGAGCTTTATATTCAATTGTTGCAGAATGAATCGATGAAAAGGGATAAAATGGAAAATGACGAAATGACCTTCCAGGAAGAATCTAGTGAAGGAACCATCATTGATGGTAACCCGTGGGAGGTCACAGATCATATGCTACCTGCATCCATCCCTGAAATCAGAGTGATTTACGAAAGTATTCAAAGTGACATGAAAACAAACCTTGAACAATTAAAAAATAAAGCGATTTCCTTATTGATTGAAACGAATGAGTATTACTTATCAGAGAAAAAAAAGGCTATTGAAGTTGAAATGTACCATAACGCGTTCATTACACAGATGGAATGGTTACAAATGCAGAGAAAGCAATACATGGGTCGAAATAAAGAAAGGTGGTATACAGAAGTGTGGAATTTTTTGTGGGGTAAAGAAGAGGGAAACAATCATCCTGAAATACTGAAGAAGTTGGATCTCATAGAGGAGCAGTTGGTATCTTATTCAGCTAAATTCAACGAAGTGAAGGAAACATTGGCAAAAAATACAGACAGGGAGGAAACGACTCAAAAGTATATTCAGAAGATGGGAGCTTTACAGGACGAGATCAAGAAAATCGAGGGACTTTATGAAGATGAGCTTCATTCGCTGAAAAATCAACTGGAAGATTTCAAACAAAGAGAAAAAGATCTTGAAAGACAAATTAGTTTATTAAATGAAAAATATACAGGTAAACAAAAAGAAAAAAGTCAGCGTGAAGTGGAACTCGAACAGGAATTGAATCGGCTGAGAAAAGATCTTCAATCCCAATCCAATAAAAGAAACGAACTATACAATAAAATGAAGCAGCAAAAGAAGCAAGCTCCACAGGTGAACCCTCAATTTGATGAATATGGACATATTCCAATGGCTTCTGAAGCGAAACGCACCATGTTTAATCCGAATAAGTATATTAGGTAATTTGGAAAGGGGGGATAAAAATGCAATCAAAAGATCTGAACAAAATTTATAGGGAAAGAAAAAGTGTGCCCATCGGTATCAAAAAAGAAGAAAGAATCCAAATGGAAGCCAAAAGAACGAAATTTAAATACAAAGGCTGCGGGTGCAACGCCTAAAGAAATCGTTAAAATGACTAATCGGGTTCACAAAACCATTTTAATTGAAGTAAAAAAGGATTTGCCGAATGAGGGCTGTGGATTCATTTCAGGGACAGGGAATATTTGTAAGACGATTTGGCCGATGAGAAATTCAGAGCCTTCACCGTATTCTTTTGCCATCGATCCAGAGGAACAGGATCAAGTCATGGATCAAATGCTTCTGAAGAAGGAAGCTTTTATGGGGGTTTATCACTCCCATCCTTATGGAATTCCTGTTCCCTCCAGGGACGATGTCGCCTACGCCCACCACCCGGAGCTTTATTATTTCATAGCCGCTGTCGGTGGCGGGAAAGAAGAGGTCAGATGTTACAAGATTCATAACGGAAAGGTCAAGCATATCGATATAGTGATTGAATGAAAGAGTGCCAATGCACTCTTTTTTTTCTGGGTGATGATACAAGCATCTTACCACCACCTTCATATACTGGTATTATCACTTTCTATAATGAAAGAAGGGGACTACATGAAGGTATCAATCATTATCCCATTTTATAATTGCGCTTATATTGACCAGGCGATCAATAGCGCTCTTCGTCAAACCTATAAAGACATTGAAGTGATCGTTGTGGACGATGGTTCAACTCAATATGTTGAAAAAATTCAACCTTTTAAAAATAGGATCAAGTATATAAGGAAGTCAAATGGTGGGACGGCATCTGCTTTAAATGCAGGTATAAGGGCAGCAACAGGAAAGTATTTTGCCTGGCTGAGCTCTGATGATATGTTTGTTGAAAGCAAGATAGCAAGGCAGCTGGCCTATATGAATTTAATCGGTTCCAACCTGTCTTACACAGCATTTACCACCATTGATCATCAAAATAAAGTATTGAACGAGATCCACTCAAGGAAAATGAATAGAAAATCGTTTCAAAATCTGCTTCTGAAGGCATGTCCTGTGAATGGCTGCACCGTGATGGCAGAAATCGATTTAATCAAGAAGGCAGGCTGGTTTGATGAAAATCTTAAATTCACCCAGGATTACGAAATGTGGTGCCGGCTCAGCCTGTATACGAAAATGCACTACTTGGATGAAGTCCTTGTATTATACCGTGTCCATCCCAGTATGGGTTCAGCGAAACATGGTGCGGGGATGGTGAAAGAATCACAGTATATCCAAAAGAAGTATCGGAAATTTTTCCAAATGGAAAACAAAAAAAATAGACATTAAAAAAGCATCATTCATTTTCAATCAGGAAATGAATGATGCTTTATTGATGTACCGGGTTATAGGGAGTGGGATATATAGGTTTCCTTCATTCCCTTCTCAAATGAATAACCAGGTTCCCACCCTAAAACACGTTTGGAAAGAGTATTATCCAAACAGCTATGCTTAATATCCCCTGGTCGATCCGAAGCATGGAAGGAATCGATTTCATTCTTATGATACTTCTTCAATAAATTTATGATTTGCAGAATGGACGTCTTTTCCCCGGTGCTGATTTGCATGGTCACGTGTTTTTCCTTTAAGGCAGCGGCAATATTTGCTGTCACTACATCCTGTACATAAATGTAGTCACGGGTCTGCAGGCCATCTCCATTGATTTTCAAAGGTTCCTGTTTCTTTAATTTTTCAAGGAAGACAGCAATGACTCCTCCTTCGCCTTTAGATGTCTGACGTGGTCCATAGACGTTCCCGTACCGCAGGATGGTGTAGGGGATTTTAAATGTGTCGTGATACAGTTTTATATAGTGTTCAGCAGTCAGCTTTGATAATCCGTAGAATGAAATCGGCGATGTAGGATGTGTTTCGTCAATTAACTCACTGTGTGCATTCCCGTACACTGCTGATGTAGAGGAAAAGACAAAGTTTTTAACAGGTGTATACCTGCACGCATCCAATAAGTTAATGGTTCCAGCTAAATTTGATTGCATATCAGCGAGTGGACAAGCAGTGGACCTGGATACATCAGCCTGGGCAGCGAGGTGAAAAATATACTCAGGCTTCTCTGAAATGATGAGTCGGTGTGCATCCGGTGATGAAATATCCATTTCGTGAAAAGAGGCAGTCGGATTGAGATACTCCTTTTTACCACTGCTTAAATTATCCATAACGTGTACGGCGTATCCCCTGGCAAGTAAAGAATCTACTAAATGGGATCCGATAAATCCTGCTCCTCCTGTAACAAGTGCTTTCAATTGACATCTCACCTTTACGTTATTTTCAATAGCATATGTTCAAGGGGGGCCTTTTGATTGAACAGGAGTCCAGAGTGTAACTGAATCTATAAGCCTATCGACTTTAACATTTTCAAAAAGTGTTGACTATATTGTGTGTGGCTGAACTGTGATTTCAGGTGCAGCAGGGCGTTTTCAATAATGTATCGGCGCAGGATGGAATTGTCCATTAGTTCTTCGGCTTGTTGGACAGCATGTTGAATATTGCCTATTTGATAGTATTTACCTGATTGGTTATGCAGGATTGTACTTCTGACCCCATCTGAATCGGTTGTAAGGACCGGACACCTGCAGCTCATGGCTTCCAGCAGTGAGTACGGTGCCCCTTCCACTTTTGAAGTTGAGCAAAGAAATCCGCCGGAGTCCCCAATCTTGGAAAAATAACCAGGCATTTGGTTATTCGGTATATTTTGAAGTAGGTGTACGTGTTTTTCAAGATTCAATCTGCTCTTCAATTGAATGAATTCCTTCCTTTCATTGGGGGTGGACAAGCTGGGATCTTCAAACATATATAACTGGATATTTCTTTTCTTAGCCAGTTGATGGCCGATGTGAAGAAATTCACGCCAATTCTTATTGTCCTCAAGCCTTCCGATCCATGCCATGATTGGGGTATCTATTTTTGGGAGCTTCTGGTAAGTGAAGGCTTTATGATCAAAGCAGTTATTGAATTCAAATATGGGTGTGGAGGAAAAGAATTCCCTGAAGATGGCCCCGATATGAGGAGTCTTCGGATACAAGAGGGCATCACAATATTTTTGTACAAATGGAATGGCGAGTTGTAACTGTGCCCTGGCCACACTTTGTGGGCCGAACCCTTGTATCTCAAGGATCATTTTGCCTTTGAACCCTAAGTTCCTGAACCTTTCCATCGCAGCATAATCCGAGGTGATCACCATCGCATCATATTTTTCCCTATGCAGGATGTTTTTTATCTCTTGATCATTATTGGTAATGTAGACCTTTGATTGCTCATGATTCATCAATGCTCTTCTCTTGCTGTAATATAAGAAATCGCATCGTATACCGGCTTTTTTCAACGCAATGGCCCTTTGTCTGTTTAATGTTTCCACCCCTCCGCTCGGTACGTAAAAAACGAATAGTATTTTCATCTATAGTCCTCCGATCAAATTAACGTTTCCAAAAAACAATACTACTATTTTTATATGTGAGCATCCCCTGATTGTACGGGCTAATCGGATATTATTTAGGGGGGATTCCCAATTTATTCAATGACACTGTCAAAAGATACAAGCAGTACATAGTATAAAGGGAGAAGTCGATCGGATATACTGACCATCTCCCATGGCAGTGTTGGGATGGGGATTTTGCAGTTTCCGAAAGCAAAGAGACTACTTATAGTGAATAAAGGGGTGAGAATAATTGAAAGATTTATATCTTGTCGGGGCTGAACAGAAGTCCAAGGTGCTGAAGGATTGGGAACAGTTTAAAAAGGCCGTTGTATTGAAGATGGATGGATCGACCAAACAGACGAAAAGGATAATCGAGTACATTTCTCCAAAGGAAGCATCTCCGGATCACGAACCTTCCTATTCTTTCACAGCTGGAACCATGATGGGAGACAGGCTGTTTGTTGGGACTCAAACTGAAATCCTCGTATACAATACAACCACTCATAAGATGGAGGACTATTATAGCTTACCGATATTCAATGATGTTCATCATGTCAAACCGAGAAAGAATGGAAACCTGCTCGTTGCAAATACCGGATTGGATATGGTCGTTGAACTTGATCCAAAGAGGAAGGTAATAAATCTCTGGAACGTCATGGGGGAAGGACCGTGGAAACGATTTGATCCAAAAACCGATTATAGAAAAGTTCCCACAACCAAGCCACACCAATCACATCCCAACTATGTATTCGAACTGAAGGATGATATTTGGGTGACCAGGTGTTTACAAAAAGATGCCATTTGTTTGACTGACAGGTCGAAAAGAATAAATATTGGAAGACAATTGATTCATGATGGAGTTCTCTTTCATGGGAAACTTTACTTTACTCAGGTGGATGGCAGGATTGTCATAGTCGATTCCAAAAACTTGAAAATTGAAAGAGTGGTTAACCTGGAGGAAGTCGGTGTGCATAAAGGGAAAATTGGGTGGTGCAGGGGAATCAAACCTCTATCTGAAGATATCGTATTAGTGGGTTTCTCAAGGATCAGGCCACAAAGTAAAAAAATGGAGGATGGCTCTACGAGATATATAGGTGATTATGGGGTCATGCCAACGAGATTATCTTGTTTTAATATCAAAACCAACACATTGATATGGGAGAAGAATCTTGAGGAGTGTGGATTAAATGTCATTTATTCCATTCACTAATGGTTGTCTATGGAGACGCTGATTGAACATAAAAATATTCAACAACGGAGTGAGAATCACTATGTTACCCAGAAAAAATTATTTTATTCGTGTTCAAAAGCAAAATCAGCTGAATGGTAAAAGAACCAAAAGTAAACAAAGCAACCGGACTAATCAGACACCACTTTCAATACCAGACCCAAGAATCCAATCGATCCTAGATCAGTTTCCAGGAGGGTGATGAGAATGAAAATTTTACTAGCTACTGTATTTCCCCTGCCAGGTGGAGGAATATGGTCTTTTGTTTCCAATCTCAGAAATATCCTCGTCCGGGATGGTCATCGCGTAGATATATTATGCACTTCTCATCAAAACTCAAAAGTAGTCATCTTAAATAGTAATACTTGCATAAATCTTGACCCTTTCCGCTCTACAGTGAATAGAAAACTGCTGAGTTCCGTCCCCAAGCTTGTCAACAATCCATGGGTGTTCCATGCAGAAATGAACAGATATTTATTTGAACAGGGAATATCTTCACTGGATTTGACCCAATATGACGTCATTCATGCCCAGGACGTCATCTCAGCCACAGCATTGAGCCGGGTAAAACCTGGCAGTGTCCCTCTCGTGACCAGTGTCCATGGGTTTTTGACCGGAGCGATCTTTCATCAATATAAATCCATGAATAAACCAATGGAAAATCATGATATTTGGAAAACCTTCGTTCTTCAATATTACTCAAGGCTGGAACAAATCGGGTATGAAGCAAGTGATGTTATTCATACATCCAGCCTTTGGATGAAGGGAATCATTGAGAATGAGTTCAAGATAGCAACGTCCAAAGTGGAGACCTTTCGATATGGGGTGGAATTATCTGATTATCGACAGATGCCATTACAGAAAAATGAAAGTGAAAAGAAAATTATTTTAGCTGTCAGCCGATTAGTGTATTTAAAAGGATTGCATCATTTGATAGAGGCTTTATCGTATGTCAAATCAAAGGAAAAGTGGGAGTGTTGGATCCTGGGAGAAGGGGAAGAAGAACGAAATTTGAAAGCTGCCTGTAAAAAATTCAACATTGAAGACAGGGTCACTTTCTGGGGACACTCCTCCAGGGTGAAGGAGCTGATGCGGCAAGCGGATATGATGGTGATGCCCAGTTTACAGGAAAATCAGCCATTTGCCGTCATTGAGGCTCAACTCTTAGGTCTTCCGACAATTGTCAGTAATGCAGGTGGTTTACCTGAAATGATCGAGAACAATAGAAATGGGATGATTGTTGAAAAAGGGAATAGCATTCAGTTATCGTCCTCAATCGAATATCTCTTGAATAATCCGTCAAGGCGGGATCAGATGAGTCAATACGCGGTGAAAAAGGGACAGGTTATGTGGGATGTCAACACTCTCGGACGTAATAGCATTCAGCTGTATAAAAAAAGTATTCAATTGAAACAGAAATAAATATGGAACGGAGGTGAAACAGTGAATAGGAAATCAGCTATTGAAATTATGAAGAAATATCGCAGAACACCGTTATACCATCAGGATTTTCCTCTGATGCTTTTATGGACTCCGAAAGCAGGTTGTACAACATTTGCCCGCTGGTTTTTTTATCAGATAGGACTATTAGAAGAAGCTCTTGCTTATAATCCTTCCATACATGTGTACAAAGGGAGGGTGTATTTTAAGCAGAAGAATTATCTTGATTTGAATGCAAGTGAGAAGATATTTAATAATAAAACAACCTATAAATTAGTCAGGGACCCTTATAAGAGGGCAGTGAGCAGTTATTTTACCATAGCCTATTACTGTTATAGAGGTCTTCCGAATATAGGGATGAATAAGGACAAAGAAAGGATTCTCGCGATGTTTTACCCTAATTCATCATATAAAGGAATTTCATTTAAACAATTCTTATATTATTTATCAAAAGTTGGAGCGGATTATACGATCGTGGATGGTCATATCGCTAAACAATATTGTCCCGAAGAGGAATATTTTTCTCCCCAGTTAATTAAATTGGAGAACTTTAGAAAAGAAATTAAGGGTGTTGAAGAAAAGTACAAACTTCTTTTATCCCCTGAAAGTGTATTAACCTCCCCGAATTCATTTGCCCCTAAGATGATTGAAACCGGGCTTAACTCAGACACGATCTTAACCTTACCCCAACTTATCCACGGCCCTTTACCCGAATATAAGTCCCTCTATGATAAAGAAACGATTCAGTTATGTAATCATGTATTTCATGATGACTTTAACGCTTATAACTATGAAAAAAAATAAAGCATCAGTCCTCTTTTATGAGGGCTTTTTATATCATCCTTATTATTATTTGTTTGGTGAAAGGAGAATGGATCAGCATATGAGTCAATCGCCTTTTTTCATAATAGAGAGAAGAGTCCAGGACATGTCCATCTTTTCAACATAAATATAATAAGAGAAACAAAAAGGAGAGGTGATCATGAAGATTGTGACTGTTTTAGGAACACGACCTGAAATTATCCGATTGAGTCTCATTATGAAAAAATTGGATCTACTTGCGGATGAACATATCATTGTCCATACAGGTCAAAATTTCACACATTCCTTAAATGGTGTGTTCTTTAAGGAACTGGGTTTAAGGGCGCCTGATTATGTACTAGCCGATAAGCAGCAAACCCTTGGTGAACAACTTTCATCTTTATTTACAGAACTTGAAAAGATACTGGTGAAAGAAGAGCCCGATAAAGTATTGGTACTTGGAGATACAAACAGTGGACTGAGTGCCATTCTTGCAGAAAGAATGATGATACCGGTGGTCCATATGGAAGCCGGTAACCGTTGTTTTGACTTGAATGTACCAGAGGAAAAAAACCGTAAAATCATTGATGCGGTGTCTTCTTACAATCTTGTATACACTCCTTACAGCAAGACGAACCTTCTTAAGGAAGGAATGACATCAAGCAAAATCATCATAACGGGTAATCCAATTTTTGAAGTGCTTACCCACTATGATCGCCAGATAGAGGATAGTTCCGTTCTTCACCAATTATCTCTGGGGGAAAAAGATTACTTTCTTGCAACCATTCACCGTGCCGAAAACGTCGACAACCCCGTCCATCTCAGTTCCATTGTCAACGCCCTGAATGAACTCGCCGACACACACAAAAAGAGAATCATTCTGAGCACGCATCCCAGAACCCGTTCGAAACTGCATGCAGCCTCACATATACAATTACATCCACTTATCGAACTTCACGAACCATTTGGCTTTTTTGACTTCATTAAGCTTGAAAAAAATGCATTCTGCGCATTAACGGATAGCGGTACTGTCCAAGAAGAATGTTGTATCTTTCACATTCCGACTGTAACCATCAGAAAGACAACGGAGAGACCTGAAACCGTGGATTGCGGGAGCAATTTTATATCCGGTTTAAAGGAAGAAAACATCATAACCGGGGTCAAGGTGATGACTTCGAAGCAATCCAACTGGACATGTCCGGCAGAGTATCTGGATACAAATGTTTCAGATAAAGTGATTAATATTCTATTAGGGGGTTCCGACATTGTTTACTAACAAGACGATTCTAGTGACTGGTGGCACCGGTTCATGGGGAAATGAACTGGTGAGTCAACTGCTTGAGAAAGATCCGAAAGAAATCCGCATATTTTCAAGAAATGAAACGAGTCAGGTATTGATGAAGCAAAAGTTTGAAAATCATCCCAAGCTGACGTTTGTCATTGGGGACGTGAGGGACAAGGAAGCTGTGAGAGAAGCCTCACAAAGGGTTGATTATATCTTTCACCTTGCTGCCCTCAAGCATGTCCCTGTGTGTGAATTTCAGCCATTGGAAGCACTGAAGACGAATGTAGTGGGAACTCAGAACATCATTGACGCAGCAATTGAAAATAATGTAGAAAAAGTCATCAATATTTCTACAGATAAAGCAGCAAACCCGTCCAATTTTTATGGATTTACAAAAGCGATGGGTGAGAAGTTGATCATCAATGCAAATGTGTTAACGGATAAAACAAAGTTTGTCTGTGTACGGGGAGGAAACGTATTGGGTACGAACGGAAGTGTCATTCACGTATTCAAACATGGAATCAAAACAAAGTCCAGAATCGGCATTACGGATAAAAAAATGACCCGTTTCTTCCTTACGATTAAAGATGCCATTAAGCTACTTTTCAAGGCAACGTATGAAAGTCATGGAGGCGAGATTTTCGTAATGAAAATGCCGACATGCAAGATTATGGACCTTGCAAGAGTATTGATAGATGAATATTCTCCAGATAAAGAAGTAGTTATTGAAGAATCGGGCATTCGTCCAGGGGAAAAGCTCCATGAACTCCTTCTGACAGAATTTGAAAGCCAAAATACAATCGTCTATGACAACGAATATTTTGTGATTCTGCCAACCATACCTATAAAGGGACTGGCAGAATATTATGACGGCTTTCCTAAAGTAGATTTAGATACCTACTCCTCTAAGGATAATATCATCAGTCATGATGATATCAAATCAATGCTGAAGGATGGAGGGTTTCTAGAATGAAGATCCTCGTTCTGGGAGGGCACGGAATGGCTGGTCATGTCATCGTGGACCATTTGAAGCGAAGTGGCCATCAGGTCTATTATACAGTAAGAAAAGAAGATACTGAGGGAATCCGATTGGATGTCAGGAATCTTGAAAATGTGAGGAAGGTTTTGAAAGAGTGTAGTGCTGACATTGTCATTAATGCGACGGGTCTCCTGAATGAGTATGCTGAAACCCATGTGATGGAAGCGGTTCAGGTAAATAGTTTATTACCTCATGCACTGAAGGAGATGGTCAATGAATTCGGAGGCAAATTAATCCATATCAGCACAGATTGCGTGTTTTCAGGGGAAAAAGGGCGATATTCAGAAAACGACACGAAAGATGGTACCAACATCTATTCTAAGTCAAAGTCCCTGGGAGAAATTGAATCACCTCCTCACTTGACAGTACGCACTTCCATCATAGGGCCTGAGTTGAAAAAGGATGGAATCGGTCTTCTTCATTGGTTCTTGCAGCAGAAAGGGACGATCAATGGCTATCAGAATGTCTTCTGGAATGGGGTGACGACACTTGAGTTGGCTAAAGCCATCCAGGCGTTCATCACGGATGATGTTTCAGGGCTTTATCATTTAAGCGTAGATCAAAGGATTTCTAAATATGACCTGCTCACCCTCTTCAAGGAAATCTTCAGGCACGATGAAGTGGACATCACACCAGTCGCGGAACCGGTACATGATAAAACTCTTCTTCATACAAGGAAGGATTATAAATATTCCGTTCCAAGTTATAGGGAAATGCTGGTTGAACTCCGTGATTGGATGAAGGGGAAATGAATAAAGTATTCATTTCCGGTGCGACGGGTTTCACTGGTCACCATGCTTGCGAATATTATGATGGGTTGGGTTATGAGGTCTATGCGGCTGTACGTAATCATTCTCTTTCCACTAAAGATGTTCGAAATGTGCATTGCAATCTAATGGATGCAGAAGCTTTGATGGTTTTACTTGAAAAAATTCGGCCAGACCTGATCCTTCACCTGGCCGCACAGAATCATAGCGGTCAATCCTGGAATGATCCCGTTACGACCATCAATACAAATGTAATCGGGACGATGAACCTCCTGGAAGCAGCAAAAAAAATCGTTCCCCGCGCGCGGATCCTCATTACAGGCTCTGTAATAG
Source organism: Rossellomorea sp. LJF3 (assembly GCF_037046045.1). Lineage (NCBI taxonomy): Bacteria > Bacillati > Bacillota > Bacilli > Caryophanales > Bacillaceae > Rossellomorea > Rossellomorea sp. LJF3. The sequence continues at coordinate 52,547 of NZ_JBANLY010000003.1, read as the reverse complement.
AATTCAATCCCTGCCACTCAACAGAGCCGAATCACCCATATGGACTATCAAAGTACATTCAGACTCTCTTATCAAGAAGTTGGTCCTCGTTTTATGACCTGGATATACGGATTGCCAAAACGTCCAATTTAATCGGTCCCGGCCATTCCAATGGCATCTGCTCCCTTGTTGCACAGAAATGTTTACAGTATCGGAAAGGGGACATAGAAGGATTTCACTTTCACAATGTACTGGATCGACGGGATTTCCTGGACGTAAGGGATGCGGTAAGGGCCTATGATTTCATCCTCCAAAAAGGAAGAAAGAATGAGACCTATGTCGTGGCATCAGGGGAAACGAATACTTTATTAGAAGTGGCGAAAGAATTGAAGAGGCTGTCTCAAAGTGACCTTCCATTAACCACGCAGCAGTTCGAGCACACGCCACCTGTTCATTATGTAATAGACAAACTTGAAAATCTCGATTGGAACCAGACCATACCCTTGAAGCAGAGTTTGAAAGATATCGTCGACTATTTTAAACAAGATTAACCGCTATCCCATGAAAGCTGAACCATTCAGCTTTCATGGGATATATTTTTTTTCTAGAAGTAGATGTTGAACTTCTTAAATAAGGCATCAACATCCATTTTTCTTCTTTTTACATAGTGAGCCCTTTTTTGTAATACCCCATCTTTGAGTACTTTTTTCTCTATGGTTGCTGCTGATCCATGGACAACCAGCGATTTTGCTTTCTTGATTCTTTTATCATCAAAATGAAGATAGGCCATCCTGAGTAAATTGTAATAGATTCCCTCATAGTTTACAGTGTACGGATGAGTTGTTCTAAACAAGTGCAGTACGGTAACGTTCGGGTCACAATGACATCGATAGCCAAACAGCCAAAGCTTGAGGGATAATTCAACATCTTCATGGCCCCATGTGGAAAAGCCTGTTTCAAATCCACCTACATCGTCAAACACTTGTTTAGAGATAATGATGCAGGCACCGGGCAGTACAGCCGTTTCAAATAGAGATTTTCGTTTCTGATGCCATTTGATCTTGAGTGAAGGAGTGAGGGACTGGCCGTATCCTTTTACGACGGGGTCCTGGATAGATCCGATGGCAGGGCATACGGCGTCGCTTGACCCCTTGACGATGTGGAAGACCAAACGATCGATCCAGAAATTTTCAAAGGTCATATGAGCATCACAGAATGCTAAATATGGATGTCGGGCTCTCGCTGCTCCCATGTTTCTGGCATTAGCCGGTCCAACCCCGTTTGTTCTAATATACGTAACTTTGTCCCGATATGGATAGTGGGTTAAAAAATTGCAGCATTGATCAGTTGAAGCATCATCCACGATAACGGCTTCCATCTCGATATTAGTGTTCAACGTGAACAAAGAGTCCAGAGTCATTTTCACGTTCTTCCCTTCATTACGCACCGGGAAAATGATGGATACCTTTGGAGGCTTGTTTCCCATAATCTCGCTCCCTTAAACTGAAATATTCTACGTTAGTGTATGTAAATGGGGATTTTCCGTGAATAGTGAAGAAGGCTGCGACGAGTGCCGCAGCCTTCTTCATTTTTTTATGGAACAAATGAAAGAAGGATTCGTAAGGACTTTCTTGTTATAAACAAGAGGGTTACCGGTCTCATATTCAATCACCTGTCCATATGCTTCCTCTACGATCATCTGACCCGCAGCTGTATCCCATTCCATGGTAGGGGCAAGTCGGGGATAATAGTGTGCGCTTCCTTCTGCGACCAAACAAAACTTTAATGAGCTTCCAATCGAAGTGAATTCAAGTTCTCCTTCTTGCCGTTGAAGGCCGTCGATATACTCCCGGGTAGCTTCCGACAGATGGGATCTTGAAATCACAACTTTCTTTACGCCTTTTGAAACAGTAGTGATCTTTACCTGTTTTCTCTTTTTCGAAGAACTGGCAGAAATGAGTTTATAGGCTCCTTTGTTCTCTTCCGCATAATAAAGTGTATCAGGTACTGGTGCATAAATGATGCCCAATACTGGCCTATTTCCCTGGATAAGGGCAATATTGACCGTGAATTCGCCATTTTTCTTAATGAATTCTTTCGTCCCGTCCAGAGGGTCCACCAGCCAAAAAGATGACCAGCTCTTTCTTTCATTGAAAGGGATACTGGCCCCTTCTTCACTGAGTATAGGAATGGTGGGAGAAAGATTGCTTAATTCGGTTTGTATATATGAGTGTGACAACTGATCTGCAATGGTGAGGGGGGATCGATCCGCTTTATCATGGATCGTATAGGCATCGTCGTATACTTCCAAGACTTTTTTTCCTGCCCCAATCGCAATTTCAATAACCTCATTCAGCAACTATCATCAACTCCTCGTATGAAATAGAAATAAATTTTAATAATCATTATATGAATCGCTTATTCCTTAAATAGTTTAATATTTGCAGAACGGATTCATCTATTGGTTGATTCTCTGTATCAATTACGATATCAGGGGATTCGGGGATTTCATAAGGAGAATCGATACCACTAAAGTTTTTCAACTCTCCTTTTTTCACTTTCTCGTAAAGGCCTTTCGGATCTCGACTGGCGCAAGTTTCAATGCTCGCCTGTACATAGATTTCGATGAACTCCCCATGTGGTAATAGGGATCTGATAAATGCCCGGTCTTCTTTATAGGGAGAAATAAAAGCAGCCAAGGTCAAGATGCCGGCATCGACAAAAAGTTTCGATACCTCACCAATTCTTCGGATGTTCTCGGTACGATCTTCTTCTGAGAATGCTAAATCACAATTCAAACCGTGACGAATATTGTCCCCGTCAAGACGGTACGTGTGATGTCCAAGCTCATGTAATTTCTTTTCTACTTCCACAGAGATTGTAGACTTTCCAGAACCGGACAATCCTGTAAACCAAAGCAATGCACTTTTATGCCCATTTAGTTGCTGCCTGTCTGCTTTCTGGACCTTGCCCTCATGCCACGTAATATTTTTCTTAATCATCTTAACACCTCCAATGTTTTCGATCGTTATAACCAAAAGTAATAGACCAGTAATACAGTGGTGATCATTGTAAGGATATTCAAGGGGATCCCCACCTTTAAGAAGTCTTTGAATCGATAGCCTCCCGGTCCATATACGATCAGGTTGGTCTGATAACCGATCGGTGTCGCAAAGCTTGCGGAAGCGGCAATGGTAACCGTTACGGCCAAAGCTGTTGGATTTAAATCCAGAGTATTTGAAACTTCCAGGATAATAGGGAACATGAGGACGGCAGCAGCACTGTTCGTCATCATTTCGGTAAATACATTAGTAAGGAGATAGATTGCCATAATGACGGCAAAAAGGCCAAACGGCTTAGAAGCGTGCATCAGTAGATCGGCAAGAAAAGCGGCGACACCTGAGTGTATCATCGCATACCCGATACCGAACGAGCAGGAAACCACCATGAGTACATTCCATTGAATGGCATTCTTTGCCTGGAGAGGACTGGCGATTCTTAAAGAAAGTAATAACATTGTCACAAACGCCATTCCTGTTAGCATCGAAATATATCCTAATGTCACCAGAAGGATCATCGTTCCCAGTAGTCCGACGGAGAACCATCCATTCCATGTCTGTTTACGGGTCATCATGGTCTTCTCCAGTGTAGCGGCAATATAGAAGTCATTCGTGTTGGCTTTCTTATAAAAATCAGTTCCCGTGGCAAGTAGTAAGATATCTCCCGGTTTTAAAATGATATCACCAATTTTATATTTCAACCGTTGATTTTGTCTGTGAACAGCTATTACAGCTGCATTGAATCTGCTCCTGAAATTGGTGTCCTTAATCTTCTTATATAATAATGAAGAATGATGGGAAACCACTGCCTCCGTCAACTGATGGTGTTTTGGAAAAGAGGATCCGCCATTGCTTTGTAACAAGAGGCCTTTATGTGATTGAAGCTCTGTGATGGTGGTAATATCCCCGGTGAATACCAAGCGGTCATGTGCCTTTAATAATGTTGTATTCGATACTGGAGTAATGGTCTCATCTTCCCTGATGATACTAACAAGAAATAGTCCCTTTAAGCTTCTTAACCTGGCTTGTTCAACCGTTTTCTGAATGTAAGAGAAGTCATCGAGTATTAAGACTTCTCCAGTGAACTCTCGTAAGGATTCAATATTGACAGTGCCTCCTCTCTCAGGAAGTAAGGAAGAACTGAAAAATATGAGATAACATAGGCCTATGAGAGTAATCGGTACCCCTATTTTCCCCAGTTCGAAAAACGTGAATCCAGGCAGGTTCGAGTCAAGAAGCAAACCATGGACAACGAGATTTGTGGAAGTACCAATAATGGTTATGGTACCTCCAAGGATCGTAGCATATGAAATTGGGATCAAAAATTTTGAAGGGGCGAGATGATGATCCTCACACCATTTCTTCACAAGTGGCGTAAAAGCGATGACGATGGGAGTATTGTTCAGGAATGCAGAAAGAAAAGAGATGGGGAAGAGGAGCTTGGCAAGCATGTGTTTCCTTGAAGTTGAACGGTTTAATAGCTTTTTGAAGGCATGATCCACAATTCCACTGTTTTGAATACTTCCGGCAATGATGAACAATAAACCGATGGTCAACATCCCTTCATTTGAGAATCCCCGTATGGCTTCCTGTGGCGTAATGACACCGGTCATGACAAAAAGGAGGAGAGTGGATGGAAGAATGATTTCAGGTCGCTCCACCTCAAAGACCAGCAATGACAGCATAGCGATCATTCCGATGATGACAATATAAAATTCAATCATGATGTAATCTCCTTCAGCTCTCCCTTTGAGAACCTTCCCCCATTTCATTAAGAAGTACCTCTATCACTTCTGGCCTTGAAAATTCTATTGGAGGCATTGTTCCGTCTTTTAACATTTTTCGCACTTTCGTACCGCTAAGGTGGATATGAAATTGTTCATCATGAGGGCATGTTTTTGAAGTAGCCATTGCAGCACATTTAATACAATGGAAGGCATGCTCGAACTTCAATATCTCGATACCGATATCTTCTCTGGTAAATTGATTGAAGATTTCCTGTGCATCGTACGTTCCATAATAATCCCCGACACCTGCGTGATCCCTGCCGACAATAAAATGGGTGCATCCAAAGTTTTTTCTTACTATACTGTGGAATAAGGCTTCCCTGGGTCCAGCATATCTCATGGCTGCAGGGAAGGTGGATAAGAGGACTCTCTCTTTGGGATAATACTCGTCGACTAATACTCGATAGCTTTTCATACGAATCTCTGCGGGAATATCATCTTGCTTTGTGTCGCCTACCAAAGGGTGTATCAAGAGACCATCGACTAGTTCAAGTGCTGTTTTTTGCAGATATTCATGAGCTCTGTGAATGGGATTCCGCGTTTGAAATGCAACGACTGTGTTCCAACCCAATTCATTAAATCGCTCTCTAAGCTGTTTCGGCGTTCGAAAATCTTTTTTGAAAATGGCAGGGAACCGAAGAAGTTTGACCGGACCTGAGACATACACGTCGTCTTTCTGATACGTCTTTTGAACCCCAGGGTGAAGGTTGTCCAATGTCCTAAATACGAAAAGGGCTTCCGCCTCTTTACTATATTCATATATTTCTTCAATTTCTAATGTTCCGTAGATCACTCCATCTTTTCCTTTAAGGGAAACGGTTTCCCCGATGGAAAATGTCTTACTCACTCTCTTCGGCACGGGGAGTGTAATGGGCAAACTCCAAACCATACCATTCGATAACCTCATTTCTTTCAATACGTGTAAATAGTCTCTTTGATTCATGAAACCCGTTAAGGGGCTGAAGGCTCCCGTTGAGAGCAGCACTAAGTCGGACAGACCCCAGGAATCGAGTGTAATTGATGGGAGAGTGGATGACTTTTTAAGTAACTCATCGCGCTCCTTCCCGATAACAACTTGATCAACAAGCATACCTCCGTGTGGGGATATCATAATGATTTCTCCTTTCGATTGGAATAATTCAATAAAGCAGTTGATGACCAGAATCCATCTGATCTACGGCTCCATTTATAGCTTTATAAAAAACTAACAATCTTGCTTTTACTAGTTTATGTGATGATCTACCAGTGGGAGAGGGCTGTTTAATAAAACAAGCATCTGCCTAGAAATGAAAGCGAAAGCGGCTTCAAAGATAATTATTTCAGAAATTCATATTTTTTTCCCCGTATTCATAAGATACATAGACTACAACAAAAGGGTGGTGAGCCTGTACATGAAATTATCAATCAACAACCATGATTGGGGAACGATTCCATTACATTCCGTAGCTGCCATCCAATTTTATTGTGCGGAGAATAATCATCAATTTCATTTGGACGAAGAAGCACAGAGGGTGGAAGTGAAAAGTTCCCTTCACGGAAAGAAAGTATGGCTATCAGTTAATACAAAGAATGCAAATATAAACAATGAAATAAATGAAAAAGTGATAGGCGCATTAACGAATTATGGAATAGTCGTTTCACCAAAACGTGATACAGGCAGGATCAGTGAGGGGGATTTGTTTGTTGAATTAGTGTCCAGTCATTCACAGGGTGAAGGCAAGTCTGTTTCGGTCGGTTATAATGAAAGGCTGAATTCCATCAATGTAAAGAAAAATCTCTCAATATATAAGAATGAACTGCCCTTCAAGGGATACTATTTGATACCTGAACACCATTCCATTCCCCATCTGAGATGCTCGATTAAATGTAAAGAAGAGGAATTCCTGTTAAAAGAAAGCCCTGTCTTACTAACCCAATGTGTGCTGAAAACACTGCTTGGAAATCAGAAGCCAAATTTATTGGATCTTAATATTCTCCAGCTATTCCAAACGGTAAGTAATCAAACAGGGGAATCAAGCAGTCATACAGTTCAGAAGAAACCAATTAAAGATATCCATATGGATGATAAAACGTACGAAGAAATCAAAATGCGAAAAGCAAATCGTAAAGTTCAAAAGGCTCAGGAAAAAAAGCCATATGCGGAAATATATTTTGATTACAATGTCATACCCAATCGAAAATCAGAACGCTACTCCATCAAAGCCGATTTCTTCATAAAGAACACAGGAAATGTTGACCTGATGAATCCGAAGATCTGCTTTCGAATGGATCCGCCTGATAAGATTGAAATAGGAGGACAGATCCTCCCACCTGAAATGAGTGAAATCTTTTCCCTGCAAGGTCAAAACGGGGCACAAGGATGGAAGTATATGGGGAAGGATTGGTTGGAAAAGGCCTATTCCACAGGAGAATACTGGATAGAATCAATACAGGAATCATTCATCCCCCCTGGTGAAACGATAGCAGTGGAGGGGCTGCAATATACGGTTGAACCTCTTGAAGAACAGGAAGTTTCAACTATTTTAGGCTTTGTACTATTTGAAGAGCAGGAGCTTCAGCTTAGCTCAAATAACAAGATAAAGATTACTTTTTAACAAGAAGACGATGCCACGGAATGAACTGTGGCATCGTTTTTTCATTCCTTTTCATTCTCTATGAAGTAATAATCCATCGGAGCTGGGAGTTTTTCTGCAGAAGATGGTTGACGTGCTGTAATGATAGGGGCCTGACTGCGTTTTTGACTCTCTACCAGACGTTTGAGCTCCAATAGACTGTGGGTCAAGGTTACATTATATTCCCGTATAGAGTCGACCTCCTCGAGAAAATCAATAAACTTTTGCTCCACTTGCTCAAATTTCCCCTCGAGTACCTCATTCTGTAGAGTAAAGTGAATGTCCTGTTCTTGTTCAACCGCTTCGATTCGTTCATCCTGCAGTTTGGTACGTTGATCGATATCAGCAAATTGGGAGGAAAGCCACCATTCATTTTCTTCAAAATGTTTTTGATATTGACTGATGAATGTTTTAATATACTCCATCTTTTGCTTTTCTGCTTGAATTAGTTGCTCCTTTGCAAATTGCAATGAATCAAGGGTATGTTTCCTTTCTGACAAGGCCTTTTCCAACTCTTCGGTTTTAGCTATCAGGTTAAAGAATATTTCTTTTTTCGTATCTTCTGAATGGGCCAGAGCTGAGTTTAAATCTGAAATATGAAGTTTTTTTCCTTGCAGTTCACTGTTTAAGCTGTCTATTTTTCTTAGATGCAGGATGTTTTCCTCCAATAGGGATTGATTTTTACTGAAGAGATCTTGTTGCTCCTTCTCGATTTCCGTTATTTTATGAGATAATTGTTTTTTTTCAAGCTTGATGGAAAGGAGTTCCTGTTGAAGGTCATTTTGGCTCACTTGCGACTGCTGCAACAGCTCATCCTTGCCGTGTAAGGCGTCATGAAGTGCCCTTGCCTGACTTTCCAGCTTCTCTTTGCCTTCTTTAAACAGGTTTCTGTCTTTTATAAGTTCCCTCTCAACGGTTTCGTTCTCATCGATCCGGCGGTAAGCAAGCGTTAATTCCTCCTGCGCCTTCTGAAGTTGTTCCTTATGGTACTCATTTTCAGCATACAAATAACTGCTTTTCAAAGTTCGAATCGTTTTATTCAAGTTCTCGATCTCGGATTTCAAATAGAGGACCTCTTGATCGGAAATGGTGTACATTGGTGGTAATTTCGCATCCTCCCTTATGATAATCTCCTCCTAAAGACTTTTACTCTATTGTATGGACCCAATTGGCTAAACGTTACAAGTACCCAAGCTGTCTAGATTGATTAAAAGCTTACTGTGTATGAGTTCATAACATGTTTCATAGATTACTAGAAGGAGTGCTAGAAATATGTTTAAGCCTACCGACAGTCGTCCACTCATTTCTTCAAAAAATTCATAGATTATAGTAAGTCAATAGAAAAGGAATCCTCACTGTTTTTATTACATCTATGACCTTTTCCATTGATTAATTTATGACTATCAGGAGTGAATGGATATGAAAAAGAATACAGGCTGCGGATTTGGTCATCACGGATGCCCTCCACAACCATCAAGCGATAAGGCAAAATCAAAAAGCTTATTTACAGAAACTTACGTGCCAGATGTTGACTTGGAAGAAGTAACAGTAGTTCTGGGAGATGTATTTCTTCAATCTTTAACAGAAGCGGAAGTTCATCTGCCAACCTATGCTAGTGCCATTAAAAACATCGAGAAAAACGTCTCTCTCACACAATGTAAAGCGATTCCTGTACCAGGGTTTCCGGATTACGTGAAATTATTCGTAGAAGGGATTGTCCATAAGAACATTCAATATGTAGAAGGTTCCTATGGAGTAGTAAAGGATTATAGTGTTGACATTCCTTTTAAAGCGTATGATCGAGTGAGACTGGCTACCCCTGTCAGCAATCCGTTCGGAATTGACTTCAGCATTAAGAAGAATGTGCTGCAAAGAAGAGAACTTGCCAAGGACGGAATGGGAGCTAACCGCTGCGAATTTGGATCATTGACGTTTGAAATCAATAATGAACCGATCAATTGCAAACTTCTGGCTTCTGCTGTTAATCAGTGGGATATTACCGAGAACTTTGACAACTGGGGACGCTTTAATAAAATCACAGAAAAAATGGACATCAATCTGCTTATTAAATTAACTCAGAAGAGACAGCAAATGGCTGGAGACGGGGATACAGCTGGAGGAGAAGAGCAAGGTCCAGAAGTAGTCTATAATCGTTTCAGAAATATCATCCAACAATAATGACTAAATGGAAATGTCTTGTAAGCGATGGAGCATGCTTTCTTGAAAGGCATTGTAAGAGATTACGAAGATAATGGTGCGAGGGCAGAGTGAAGAGTTGAAAAGGGGTTCACCCTGAGGGTGAACCCCTTCCTCTTTATACATATCATTGAATCAAATCATCTGAATGGATGTGCACAAATTGTTCTTGTGTTAAATGTAGGCATACCTGTAAACAACCTTGGATTTTTAAAGTTGACTGGCCATTTTGCTTAATGGATTCATGGTGACTGATAAACGTGAAATCTTGTAGAAAATGTTCAATTGGTTCACAGAAGGAATAATGACATTCATGATGAGTGCTTGGTTCTTGGGTGTTTTCTGCCAGGAATGTGTATTCTTTCATCTCACTCATAGGGATATTAGGCGGAAGTATCCAACGAATGGGAATGGTGTGATCCCATTGAATCGGGATGTGGATAGAGTGTATGGAAGCTGTTTCCCCTGGGTTTACATATTGAATCGAAGCAACAAGAGTCCCTTTCACAAACACAATTCCAGCAGGAAGTGGAGTATTCGATTTAAGAGATTGGATGGACCAATGTATAGAAAGGATATGTTCAATTGGAAACGGTAATTCAACGTCTTTAAAGATGGCGACCTCAATCTGCAAAGTGGACAGTACAACGGGAATCTTTACAGTTAATGAGCGAGAGTCGGGTAAAGTGGTTTCATTCGAACTTTCCAGGTCCAGGTGTTGTTCTTCCGAAAATAGTTCATTTTCGAAACGGTCTTTTAATGCCGTCAGATTTGGGTGTTGGGGTCCGGTTTCCTCGACATCCTCTTGATGTTCATGACTGACTTCATCGGTCTCCTCTTGATGTTCAGGTTTGTCGTATCTGATATCCTCTTCCTGCTCCTTGATCGTTTCCCGCTCTGTGGAAATCTTTTTGAGAACAGAGGTTAAGGAACCAATGCAATGAACGAAATCGGTCTGCTTACTTGTCAGCGGACTCAAATTTTTTTCACAATAGATTGTTTCTAAGTAATGACTAAATGAAGGCAGGTGATTTTCATTATGATCAAATTCATGATCCGAGTATAGCATTTCTTCTTCAGGTGCAGGAGGGGGAGCATTGATGAGATTCCGATTTCGTTCGTGATGGTCTTCTTCGTCTGCGTGGAGATATCTCTGCTCCTCCAGCTCTTCCTCCAACATCATAAATATCTCTTCCCGGATCGATACAGGTTCATTTCCCACTTCAGTATCCTCTATAAGAACTTCTTCCTCCAAATAGGACTCGATTTCATTCTTTTCATCTGAAGTGGAAGGGGCGGCGTTGTTCCAGGTTTCAGTTATATCCTTTACAGTGTTATCGGACTTCAAGTCCCCGTGTTCCTGTTCATCAGCTGAACCATCGGTTTTGCTCAGTTTATTTTCTTGGTTTACCTCCATATCCATCACCTTGGGTGGAGGGAAAAACGTCGGGTGGGAATGAATTTTCTCCTGAGAACCTTTTGGCGGATCTGTATTTTTTACGGGACTTTTTTCATTCGTCACATGATCTTGTAAGGAAAGGTCTTGCTTCTGAGTAAGGTTAAATATAGAAAATGAAGGAGATTTCCGGTTGTTTCTTTCCTTTTCTGTCATCTTATTCAGAAAATAGCTTTCTATATCATTATTGTTTTCTTCTCTCATAATCATGGTGATCGGTGCGTTTTACATCACACCTAATCATTTACCTCCTCTCTAAAAATGAATGAATAGGCATGATCAGTCACAATCATCATTCGTGGTGGAGGTAACCCGTATTTGTTGGTTCTGAAGAACTTTTACACATATATCTATGACCATTTTCTCTTCGATGGTGCGGAAGTAGCCTTCTCCAATGGGACCGGTATGAGGGAGTGGGCACCGGTCGATGGCTTCATCCCACTCAATGATTTTGCTTGAAACCAACTCACAATACGGGATTTCATTGTAAAATTGATGGCTTTCCTGATGGAATTGGGATAAATCATGGGTTTGTAGTTCATCTTTTTCCGGATACCCGGAAGGCAGCGGCTTTGAAATAAAGAAATCAAATTCCTGACGATTATTCACTTCCGGCATGACCGGCATGGATAAGAAATGCTTAATGTCTGTCACACATTGAAAAGGTATATCCACTGTGTATGAGTGAAGATCTGATGCAATCGATGTAAGGGACGTTTCTTCAATTTCTTTACAAGGGCTTGCATATTGGATGTTTTTTCGTACAAAACCTTTTACAAAAAGTTTATTAGAAGGAAGAAGAAGTCTGCACTGTGTTAATTTTATCGTTTTTTTAATATCTTTAATTTCCAAAACGGCTTCTGGAAAAGTGATCGTCGCATCTACATTTACCTGTAGTGTCAGTTCCGCCAAAACAACAGGTACCTTGGTCACAATTTTTCCGATACTGACTTTTGGGTGATGACAATGGCTTTTACAATCATGCATATTTGACGTTCCATGGCATTCGGACATTTTATGATGATTTTCAAACATAAGGGGCCTCCTAAAGCAAGATAATGCCATCTTATGATTTAGATTGATAGTTGTTTGGGCCTGAGCCTATATGTATAGAGACTAATTATGGAAAGCCTGCCACAAATACTGATGAGAATGTTGTTCAGAAAGAAAATGCACACGCCCTACTGTTCTCGGGAACAGTAGGGCGTGTGCTGATGATACTAGTTTACTGCTTATTCTGCAGTAAGGCGGATTTGCTGTTTTTGTAATACTTTAATGGTAAAGTTGAGGGACATTTTTTCTAGCATATTGTAGAAATACCCTTCACCTACAGGACCTTCGGATACACGATCTGTTGATTCATCCCACTCTAAAATACTGCTTGAAAGCAATTCACAATAAGGAAGTTGATTGTAGTATTGATTGCTGTATTGATGGAATTGGGAGATATCATTGGATAAATATTGATCCTTCTCTGGATAGCCTGTACCTAAATCTTGAGCTCTAAAGAAGTCAAATTCCTGACGGTTATTTGTTCTTGGGAGCTGGACTGGAGAATCCAGGGTAATCGTAGTCATGCATTTGAAAGGGACGCGGACTGTTAATGATTTAATATCAGAAGATATGCAGGATCCATCGAATCCAGATCCTCCACATGGTGTTGCATATTGAATGTTCTTGCGCACATACCCTGATAATAGCAGAGGAAATTGTGCACCATCTTCACTGAAGTCGCCATTGCTTGTTGGAATTGTCATTAAACGGCATTGTACAATTTCGACTTTCTTTTTTACATCTTTGATTTCCATTACAGGCTCTGGAAATGTAATGTGGGCTTCCAGGTTACTTGATACACGATATACTCCTAAATCTACTGGGACATGGACAATTCTTTCACCTGCCGGGGTTAGAATGGGATCGACTGTTGTGTTGTCGCAGTGATCGAGTGAAGCAGACTTATCTACGTTCACACAATTTTTACTCTTATTATAATCACTCATTTTTTTTCCTCCTATTTAATAAACAATATTTAAACTACACTTTATAATATGCGGGAAGAAACTATTAAGAGTGGATATATGAATCAGTATAAGAGTGGAAATTTACTAGGGAAAATCATTTTAGTAGAAATAGCGCTCTTCCATTTTTCGTTACTGCCCCGGAAAAATTTATGACTGGGTACGTGCACAGATGTTTTCTATCCCGGCATAAGCTTTAGGGAAGGAGGAGGATGTAATGGATAGGCATAATTATGCAGCTGTTGACTTGGGAAACAGCTTTTATAAAGCCATTGTATCAACTCAAGGTGAAGTGAGAGAGTATTCCATGCCGAATGCAATTGCGTTATTTGATGAAGAATTTTATGAGAAACCTTACGACGACGAGGATGTTTTACTACAAGACAATTTGATTGTGGAAGTGAACAGTTCAGCACTTCATGAAAAAAGGGATCCATATTATATCGGTAAAGCAGCAGCCAGACAGCGAAATGTGAGTTTAACGGCCTTTAATAATCAGAAGGTAGATGAAGACCGTACTTACACCCTTTTATTTGGCATGTTGGCCCATCATGCTGTAATGAACACCCGATCTGAGACAGATCTATCCTTTGAGATCGATCAATTGGCGGTCTCTCTGCCGACCACTCAGTATAAAGAGCGGAAAGATACGTTGAAAAGCCGTCTCATCGGGACCCATACAGTTTATCTTCACAAGGTTCCTGGTATGGCTTCCCCTAAAGAAATCATTGTAAGACTTCAGATTAAAGATGTCATTATCGGGGCTGAAGGAGCCTGTGCCTACCTGGCATTGACACGGGATGAAGAGACATTGGGAGTCAAAGATGAAGCTCTTTTACAGGACTCTGCCAAAGGGATCCTGATCGGTGACCTGGGAGGGGATTCAGTGGATTTTGTAGGAATCAAAAATAATAAGCCAGTGGCTTCCATCGAGGGCGAACCTTTCGGGATCAACCAGTTTTTAGACCATATCATTCAGAAAGTAAGTAAGTATGAGCTATACAAGTTTGATTCAAGGTCTGAGCTGGAGGAGAAGCTGGTGGCAGGTCAATCCGAGTGGTATGTAGAACCATTCGCAGGTGTGAAAAAGGATATAAGTAAATATATCATCCCTCAGTTAAAATCATTGGCCATTAAATACCTGGAACATTTCGACCGTGTAAGGAACAGCTCAAATGAAATAAAAGGGGCGGTCAAATACATTGCAGTTGGCGGTGCAGCAAAAATAGCCGAATCCCATATAAGGGAAGCGGCGGTGAAGTGGGCAGAAAGAGGACGCCCCATTGAATTATTTTTCCCGCAAAATATGGAAAAATTAAACGTAACAGGATTGATGATCCTTGCAAAATTGAATCAGTTAAAAAACAATCCTGTGCATATGCAATATACAAAAAGCTAAAGGTTGATGAGTATGCCTGAAAAATATGCAGATTACTTTCAAGATACCATTCTAACGATCCCCGATAGCTTCGTAAATGTTAAAACCGGGGAAACGAAAGCCATCACTTCCAAGATTAAAGAGCAAGTCGCCTATCATGCCAAAAATAATACATTGAATCATCTTGTTTTTTCTGCACTGCATGATTACCTGCATCACGCTAAACCTGTTCAAGTTACGGTACAATCCGAACATGCCATATTAGAAGAACTAGTGGAATTAAAGAGATTGCTGCTTCAACATGGAAATGATTCCTCCAAGACCTTGAACGAATACAACATTAAGAGTCCAAAGGAACAAAATCATGCTTCCGTTGGAATGAAAGAAATTGACGATCTACTTGAAGCTTTTGGAGGATGAAAAAGGTGAACGACTCTCGTTCACCTTTTTTCATTGGATGCATTTATAAATGAACGGCAGGCAGGCAGGTAATAGCACAGAAACAAGACAAGTCAACAGTTATACAAATTCCGGTTCCCATCAAATCATCCACACTTTTGTGGTCGATCTGTTTACAAGGTGAAGAGAGGGCGCATTTACTTTCATGATGATGGGAATCGCCCTTATGGTGGTCGGATTTAAAGGTCAATAATTCAAGAGTCGCACATTTATGATCAAGGTCTATTACCTTAAAGACGTAGGTCTCAATGCACTTGAAGGTTTTTTTCTTTTTTGAGTGACAGTGATAGGTCGTAACACCAGTGCCCTTAAATGGCTCGCAGCCACAATATAAAATAAAAGGGATGGTATTCTTCTTGGGTTTCTTTTTTTCACAAAGTAAATCCTCTATGGACTTTTTACACGAAGAATCACAACCATGGTCTTTTCTTGCTTTTTTCTGAGCTTCAAGGATTGCTTCTAAAACGTCTTCTACACAATGATTATAATGCCTGGAGCGGGAGTCATGGCATTTGTTCTTTTGATAATCTTCATGGAAATAGGTGTCCTGGGCATTTGAATTCTGACTATAACTCATTCTTTAACACTCCTTTACAATTTACTACTAATTATCATACGTTCATAAGGGAATATTCGATTGAGCCTCTAGCCTAAAATGATAAAAAATAGATTTCAGGTACATAATTGGTAGTTAATCAATGCTTAAGGGATGTGACGATAGATGAACGTTTCCCTGTGTGGCAGAAAGAGGATACATATGTAAAGAAATGATCATAGTACAGTAGAATTACTAGCTATGATAGGAATGAAACATTTTTCAACACTTTAGCGACTCTATTGTATGTAGGGTTGAAAACCTTTATACTATAGTAATGTGCAACAATGTTTATCCTGTTAATTCGGCCGGCTTTATATATAGAAGAAAACGGTTTGGTTATAGAGGTAGAAAGGGGATTATTCATGAACGAAGAACAGCGAAAACATGGACAACAATCGAAGTCTGTATCTCCAGCAGACCAAAAATCTGTTAAGGATTACAGCAAGTACTTTGAAAGTGTCTATATCCCTCCGTCTTTAAAAGATGCCAAGAAGCGTGGGAAAGAAGAAATAAAATACCATAATGACTTTACAATCGATGATCAATATAGAGGACTCGGGGAAGGAAAGAAATTCTATATCCGCACCTATGGTTGTCAAATGAATGAGCATGATACAGAAGTGATGGCAGGGATCTTCATGGCACTCGGTTATGAAGCAACGAATTCGACAGAAGATGCGGATGTCATCCTATTGAATACATGTGCCATCCGTGAAAACGCTGAGAATAAGGTGTTCGGCGAATTAGGACATCTCAAACATTTAAAACGGGAAAAGCCTGATCTATTAATTGGAGTATGCGGATGTATGTCCCAGGAAGAATCGGTTGTCAACAAAATCCTGAAAACCTATCAACAGGTCGACATGATCTTTGGAACGCATAATATTCATCGTCTTCCTCAAATATTATCTGATGCTTATATGTCCAAGGCGATGGTCGTTGAGGTCTGGTCGAAAGAAGGGGACGTCATTGAGAACCTTCCAAAAGTCCGCCGTGGCAATATCAAGGCATGGGTCAATATCATGTACGGATGTGACAAGTTCTGTACATACTGTATCGTGCCGTATACACGAGGGAAAGAAAGAAGCCGCCGTCCTGAAGAAATCATTCAGGAAGTCCGCCATCTGGCTGCACAAGGGTACCAGGAAATCACTCTCCTTGGTCAAAACGTCAACGCATACGGTAAGGATATTGAAGACCTTCAGTATGGGCTGGGAGACTTAATGGATGATCTTCGTAAGGTGGATATTCCACGTATCCGATTCACTACCAGTCATCCAAGGGATTTCGATGATCATTTAATCGAAGTTCTTGCCAAGAAAGGAAATCTGGTCGAGCACATTCATTTACCTGTTCAATCAGGTTCGACAGATGTCCTGAAAATCATGGCACGAAAGTATACCAGGGAACAATTCCTGGAATTAGTGGGCAAAATTAAAAAAGCCATGCCGGACGTGGCGCTTACGACAGATATTATCGTGGGTTATCCAAATGAGACCAATGAACAATTTGAAGAAACCCTTTCTTTATATAAGGAAGTTGGCTTTGAATCAGCATATACCTACATCTACTCTCCACGGGAAGGTACCCCTGCAGCGAAGATGAATGACAACGTGCCGATGGAAGTGAAGAAAGAACGCCTTCAAAGGCTGAATGCAGTGGTGAAAGAATATTCTGCTGAAGCGATGAAGAAATATACGGGTCAAATCGTTGAAGTGCTTGTGGATGGGGAAAGCAAGAAAAATCCGGACATATTGGCAGGCTACACAAGACGCAGTAAGCTCGTAAACTTCAAGGCTCCTAAAACAGCCATTGGGAAAATAGTGAAAGTGAAGATCACAGATGCCAAGTCGTGGTCATTGGATGGGGAAATGGTAGGAGAAGGCCAAATCGGAACAGAATTCCAGGAAGCAGTAGAGGTGAAATAATATGGCAAAGTATACAAAAGACGATATTATGAAACGTGCAGAAGAATTGGCAACAATGATTGCTGAAACGGAAGAAGTGGATTTCTTTAAGCGGGCGGAAGCACAGATCCACGAAAATCAAAAAGTCCGTGAAATGATCGCAAGTATCAAGAGTTTACAAAAACAAGCCGTTAACTTCCAACACTATGGGAAAATCGAAGCCCTGAAAATGGTTGAGGCGAAAATTGAAAACCTTGAAAAGGAAATCGATGAGATTCCGGTTGTTCAACAATTTAAGGAATCCCAAACGGATGTGAATGATTTACTGCAAATCGTTGCTTCGGTGATTTCAAATAATGTGACAGATCATATCATCGAGACTACGGGTGGTGACCTACTCCGTGGGGAAACAGGTTCACATGTGAAAAATTCAGCCCCTGGCAGCTGTTCCTGATTCAGGGATCATATTAAACGCCATACAAACACAGGTCATAACGATCTATACAGGAAAGGGATCTCCCTTTCCTGTATAGATCGTTTTTTTTGTTTGTTATTTCACCATTCCCGTCAAGCGCATTCCGGAACATTCAATTGGGATTCGCATACAATACATTATCTAAGCAACAATCCCATTATGTAATAAAATTTACTCGCACAAACACCTAGATAGTCGCATAAGATGAATTGAAAATGAATGAGGAGGTTCGCTCGAATGGCAGAATATAGAGAGATTATCACTAAAGCGGTCGTAGCGAAGGGACGTAAATTTACACAGTCTCATCATACGATTTGCCCACCGCATAATCCATCGAGCATTTTAGGCTGCTGGATCATTAACCATCAGTATGAAGCACACAAAGTCGGCAAGAAGGTCGAAGTTCACGGTTTTTACGAAATCAACGTATGGTACTCCCACAGTGACAACACGAAAACTTCGGTTGTAACCGAGAGAGTAGAATATACAGATTGCATTAAATTGAAATACCGTGATCCAGACTGCTTAGATGACATTGAAGTATGTGCGAGAGTACTGCAACAGCCAAATTGCTGCGAAGCGGTCATTTCACCGAACGGTAACAAAATCATCGTTCACGTCGAACGTGAATTCCTGGTGGAAGTTATCGGAGAAACGAAAGTATGTGTCCTAGTGAATCCTGAAGGTTGTGACGATGAAGACTGGGATTGCGACTTGGATGATGAAGAATTTGAAGAGTTAGACCCAGACTTCTTAGAAGGCGACGAAGAATAAAATAGACTAGGAAGACGGCCTCTTCCTAGTTTTTTCTTCTTAGCACGTAAGCAGTCGGAAAATGGATATGAACCAACGGGCATCTGTGCAGATGCTCTTTTTTTATGGAAATGTCGTTACTGTTTTCGCTTAGAGAATAAGCAATAAACTGATGACAGCGCATGTGATAGAAGCGATCAATCCCGTCAGGAGAGGTTTAATTCCCAGACGGATGATATCTTTTCCTTTTACTTGAAGACCCACAGCCGTCATCACCATGATGATCATGAACTTGGACGAACTCTTAAGGTATGACTCCATGTTCATTGGAATCAATCCAAATGTATGAAGCAGTGACATGGCCAGGAACAAAAATATGAACCACGGAAAGGCTTTCTTATAATGAGATCCCCCTGTACTTTTCTTCCTTAAGATAAACGGAAGAATGAACATCACAGGAATCAGGAATAATGTTCTGGCAAGCTTCACCGTCGTCGCTACTTCACCTGCTTCGTCTCCATATGCGTAACCAACGGCAACCGCCGAAGAAGTATCATGTACGGCGGTACCCGCCCAGATCCCAAACGATAGATCAGACATGTCGAGAAGATGCCCGATGATGGGATACGTAACAAATGCAATTAAATTAAAGAAGACGATCGTGGATAATGCATAAGCGGTTTCATCCTCTTTAGCACCGACGATCCCTTTAACGGCTGAGATTGCTGTGGCTCCACATATGCTGGTGCCGATACCGATCAATAAGCTCAGCCTTTTATCGATACGGAGCCATTTCCCTACAACATAAGTCACTGAAATGCCTATGGTGACAGAGAAAAATATCACCCATAGAGCTCTTTGACCGATATGGAGGATATCATAAAGGCTCAATCCTACACCCAGAAAAACGATGGCCACTTTCAATAGAACCTTCAAAGTAAACTGTATTCCCGGATCGAAAGCTTTTGGGAGTTTTGTTGTGTTTTGGAGGATCGCCCCGATCAAGATCGCAAATAACAAGCTGCCGATCAGTGGAAAAAGGGTGCCCAACCCTCTTGATATTATACTGATTAATAGGATGATGAAGAGGCCCCAGGCTTCTCTCGGAAGAATGGAGCCTTTGTGTTTGTCATGCTGCAAAATTCATTAGCTCCTTTATTAAGATCGACCATGTATAAGTATAGTACAATCTCCCTAATGACGTGAACCAAAATGCACTACTCTATTTATTGTATGTTAAAATAGAAAAGATATAGAAAATATAGACCCAGTAATGAAAGGATTTTTTACATGAAAAAGATTTTGGTCCTGGCAGAAAAACCTTCTGTCGGTAGAGATATTGCCAGAGTACTTCAATGTACGAAAAGTGGAAATGGATTCTTGGAAGGGAATGATTATATCGTCACTTGGGCTCTTGGACACCTGGTGACCCTTGCAGAACCTGAAAGCTACGACGATCGATATAAATCATGGAATCTTGAAGATCTACCCATGCTCCCTTCTTCCCTTAATCTTGTCGTGATCAAGAAAACAGGAAAACAATTCAGCACGGTCAAAGCGCAAATGACCCGCCCTGATGTAAAAGAGATCGTCATAGCCACCGATGCCGGTCGTGAAGGGGAGCTTGTCGCCCGTTGGATCATTGAAAAAGCCCGGGTGAATAAGCCGTTAAAACGGTTATGGATTTCATCTGTCACTGACAAGGCCATCAAGGAAGGATTCAAAAGACTGAAAGATGCGAAAAGCTTCGAAAATTTATATGCTGCCGCCGAGGCACGATCCGAAGCTGATTGGTACGTGGGGATGAATGCAACAAGAGCCTTGACCACCAAGCACAATGCCCAATTGTCCTGCGGACGTGTACAAACACCGACGATAAGTATCATTGCGCAGCGAGAGGAGGAAATAAAGAATTTCACCCCCAAACCTTTTTACGGAATACAAGCTGTGACGGATAAAGGGACCTTTGTGTGGTCAAACAGGAAAAACAATGATACGAGAACGTTCTCCAAAGAAGAAATCACTTCAATCATGGAGTCATTAAAAGACAGGAAGGAAATCGTCATTCAGTCTGTGAAGAAAACATTGAAGAAAAATGTTGCACCTTCCCTTTATGATTTGACTGAATTACAAAGAGATGCCCATAAGATCTTTGGATTTTCTGCTAAAGAAACGCTTTCTATCATGCAGAAATTGTATGAGCAGCATAAATTGGTGACGTATCCAAGGACAGATAGTAAACATTTATCAAGTGATATGGTTTCAACACTCAAGGACAGATTGAAAGCGGTGAACGTTCAACCATACCGAAAGATGGCCCACAGGGCGTTACAGGGCACGGTGCAATTGTCAAAAGCTTATGTAGATGATCAAAAGGTGACAGATCACCATGCGATCATCCCTACGGAAGAAACACCTTTTATTCAGAAGCTGCAGGACAGGGAAATAAAAATATATGATTTGATCGTCAAGCGTTTCTTAGCTGTATTCCTTCCTCCCTATCAGTACGAACAAACGACTGTAGATGCCTCAATCGGGTCAGAAACATTCCAAACAAAAGGGAAGCGGATTGTAGACTCCGGATGGAAAGAACTCTATGATCACAACACTGAAGCGGACCAGCTTCTTTCCAGAATGGAAGAAGGGACTGCCTATCCGGTTCTGTCAATCAAAGAAACGGAAGGACAAACCAATCCTCCAGGAAGATTTAATGAGGGTACACTGTTGTCTGCAATGGAGAACCCTAAGAAGTTCATGAAAGAAAGCAATAAAGACCTGCTCGCTACAATTTCTGAGGCAGGCGGCCTTGGAACTGTCGCAACTAGGGCAGATATTATTGAAAAGCTCTTCAATTCAGGGGTAATAGAGTCAAAAGGAAAAGATATTCATATCACTTCCAAAGGGAAGCAACTATTGGAACTGGCACCTCTGGATCTCAGGTCACCTACCTTGACAGCGGTGTGGGAGCAAAAGCTTGAAAAAATCGCCAACGGCTCCCTGAAAAAGCAGGAATTTCTGAATGAAATCAAGGATTATACGAAGAAGTCCGTCAGTGAAATCAAACATTCAACTCAAAAATTCACCCATGATAACCTGACAGGTACCAAATGTCCGGACTGTGGGAATTTAATGTTGGAAATTAAGAATAAGCATGGAAAGAAACTGGTTTGCCAAGACAGGGAATGTGGTCACCGGAAAAATATCAGCAAGAAAACGAATGCCCGGTGTCCGAATTGCCATAAACGCCTGGACTTAAGAGGAGAAGGGGAAGGCCAGACATTCACTTGTGTTTGTGGACATCGGGAAAAATTATCGACATTCAATGATAGAAGAAAAAAAGAAAAGAATAGTAAAGCGACAAAAAGGGATGTTAATAAATATTTAAAAACACAACAGAAGGAAGAGCCGGTCAATACAGCATTAGCTGATGCCTTAGCAAAATTAAAATTGGATCAGTAGCCTTTCCTGGGGATGAGTGCCTATTTTGGCAATCATCCCTATCTTTTATCATAATTAATTGGTAGAATATTTGTAATTATGAAAAAACGAGGTGAAATCAGTGACATCCTTTACAATTGAAGAGTTTTTCGAGGCAATCGAAACGGGCAATAAAGCGGTAGTCGAACAAACGTTAAGAAATGATACAAATCTTTGTAATGCAGAGAATGAACAAGGTTTAACCGCCCTCGGGGTAGCGTCGCATTTTGATCAAAAGGAAATTGTGGAGCTTCTTCTGAATTTTGGTGCAGATATTAATTCCGTTTCCAATTCAAAGGTAGCGTATATTCCATCCAACACAGCATTACATGCAGGAATTGCCGGTAAAGCGTCAAAAGAATTAGTGGAATTCCTGCTTGATCAGGGAGCGAATGTAAATCAGAGTGATTCATCCGGCCATACACCTTTACATATTGCTGCATTTGATGGTTCTGCAGAGATTGTGACTTTGCTGCTGGCTTATGGAGACGATCGAGCCAACCAATCACAACATACCCAATCTCCTTTGGAGATCGCTACTGAAAGAAATAATAAGGATTTTTTGAAGGCTCACGAGAAATTTGTTAAAACGAAAATATAGAAGCCGATAAGGTGCATTCCCAAGAGGGGGGTGCGTCTTTTTGTTATATTGAAAAAATTTTAAATGAATTGTACGCGGTTTCATTGTTGGTTTAAAAGGCTTTATATGAATCCATTGATGTTTATATATTCTGAAAAAATAATGTTTTTAGAAAATTCTGTTGTTATTTGTCGTTTTTCGTATTAGAATAAACCTTAATTTCAATTAGTGAAGGGAGGACATCGTGATGCTCACATTTCTTGCATCCATCTGTATTCTGGTAGTTGGTTATTTCTTTTATTCAAAGGTGGTAGAAAAGATTTTCGGGGTGGATGATTCCAATATCACACCTGCATATGCAAAAAAAGACGGCTTGGATTATATGCCCATGAGCTGGTGGAAAGCAAGTCTGGTACAACTCTTGAACATTGCGGGATTGGGTCCGATCTTTGGTGCGATACTTGGTGCTTTATACGGTCCTGTCGCATTCCTGTGGATTGTAATAGGAACATTGTTCGCTGGAGCCGTACATGATTATTTTTCCGGAATGCTTTCTCTCAGACATAATGGGGCACAGTTCCCGACAATCGTAGGGAAATATTTGGGGAAACCCGTTCAGTCCGTCATGAACATTTTGTCCATCGTGTTAATGATCCTTGTAGCGGCAGCCTTTACATCAGGGCCGGCGCAACTTATGGCAGAGGTGACGCCACTTAACTTTATGACCTCTCTGGTTATTATCTTTACATATTTTCTGGTTGCAACAGTTTTACCGATCAATAAAATCATCGGTAGGATTTATCCGATTTTCGGTGGGATACTTATATTTATGGCGGTAGCAATCGGAATCGGATTATTCTTCTTTGAACACCCGGTCCCGAATTTAACATTTGAGAACATGCATCCAGGCGATCTGCCTTTATGGCCTCTCTTAATGGTCACCGTGTCATGCGGAGCCATTTCCGGCTTCCATTCCACTCAAAGTCCGATCCTTGCAAGGACCTTGAAAAGGGAAAGCGAAGGTCGGAAAGTATTTTATGGGGCGATGGTTGCTGAAGGAATCATAGCACTTATCTGGGCTGCGGCAGGGATGGCATTCTTTAATGGAACAGCCGGTCTTCAGGAAGCACTCGCTTCAGGAGGTCCTGCAGGGGTGGTTAATGAGATCAGTAAAACGACACTGGGGACTCTCGGCGGTATACTGGCGGTCCTTGGTGTCATCATCCTTCCTGTGACGACAGGGGATACCGCCCTCAGATCTTCACGTATGATGCTCGCAGATTTACTGAGCGATTTTAGGAAAAAAGAAATGAAAGGGAAATGGCTTCCAGGATTACTCGTCATTCCTGTTGCAGTACCTACTTTCCTGCTGACTCAAATTGATTATACTTTTCTTTGGAGGTATGTAGGCTGGTCGAATCAAGTAGTTGCGACGGTCATGCTTTGGACCGCTTCCATCTATTTATTGCAGAAAGCAAGATTTCACTGGATTTGCAGCCTTCCAGCTTTGTTTATGACAGGTGTGGTAAGTTCGTATATTTTTTATGCACCAGAAGGCTTCGGTCTTTCCTATTCTATTTCCATGGTTCTTGGAGCAATCATCTGGTTAGCCGTATTGGCCTGGTTTATTGGACAAGTTGTAAAGTACAGACCGGAAAGACAGCAGTCACTGAAAATAAAATCAGTCAATTCATACCGTTAATCGAAGAAACAGCCTTTTCATTTGAGGAGGCTGTTTTTTGTGCATGAAAGATAAGTTGAATGGAGGGATTTGTGAACTTTGTCGATTAAAAACTGAATTTTTATAAGATTTAGACAAATTATTCTACAAATTTCGCAGAGTGCGTATGATACCTTATGAGAAACGGACAAGAGTGCTCAAACAAAAATGACAATACATAATGACAAATGATGAAGGTAGTTCGTCTTACAAAATGTGTAATGCAATCTTTTTTCGTACGGGTTAAAATTAAGTGAAAATATTAAAAATTCAGAATTTATCTAGAGGGCAGTGAAATCTAGTAAGTGTTTACATATGAAACTATAACAATGAAAGCGCTTACTATTTTATAAAAATCCTAATGTAATGGGGGAATTGGAATGTCAGATTTGGTTACAATCGGACTCATTCAGGCTTCTCATGATGTAGACGGGGATGAAACAGTAGACGTCCATAAAAAGAATGCAATCAAAAAGCATGTGGAACTAGTGAGGGATGCAGCGAAAAAAGGGGCTCAGATCATATGCTTGCAGGAGATATTCTATGGGCCGTACTTTTGTTCAGAGCAGAATCCTAAATGGTATGACTCTGCAGAAGAAATTCCGAATGGTCCGACTACAAAACAATTCCAGGAGTTGGCCAAAGAGCTGAGTGTGGTCATCGTCCTGCCGATCTATGAGAGGGAGGGAATAGCAACCTACTATAATACGGCAGCTGTCATCGACGCAGATGGGACATACTTGGGGAAATATCGAAAGCAGCATATCCCTCATGTGGGTGTCGGAGAGGAAGGATACGGGTTCTGGGAGAAATATTATTTCAAACCTGGAAATCTTGGGTATCCGGTATTTGATACTGCTTATGCCAAGGTAGGGGTCTACATTTGTTATGACAGGCATTTCCCTGAAGGAGCGCGTTTATTGGGGCTGAAGGGGGCGGAAATTGTCTTTAATCCGTCAGCGACCGTAGCAGGTCTTTCCGAATACTTATGGAAACTTGAACAACCTGCTCATGCAGTGGCAAATGGGTACTATTTGGGGGCCATCAATCGCGTCGGATATGAAGGTCCCTGGAATATGGGTGAATTCTACGGCCAGTCCTATCTCGTCGATCCGAGGGGGAGCTTTGTTTCAGTTGGAAGCAGGGATCAGGATGAAGTGATCATCGGGGAAATGAATAAGAAGTTATTAAGAGAAGTAAGGGACACATGGCAGTTTTACCGTGACAGGAGACCCGAAACCTATAACGATATGACGGCGTTACTTCCTTAACCAAGCTGGAAAGATAAGAAGTGCTTCATCATCTTGATTCATTAATCGGAAATGAAGAGGGGGAAGTCAGTTTGTCTAACACACTTTCATTACTCAATCTCGAGAAGAATTTTCAGGAAACCCATAAGGGATTAACGGGCAGGGAGGCATTAGAGGAAGCGAATCGATGTTTGTACTGCTATGATGCACCTTGCATTCAAGCCTGCCCGACAAGCATCGATATACCATCATTTATAAAAAAAATTGCATCGGGTAATTTAAAGGGTTCCGCTAAGACCATCATGTCTGCCAATCCCGTTGGCGCGAGCTGCTCAAGGGTCTGTCCGACAGAGGAGCTATGTGAAGGAGCATGTGTTCTGAATTCTTCAACCAAACCCATTATGATCGGCGATCTTCAACGGTATGCAACGGATTGGGCAAGACATAATGACACTGTACTCTTTGAAGCGGGAGTGCCTAACGGAAAGAAAGTCGGAATCATCGGCGGGGGACCGGCGGGGCTTTCTGCAGCAAGGGAACTCGCGCGGTTTGGATATGATGTAACGATCTATGAGGCTGAAAAAGAAGCGGGGGGCTTAAATACTTATGGCATCGTTTCGTTCCGCCTTCCTCAGAGCATTTCTTATTGGGAAGTGGAACAGGTAAAGAAACTGAATGTAAAGATCCGGACCAGTGTAAAAGTGGGTCAGGATATATCTGCCGAGGAGATCCTAATGAACCATGACTTTGTCATCCTGGCTGCAGGTATGTCGAGTGTACCGGACTTACGGATTCAAGGAGAAGAACTGATAGGCGTGCATGATGCCATCGAGTTTGTGAAAAAGACCAAAAGCGGCAAGTTGAATCACGAGTACATCGGTAAAAAAGTAGTGGTGATCGGTGCAGGAAACACAGCCATTGATGGAGCCACATGCTCCATTCGACTAGGTGCAGAAAATGTAAAAATCTTATACCGGCGTACTCAAGAAGAAATGACAGCTTATGATTTCGAATACGAATTTGCCAAGCAGGACGGTGTGGAATTCCGTTGGTTGACGGCTCCCCAAAGGATCATCGGGAATGAAAAAGGAGAGGTTACAGGGATTGAATGTATCAAGATGGAGCTTGGTGAACAAGGGCCAGATGGAAGAAGGCGCCCCATTCCGGTTAAAGGCTCCGAATTCACTTTGCCCGTTGACGTCGTCATTAAAGCCATAGGACAGACCCGTCATCTTACACTCATTGAAGAATTCGGGTTGGAGCACTCTGAAGGAGTGGTGAAGGTTGATCCCGGTACTTTTCAAACGTCGAATCCTTCGATTTTTGCCTGTGGGGACATCGTATTCGGTAAAGGTATCGGGGAAGCGATGGTTGTTACGGCAGCAGAGCAAGGGAAGCAGGCAGCATACCATTTACATGAGATCTGTTCGACAGTAAAAATGAATTAAAACTGTTTAAGAGGGGGGAATTCCATGGCGAATTTAAGCATAGATTTAGCGGGGATCAAATCACCCAATCCATTTTGGTTGGCATCTGCGCCACCGACGAACTCAGGGTATCAGGTTCAAAGGGCTTTCGAGGCTGGTTGGGGAGGTGCGGTTTGGAAAACGTTGGGTGAACCCATCATAAATGTGTCATCCAGGTTCGCAGCCGTAAGCTTTAACGGTCAGAGGGTAGCGGGTTTTAACAATATCGAACTGATTACGGATCGGCCATTGGAAGTGAACTTAAAAGAGATATATGAAACCAAGAAGAGATTCCCGAATCACGCCATCATTGCTTCACTAATGGTGGAGCCAAAGCAGGAAAAGTGGCATGAAATCGTCAAAAAAGTGGAGGATGTAGGCGTTGACGGATTGGAACTGAATTTCGGATGTCCCCATGGGATGGCTGAACGGGGGATGGGGTCGGCCTCCGGTCAAGTACCTGAGCTGGTCGAGAAACAAACTCATTGGGCAAAGGAAGTGGCAAGGACACCGGTCATTGTTAAGCTGACACCCAATATAACAGATATCACCGTGACAGCCGAAGCAGCCGTCCGAGGCGGAGCGGATGCTGTCAGCATGATCAATACGATCAATAGTCTTGCAGGAGTGGATCTGGATTCATGGAACACAATTCCTCATGTGGCCGGTAAGGGAGCTCACGGTGGCTATTGCGGTCCTGCAGTGAAACCTATTTCCTTGAACATGGTGGCAGAATGTGCCAGGAATCCGAGGATCAATGTTCCGATTTCAGGCATGGGGGGAGTGTCGAACTGGCAGGACGCCGTTGAGTTCATGCTCATGGGTGCTTCCGGGGTTCAGGTATGCACGGCAGCCATGCACCACGGTTTCAGGATCGTTGAGGATATGCTGGATGGATTAAATAATTATTTAGATGAAAAAGGAATAGCAAGCGTTCAGGAGATTGTTGGAAAGTCAGTTCCTAGATTTTCCGATTGGGGGAATCTGGATCTGAATTATAGCGTAGTGGCCCAGATCAATAATGACGTATGCATCAATTGTAATAAGTGCCACATTGCATGCGAAGACACGTCTCATCAGTGTATTGATATGTTGAAGGAT
The DNA here is from genome assembly GCF_037046045.1 of Rossellomorea sp. LJF3. Lineage (NCBI taxonomy): Bacteria > Bacillati > Bacillota > Bacilli > Caryophanales > Bacillaceae > Rossellomorea > Rossellomorea sp. LJF3. The sequence goes on along the minus strand of NZ_JBANLY010000003.1, from coordinate 24,276 downwards.
TCTGATGGAAATAGCTATCTGAAGGTGCGGGAGGAAGATTGTGTGGGATGCAATCTATGCTCGATTGTCTGTCCGGTTGATGGTGCCATAGACATGATTGAAGTTCCGAGCGGTCAGATGCCGATGACCTGGAACCAACGTCAAGCAGTCATGAGTAACCTGTCGGGCTCTAAAGTAAATGCAGTAAAATAACCCAGGAGGTACCGTAATGGAAAAAATCATTCAAAATGGAACGATTGTCACAGCTACCGATACGTATAAAGCAGATATCCTGATACAAGACGGAAAGATTGCCGCGATTGGAAAAGGATTTGATCCAGGAGAGGCTGAAGTGATCGATGCAAGTGGGAAATTCATTTTTCCAGGAGGAGTCGATCCCCATACACATCTGGAAATGCCATTTGGTGGCACGGTCTCAAAGGATGACTTTGAAACGGGAACGATTGCCGCTGCATTTGGTGGGACAACGACCCTCATAGATTTCTGTTTAACGAATAAAGGAGAACCTCTTCAAAGTGCCATCGATACATGGCATGCAAAATCAAAGGATAAAGCCGTTATCGATTATAGCTTCCACCTGATGATCGGGGAGATCAATCAAGAGGTCCTCTCTCAGCTGCCTGATGTCATACAGCAGGAAGGCATCACATCGTTCAAAGTGTTTATGGCGTACAAAAATGTATTTCAGGCAGATGATGAAACCCTATTCCGGACACTGGTTGCTGCAAGGGAACTCGGGGCCCTCGTCATGGTTCACGCAGAGAATGGGGATGTTATTGAATACTTAACCGAGAAGGCATTAGAAGAAGGGAAAACGGAACCGATTTATCATGCTTTGACGAGACCTCCTGAACTTGAAGGGGAAGCCACCGGCAGAGCAGCTAAATTAACGGGATTAGCGGATTCCCAATTATATGTTGTTCATGTTTCGTGCTCGGAGGCTGTGGAACAGATTTCAGCGGCGAGGAGTAAAGGGTTGAATGTATGGGGGGAAACATGTCCACAGTATCTGGTACTTGATCAAACCTATTTAGAGCGCCCCAACTTTGAAGGGGCGAAATACGTATGGTCCCCTCCACTCAGGGAAAAGTGGCATCAGGACGTTTTATGGAACGCATTGAAAAGCGGGCAGCTCCAAACATTGGGATCTGATCAATGTTCTTTTGATTTCCAGGGGCAGAAGGATTTAGGAAAAGAAGATTTCACTAAAATTCCGAATGGCGGACCGATCATTGAGGACCGTGTATCTATATTATTCTCAGAAGGGGTGGAAAAAGGACGCATAAGCTTGAATCAGTTTGTAGATATCATGTCAACAAGAAGTGCCAAATTGTTTGGGTTGTATCCTCAGAAAGGAACCGTTGCCGTTGGATCGGATGCAGATATCGTCATCTTTGATCCGGAGGCAGAAAGAGTCATCTCTGCTGCGACCCATCATATGGCAGCAGATTATAACCCGTTTGAAGGCATGAAAATCAAAGGTGAACCCGTCTCTGTATTATCCAGGGGTGAATATGTCATCAAAGATAAAAAGTTTGTAGGAAAAAAGGGTACCGGCAAGTATATCAAGAGAGCGAAATACGGTAACCTGCTGGTAAATGAAGAGAGTGCAGCACTTCAATCCTCTAAGAGCTGATAAGCATTATAGATAAACATCCACCTTAATCTTAGAACAACTCCTCGCGAGCCGGGTGCAGGGACTGCGCCCGCTCGCCTCTCTTGTTAAGAAGATTGGTAAAGCCATTCGAAGCAAACAAAGTGGGGTGTTCATGTTGAAAAGAAGTTATTTAAAGTCTCCCGATTTATTACCCATCAAAGAAAGTGAAAGGAAAGTTACAAAGCTTGGCTATTCCTTTATGTGGGTGGGGATGGTCGTCGTCCTTGCAACCTTCGCAATCGGTGGGGCAGGCGTCGTGTCGTTACCATTACCCCTTGTTGTTTTAGCCACCATCATAGGATCCCTTGCCATTGGATTATTTATTACCTTAACAGGCGATATAGGGATTGAACATGGTGTATCCTTCCCTGTATACATGAGAGCACCCTTCGGAACGATCGGGACGCATATTCCATCCGTGGTCCGCGGCCTGGCTGCTTCCATGTGGTTCGGAATCAACACATACTTCGGGGCTACCGCGATGAACGGAATTCTTAATATATTATCAGGTTTTGATAATTGGTTTGTTTGCTTCATGATTTTTGCGATTCTTCAATTGGTGAATACGGCACTTGGGATTAAAGCTGTGGAACGTTTTGCGGACCTTGCCGCCCCAGTCATCATTCTCATCTCCGTATGGATGTATTCTTCATTATCAGACTCCGCAGCCTCCCAGGGAAGAGATATCTGGAGCTGGGTTGAAAGTCCGGTGACGGGGGCAGCCACATTCACTGCTTTCCTTGTTGTGATTTTTAGTAATATGGGATTTTGGGCAACACTTTCAGCAGATATTCCTTCCATTTCACGCTTCATGAAGGCTCCAAGCAATGAAAGGAATTGGTTCAAGAGAAACCGGAGTGCACTCATAGGTAATCTTATAGCCCTACCGATTACTCAGGCATTTATGGTATTAATCGGCGGTATTTCGTATATTGCCGTACTGAATTATGATCCTGTAGTTGCCCTTCAGGAGGCGGCAAGCGGGTTTGTTTTAGGAGTCCTGCTCCTGATGATCGTCCTGGCACAATGGTCTACGAATATTGCGGCAAATATAGTCCCTGCAGCCACCATTTTTTCAAATGTAGGGGGACCCAAATTTCCTTTTTGGGCCGGTGTGTTAACAGCCGGGGTCGTGGGGACGATTGTACAGCCATGGAACCTCTTCGATATCATCATTCCCGTTCTGCTATTTGTGGGTGGGATTTTATCCGCCATCGTGGGAATATTGATATCAGATTACTATTTTATAAGAAAACGCCGGGTCAATGTCCCCGCATTATATGAAGACAGGGGACAATTCAGCTATATGAAAGGTATCAATCTTGCTGGCTTCATATCATGGATCCTTGGGGCAGTCGCTTCATATTTCGTTCCTAACTTCTCGTTTCTGGTTGGATTTGGTATAGGAGCCCTCTGCTATTACGTTTTGGCTAAATATTGGTGGTTCAAGAAGTATGAGCAGGCAGAACTCTCCGATCCCAGTGATGAGAAGTATTTGGGAATGTCGGTAGGCCGTGATTGGATCATTGAAGAAGCAGAGGAAAACGTTATCGAAAAATCCCCAACAGGCACAAGTATTTCTTGAATGGGCGAAAGTGGTAGCAAATAGGATGATGAAAGGGTGTCGAAATGTCCGATTATCAAGAGTTTTTAAGCGAAAGAGACAAGATTGATTTTCTTCTGCAAAAGGGTTTTAAAATAGAAAAGGTCACTGAAAATCTCAGTGGGGCTTTTGTTGTATTTAAACATACTGAAAATAAGAGAAGCGCCACTTTGCATGTGAAAACGGCGAATGCACGAAAGTATTTTTCAAATCTATTATTTCAAACACATCATTGAAAGGGGGCCTAGCGGCATGAGGGATCTGCCCGTAGACAAAGAATTGACGGTTGCCCCCGGAAACATGCAAACGACGGATGAATTCATACATTGGGTATTATCCGTCTTGTCTTCGAATCACTTGACGGAAGAACAATTAGTGAAGTGGTGGGGTGAGGAGATACAGTTTGCAATCCCCCATACTGAAGAGGAGTGAAGGATTGGTCCTGCCAATCCTTTTTTCTCCATTTACTACGCCAAACAAAAGGGAGAGAAGGATGAAAAGTCATTTCTATTTTTCAGTGAAAGATATCCTGGAAAGAAAGTACTTTGAACACGCTAAGGTGATAGCTGGACACAGAGGTCTCTCCAGACAAGTAAAATGGGTACACATTGTCGAAGTCACTTCTATAAAAAATCTTCTTAACGGGAATGAATTGATCCTTTCAACTGGTCTTGCCTTGAAGGAGGAAGGGAGTTTCCTATCACTGATTCACCAGTTGGGGGCTTGTGGTGCAGCGGCCCTTTGTATCGAACTTGATACGAATATCTCTACCATACCGGCAGCTGTATTGGAGTGGGCGGATGAATTTGATTTCCCCATCATTGTTTTTGAAAAAGAAGTCCCGTTTGTCAGTATCACTCAGGATATACACGCCGTAATCATCAATCAGCAATATGAGATGATCAAGAAACTTGATTTCTATGCTCAGAACCTGAATAAGTTGCTGCTGTCAGTCAAGCACTGCAGGGATATCCTTCAAGTATTACATAAAGAATTAAATGTACCGGTACTTTTTCAATTGAAAGAACAAGATGTTAAGGTTCATCCCTTAATGTGTTCATCTGAAGAAGAGCTCTTCCTGCAAAACTACTATAAAAGCAAAGACAGTAAAGATCATCACGTTGCTTCAACGAAGGTCATCCTATTTGATCAGGAGTATGCAGAGCTTTACATCTGCCGGTACAATCATCCGTTTAGTGAATATGAGCTGCTGATACTTGACCGGACTTCCACCGCCCTTGCTCAATATTGGATGAGGGAATTGTATTTTGATGAACAAAAACGCTTGGAAGAATCAAAATGGATCATGTCCTGGTTAAAAGGAGATCAATCATACGATGGACTTGCCGCTTTCATGGATGAACTAAACGTATCGATCCACGGTGGTGTCGTATGTATTTGCAAGACGAATACACTGGCTGATAAAGAAATGCTTGATTTAACCTTCTTCAATCTAGTAACAAAAAGCATATTTGAACAATATGGATTCAAAGTGGTGCCCGAAAGGATCGATCATGATTTAGTCTTTATTCTCCTTGATACCCGGAGAACCGGTGATTGGAAGGCACGATTGATCAGTGCTTATGAAAAGATTTTAAAATCAGGATTTTTCAGAAAGTCGTCAGGTGCAGTATTTGCCACAGGTAAATATCAGCTCGAGATGATGGATATTCATAGAAGCTATGAAACTGCTAAGGATACCCTTGCGTTTCGAACGAAAGTCGATGGAGGAGACCATTATTGTTTCTTTGATGACCTTCATTTATTCAGATTGATTTCAATCGTCAACGAGAATGTAAACATGTGGGAAATGATAGAAGAATTTCTTTCCCCGTTAATAAAATACGACAGGGACCACGATGGGGATTTATTGAAAACACTTAAAGTTTTCCTGGCTTGTCAGGGGTCAAAGCAAGAAACCTCCAAAAGATTATTTATTGTGAGACAAACACTCTATCATCGACTGAAGAAAATAGAAGATATGCTTGGTGAAGATTTTATGAGATCGGATAAACGGGTGACCATCGAATTTCTATTGGCGGCTCATGAATATTTGCTGCCTCAAAGTTTATTGAAGAAGACAAAGGTACATTAAAGACAGCTTTCAGAAATAGTGTCCAGCGGGAATCCCTGGTTATGTTACACAATGTCTAATGAATGACCTGACGTTTTCTTTCATAATGAAATTATCGAGTATGCAGAAAGTTCTGAACTTCTTCGGGGATATTTTTAAAAAATAATAAGGAGGAACTGAATATGACTGTAATAAAAAAAGATGTAGCAGTATTAAAAAATTTCATTGGGGGTAAGTGGGTGGATTCCCTCAGCTCACAAACATTGGAAGTCTTAAATCCAGCCACAAATGAAGAGATTGCGAGGGTGCCGATCTCTACTAAAGAAGATGTGGCAATGGCAGTAAAAGCTGCGAAGCTTGCTTCAGAAACATGGAAAAAGACCCCGGTGCCGAAACGTGCCCGAATTCTGTATAAATATCATACATTGCTTTCAGACAATCACGATGAACTGGCCAGATTGGTGGTGCAGGAGAATGGAAAATCATTCAAAGAAGCGTATGGTGAAGTACAGCGTGGACTGGAATGTGTGGAATTCGCTTGCGGAGCACCCACCCTCATGATGGGAGAGACGCTCAGTGGGATAGCGGAAGATATCGACTCCGAAATGTTCCGCTATCCACTGGGTGTTGTAGGGGGGATTACTCCGTTCAACTTCCCTATGATGGTCCCGTTATGGATGTTCCCCCTTGCCATCGCCTGTGGAAATACTTTCGTATTGAAGCCATCTGAAAGAACCCCGATCTTAGCCAATAGACTTGCAGAGCTGTTAACGGAAGCGGGAATGCCTGATGGGGTCTTCAACGTGGTGCACGGTGCCCACGATGTGGTGAATGGCTTACTGGAAAACAAGGACATTGCGGCGATATCATTTGTCGGAAGCCAGCCTGTTGCGAAATATGTATATCAACAAGCCGCCTCACAAGGAAAAAGGGTGCAGGCACTATCAGGGGCAAAGAACCATCATATTGTCATGCCCGATGCGGATTTCAATAAAGCGGCTGAACATATCATCAGTTCAGCATTCGGCAGTGCAGGACAGAGATGCATGGCATGCAGTGCAGTAGTGGTGGTTGGAGACAACGAAGAGTTTGTAAAGGCTTTAAATAAAAAGGCAGACGAATTATGTATAGGGGACGGGATGGATGAGGAAGTACTGCTAACTCCCGTCATTCGAAAGGAAAATCGGGAGAAGACTCTCGGTTATATAGAAAAAGGCATACAGGAAGGAGCGTCACTCATTAGGGACGGCCGTAAAGAGATGGAAGATTTCAAGGAAGGGAACTTCTTGGGGGCAACGATCTTTGACCATGTGACACCAGAAATGACGATTGCAAAAGAAGAAATGTTTGCACCTATCCTCAGCCTTTTAAGAGCTGAAGATCTGGACGGGGGACTGGATTACATCCGCCAGTCAAGATACGGTAATGGGGCTACGATCTACACGAAAGACGCCGGCGCCGTCCGCCAGTTCAGGGAGGAAGCAGACGCCGGGATGCTGGGTATCAATGTGGGGGTTCCTGCGACCATGGCATTCTTCCCGTTCTCAGGGTGGAAGGACTCTTTCTATGGAGATATGCATGTTAATGGTAAGGACGGAGTAAATTTCTATACTAGGAAGAAAATGATCACTTCTCGATTTGATTTTTAATCAGGGTTAGGGGGAATCTTCATGGTAAAAGCAGGTCACTCTCAAGATGTATGGTTAAAGCAGGATGAGAAACTCATTTGGCACTCCATGAAACCATATAATCCCGAGGGAACGATGGTTGTGACGGAATCTCACGGATCGTGGATAACTGATCAGGATGGACAGAAGTATCTTGATGGTATGGCAGGATTATGGTGTGTAAATGTTGGATATGGACGACAGGAGTTAGCAGAGGCAGCTTACGAGCAGCTCAAGAAAATGGCTTACTTTCCTCTTACCCAAAGCCATCAGCCGGCCATTGAACTTGCAGAGAAGTTAAATCAATTACTTGGTGATGAATATGTGATTTTCTTTTCCAACAGTGGATCTGAAGCCAATGAAACGGCCTTTAAGATCGCCAGACAATATCATCAACAAAACGGTGATCACGGAAGATATAAAATTTTCTCCCGGTATAGAGGATATCACGGTAATTCTATGGGGGCATTGGCTGCTACAGGGCAGGCTCAGCGTAAATTCAAGTATGAACCATTGGCGCCTGGATTTCACCATGTTGCTCCTCCCGACGCATACCGCGATGAAGTGACAGGTGGAAATCCCCATGACCTTCCAGGCGTGAAGGCGATTGATCAGGCCATGACATGGGAGCTAAGTGAAACAGTCGCTGCCCTGATCATGGAGCCAATTATTACAGGCGGAGGCATCCTCATGCCGCAGGATGGCTATATGAAGGCGGCCAAAGAAGTGTGTGTGAAGCATGGTGCCCTCTTAATTGTAGATGAAGTGATTTGTGGATTTGGACGGACCGGAAAGGCATTCGGCTTTATGAATTATGACGTGAAGCCTGATATCATCACAATGGCCAAGGGGATCACCAGTGCTTATCTCCCGTTGTCGGCCACTGCTGTAAAGCGTGAGATCTATGAAGCCTTTAAGGGATCTGAAGAATATGATTATTTCCGTCATATCAACACATTCGGGGGAAATCCTGCAGCCTGTGCGCTGGCTTTGAAGAACATTGAAATCATGGAAAACGAGAGACTCTTTGAACGGTCAAAAGACCTGGGGGAGAAAACATTGAATTCCTTGAAAAATCACCTCCAGGATCATCCCTATGTAGGGGATGTCAGAGGAAAGGGACTATTGATCGGAATTGAGATGGTGACTCATAAGGATACCAAAGAGCCACTGGAACTGGATAAAGTTAACGCAGTCATAGGATATTGTAAGCAGAATGGAGTCATCATTGGAAAAAACGGTGCTACTGTGGCAGGATTCAACAATGTCCTGACAATATCACCTCCGTTAAACATCGAAGAAGAAGATCTGGAACGACTGGTATCGACTGTCATTGAAGGGATACAACACCTTAAATAATCAGGTTAAAGGCGTCTGCCAATGCAGATGCCTTTAATTTTGTATGGAATGATCGACTTGTTTTTCCTGGGGTAATTCCCGGGATGCACTGGGGACCTTTCTTTTTTTCACATTGATAAGATCAGATGAATGGACGGTTATGATCACTTGCCCATTTGAAATTTTTGCCCGAATGAGAAGAGGCTGATTATAAACATTTTTAAAGGTGAAATCGGGCCCGTACCAGCTCACGGTAGCATCCCTTCCCTCAGGGACATATGGCACTCGTTTCGAGTGATGATACCTTTCCAATATGGTTACGCCCGCTTGATCGACCGCATTATATAAGGTCGATGATACTTGGCAGATACCACCCCCGATATCCTCTGAAAGTTCCCCTCTTACAATGACTGGTGCTTTTTTATAACCCTTTTCTTTCGTTCTTTTTCCGACCACGCCATTAAAAGAGAATACTTCCCCTGGAAACACCACCGTATTGTTGATTTTTTTGGCTGCCAGGGTAATATTTTGCGTTCGCTCTTCATTATGTTTATTAAAGAACGTAACATACTGCCCGATCTTTTGTGTTCGTATGTGTGCGAGAATTTCACTATCCACCTTTGGATATAACGTCAACAAAGGGGGGGCGATCACTACCGATCCCTTTGAAAACAAGAAACCATCGACCAGAGCACGAAATTTTCTTTCATGGAGCTTATATCCAGCCATTTCGGTGATTATCCGGTTATGTTCGTTAATATAGGCATTATGTGGAGGGGTGTAGACCATATTCTGAACGTGTGAAACAAAACCTTCATAATGTTTCTCATTCATTAATGGTTCATCCAATAATGGCACTTCCAGATAGTGACGGTCAACTGAAATGGGTGTATGATTTGGTGACTGGATATGTAGGTGATCATGATTTCCCGATGCCGGAAACACTAACAGACCTATCGCCGTCAGTTTAATCAAAAGCATAAGAACCCTCCCTTTCATTGGTAGTATCCGTATATGTAAGCTGTTTCATGTCCACCCGATATTTCCAAAAATTGAGCGAATGAACCGGCAATAAGGTGACCAAAACTAAGGGAAAAAATGAGGTTTCGTACATGCTTTTTATGATGAGATTCACAATCGTCCTATCAATGCTCCTTGCCTTTGGAGCAAAATCGGCCGATGCCTTTCCGAGTTTTCAAGTTGAGATTCTTCCATGGGAACAAGTAAAGGAAATAATTCCAAACCACTCTTATTTTACGATTATTGATATAGATACCGGATTGTCTTTCAAGGTGCAGAGAAGGGCAGGAAGCAAGCATGCCGATGTGCAGCCGGTCACAGAACAAGACACGAAAATAATGAAAGCCATTTACGGAGGGAAGTGGAGTTGGGATCGTCGTGCGATTCTGGTATTGGTTCATGACCAGCTCATCTCTGCTTCCATGAATGGAATGCCTCATGGTGCCGGAGCACTCCAAAATAATTTTTCAGGGCATTTCTGTGTCCATTTCTACGGAAGTACGACGCATAAGACACCCACTCCAGACTTAGCCCATAAAGTCATGATATTGAAAGCAGGTGGGGAACTGGACAGTTTCCTGTACCGTATGGATCCATATGAATTGATCAGTGTACTTGAGATCGCCATTAATCAGCAGGATGAAGGGCTTCTTTCCCAAATAATGACTGGAAACAAACGTTCAATAAAAAAAACACTTGCTTCAGTGGAACATTTCCGGATTACCCAAAGATCCATACTTCCAGTTGAGGATTTGCCTGCTCTTGTGGCATTGAAAGTACAATTCAAGGTGAAATGGATCAGGTCTGATCATTCACAGGGGGAAAAGGATGCTGTTCTTTATTTACACAGGGATTCATTGGAAGATCAGTGGAAAATAGATGGTCCAACATTCACTGATGAAATTCATTAATTTACCAACTAGCTAACATTAATTCCCTACAGTGGATGAAATCTTATCCTTTATATGAGTTTTCATTAGGTGAAAGAGGGAAAAGGGTATATAAATGAATCGTGGAGGGAAAGTCCGATGTTGGAGTTTGTCATGAAATTAATTAAGGAGTTGGGAATGTGGGGGCTATTCGCCGGAAATGCCATTGAAGCATCCTCATTGCCTTTTCCAGGCGCCCTTGTGACGCTGACTTATGGGTACGTATTGGATCCATCCCCGATGAAGCTTTTAATATTAGCACTCACCAGCAGTGCCATCTATACCATTTTTAGTTTCATCCCTTATGGTATTGGATTCAAGCTGAAGGACAAGATCAAGGAAAAAACCAGTTCCAAGAAAATTGAAAAGGGTCAGAAGTGGTTTCGCAAATGCGGATTGTGGAGTATAGCGATTACGAGACCCCTCGGCATCGGTAATTATGTCTCATATGTTGCAGGCATCAGTAAAGTGAATAAGTGGAAGTTTGGTGGATTAACCTTTATAGGAATATTCCCGATCACCCTCACGATGTTAATAGTCGGGAAAAATGGTAATTTGAAATCCGTTCAATCCATGATGAGTCATATTCAGACCTATCTTCTTATCGGAGGGGCAGTAATCCTTATTGGATACCTGCTATATAAATTCGTGTATAAACCAAAAGCGAAGTCCGCTTGTTTACAAGATGACACAAGTATCGCCAAGCATGCTGAATAAATAAACTGAAAGTTCGCTCCTGAAAATGGGAAGCGGATTTTTTTTGATTACAGGGCATTACATCATGGGCTTCCTCAATCTACTACATGCTTCAACCCTGATCTATATGATATAATGAATAGTCGAGAATAGCAGATTTACTTGGAAAGGTTTGAATGAAACCATGACACAATATACTCCAATGATAAAACAATACTTACAAGTAAAGGCAGAATACCAGGATGCCTTTTTATTTTTTCGTTTAGGCGATTTTTATGAAATGTTCTTTGATGATGCTGTTAAAGCATCGCAGGAACTTGAGATAACCTTAACAAGCCGTGATGGGGGTGGAAAGGAACGAATCCCCATGTGCGGTGTACCCTATCATTCTGCTCCTAATTACATAGAGCAGCTCATCGATAAAGGATTTAAAGTAGCGATATGCGAGCAGACCGAAGATCCAAAGCAAGCCAAGGGGGTCGTGAGAAGGGAAGTCGTCCAGCTCATTACACCCGGTACGGTGATGGATGGGAAAGGTCTGAATGACAAAGAAAATAACTATATTGCTTCCGTAACCGCTTTTGATGATGATACGTATGGCCTTGCCTATAGTGACCTTACAACCGGTGAAACCAAGGTGACGGTCGTTTCAGAAGGACTGCAGGCGTTGATGAATGAATTAGCCACCATTGGGGCGAAAGAAGTGGTCATCCATCCTGATCTTTCTGATGAAATTCAGGGGAGAATCAAAGAAAGAACCGATGTTACGTTATCGTATGAGCAGGACTCGAATCCTGGACACGCTTTCTCTCATCTGGTGGAACCACTGAAGCAAGGGAAACTCATTCAAGCTTCTTCTCTCCTGTTCCATTATTTATTCCGAACACAGAAAAGGAGTTTGGATCACCTGCAAATCGTGGAGACGTATCAGATCCACCAATTTATGAAAATGGATTATTATTCGAAGCGTAATCTGGAGCTGACAGAAACCATCCGTTCCAAAGGAAAGAAAGGATCACTTCTTTGGCTGCTGGATGAAACGATGACAGCGATGGGTGCACGACTTTTGAAGCAATGGATCGATCGTCCCCTCATAAATAAACAGGAAATCGAAAAACGTCAGACAGTGGTGGATGTGTTATTGGAACGCTTCTTTGAAAGGCAGGATCTGAGAGAGAGACTGAAAGAAGTGTATGACCTCGAGAGACTGGCTGGCCGCGTTGCTTTCGGAAATGTAAACGGACGTGATTTGATTCAGTTGAAAAAATCCCTGCAACAGGTCCCCGTGTTAAAGCAATTGATCCAATCGCTGGAGAATGATGCAACCGATGAGCTTGTCGCCAGGCTCGACCCTTGTGAAGAGTTGACGGATCTTCTCGAAAAGGCATTGATCGAAAATCCTCCATTGTCTATAAAAGAAGGAAGTTTGATTCAGGATGGGTATCATGAAGAACTGGATCAATATCGTGATGCAAGCAAAAATGGTAAATCGTGGATCGCGAAGCTTGAACGCGACGAAAGGGAAAGGACTGGAATAAGGTCACTTAAAGTAGGATTCAACAGGGTATTTGGTTATTACATCGAAGTAACGAGAGCGAATCTGCAGCACTTGGAAGAAGGGCGCTATGAACGGAAGCAGACTTTAACCAATGCGGAGCGGTTCATCACCCCGGAATTGAAAGAGAAAGAATCCCTGATCCTTCAGGCTGATGAAAAGAGTGTGGATTTAGAATATGAATTGTTCATTGGGATACGTGAAAGGGTAAAGGAATTCATCCCGCGCCTGCAAAAACTGGCGAAACTTGTCAGTGAACTGGACGTTCTACAGTGCTTCGCTACAGTCAGCGAGAAACGCCATTACACCCGCCCTGTCTTCAATGACGAAAGAAGGATCATGTTGAAAGATGGACGGCATCCCGTGGTGGAAAAGGTGATGGGTGCCCAGGAGTATGTTCCGAATGACTGCTATATGGATCCGGAAAGAGAAGTCTTTCTCATCACCGGACCAAATATGTCGGGTAAAAGCACCTATATGAGACAGGTGGCGCTAACGAGCATCCTGGCCCAGATCGGGTGTTATGTACCTGCAAGCGAGGCAAACCTTCCTGTATTTGATCAGGTATTCACCCGCATTGGAGCAGCGGATGATTTGATCTCCGGTCAGAGTACATTCATGGTAGAAATGCTTGAGGCGAAAAATGCCCTCATTCACGCGACTCAACAAAGTCTGATTCTGTTCGATGAAATTGGACGGGGCACCTCCACTTATGACGGGATGGCACTGGCACAAGCAATCATTGAATACATCCATGAACATATCGGGGCTAAAACCTTATTCTCCACTCACTACCATGAATTAACCGTTCTTGAGGAAGAGTTGGCCAAAGTGAAAAATGTTCATGTAAGTGCGATGGAGCAAAATGGCAAACTTGTTTTTCTTCATAAAATCAAAGAGGGTGCGGCAGACAAAAGTTATGGAATACATGTTGCAGAACTCGCTGAACTGCCACAAGTCCTCATTCAGAGAGCGAATGAAATTCTTCTTGAGCTCGAACGGAAGGAAGAACCTTCATCTTCCCATGAAGTAGCCGCTTCAAGAGAGTCGTTTGTTGAAAAGCGGGAAACACGTGGAGAAGATTTGGCCCAGCTATCCTTTTTTGACGCTGAAAAATCGGAAAAGAAAGAAAAGCTGAATTCCAAAGAAAAGAAATGCATAGAGGAATTAAAAAAATTGGATATCCTTGAAATGACGCCATTGGATGCTATGAATACGCTATACGGGATCCAAAAAAAGTTAAAGCAATAAGGAGGTGGAACTGTGGTGAAAATATTTCAGCTTGATGATTCCCTTTCTAATAAAATCGCAGCAGGGGAAGTGGTGGAACGACCGGCTTCTGTGGTGAAGGAACTCCTTGAAAATAGCATCGATGCCGGTGGGACCGTCATTGAAATCCATATCGAGGAAGCAGGTTTACAATCCATACGCATCATCGATAATGGTGACGGAATTGAGAAGGAAGATGTCCAAACAGCCTTTAAGCGGCATGCAACGAGTAAGATCAAAGACGAAAATGACCTATTCCGGATCCGGACGTTGGGATTCAGGGGAGAAGCCCTTCCAAGTATCGCTTCCGTTTCTTATTTTACATTAAATACGAGTACTGGCGAAGGTCCGGGTACAAGTATTGAACTCCAAGGTGGAAAAGTACATTCGATCGAAAGCACGTCGTCCAGAAAAGGAACCGATATCACAGTTTCACAACTATTCTTCAATACACCTGCACGGTTAAAATACATGAAAACCATTCATACGGAGCTTGGGAACATAACGGATGTAGTGAACCGGATCGCCCTTGCCCATCCTTTTATCTCGATCAAACTTCTCCATAACGGCAAATCGCTTTTGCACACCAATGGTAATGGGGATGTCCGGCAGGTCCTTGCCGCGATATACGGAGTCGGGATAGCGAAGAAAATGGTACCAATCGAAGTAGAGTCCCTTGATTTTAAAGTAAAAGGATTCATTTCCCTTCCTGAGGTCACGCGGGCATCAAGGAATTACATTTCGACGATGATCAACGGGAGATTCATAAAGAATTATGCACTGGCGAAAGCGATCGGGGAAGGATATCACACACTCCTCCCCATCGGACGACATCCCATCGTGCTCCTTAGTATCGAGATGGACCCGATTCTGGTGGATGTGAATGTGCATCCGTCCAAAATGGAGGTCCGCATCAGTAAGGAAGCAGAGCTCAATGCGTTGGTGACGGAAGGGATCAAGAGGGTGTTTAAAGGAAAGGAACTGATTCCATCAGGATCCCTCTCACCTAAACTGGCTCAGCCGAAGTCGGAGCAGACATACATGAATCTCGATCACGCCGCTAAGCGACAAGAAGGTAGATATGGTAACAGTGACTCCGTCCGTGAGCCTTTGCTGCCTAAAGAAGAAATGGTGAAGCTGTACGAGCCGCAACCACCTGGCATTGATACGGATGCCACAAGTATCGTTTCTAATGAAGAACCTTTTCAACGGTACCCTATCGAGGAAGAAGAAGCCCGGGAACAACCTATACAAGAAAGCGACGAGGAAAAGGAAACACCCAGGGTTCCCACTCTTTATCTTGTCGGGCAAATGCATGGCACGTATATTTTCGCCCAAAATGAACGTGGTCTTTATATCATCGATCAGCATGCAGCTCAGGAACGGATAAAGTATGAGTTTTATAGAGAGAAAGTGGGGCAGGTCGCGAAAGAGCTTCAGGAACTCCTCGTTCCCCTTACACTTGAATTCTCCACGGATGAGTATATTAAGATCAATGAATCTCGTTCTCTCCTTGAAGAAGTAGGGGTTTTCCTTGAGGATTTCGGATACAACAGTTTCATCGTACGTGCCCATCCACAGTGGTTTCCTAAAGGGGAAGAGCAGCAAACCATCGAAGACATGATTGAGCAGATCATCAAAATGAACAAGGTCGATATTAAAAAGCTCAGGGAAGAAGCAGCCATCATGATGAGTTGCAAAGGATCTATCAAAGCAAATCATCATTTGAGGAATGAGGATATGCAGGCGCTGCTGGATGAATTAAGGAGAACCAGCGATCCATTCACCTGTCCTCACGGTCGACCGATTATCATTCATTATTCCACCTATGAAATGGAAAAAATGTTTAAACGGATTATGTAATGGAATGAATGGGGATGAGCCTTTATAAGGTTCATCCCCATTCATCCATATTTGTTCTGATGTTCTTTTTTCCTTTTCAGATAGTCCTCATCTTCTCTCGCCAATTTCCATTTCCCTTCAAAAATGGCAGCTGATTCAGCTTTCTGTTCATCTATCTTTCGATCATTGGTATCCCCATTCTTATCATACTTTTTTCCCCCAGGGTAATTGGCGTACCTTCTAGCCCTCGTATAGCCCATCTGAAGGAATTTCCTTCCCATATCCATTCCCACAAAATCATTATCCTCCTTATATTGAAGAAACATGCGGTAAATGGTATTTGAGGACTCTTCTGCAATTTCCGGTGTTTTAAAACGCCACTCGGGAAGGATTTCACTTTTATAGGGCTCTACAAGTAAAACGCCTTGTTCCCCGCGGCCTACTCGGTATTTTTCAGGAAATTTACGAAAATCTATGGAATCAAAATCAAGATCATAATCAAAAGACATGACTCTCACCTCCTAACTACCTTTTACCCACAATCTCCATAGGGATAAACGAAGAGAAGTTCACGAGAGAGATTTCCGATAATAACATTATGGTAACTAGGTGTATTTCATATTAAAAGAGGATTTTCACTTCTTTTCTTTAATGTATATAGAAAGGATGTAAGCGCTTTTTTGATGAGGGGGGATGAGCATGATTGAAGTTGAAACGTCTTTACACAATGAATCCGTTCAGGAAGAAACATATTTAACAGCATCATATCGAGTGGATAAACGGCAGTTTTCTGAAAAAGAATATAATAAATTTGTAAGGTTGAAGGGGGTCAGGGATTGGTCCACGTTAACTTGGAAGGACGTTGGTCGGCCTTATGAGGTGAGGTCCTTTGCTAAAGAAAAAAAGGATTGGGAAAAAGAAAACGGAAAATCACTACCCGTCCATACGTCTTGGGAAATGTTTAATCGCTCTTTCCACGAATGGTTTGTGAAAGACGTACCTGCAGAAACGAAGGAAAGCAGAAGTCGCATCGTCAGGAATGCTTTGAAATTGAATGTAAAAAAATCCACGGAAGCATTAGGGGATCATCTTAGGCTGCATCTCTGGAATTATGTGCACAGAATTCAGGATGGTGTGTGGGATCCCAGGGGGAAGAGAGCCTTATTCAGCGGACTTGACGTCGTTAAGCCGAAAATATTATTTTTAGGGGCAGCTGAAGGATATGAAGCCATGCAGCTCTCAGCCCTTTATCCCGGCAGTGAAATCGTGATGGTCGACTATGATTCGTTTTGTCGTGATACCCGGTATCAGGAATTTCCGGATACGTACCCGTTCCTCGGACCAAATCCCTCCACAGGTGGATTCAAAACGTATTATAAGGGTGACTTTAAGACAACATACATCGTCGCGGATATCAGGGACTTATCGTTCGGAAAGGAGTTTGACATCGTTTTGAGTGTTGGACTATTAGAACATTTTCCCGATGATTATAAGCCGGAAGTGATAGAGTGGCATCGGAAATTCTTGAAGCCGAATGGATACATGGTCCTGACTACACCAAGGGCTCAACTTAAATCCAAAGTCTACTACGAAGTGATGGCGGATGTGATGAACCACACGTACAGGGAACTGATGACCGTCGAACAAATGGGTCTATATTTATATGAAAATGGGGCGGATATTTTACAGCACGGTTATATCAAAGTTCATAATGGAATCATTGCGAAAGCAAGGTGAGGGATGAAAAGCTTTTGATTAAGTCAATCAAAGGCTTTTTATTTTTGGAAAATATATATTGAATAATCGTTCTTTTGGTGTAAAATTACACTAAAAGAGTAAAGGGAGTGTTGATAAATTGATTGCACTTGTGAAGGGTAAGCTCAGGGGATGGATGTTTGTTGCCCCTATTGTATTATCATATATACTGATATTCCAATGGGAATTGAATGAAAGAGACTCAAAAAACATCATTACGGATGTAAGCCGATTAATGCCAACAAAAATTGATAAAATTGTTAAAGGTAGTCAAGAAAAAGGTATAGTAGACGCGCTTTCTAAAGCAAGAGAAGAAAATCTCAGAGTATCGATTGCGGGTAAGAGACACAGTCAAGGAGGGCACACATATTACCCAGATGGGATGGTCATAGATATGACAAGTTTCAACGAAGTGCTTAATGTGGATCCATCTGGTAAAACTGTTCATATGCAGAGTGGAGCAACTTGGGATGATATACAAAAAGCGATAAATCCTTATGGACTTTCAGTGAAAGTGATGCAATCGCAAAATATATTCACAATAGGCGGATCATTATCCGTAAATGCTCATGGAAGGGATATAAGAAATGGTTCGTTAATTGAAACGGTGAATTGGTTCCGTCTTTTAAAGCCTGATGGTGAGATCATCACCGTTTCAAGAAATGAAAATGAAGAGCTTTTTCCGTTAGTCATAGGGGGATATGGGTTGTTCGGTGTAATCTTGGACGTGGAGCTACAACTCACATCTGATGAGCTTTTGACATTGGAAACCGAGGAGTTGACCGTTGAAGACTATGAAGATTATTTTAATCAAACCGTTTTAAAAGATGAAAATGTAAGAATGCATTTAACTCGATTGTCAACTGCTCCGGATACATTTCTACAAGATATGTATGTGACTAATTACAGGGTTAGTGACGATCAGGAGAAGTATATTGATTATAATACTCTGAAAAAAGATGAATTTACTGGTTTAACAAAATTCTCGCTCGGACTTTCTAGAGATTTTGATTGGGGGAAAAACCTCTTTTGGGATATGCAGAAATCATTCTTTGTGAAAAGCGATGGTAATTTGGAAACCCGAAATAATGTGATGCGTTCAGAATCAAAGTTTTTAGAATACAAAGGTGAAAACGACACAGATATTTTACAAGAATATTTTGTTCCAGTTGATGAGTATGAAGAATATATCGATGATTTACGAGAGTACTTGGCTGATGAGGACATTAATCTTATGAACATCACAGTGAGGTATGTGAATCAGAGTGAAGAAGCAGTTTTATCTTATGCAAAAGAAGATATGTTTGCTCTAGTCCTATTAATTAATCAGGGATTGGGGGAAGAGGAAAGAAAGCAGACCGGAGAGACCATTCGCGGTATGGTTGACATCACCATTGAACATCGGGGAAGCTATTATCTTCCTTATTACCAATATCCCACAGACGAACAACTACACCAAGCTTACCCAAAAGCGGAGCAATTCTTCCAAAATAAGCGGCAGTTTGATCCTGATGAAAGGTTTGTGAATATATTTTATGAGGTGTATGGAAAATGAGATGGTTAATTGTTTCTCAAAGTTTTGCAATGGTAGCTGCGAGTGTGTCTTTCCCATTTTATTTACTTTTTATTGAAAATATCGGAAGTGACTTTTCGAGTTTTGGATTTGCTTATGGATTGTTTACGTTAAGCGGAGCCATCTTCCATCGCTTTATTGGAAGGCTGTCGGACTTAATTGGGGGTCAGATCCTTCTCATCTTTTACAGTATAGGAATGAGCTTCCTCTTTCTGCTCATCCCCTCTACAGGTTCAATTCAAGAAGTATATATGATTCAGGTATTACTTGGAATGTTGGGCGCATTGCAAAAGACGTCAGAGAAAGTGGTGATCAGTGACATGACCGAGCATGCTTCTAGAGGGAAGAGCATTGGACAATATCATTTTTGGACAGCTCTATTTTCAAGTATTGCTGTGATGGGTACAGGGTTCATCTTGGAATATTTCACAATCCATTTTCTATTCTATGCTTGTTCCCTATTCTTTTTGATTAGTGGACTCGTCATTATCATATGTGGGTCTAAATCGAAACGATCTGTTCCCATGTCGGTTGACTAGATGCATGACAGTACCTTCATGATAAAATTCTCCTTCATAAGAGAAGGATTTACTCTCTTAAAGGGCTAATTATAGAGTTAGGTTTATTTTCTGAAAATTCTATGTATAACTCAGGGGGAAATGGAATGAATGGAGGAATTGAGCTTCGAAAGCAGAGAAAAAATATACATCTAAAAATAACGCTGTGGACCGCAGGAAGTATATTATTTATCCTCCTCGGGCTATTGATCTTTGCAAATTATTATATTGACAGGTCGCTTCCCGTGACATCCGGCACCATTACACTGAAGGGATTATCGAATGAAGTTAAAATCATTAGAGATGAAGATGGCGTGCCTCATATTCAGGCTCAAAATGAAAAAGATCTTTATATGGCACAAGGATATGTTCAAGCGCAGGATCGTTTGTTCCAAATGGATCTAAGCCGGCGCCAGGCATCGGGAAGATTGAGTGAAGTTGTTGGGGAGAAGGCGGTGGATAGGGACAAGTTCTTCCGTACATTTGGTTTAAGGAGGGCAGCGGAGGTATCCTTCACCGCCTATCCGGATGAAGCAAAGCAGCTTCTGGAGTGGTATGCAGAGGGAGTCAATGCCTATATGGAAGAAGCGATAGACGGGGGAAGTCTTCCTATTGAATTCACTCTATTAGGTTATAAACCTGAGAAATGGACACCGATTGATTCTTTGACCATCGGGAAATACATGGCTTTCGACTTGGGGGGACATTGGCAGGGCCAGGCCTTCAGGTATTGGGCATTGGATAATCTATCGAAGGAGAAGGCTTATGACCTGTTTCCGACTTATCCGAAAGATGCGCCTACCATTCTCTCATATATAGGAGAACCACAGATTGATTTCAAGCAATCATTTGCTGCAGCAGTCATACCGCCGGAATTTAACGGAAGCAATAACTGGGTTCTCAGCGGAGATAAGACCAAAAGCGGAAAGCCTTTACTGGCAGACGATCCACATTTATCACTGGGGACACCTTCCATATGGTATCAAATGCAGCTCGAATCACCTGAAGTCAATGTAAGT
Source organism: Rossellomorea sp. LJF3 (assembly GCF_037046045.1). Lineage (NCBI taxonomy): Bacteria > Bacillati > Bacillota > Bacilli > Caryophanales > Bacillaceae > Rossellomorea > Rossellomorea sp. LJF3. Next base: position 3,722 of record NZ_JBANLY010000003.1, on the reverse strand, counting down.
GGAGTGATCTTTGCCGGAATTCCCGGAATTATCCTGGGTCATAATGAACAGATTGCATGGGGGGTCACCAACACGGGTCCAGATGTACAGGACTTGTATATTGAAAAGCGCAGCGAGGAAGATCCAGATCTGTTTTTGTATGACGGGAAATGGGAAAAGGCAACCATTGTACAAGAACCGATTAAAGTCAAAGATAGTGAGACCATACCTTATAAGGTCACTATTACGAGACATGGGCCGGTGATTTCAGAGTTTGCTCATCAAGATGAGGCAAAAGAAGTGATGGCCATGAGATGGACCGCATTGGATCCGAGTCTTGAGCTCTCCGCCATCATCAATATCAACAAAGCGAAGAATTGGGATGAATTCGAAGAAGCCCTGGAGGACTTTCATGTTCCTACACAGAATTTCGTATTTGCTTCTAAAGATGGCACGATTGCATACAAGGCAAATGGAAAGATTCCTATCAGGAAGAAAGGGGATGGATTATTGCCTGTTCCGGGATGGGATCCTGATTATGATTGGCAGGGATTCATTCCTTTTGACGAACTTCCGAAAGTGATCAATCCTGAATCAGGCTTTGTGGCAACTGCGAATAATAAAGTAGTGGGTGAAGATTATCCTTACCATATCAGTCATCACTGGGCACAACCGTATCGATATATGAGAATTTCTGAATACTTAGAAGGAAAGAATGAACTTACGATTTCTGATATGAAAGCATTGCAAATGGATCAGAAGAATTTGCACGCACGTGAATTTGTACCTATCATTACGGAGGATTTGGAGACCGGGTCATTGACCGATGAGCAAACAAAAGCCATTGAGATCCTGAAATCATGGAACTATCTTGATAATAAAAACTTAGCGGCCCCCCTGATTTTTCATCAGTGGATGAACGAAATATCAACAGGGCTATTTGAAAAGGACGTACCAGACGATATGATGAAGCTCTTTGAAGGGCGTCAAAGTGTTGTCGATGAACTCATCCGAAAAGCTCATAATGGAGAGGAGTCTGAGTGGTTTGCAGATCAAGAAGGATACGATTCATTCTTGGCGAAATCCCTTATAAGTGCACTGAGTGAGCTTGAGGAAGCATATGGATCTTCCATGGATGAATGGGAGTGGGGGATGTATCATAGAGTGTATTTTGAGCATCCATTATCAAGTGCTTCACCAATCTTAAAAAAGTTCTTGAATGCCAGAGAGCCTGTACCCGTGGGAGGAAGCAGGGTAACAGTGGAGGCTGCAAGTTATAATGAAGAAGGTATCGTGAATCACGGTGCTTCATGGAGGTTCGCGATCGATACTTCCGACATGGAGAACGGCTATCATATCGTCGGCCCGGGACAGGCGGGTCATTACAAGAGTGAATGGTATCAAGATCAAATTGACGCCTGGGTAAATGGAGATTATCATAAAACCTCACTTGCAGGCTCGAAAGGAGATCAATTGATACTAAAACCATAACAAGTCTAAGAGGTTGAGACAAAAGAGTTTTGTTAAAAGAAAATCCGAACGATCATTCGAAATCGTTCGGATTTATCATTTAGCTGTATACGTAAATACAGGTGGTTTTGGATGTAGTGAGTAGTGGTTGATTTCCGCTCCAGTTGCTCGCTTTCCGCGGGGCTGGCGGTGAGCCTCCTCGGGCTAAAGCCCTGCGGGGTCTCACCTGTCCAGCGTTTCCCGCAGGAGTCGAGCAACTTCCGCTCCAATCAACTTTCCAAGCGTAAGTGTTTCACTGCAACATTGAAGAGACCCATTGCATAAACCAATATAAAGTTCCAATGATGAATTACCGTTACTTATATAAATACTTTTACTTACCTGATGTAAATGACTCATTTTGCTCCGAATGATCAAAACATCCGAGAGCTATAAAGTCTTTGTATGAATAACAACCATTTTGAAACGGGACTTTTAAAATTTTTGCTAAAGTTTATACACTGTAGAGAGCAGGATCTAGCTTTTGATTGGAGTGCAAGACGAAGACTCCTACGGGAAAAGCGGAATAGGTAAGACCCCGCAGGAGCGAAAGCTGTGAGGAGGCTTGCCTTCCGCCCGAGGAAAGCGAAGTCTTGCATGGAAATCAAAAGCGGTGTAACAAGGGATCCTACCTGATTTTTTTTGTTCGTCTTTAGAGAAGATGGATTAGATATGTCCCAGTCTCTTATCTTCCTCGGTACAATCAGAACGTTTTGTTATGGTAAGAAAAGGGTACATTCACTTCATGGCAAATTGTTTTTTGAATAAGACCGGGGGAAATGGAAATACTGACAAGATGTGATTTCAAACCTTCTATTATTATGGTACGATAATATGTAAAGAAACAGTTACATAGAAAGCAGTGAACGTATGACAAGAATGAATAAAGAGAAAGTGATTGTCCTTATTGGTCCGACTGCTGTAGGGAAAACCAGTACAAGCATAACCCTTGCAAAACGATTTGATGGAGAAGTCATTAGTGGGGACTCCATGCAAATATATAAGGGGATGGACATCGGAACTGCAAAAATCAGGAAAGAAGAGATGGAAGGCGTACCCCACCACTTGATCGATATAAAAAAACCTGAAGACTCTTTTTCAGTGGCGGAGTTTCAAAATCTTGTAAGAAAGAAAATATCCGACATTCATGCACGGGGGAAAACACCTTTGATTGTGGGTGGTACGGGCCTTTACATTCAGTCAGTCCTATATGATTATCAATTCACAGAAACACCCGGCGATGAACATTATCGTGCAAAGTTAGAAGCAGAGCTTGAAAAGCATGGAGCTGATCGGCTTCATCATAAGCTGGTTAAGGTGGACCCGGTTTCAGCCGGGAACATTCATCCTAATAATACGAGGCGTGTGATCCGTGCATTGGAGATTTTCCATTGTACCGGTAAGACGATGAGTGAGTATCAAAGCTCCCAAACTGACGAGCTTCAGTATGATGTGGCGTTAATTGGTTTAACCATGGATCGGGAAAAACTGTATGAGAGAATCAATCTTCGGGTAGACCTGATGATACAAGAAGGACTTTTGGAAGAAGTGAGAGCGTTATATGATGGTGGCCTGAGAAACGTTCAATCTGTACAGGCGATAGGATATAAAGAACTTTATGACTATTTCGAAGGTACCATCAGTCTGGAAACGGCCATAGAGAACCTTAAGCAAAACTCCAGAAGGTACGCCAAGCGTCAGCTTACCTGGTTCCGAAATAAAATGGATGTTGCCTGGTACGATATGACAGAAGAAAGTTTGCACAGCAAAAATATTGAGGACATTTCAGAATTTATTGCAGGAAAGCTTCAATTAAAGTCGAATAAGTAATGTAGAGATAGAAGAGGAGGACTAACCATGAAACAATCCATTAATATCCAAGATCAATTCCTAAATCAATTGCGAAAAGACGGTTCACTCGTAACGGTATTCCTTTTAAATGGCTTCCAGATTCGCGGTCAGGTAAAGGGGTTTGATAATTTTACCGTCCTTTTTGAAACAGAAGGTAAACAGCAACTGGTATATAAACATGCCATTTCAACATTCGCCCCGCAGCGAAATGTTCAAATAAATTTTGAAGAGCAAAATTAATGTTCATGTGAAAGCTGCCTTTGTGGCAGCTTTCAGCTTGTAGACAAAGTCTAAGAATTAGACCAAGTCTACAAGCTTTTTTTGTATAATAGAAAGGAATAAAGCTTTTGTGGGGGATAAAAATGTTATCAAAACACACTAAA
>NZ_JBANLY010000002.1:0-286202 GCF_037046045.1 Rossellomorea sp. LJF3 | reverse complement strand
AGCATGGCGACATGTGGAGTTGACTGATACTAATCGATCGAGGACTTAACCACAAAGAGTCATATTTATATGAACAACAATTGGTCGATATTCGGCTTTCTTGACATCAATCCTTTATCTAGTTTTGAAGGAATAAAATTTATATGAAAATATAAAATAATCCTTGAAAAAAATGATCTACACGATATAATAGTACTTGTCCTTAAAAAAGAGACAATACATAGTCTGGTGACTATGGCGAAGAGGTCACACCCGTTCCCATGCCGAACACGGAAGTTAAGCTCTTCAGCGCCGATGGTAGTTGGGGGATCTCCCCCTGTGAGAGTAGGACGTCGCCAGGCATATCGTTCCGCAGTAGCTCAGTGGTAGAGCTATCGGCTGTTAACCGATCGGTCGCAAGTTCGAATCTTGCCTGCGGAGCCAATATATGGAGAGCTGTCCGAGTGGCCGAAGGAGCACGATTGGAAATCGTGTAGACGGTTAACGCTGTCTCAAGGGTTCAAATCCCTTGCTCTCCGCCATCATATTTTCAATAAGGCCCATTGGTCAAGCGGTTAAGACACCGCCCTTTCACGGCGGTAACACGGGTTCGAATCCCGTATGGGTCACCATTTTCTTTCAAGAAGAATTCATTTACATAGTGGAGGATTAGCTCAGCTGGGAGAGCATCTGCCTTACAAGCAGAGGGTCGGCGGTTCGATCCCGTCATCCTCCACCATGATTTTTTACGAAGCGTAAGCGGAGTAAAATAATCTTCCTTAATTATTATGTGTAACTTATATCGTCGCGGGGTGGAGCAGTTCGGTAGCTCGTCGGGCTCATAACCCGAAGGTCGCAGGTTCAAATCCTGTCCCCGCAATACCATTTTTGCATGTTATTAGTAAAAGATTAACTTTGATCTTTTATGAGTGACGCAAGGATAGTTATTTTCGCTAGCGCGAAAAAACTTTGGTCCGGTAGTTCAGTTGGTTAGAATGCCTGCCTGTCACGCAGGAGGTCGCGGGTTCGAGTCCCGTCCGGACCGCCATTTTTTCTTGGAGTATTGTTTCTTGAAAAGGAAAAGGGTTTCGATAAGCGAGAAGGTCGAGGAAGCGATCGAAGGAACACCGGAGCGTATTTTACATACGTGAGGATGTGACTGAGTGAGCTGACGAAGAGATTCGAAGCTTAGCGGAAGCCGAAAACTATTTAGCTCAGTAGCTCAGTTGGTAGAGCACGGTGAATAAGCTTCACCCGAGTAAACATCAGCGTACAGCTCGAGCAACTACTTGATTCAGCTTCCTGAGAGCTGGACGATGGACTACAACATTCATATTGTAGGATGCATACTAAATACGGCTCAGTAGCTCAGTTGGTAGAGCAATGGACTGAAAATCCATGTGTCGGCGGTTCGATTCCGTCCTGAGCCACCATTTATTTACTTGATGCCGGTGTAGCTCAACTGGTAGAGCAACTGACTTGTAATCAGTAGGTTGGGGGTTCAAGTCCTCTTGCCGGCACCAGTCAAGTGATTTAGCTGGAGGGGTAGCGAAGTGGCTAAACGCGGCGGACTGTAAATCCGCTCCTTCGGGTTCGGCAGTTCGAATCTGCCCCCCTCCACCAAGATTTTTTACGAAGCGTCAGCGGAGTAAAATAATCCTCCTTAAACTATACGCGAGAGAAGTACTATGCTTCAAAGCGAATAGCATCAAGGTTTTGTAAAAACTAATATATTTCATAGGGGTATAGTTTAAAGGTAGAACGAAGGTCTCCAAAACCTTTGGTGTGGGTTCGATTCCTACTACCCCTGCCAATTTTAACATGGCGATTGTGGCGAAGTGGTTAACGCACCTGATTGTGGTTCAGGCATTCGTGGGTTCGATTCCCATCAGTCGCCCCATAAAAGTCACATTTTTATTTCCGTGACATATACTATCAGTGGGCTATAGCCAAGCGGTAAGGCATCGCACTTTGACTGCGACATGCGTTGGTTCGAATCCAGCTAGCCCAGTAGTGCGGAAGTAGTTCAGTGGTAGAACACCACCTTGCCAAGGTGGGGGTCGCGGGTTCGAATCCCGTCTTCCGCTCCAATATTAAGGCGGCATAGCCAAGTGGTAAGGCATGGGTCTGCAAAACCCTGATCACCGGTTCAAATCCGGTTGCCGCCTCCAAATGTAATGCCGGTGTGGCGGAATTGGCAGACGCGCACGACTCAAAATCGTGTTCCTCTGGAGTGCCGGTTCGATCCCGGCCACCGGTACCACATCGCGGGTGTAGTTTAGTGGTAAAACCTCAGCCTTCCAAGCTGATGATGAGGGTTCGATTCCCTTCACCCGCTCCAACTTACATACGACAGACTTTCTCTTTATGAGGAGGTCTTTTTTAATGTTGAAATTCCAGCATTTTATTTTCATGTACCACTTAATCATATGCAAGACTAACCTCTACTCATAATTCACAACCTTTTTATTTACCCACCACCCACCAAAACAAAACCCATCTAGTCAAAATTTTTCACCTTCTTAGTCAATTGAGTCCCCCTATTAAAGAAAGCGCTACCATTATAATGTAAGAAAGCGATTACACAGTTAGGGTGGTGATACGGGTGGAACCAAAGATTCAGACTGGACCAGTGAGCCCAGAAGTACAAATGAAGGCAGTGACGAAGAAGAAGTTCAAGTATAAGAGCTTGCTGACGTACGCTGCCTTTGTTGGACCGGCGCTTTTATTTTTCTTAGTGATTCAGATTCTTCCGTTCTTGATGGGTGTGTATTATTCCTTCACCTCATGGAATGGAGTAAGTTCGGTTGTTGAGTGGGTTGGGTTCGATAACTACAAGAAGATCTTCACGGATGATAAGACGTTTTTCAATTCATTCATGTTCACGACGAAGTTTATGTTTGCGGCAGTGATCATCAGTAACTTGATAGGATTCGGATTTGCCCTGTTGTTGAATGCCGCATTGAAGACGCGCAATATCCTGAGGACTGTATTCTTTATCCCCAACGTCATCGGGGGGTTGTTACTCGGGTTCATCTGGCAGTTCATCTTTGTTAAGGGATTCGCGTCACTTGGTAATATGACGGATATCGGATTCTTTAAGATGCCATGGCTTGGTGATGAGAAGACGGCTTTCTGGGGTATTGTCATCGTATTTGCATGGCAGATTTCGGGGTATATGATGGTCATTTATGTAGCGGCATTGCAAGGGGTGGACAATTCACTTCTTGAAGCAGCGAAGATAGATGGTGCATCGAGTTGGACCCTCCTCACAAAAATCATCATTCCGTTAATACTACCTGCATTCACGATTTGTTTCTTCCTGACGATTTCAATGGCCTTTAAGATATTCGATCTGAATATCTCCTTAACAGGCGGTGGGCCGTTCAATTCTACACAATCCGTGGCGATCAATATTTATCAGGAAGCTTTCCAGAATAACCGTTATGGACTTGGGACGGCGAAGTCGATTCTGTTCTTTGTGGTAGTGGCTGTATTTACGACGGTTCAGGTGATGGTGACGAAGAAGAAGGAGGTTGAGGCATAATGGGCAATCGTTATACGAAGAGAACATTTGTATTAGAAATCATCGGGATTGTAATCGGACTCATCTTCCTTATCCCTTTCTACTTCGTACTGGTCAACTCGGTGAAACCATTTGCTGCGATTTTGATTGATGCGGCAGCATGGCCGGAGGAATTTATGTTTTCCAACTATGCAAAAGTGTGGGAAGTCATCAATTTTCCACGGGCTTTCTGGAATTCGCTCGTCATAACGGTGTTCAGTAACATCGGTTTGGTGATCATCAGTTCTATGGCAGCATGGAAAATGGTTCGTACACCAGGGAAGTTCAGTAAGATCCTATTTGTCATCTTTGTATCCGCCATGGTGATCCCGTTCCAGACGGTGATGATCCCCTTGATGAAGGTTGGGGGCACGTTGGGACTGACAAATAGCATTCCTGGTCTCATTCTCATGTACTTTGGGTTCGGAGTGCCACTGTCCCTCTTCTTATATCACGGATTTGTGAAAACCGTCCCGATTGAAATCGAGGAATCAGCGATGATAGACGGCTGCAGTCAGTTTGGCGTGTTTTGGAGAATCGTATTCCCATTACTGAAGCCGATTACGGTGACTGTAATCATTTTGAACACATTGTGGATCTGGAATGATTACCTGCTTCCACTCCTTGTGTTACAGGATGCGGAACTGCGTACAATCCCCCTTGCAGCCAGCTCGTTCTTTGCACAATATACGAAGCAGTGGGATATGGGACTTGCAGCGTTGGTTCTCGGGATTACACCGATCATCATCTTCTTCCTGTTTTTACAGAAGCATATCATCAAAGGAATTGCTTCAGGCTCGATCAAGTAGATATAAAGTTTCTGTCGAGATGGTCTATCATTGATACAGAAATTTATATAAAATATTTTATATCAGGGAGGTCAATCCATTTATGAAACGTATTTTATTACTTTGTATGTCTTTGGTTTTAGTATTTGGAATTATTGCAGGTTGTTCTTCTAAAGACAAAACAAGCAGCTCAGGCGGGGATTCCGGTTCAGGTGATGATGTCGTGACACTGAATTTCTTCCAGTTCAAGGTTGAAATTGCCGATCAGCTGCAGGAAATGATCAAAGAATTCGAAGCGGAGCATCCGAACATTAAGATCAAGCTTGAAACCGTTGGTGGAGGTGCCGATTACGGTGCTGCACTTAAAGCGAAATTTGCTTCAGGGGAAGAGCCGGATATTTTCAACAATGGTGGATTCAAAGAATTAGAGCTTTGGAAAGAGAAGCTTGCGGATCTTTCTGGCGAGCCTTGGGTTGAGCATGTCCTTCCGATCGGGAAAGTTCCGATGACGGATGAGGACGGCAAGCTTTATGGTATGCCTGTTAACTTGGAAGGGTATGGATTTGTTTACAACAAAGATTTATTCGAAAAAGCAGGCATCACGGAGCCTCCTAAAACGATTGATGAGTTAAAGGACGCTGCGAAGAAGCTCGAGGCGAAGAAAATCACTCCATTCTCAGCTGGTTACGGCGAGTGGTGGGTAATCGGTCAGCATTTACTGAACATTCCTTTTGCACAACAGGAAGATCCAGATAAGTTCATCGCGGGACTTTATGACGGATCTGAGAAGATTGTAGGAAACGAAAAGTTCAAACAGTTCAAAGAGGTACTGGACACTGAACTTAAATATGCCAACGATAATCCTTTAACGACGGATTATAATACGCAGGTAACGTTGTTTGCTTCTGGTGAAACGGCGATGCTTCAACAAGGGAACTGGACTGAGAACATGATCACGGAAATCAACCCTGATATCAACATGGGCTTCCTTCCGATTCCAATCAGCAATGACGAGAATGCAGATCGCCTTCCTGTCGGAGTGCCGAATAACTGGGTATTGAATAAGAACTCCAAGCACCTTGAAGAAGCGAAAACATTCTTGGAGTGGATGGTTTCTTCTGAAACAGGTAAGCGTTATATCACAGAAGAATTTGCGTTCATCCCTGCATTTGATAATATCGAGCCGAATGGTCTTGGTGACCTGGGTCAATCCATCCTTGACTACTCTAAGGATGAGAAGACGATTCCTTGGACTTGGTTCAAATGGCCGGATGGAGCGAACAAAGAATTCGCTGCGACCATCCAGGAATATGCAGCCGGAAAAATTGATTATGATACTGTACTTGAGCGATTCCAACAAACGTGGGATAACTTGAAGTAAACGGAATAATGGAAAGCATGTCTACTTAAGGCATGCTTTCTATTTTATAAGTTTAATAGGAATATTTCGAAAAAATACTTCCAAGAGCGGGGAATAACACTTTATACTAGTGTATAAGTGAGACCTGGGAGGTCCGTCCCTCATGTTAAAGACAAGCATTCGAAATAAGTTGATTGCGCTCTTGATGATCACGACGATTGTGCCGTTTGGCAGTTCGATCATCATTACATATTTGTATACGAAGGATTCGATTGAGGAGCAGGTGGTGAAGGAGAGCAGTAATCTCCTTTATCAGGGGAAGGTGAACTTGGAGAGCTACATCAATGAGCTCAACGGGTTATCTCTTTCCCTCTATAATAATCCCGATTTCATTAATTTCATGAGGTCACCGGGTAAGGAGAATAATTACCTGACGATCGGCATCGTGAAAAACATTGTGCAAACGATTCTCTACACTGGGGACACGATCAACGGGGTACGCATTTCCTTTGCCGACGGTGACCGGGTCATTTCCGCAACAAAGCGATCCACCGTTGTTTTCTCCAATAGAATAAAAGATTCACAGTGGGAATACTTCAGAAAAGCAGAACGAAGCCCGTACAATATGTACATTGAACCTACCAATAGTCAGGAAGAGGAGAATATTAACCGGTCGAAGGAAATCATTACGATTCACAGGGCGTTCCGGAATGTTCCCGGTGACGAGGTGCTGGCGTATATTTCCCTGGACATCTCTCCGGATAAAATCATTGATTTAAGCAGAAACCTCTATAACCCTGATTCTGAAGAATTCTACCTTCTGTCTTCAGAAGGAGAAATGATTTACAGCTCTGATAGCGACGTATCGGATGATGGTTACAATCAGAAATGGATCAGAAAGATCATGGAATCCAAGGATGTTTCAGGGACCCTTGAGTGGAAGGAAGATAGGTTCAACGGGGTGATGATGTACGATCAGCTCCCAGCTTCTTCGGGAGGATGGTTCCTCGTGAAAAGGGTATCTTATGGCAATCTGTATGAAAGTGCGTTTAGTGTGGCGAAGATCAATATTTTGTTCGGGGTTCTTGGCTTGACCCTCGTTGTGCTGGCGACTCTGTTTGTTTCCTTCAAAATTACATCTCCAATCCGGATACTGCTTTCAAATATCCAGGAGGTGGAAAAAGGGAATATGAAGGTACAGGCGGAATCATTCGGCTTTGATGAAATCGGTATCCTTGGGAATCGGTTTCAGCAGATGATCGAGCGGATCAATCATTTGATCAACAGGGAGTATAAGCTGGAACTTGAAAACAAAACGAATCAATTAAAGGTTCTGCAGTCGCAGATCAATCCACATTTTCTCTACAATGCCCTGCAGTCCATCGGTACGATTGCGCTTAAGAACAAGGTACCGCAAATATACTCCTTAATCACTCATTTATCTAAAATTATGAGGTATGGGATGAATATGGAGGAGGATGTGGTCCCTTTAAGCAAAGAAATCAATTATACGAAGGCGTATCTTCTTTTGCAAAAGGAGCGGTTTGGAGAAAATCTGGAGTACAGTGTCGATATGGACGCAGTGGTGAAGGAGGTCCGGGTTCCCAAAATGATACTGCAGCCCCTCATAGAAAACTACTTCAAGCACGGATTCGATATCCGTGATGGAGTGGGGAGGATTGATCTGACCTGCTTTCAGGATGGAGCAACGCTTGTGATGATCGTCCGGGACAATGGAGCAGGGGTGACAAAAGACAGGCTAAGGGAAATAGAAGAGCACTTCAAGGCAGAAGCATGGAATAAAACCGGTGAAGAAACCAATATCGGACTGAAGAATGTGTATGTAAGGCTAAAACTTTACTATGACCATAAGGCGACTCTGCTACTTGAGAATCATGAAGATGGGGGCTTTATGGTCACCATGAGGCTGCCGCTCAGAATGGAGGGGGAGGCAAATGAAAGCAATCATCATTGACGACGAAAAGCATGTGCGTGAAGGGTTACTTTTGTTGGCAGAATGGGAAAAGCACGGCATCCACACCATCCTCGAGGCAGAAGATGGAGACGAAGCCATCGAATTGATCACAGAGCACAGGCCCGAGATCATCTTCACGGATATGAGGATGCCGAAGAGGGACGGCATCACCCTGTTAAAATGGCTTCATGCCTCTGACCTCACAAGCAAGACCATCGTTGTGAGCGGATATGATGACTTTGAATATATGAGAAATGCAATCCATTATAAGAGCTTCGATTACATTCTGAAGCCGATTGAACCGGATGTGCTGAATGACACGCTGGATAAGGCTGTGTTGGAATGGAAGGAGCAAGCCCGGTCAAGGAAATTCCAAGTCGAGGAAAACAGGGTCCTTAATGAGGCAAAGCCTCTATACTGGGATCGATTATTCTCCAGTCTCTGTACGAAGGAGAGCATTACGGCTGAAATGGTGGATAAGGTTGAGAGGGAGTTCGGTGTTTCACTGCCGAAGCTTAAGAAAACGGTTGCGCTCCTGCCGATCAAACCGATTGTGATGAAATCCTTTCAGGGTGACAGGGACCTTGCCTTTTTTACCCTCATTAATATTTGCAATGAGCTCTTACGAAAACAAAATGATGGGGTATGCTTCCGGAACAGCAACAAAGAAGAGGAGCTTGTCATTCTCTTCTGGAAGCATAAGCATGTGACCTATCTGCTGGAGGAAATCTACTCATTAATCTATCAATATAGCAAGGTGTTTACGGTCCTTGCTCTCGGGAAGAAGTCAAAAAAGGTGAATGAAGCCTATGAATCCGCCCTTGAAGTATTTTCAAGGCATGCCCTCCTGGATCAGAAGAAAATGGTCACACACAGGGATGTGAAGAGCGGGCACCTCCTTCATTTATTGGATTACTCCAATGAATTGAAATGGGCAATCCGTTCTGGAAGCAGGGAGCAGGTGCAGCACCAGCTGGAAGCGATCTTCGCTCAGTTAGAAAACAGGCATACCATCTCCATCGAGCAGCTTAAGGGTTGGGAAGATCAGTTTGAACTGTTGCGGACCAATTGGTTGAAGGAATACGAGATCAAGCGTCAGGAACCTTTCTACCGGGGAACGGATTATTGGAATGAAGACGGATCGTTTTCGTTCCGGAAGTTTAAAGAAGAAAAGACAAAAGAATTTATCGAACTTATTCAGACACTGACAAACGTTAAATATCAGAAGGAAAAAAACAATATGCAGCATATTGAAGAATATCTGCAGCAGCATTATCAGGAGGATATCAACCTTCAGGACATCGCCGACAGGTTCTTCTTAAGCAGGGAATACATTTCCCGTAAGTTCAAGCAGGATTATGGAGCGACCATCACGGACTATATCACCGGTATCAGGATGGAAAAGGCGAAAAAGCTTCTGGAAAACCCGTATTTGAAAATTTACGAAGTGGCCTACGGAGTAGGATACGGGAATGAGAAGTACTTCAGTAAGGTGTTCAAGAAGCACACGGGTGTTACACCAAATGAATACCGTCATGCACAAATATAAACTTGGAGGTTTTACAATGTTAAACGTAACCGTATGGAATGAAAATCGTCATGAACAAAAGAATCCGAAAGTGAGAGAAGTGTATCCTGAAGGAATTCATGGTGCCATCGCTTCTTTCCTCGGAGAAGCGTCCTGCAATGTGAAAACCGCTACATTGGATGAAGGTGATCACGGATTGACGGAAGAAGTGCTGGAAGGGACGGATGTATTGGTCTGGTGGGGCCATATCGCACATGAAGAAGTGAAGGACGAGGTGGTCGAACGGGTGAAACAGCGGGTCCTCGACGGAATGGGCTTGATCGTCCTTCATTCAGGTCACTTCTCTAAGATTTTCAAAACCTTGATGGGGACATCCTGTGATTTGAAGTGGCGGGAAGCGGATGAAAAGGAACGCATCTGGATCGTGGACCCGAGCCATCCGATCACAGCCGGTTTAGGGGAATATTTCGAGCTTGAAAAAGAAGAAATGTATGGAGAGCATTTTGACATCCCGGCACCGGATCAGCTTGTGATGGTAAGCTGGTTCGAAGGTGGGGAAGTGTTCAGAAGCGGGTGTACGTATCAGCGCGGGAACGGAAAGGTATTTTACTTCCGTCCGGGACATGAAACCTATCCAACTTATTACAATGAAAATGTCCAAAAGGTCATCGTCAATGCCGTGAAATGGGCAGCACCGGTGGATCATGCAAGACCTGTATATGGGAATGCAAAGCCGCTCGAAGAGATCAAAGGATCAAACTGAAAATAGAGGAGGAAAAATCATGAAAACATTAAAAATCGGGGTCATCGGCTGTGGAAGCATCGCTCAGCACCGCCACCTTCCGGAATACGCAAATAATAAAAACGTTGAAGTAGTCGCAGTGTGTGACATCGTCGAGGAACGGGCATGGAAACTTGCCGATGCAGTAGGAGCTAAAGCCTATACCAATTATAAAGAACTGCTGGCAAATGCTGATGTGGAAGCAGTGAGCGTATGTACACCAAACTACCTGCATGCACCAATTTCCATTGATGCCTTGAACGCAGGAAAGCATGTACTATGTGAAAAGCCGATGGCGACTTCAAGTGAAGAAGCAGAAAGTATGATCGAGGCATCCGTTAAAAGCGGTAAAAAGCTGATGATCGCTCACAACCAGCGTTTTGTCCCTTCTCATCAAAAAGCGAAGCAGCTGATTGAAAACGGGGAAGTGGGCAAAATCTACAGCTTCCGTTCAGCATTCGGTCACGGTGGTCCTGAAGGCTGGAGTGCTGATGGCAAGGATAGCTGGTTCTTCAAAAAGGACGAAGCGTTCATCGGTGCCATGGGTGACCTTGGTGTTCATAAAACAGATCTTCTTCGTTACATCTTAGGGGAAGAATTTGCTGAAGTCGGCGCCTTTGTGGAAACAAGCGCAAAGGAAAATGCCGATGTGGATGATACGGCAGTTTGCGTATTGAAAACGGAAAGCGGTACAATCGGTACCCTTGCAGCAAGCTGGTCTTATGTGTCTAAAGAAGACAACTCCACCATCATATATGGAGAGAAAGCGATTCTCCGTTTAGAAGATGATCCGGTAAACTCCCTTGTCGTGCAATATGCAACGGGGGAAGTAGTAAAGTATGAACTTGGAGGCATTCAAACGAATGACGAGGGAGGACAATCGAATTCCCGCGTGATCGATCAATTTGTACACAGCATCCTTCATGATGCAGAGCCTCCCGTACCGGGTGAAGAAGGAAAGAAATCACTTGAGGTTGTTTTGGCAGCTCTTGAATCAAGTGAAACAAAACGAATTGTAAAGCTATAAAGGGGAATGCGAGCGATGACCAAACTTCGGATGGGAGTGATCGGCGTCGGGGAGATCGCCCAGACGCGTCACATCCCTACTTTTATTAAACTATCAGATTCAGTATCGATTGAAGCGATCAGTGATATCAATCCCGTCACGGCTCAAACTGTGGCAGAAACCTTTAACATCCCGCACGTGTTCAGTGATTATCGGGACATGTTCGGGCATGTGGATGCCGTAACGGTCTGTACTCCGAATAAATTTCATGCAGAAATCACGATTGCCGCCCTCGAAGCCGGTCTTCACGTGTTTTGTGAGAAACCGATGGCCATGACTCCTGAGGAATGTGAAAGAATGATCGATGCTGCTGAAGAATCAGGGAAGGTTCTGGCAATCGCCTATCATTATCGTTTCATGAAGGACTCACGTGCGGCGAAGCGGGTGATCATGGAAGATGAAATCGGAGAACCGATGGTCGCCAGGGCAAGAGCGATCCGCCGCCGCAAAGTACCGGGCTGGGGAGTGTTTACCAATAAGGAGCTTCAAGGCGGTGGCAGCCTGATCGATTACGGATGTCACTTCCTCGATTTATCCCTATGGCTTCTTGGAAATCCGGCACCTGTTGAAGTGACGGGGACGACCTATAACAAACTTAGTAGAATGCCTGATCAAGTGAATCAATGGGGAGATTTCGATAAAGAGAGCTTTGAAGTCGATGACCACGTGACGGCTTATATCAGATTCGATAACGGAGCATCCATGCTTTTTGAAACGTCCTGGTCCGCAAACGTGAAGAGTGATGAAGAAAGCATGAGCATCTCAGGGGAAACGGGGGGAATCGATTTATTCCCGTTCCAGATGAATCAGATGAAGCACGGCATGCTTCTGAATAGCGATGCGGATTGGGTTCCCGGTGAAGACGATCCGAGTCTTCCACAAGCCCGGAACTTTATCAACAGCTGTCTTGGTTTAGAGGAGTTGGTTGTGAAACCACAGGAAGCCATGCAGGTGTCCCAAATCATAGATGCCATTTATAAGAGCAGTGAAACCGGACAAAGCATCACATTGAAATAGGAGGAAGTATAAATGAAACTAGGCGTATTCACAGTATTATTTTCACAAAAAAACCTTGATGAAATGCTGGATTATGTAAAAGAAGCGGGACTTCACGCAGTGGAAATCGGTACGGGAGGATATCCCGGAAATGCCCACTGTGACCTGGACGCCCTTTTAGAAAGCGAAGAAAAGAGAAACGAGTACTTAGAGAAGGTAACGTCACGTGGACTTCAGATCAGTGCGTTCAGCTGTCACGGAAATCCGATTTCACCTGATGCCGTCTTTGCTGAAGAATCCCATGTTGCCCTGCAGAAAACGATCAAGCTTGCCGGATTGATGAATGTACCGGTCGTCAACTGCTTCTCCGGAACAGCAGGGGACCATGAAGGAGCCAAGCATCCGAACTGGCCGGTGTCACCTTGGCCGAATGAATATGGGGATATCCTGAAATGGCAGTGGGAAGAAAAGTTGATTCCATATTGGAAAGAGATAGGGAAGCTTGCAGAGGATCATAATGTGAAAATCGGTCTCGAGCTCCACGGAGGGTTCCTTGTACATACTCCGTACACGTTATTGAAGCTTCGTGAAGAAACATGCGATGCGATCGGAGCCAATCTGGACCCAAGTCATCTTTGGTGGCAGGGGATCGATCCGGTTGCAGCCATCAAGATCCTTGGAAAAGAAAATGCGATCCACCATTTCCATGCAAAGGACACATACATCGACCAGGACAACGTCAACATGTACGGCCTGACAGATATGCAGCCATACGGCAGCATCCAGACGCGGGCGTGGTCATTCCGGTCGGTGGGATGCGGGCATTCCTTGCAGGAGTGGTCGGATATGATGAGTGCCCTGCGCACATTCGGGTATGATTATGTCGTAAGCATCGAGCATGAAGATCCGATCATGTCGATCGAAGAAGGATTCGGCCGAGCCGTGAAGAATCTGAAATCGATCTTGATTGAAGAGCAGCCATCGGATATGTGGTGGGTGTAGTGTTTTGAAGGGAGAGGGTCCATTGGGCTCTCTTTTTTTTTGAGAAGTAAGTGTGGAGGTGCCTCGGGTTAACATTTATTGTAAATCGGCTGGATTATTTGCTGAAACGGCTGGATTTTCACAAAAAATGGCCGGATTCATCGCGATTTCGGCTGGTTTTACAGCAAAAACGGCCGGATTATTGTGAATCTCGGCCGGATTGACCCCGGCCACTGTCCACATTAGGTTGGAGTGATTCCCAGGAATCCAGGAGAATCCACTATCCACCAACCACTTCAAACAATCCTTCCCCACCGTGAATCCCGATGAACATATCCATCAATGATTTCGTCAGTTTCCCGCTTTCTTCTTTAGAAAGGGATGGCTTCAAAAATATGATCTGTACGGCATTTTTCGTGTCTTCCCCGACGGGTGCACGATCAGAGTCGACGAATGGACTTCCGAAAGGTCCGTCCCCGTCACAGGCGACGATGAGGTTTTCCAGGGAGTTTTCCCGGCCGTTGAGCCCTGTGTAGGTTTGTCCTGTTTCCCCCACTTTTAACTCGAGGTGATTCCCCTTGAGCCCCGCACAGTCGTAGATACCGATTGGCACTTCGTATTGAAGGGAGAAGAAGTTATTGAGATCGATGGCAGAATTAATGGTAGTCAGATAGTTTTGTTTTTTGACACGGCGGAAAAGGGCCTCGGCTGAATGACGGTACCGGTTCGGATCTTTTCCTGTACTCTTGAAGATTTCCCTCCATGCGGCAATCCCTTCCAGTTCGGTGACGCTCTTATCATGAAGGTCAAAGAAGATCGATTCCTGAAACAGCTGAAGTCTGCCTTTCAGCATTTGAGGAGAAGAGCCGACTTCGATATGATGGTATTGAATGAATCCGACTTTGAAATCGGGGATTTTACTCGTAATGGATGAATCAATTGTGATTTCCACTTATTTTCCCTCCACATTTGTTTTAAAATAGTTTATCATAATACACATTGCTATTTCACGAATGCTTATTTAAATAAATTCAGAAAGGAGGCAGGGGCAATGGATATAAATCAATTAAAACAGGATATCATTGCGTACAGTAAGGAGATTGGAATAGATAAGATCGGGTTTACCACGGCCGATACGTTCTCTGAAATGAAGAACAGGCTCCTTCGCCAGGAGATGCTCGGGTATCAATCCGGGTTTGAGGAGAAGGTTATTGAGAAGCGGGTCGATCCTTCCTTGATATTTGATCAACCGAAATCGATCATCGCGATTGCCCTTGCCTATCCTTCCAAGATGAAAAATGCCCCCCAAAGCAAGCGTGGGGAGAGACGGGGGATTTTCTGCAGGGCATCATGGGGGACGGATTATCACCATGTGCTCAGGGATCGTCTGTCAAAGCTTGAAGAATATATTGTCTCCAGAGTCCCACAGGCGCGCTTCAAATCCATGGTGGATACAGGGGAACTCGTGGACCGGGCCGTGGCGGAGCGTGCAGGGATCGGCTGGAGCGGGAAAAATTGTTCCATCATCACACCCGAATTCGGATCATATGTCTATTTAGGGGAAATGGTGACGAATCTTCCTTTTGCACCTGATACACCCATGGAGGACCAATGCGGGACATGTAATAAATGTGTGGACGTATGTCCGACGGGGGCCCTCATTGAAGGCGGGCAGCTGGATTCCCAGAAATGTATTGCGTTTTTAACCCAAACAAAGGGGTTTCTTGCGGATGAGTACCGTGTGAAGCTCGGAAATCGCCTGTACGGTTGTGACACCTGTCAAACCGTTTGTCCGGAAAATAAGGGGAAGGACTTCCATTTTCATGAAGAGATGGAGCCGGATCCTGAAATCGCTAAGCCGCTCTTAAAGCCGCTATTAACCATCAGTAACCGTGAGTTCAAGGAGAAATACGGTCATGTATCGGGTTCTTGGAGGGGGAAGAAGCCCATTCAGCGAAATGCGATCATTGCCCTCGCTCACTTTAAAGATGATACGGCCGTAGATGACCTTATCCATGTGATGGAAAAAGATGTGAGGCCTGTCATGCGGGGAACCTCCGCATGGGCCCTGGGGAAAATCGGAGGAGAAACAGCGGAAAAAGCTCTCCTCCTGCAGCAAGCGGTTGAAACCGATGAAGAAGTCATGGATGAAATACAAAAAGGTCTTAACTTAATACGCCACAAAGGATAAACTCATCATTTCTCCCCGAGTTTATCCTTTTTTGTTTTGAACGGTTTGAGTGGAGCATATCAATTAGTGAGGAGGGAAGACGATGATTCGAAAGCTGTTAATGGAAAAAGTCCATCATGTAATCGAAGAATATACTTCTCGCAGTCAATCAGATTACGAGAGTGACAAAGTGAGAAGGAAAAAAGCATCCTGTCAGGAGCGCCACGCAGAAATCGTGAAGGTGGATGCAACCGGAAAGGTCCTCCGTATTACACAAGAAAGCAATGAGACTCAAACCATTTTATATGATGTTCATTATAAATATCTCATCAAACAGGGGGCCCTGCTCTATTTGGAAGAGGAAGTGGAGAATCGAAGGGCGGTCTTCTACAATGAGAATATGTATGAAGATGGAGAAATCCAGATTCAACGTGAAGAGGGCGTGGATGAAGAGGAGAGCGTGACTCATGAAGAAGAAGAAAGAGTGACGTACCGGTATGACCGTCTCAGTGCCGTTCAATATGCAGAGCGGTGGTGGAACAGCTATAATCCGGCATTCAAGAAGTTCGAGAATGATTGCACGAACTATATTTCGCAATGCCTTCATGCAGGGGATGCTCCGATGCGGGGATATCCCACCAAGGGGAAGGGGTGGTGGATGCGGAATCAGAACTGGAGTTACAGCTGGACGGTGGCGAATTCCTTGAGGTGGTATATCCCTAATTCGACGATCGGTCTTCGCGGGAGGCTTGTGGATGATCCGAAAGAATTGAAGCTTGGGGATGTGATCTGCTACGACTTTGAAGGGGATGGACGTTTTGATCATACGACCATTGTCACGGGGAAGGATGCCGCGGGAGAGCCCCTCGTGAATGCCCATACGTTCAACAGCCGGATGAGATATTGGAAATACGAAGATTCCACTGCCTATACACCTAATATCAAATATCGATTTTTTACGATCGTAGATGACCGTTAAGTCTTGTTCTATGGGGGAGAAATGGTATAATGTCACTTAGAGTTTTATGAATGAGGTGACATTGACATGGGAGTACATGTTGTATTATATCAACCAGAAATCCCTGCTAACACAGGGAATATTGCAAGAACATGTGCAGCGACCGACACTACCCTGCACTTGATCCGGCCACTTGGATTCTCGACGGACGATAAAATGTTAAAGCGCGCCGGCCTTGATTACTGGCAGTTTGTAAACATTGTCTACTATGATTCCCTCGAAGAGTTCTTCGAGAAAAACGACGGCGGTGAATTTTTCTATTTAACAAAGTACGGGAAAATCCCTCACACGAACTTTGATTATAGTGTGGAAGACAAAGAATACTTTTTTATTTTCGGCAGGGAGACATCCGGACTTCCTGATGACATCATCCAGAATAATCTGGACCGGGCCCTCCGCATCCCTATGAATGAAAACGTCCGCTCCTTGAACCTTTCCAACACAGCGGCGATACTCATCTACGAAGCATTAAGGCAGCGGAATTATCCGGGTCTGTTATAAAAAGCAGGAATGAAAATCAAATGATTTTCATTCCTTTTTTTATTTAGCTTATACTAAGAGGATAATGAGAAGGGAGAGACTACATAATGAATGAAACCATCGAAACCATCCTGAAACATCGGTCCATCCGTGAATTTAAAAATGAAGCACTGACCGGGGAACAGATCCGTACGATTGTCTCCAGTGCACAAGCTGCGAGTACATCAAGTTATATACAGGCGTATTCGATCATTGGCGTGAAGGATCCCGTGAAAAAGAAGAAGCTTGCTGAGCTTGCGGGGAATCAAACATATGTCGAAGCAAATGGTCACTTCTTCGTATTCTGTGCTGATTTATACCGCCATGAAAAAATCGGTGAATGGGAAGGAGCAGACGTCATTCCTTCTTTGGAAAGCACGGAAAAATTCATGGTGGCCCTCATTGATGCTTCCCTGGCCGCACAGAATGCAGCCATCGCTGCTGAATCAATGGAACTTGGGATCTGCTATATCGGCGGGATCAGAAATGATCTGGAGTCGGTAAGTGAACTGCTGGGACTGCCGGAGCGGGTCATCCCTTTATTCGGACTCGCTGTCGGTATCCCTGAACATCATTCGGATGTTAAGCCGAGGCTGCCGATGGAATCGGTTTACCATGAGGATTCATACAATGTGGATGAGACCTCCATAAAGGAAGGGCTCGACCGCTATGATGAAACGATTTCATCCTATTATCATGCCCGGACCGCAGGGAAACGATCGGATCGCTGGACCGCGCAAATGGCGAAGATGCTGTCTGGTAAGAAGCGGATGTATATGAAGGAATTTGTGGAGGAGAAAGGCTTTAATAAAAGATAAGCAGTTATCCGGGGAAATGAAAAAGAACTGGCCATGTGGTCAGTTCTTTTTTCGATTTGGTTTCATCCAGCTCCGGCGGCTAGAGGCTCGAGGTCATAAGTTAAACCTGCCAAAAAGGCAAGGAGCGCCTTTCCGGCAGGTTTAACTTATGCTTGTCGCCTCTGAACGAGCCGCCTCCGCTTTAGTTTGAGCCCGGTTTATCGTTATATCCAGCAGTGAAAATCGCTACTAAGAACACTAAAGATACACCTACGATCATGACAGTACCCATGTTTATGCAACCTCCCAGTTTACTTATTCCACAGTCTGTCTTTAGTATAGCCTATTTTTAAATTGATGTGAACGAAAGTTGGATTTTTTTTGCTGTTTTGTGAAAGTTTGAAGGTCGAAAGAGAAAGCGTTTCATATTTATGCCCCTATTCCAATGAATGAAGCGATATCGACCGTTTGCCTTGAATTAAAATATCTTATTAACATGTTCGGGTGAACAAGCGCATAGAGTATATTAATCGTCTCTCATTAAGCGACAGGGGGAGGTCCTTATGGATATTTTAAAAAGAATTGAACATTATCGAGAAGAAGAAGAGAAACTGAAATGGGAAGGGACGTTTGCTCAGTATTTAGACCTGCTGAAAGAGAAGCCTTGGATCGGGCAGTCTGCTCATTCAAGAGTCTTTAATATGATTAAAGATGCCGGAGTCGAGGAGGTCGAGGGGAAACGAAAGTATAAATTCTTCAGCAATCAATTATTTGGCTTAGAAGAGGCGCTGGAAAGACTCGTTGAAGAATACTTTCATCCTGCTGCGAAACGATTAGACGTGAGAAAGAGGATCTTATTATTGATGGGTCCTGTAAGTGGAGGGAAATCGACACTCGTTTCCATGCTAAAACGGGGACTCGAGCAGTATTCACGGACTGAAAGAGGAGGAGTGTTCTCCATTAAAGGCTGTCCGATGCATGAAGACCCGCTGCATTTGATCCCTCAGCATTTACGTGAAGATTTTTATGAAGAGTATGGAATCCGCATAGAAGGAAATCTCTCTCCATTGAATACCATGCGTTTGGAGAAAGAATACCATGGCCGCATTGAAGACGTCCAAGTGGAAAGAGTCTTCTTCTCTGAAGATAAACGTGTTGGGATTGGTACTTTCAGTCCATCTGATCCAAAGTCACAGGATATCGCCGATTTAACAGGAAGCATCGATTTCTCGACGATTGCAGAATTCGGTTCAGAATCCGATCCGCGTGCGTACCGGTTCGATGGGGAATTAAATAAAGCGAACCGTGGTTTGATGGAATTTCAGGAAATGCTCAAATGTGATGAAAAGTTCTTATGGCACTTATTATCTCTTACCCAGGAAGGGAACTTCAAAGCAGGCCGGTTTGCCCTGATTTCTGCCGACGAGCTGATTGTGGCTCACACGAATGAAACCGAGTACCGATCCTTCATTTCGAATAAAAAGAATGAAGCCCTGCATTCACGTATCATCGTCATGCCGGTCCCGTATAATTTGAAGGTCACCCAGGAAGAGAAGATATATGAAAAAATGATCAATGAAAGTGATGTTTCGAACGTCCACGTGGCTCCTCATACATTAAGGGTCGCAGCCATGTTCACGATCCTCACCCGACTGAAGGAACCGAAGCGAGGTGACATCGATTTGATCAAAAAGATGCGCCTATACGATGGAGAAAATGTAGAAGGCTTCAATTCTGCCGATGTGGATGAAATGAAGAAGGAATACCAGGATGAAGGTATGAGCGGTATCGATCCGCGTTATGTGATCAACCGTATCTCTTCTACAATCATTCGAAAAGAAGTACCGACCATTAACGCGTTGGATGTTCTCCGTGCTTTGAAGGAAGGTCTGGACCAGCATCCATCGATCACCAATGAACTTCGGGAAAAATATTTAAACTTTATCTCCCTTGCCCGGAAAGAGTATGATGATATCGCCAAGAAAGAAGTGCAGAAAGCCTTTGTGTACTCGTATGAAGAGTCTGCGAAAACGCTTATGGATAACTATCTTGATAATGTTGAAGCCTACTGCAACAAAGCAAAGCTTCATGACCCGTTAACGGGTGAAGAAATCAATCCGGATGAAAAGCTGATGCGTTCCATCGAGGAGCAGATCGGAATCTCTGAAAATGCGAAGAAGGCATTCCGTGAAGAAATCCTGATCCGTATCTCTGCTTATGCCCGTAAAGGGAAGCGATTCGACTACAATTCACATGATCGCCTGAGAGAAGCCATTCAGAAAAAGCTATTCGCGGACTTGAAGGATGTTGTAAAAATCACGACATCATCCAAGACGCCAGATGAACAGCAGCTGAAGAAGGTCAACGAAGTGGTTGCCCGCCTCATCGACGAACATGGTTACAACTCAACATCCGCCAACGAATTACTGCGTTATGTAGGCAGTCTGTTAAACCGTTAATAGAAGTGCAATCGGGAGGTGCTCGGCATCTCCCGATTTTTTCTGGATTGTTTAAATCTCTCACCTAAAGGGAAAAGTAGTATCCAAGAGGTGAAGAGATATGAGTAAAAGCAAACACGAATTAGATAAAAATTATGAACCGGAAAACGGCTCTATGGCGCATGATATGGAAGAGATGGAGCAGTTAGGGAAACAGATGGATAAGCTCAGGACGAATGAAGAATTGAAAGAGGATAATAAGCAGCCCGATCCTGTTCAATATAAAGAGAAAGACAAGGAGTAGTTGACAGAAAACTCTGAATACAATAATCTATAGATAGAGAGCCGGACCCATTATTAAATGAAGGTGGGTTGATAGGATGTCGTTTACACCTAAATCTCGGGAAGAAGCGGAACCTCTCAATGGTAGCATGGCTTCTAATATGGAGGAAGTCATTAAACTGGGGAAGCAAATGGAGAAATTACGTTCCAGTGGCGAATTAAAGTTGCACAATCGAGTTTCAGACCCGGCTCAATATGAAGAGGAAGCTTAATCAGGTGATACTGCCTGATTATTTTTTTTGGAATCCGATCAATCCGGGACAGGCATTACAACCTGTCAGAAAAATAGGCTCGTCCAAATAGAAAAGAACGGTTAATTGTCGAAATTATTTGTAAATTTATCAATACTTCTGCATAGGATAGAGTAATCCCCGTTTCACTTCATGGGATACGTGCAGTTTAGACAGTCAACATAGTGTATGCAGGAAATTGAAAAAATGTGAAAAAAATTAAGGAGGGGAATAATTTGAGTCAAATGGATAATCATCAGTTTGTCATTTCCAAGGAAGATTGGGCCCTCCACCGCAAAGGTCACGATGATCAGCAGAGACATCAAGAGAAAGTACAGGATGCCATCCGCAATAATTTACCAGACTTGATCACAGAAGAAAACATTGTCATGTCCAATGGCCGCGACGTCGTCAAAATCCCGATTCGTTCGTTAGATGAATATAAAATCCGTTACAACTATGATAAGAATAAACACGTCGGGCAGGGAGACGGTGAGAGCCAGGTAGGGGACGTCATTGCAAGAGACGGCTCACAACAGCAGCAGGGTCCAGGGAAAGGTCAAGGGGCCGGGGACAAAGCCGGTGAAGATTATTATGAAGCAGAAGTGTCAATGCTTGAAATTGAAGAAGCCTTATTCAGCCAATTGGAGCTTCCGAACCTGAAGAAGAAAGAGCAGGATGTCCAAACCGTCGAGCATATTGAATTCAATGATATCCGTAAAACTGGCCTAATGGGAAATATAGATAAAAAGAAGACGATGATGTCTGCCTTCAAACGAAATGCCATGAAAGGAGCACCAAGCTTCCATCCCATCTTTACAGAAGATCTGAAATTCAGGACGTGGAACGAAGTATTAAAGCCGGAATCCAAAGCCGTTGTACTCGCGATGATGGATACGAGCGGCAGTATGGGAGTATGGGAGAAGTATATGGCAAGAAGCTTCTTCTTCTGGATGACCCGATTCTTGCGCACAAAATATGAAACTGTGGAAATCGAATTCATCGCTCATCATACCGAAGCCAAAGTGGTGTCGGAAGAGCACTTCTTCTCGAAAGGGGAAAGCGGGGGCACGATCTGTTCATCAGCCTATCGAAAGGCCCTTGAACTCATCGATGGAAAGTATTCTCCAAGCCGTTACAATATTTACCCTTTCCATTTCTCTGACGGGGATAACCTGACGAGTGATAATGTACGCTGTGTCAAGCTTGTCGAAGAATTAATGAAAGTGTCCAGCATGTTCGGATATGGGGAAGTGAATCAGTATAATCGTCACTCCACATTAATGTCAGCCTATAAAAATATTAAAAACGACGATTTCCGCTACTACATCCTTAAACAAAAAGCCGATGTATTCCACGCCATGAAGAGTTTCTTCCACAAGGAGCAGGAAAAGGCATTCGCGTGAGAAAAACCAGCCGACGAGGCTGGTTTTTCATTGTCATCTATTTATCTCGTTACATATGAATTCATTAGCTTATTCTGTATCTAAAGTGCTAGAATAGAGAAAGGTACTTTAAAAACATTCTATAAGCGGTGAGGGTTGTCATGACAAGTGAAAGTCAAGAAATTAAGCAGCTAAAGCAGGAAATTAAAGAATTGAAAGAACAGCTGGTTCAATCAGAGCAGCTCATCATGGAGATTTCAGCCCCGATTATTCCATCCATCATCCCTGAAACCATCCTGATCCCCATTACGGGCAGGCTGAGTCCTGAACGCTTTGAGAAGATCATTACAAAGATATTGGACGTCTCTTATGGAGAGGACATTAACACCATCATTGTCGATTTCTCAGCGATATCAGAGAAGGAAATCGGTGAAATCGATATTTTCGGCACGTATATTGATAACATGGGGAAGGCCATCGGGTTAATGGGAATCGAAACTCTTTTTGTCGGATTCACTCCTTCTCTCACTCAAATCATGATCAATTCAGGAGTGAGGGAGCTTCAAGGGATCAAGACCTTCCTGACATTCCGGACAGCACTTCAGTACTTGATGAGGGAAAAAGACCTCGAATTCCAAAAAGCCAACCAATAAGGTTGGCTTTTGTACTGAGATCCATCATGTCAGATTTTTATGTGGTGAGACTACCTCAACGCCATCCGGTTTTCCGACAATCATCAGGTCGGTCAAGTCAATGAAAAGACCTGTTTCCACGACACCTAATAATTGTTTTAACTGGGAGTGTAGGGAGGCAGGGTCCTCGATGCCTGTGAAATGACAATCCACGATATAGTTTCCGTTATCGGATATAAAGCGTTCATCATTTCTACTTCTTAGAACAGGCGTGCATCCTAATTCAGCGAGTGATTGGCATGTCACTTCCCATCCGAAGGGGAGGATCTCAACAGGGAGTGGGAAGGAGCCAAGCTTTGAGACCAATTTGGACTCGTCCACGACAATGATGAACTTGCGGGTGAACGTATCAATAAACTTCTCCCTCACCAATGCTCCACCTCCCCCTTTTATTAAGTTGAACATTGCATCCACTTCATCGGCGCCATCAATCGAAAGGTCCAACATGTTCACTTCAGAGAAGGTGGTTAATGGAATAGCGGCTTTTTTTGCCAGGCGCTCTGTTTCCACTGAAGAGGGGATCGCCTTGATCTGTAATCCTTGAGAGACAAGTTCCCCTAATTTCTGAATCGTCCAATAAACGGTTGAACCGGTTCCCAGACCGATCGTCATTCCGTCTTGTATATATTCTGCCGCTTTTTCACCGGCCAATTTCTTTTCCAGGCTGTCCACTCTATTGCCCCTTTCCAACGTAATCATCGTTTTACTTAGCATTCTATACTAGAATAAATATGAATGAAAGAAGGAGAGATCATATGATTAGATTCGGAATCATTGGAACCAACTGGATCACTGACCGTTTTATACAAGCGTCAGAAGGCGTGGATGACTTTCAATTACAAGCTGTTTACTCAAGGACTGAAGAGAGGGCAAGGGCATTCGCTGAAGCCCATGGGATCACGGACTGGTTCACGGATATAGAAGAGATGGCGAGTAAAGATCATATCGATGCCGTTTACATAGCCAGTCCCAATTCCTTTCACTGCAGTCAGGCCATCACTTTTTTAAATAAAGGCATTCACGTCTTATGTGAGAAGCCATTAGCTTCTAATGAAAGGGAAGTTCAAGAGATGATTGCTTCCGCAAAGGAGAACGATGCCTTACTGATGGAAGCGGTCCGGACCACTTTTCTGCCTAATTTCCAGCTGCTTAGAGAGAAGCTGCACACCATTGGGACCATTCGGAAAGTCAATGTCAGCTGCTGCAAGTATTCTTCCAGATACGACGCGTACAAAGATGGGACAGTGCTGAATGCATTCAATCCCACATTTTCCAATGGTGCCCTGATGGACTTGGGCGTATATTGCATTTATCCCATGGTTGTTCTGTTTGGGGAACCTAATGATATAAAGGCCGATGCGTTCATGCTTGATTCAGGTGTCGACGGATCAGGCAGTGTCATCATGAAGTATGAACAAATGGATATAGCAGCAACCTTCTCCAAAATTTCGGACACTCATATCCCGACTGAAATCCAAGGCGAGGAAGGAACGGTCACCATCGATAAAATTGGGGATTTCAGTACCGTGACGTTTTATTATCGCAGCGGAGAAACCTGTACGTATGTTCAACCAGAGGATCATCCTCCAATGTATTATGAAATACAAGAATTCGTGTCTATTATTACATCCGGGAAAAGATTCGAATCTATGATCAATTCGTATGATCATTCCCTCCTAAGCGCCAGGGTGATGGATAAGGCGAGGAAACAAATTGGATTGGTATTTCCTGCGGATAGATGATGAATGGACGCGAAAAGCTGTTGAGTTGGACTTAACAGCTTTTTTTTGTCGCCGAAAAAGGGTTCTCTCCCTCCTGAGTCGTATAAGTAGGGGGAAGGGAGAGGGAAAAATGGAATTTATTTATGTCTTGAAGCTGATTCCACGCTTACATAAAGAAGAAAGCTGGACAGGCGAGGATGAAGGAATTGTTAAACGCCACTTTACCAGGTTGAAGGAAATGACAGAATCCGGGGTCGTAATCCTTGCAGGTCGAACGCTGAATGAAGAGGAAAACGCCTTTGGAATCGTTGTATTTGAAGCAAATGACGAGGAGCAGGCAAAGGTTATGATGGAAGATGATCCCGCCGTGAAGGAAGGGATCATGACAGCGGAATTATTCCCTTACCGGGTGGCACTTATTACGGAAAGAACCAAATAAAGTTATAGAGTAGGTGAAGGCAGAATGGAAAAGTGGATTGAAGAACTATTTACAGAGGATCTGTTAAAGGAAGCGGCATTGCGTTTCAGCTGTGACACGGCAGGGGCAAAAAAACTTGGTGACTTTGAAAACTATGTATACGAGGTTCATAGAGAAGGAAACCCTTATATTCTGCGTCTTACCCACAGTTCACACCGTTCCAAAGGTGAAGTGGAAGCGGAGTTGAAATGGATTAATTATTTACATAAACATGGAGTGAATGTTTCCCTCGTGAATGATTCAGAAGCAGGAAATCTGGTTGAAATCCTGGAGACGGGGGATACTCATTTCTTTGTGTGTTTATTTGATAAAGCCCCTGGAGAGCCTGTGAAGATGGGTGACCCCTTATTTAATGATGACCTTTTTTATAAATGGGGAAAACTCACCGGTCATATGCACAGAGTAACGAAGGGATATGTGCAGGATGAAGCAGGGCGTGACCGCTGGGATCAAGATGATGTGCTGGATTACGAAAAATATTTGACGAGTGATGAAGACAGGGACATTATCAGTAAAGGACATCAAAACAAAGAAACGATCAGGGGATTTAAGGAGACACGGGATTCGTTTGGACTCATCCATTCGGACATCCACCCAGGCAACTTCTTTTATCACGATGGGGATATTCATGTGTTCGACTTTGATGACAGCACACAATTCTTTTTTGTAAGTGACGTGGCCATCCCGTTATATTATTCGGTATGGTGGAAGTTCCGGAATGAGACCCTCGAAACCCGCAGTGGATTCGGAGAAAGATTCCTCATCGCATTTCTTCAAGGATATTTGACGGAGTGTGACATCGATGACGAATGTGTCAAGCGCATCCCGCATTTCCTGCTTCTAAGGGATCTGACTCTGTACACAGTCTTCCATAAAAAGTGGGATCTTGAGAATCTATCTGATGGAGAGCGGTCATTGTTGTCCCAAATCAGGGAGAGATTACAAGAGGATGAACCAATCGTCGAACTTGATTATGAGAAGATCCTTCGTCAAGTCCGTTCAAGATGATCTGGGCTTTACTGATTACCGGGGGAATCATCGGGTTATTAGTCAGGGTGATGAGGGTGACCTTCAAGAGTGGATACGGCATGTCGGAAGACTTGTTCGAGCAGCCGGTGTATGTGAAAACATGCAGTCATTGTCATAAAAAGATTCCAAAGGATTATACTAAATCCCTGTGCCCCCATTGCGGGAAGCTGGTGGAATGATGGAAAGGCTCTGGGAGGAGTGGTCTCCCGGGGCCTTTTTTTAAAGTGAAGAGGTGAAACATGTTAATAGAAGTGAAAGTTTGGTATGATGCTAAAGACTGTTTACATAAAATCGAGAGGTGAAAGAAATGGATAAAACCATTGGATTTATAGGATGCGGAAATATGGCGCAGGCCATCATGGGAGGGATATTGAAGTCCGGGCTGGTGGACAGACAATCGGTTCGTGCGAGTGCCAGGACTCAGGAAACCCTGGATATGGTCAGAGAAAAATTTGGAGTGAAGGCGACGGATGACAATCAGGATGTAGCAGCCTTTTCAGATATTGTGTTCCTTGCGGTGAAACCGGATCAATACAAGGAACTGATCGAATCCATCAAAGGTTCCTTGAAAAAAGACAGCATCATCATTACGATTGCGGCTGGAATCACGATCCAATGGATGGAAGAGCAGATTTCGCCTTCTGCCAAAATTGTACGGACGATGCCGAATACGCCGAGTCTTGTAGGGGAAGGAATGACCGCATACTGTGTGAATAAAGAAATAACAGAAAGCGATTTGGAACATGTCCAGGCAATCCTTGAAAGCTTCGGTAAGGCGGAAAAAATCGAGGAAAGCTTGATGGATGCGATACCGGCTGTGAGCGGCTCCTCTCCTGCCTACGTGTTTATGTTCATCGAAGCACTCGCCGATGGAGCCGTCCTCCAGGGAATCCCGAGGAGTCTTGCCTATCAGCTGGCATCACAGGCTGTGCTTGGGGCTGCAAAAATGGTCCTCGAAACCGGCACTCATCCAGGAGAGCTGAAAGATGCCGTCTGTTCACCCGGAGGCGCAACGATTGAAGCAGTGGCGGCATTAGAGAAACACCAGTTCAAGGGGGCTGTATTATCGGCAATGGAAGCCTGCGGGCGCAAATCGAAATCGCTTGGTGAATAGCTGATTGAGTTCGCTGCAAATTTAATAAGGTAAATAAAAAATAAAAATTTTTAAGATAATATTTGTATGTACAAATGAACATATGTTATTATTTGTACATACAAATAAGGAGTGAGAGAATTTGAAAACATTAGTATTGGTTGGGCATCCAACCATTCAACAATCTAGAATGAACAAAGCGTGGGCAGACCGATTGGAGAAGGAAGAAAATGTCACGGTCCATCATTTATATAATGAATACCCTGACATGAAAATCGATGTAGAAAGAGAACAACACCTTCTGCTGGCCCACGATCGCATCGTTTTTCAATTTCCATTCTACTGGTACAGTACCCCCGCCATTTTAAAAGAATGGCAGGATCAAGTGCTTCAATACGGTTGGGCATACGGTTCGGAAGGAACGAAGCTCTGTGGAAAGGAATTCCTGGTTGTCACTTCAACAGGCGGACCTGCTGATGCTTACCGATCAGGAGGCTATAATCATTATTCCATGAGTGAATTGCTGAAACCATTACAGGCGATGGCTAACCTCACGGGGATGACCTTCCTGCCGGCGTATGCCGAGCAGGGAGTCAGGATGTTGAGTGATGATGAAGTCTCCGTTTCTGCAGAAAAAGTGGCTGCCTATGTGAGGGATGCGGATTTGAAGAGAGGTCGGTAGGAGGTTTTTTTTTTGTCAGAGTGATGAGTGGCTGTTGTGGAATTAATTGGATATTTACGCAATCACCATGAGAAATGACGCAATAAATTTAATAATGACGCAATAATGAAAAAAACGACGCAATGACCAGCCAAAACGACGCAATTCTTTCCTACCCGTCTATTTTGTATAGGGGAAAGCGGGGGTCAGTTGTTGAAATTAAGCCTTCTTTCACCGATAGGTCCGTCCCTCCAGAAAAAAACTGCCTCAGTAGTCATCTACTTTGGCAGTTTTTTTAATGGGTCCTGAATTCTACTGTGATGATGGCTGTGACGGCGATTTGACCCGGCTCCACGGCCGTACTTTCGTCGGCTGCCTTTAAATAGGCGGTGTTCATGAAGGGAACGGCTGAGGGCCGGGATTGTTCCGTAATGGATTTGGGCTGCGGATTAAGCTGTTGATTTGATTGGCCGGATAATGTGAGTGCCTTTTGGTATGCCTCTTGATAGGCCAGGGCGAGAGCCTGCTGGTAGGATTCCATGGGGTTAGACTGAATGAATTGAATGTTTTCCACACGATTGGCCCCGCTCTTTAGAGCATCATCAATGATCTTCCCGACTTTTTCGATCGACTTAACAGTGACCCTGAATACTTGTCGCACTTCATAACCGGTGAACGTTTGTTTTCCATCCTCGAATTGATACTGTGGAAGTACTTGATAGGTGGACGTTTGGATATCCTGTCGGCGAACCCCGTTATTTAAAACGGATTGAACGACCCGATTGGAAAGTTGCTTGTTCTCGTTTTGGGCAACTTCCAGCTCTTTATCATTCGTAACAATCCCTATCGATAAGAGGGCTTGATCCGGATCGACATACAAAGTATGTTCCCCGCTCACGGTTATGATGCCATTCGATTGATTGGTTCGATAGTACGGATAGGAGTGCATGGCGGCACCTACACGCACGTAAAGGATTCAATTTTATCCAAATCGATGCCGAAGTACACCCACGTGAATCCGATCCATCTCCATCCGGCAATGGAACGGCGCCCGATAAACACCGGGTAGAACCAGAAAGCATCTCTTCTTAACCATATATACGTGTAACGGAATAAGCATCTTCTGATGGCACCCGGATCGACTGCGAAAGTGCTCGGTCCGCCCTGCGTTCCTTGAAGTGCCGTTTTTTGCGGTTGGAAGTTCGGTGGTGGACCGGGTGGTGGTTGGTTTTGTCCGCCCTGCCCGCCTGTAGGGGGTGGTGAGCTTGGTGCTCCTTGTCCTCCCCCGGGAAAACCCGGTATGCCTGGGAAACCGCCGCTGCCTGAACCCCCACCGCCGCCTGGAAATCCAGGAATACCAGGGAAGCCACCACCGGAACCCTGTCCTCCCCCGGGAAAACCAGGGAATAATTGTCTGTGATTGTACATAGAAGAACCTCCTTATAAAGAATTCTCTTTATCTTATGAGGAGGGGAAGTGGGC
Source organism: Rossellomorea sp. LJF3 (assembly GCF_037046045.1). Lineage (NCBI taxonomy): Bacteria > Bacillati > Bacillota > Bacilli > Caryophanales > Bacillaceae > Rossellomorea > Rossellomorea sp. LJF3. The sequence goes on along the minus strand of NZ_JBANLY010000002.1, from coordinate 257,128 downwards.
GTGCGTGTCTAATCTGCTGTGATAAGGTCCCCGATCAAGATTCCAGCGCTTTTTTCATGACGTTTTTCAACGTTTGTGCAGAATGTGAGAACTGGGCCTTTTCTTTTTCATTCAAGGGAAGTTCGACAACTTTTCGGATTCCATCCCGGTTGATGATGGCCGGTACACCGATATACATGTCCTCTTCCTGATATTCTCCTTCCAGGAGGGCGGAAACGGTCAGGATGCTGTTTTCATTATTGAAGATGGCTTTGGTAATCCGGGCAAGTCCCATGGCGATTCCGTAGTACGTTGCCCCTTTTCGTTCGATGATGTGATAGGCTGCGTCCCTTACATTGACAAAAATGTCGTCGAGATCTTTCTGGACGTTCTCCATCTCCATATCAATCAGTTCATTCAACTGACTTGCACCAACCGTCGTATGGCTCCAAACCGGGAACTCAGTGTCACCATGTTCCCCCATGATATAGGCGTGGATATTCCGTGTATCAATATCGAAGTGCTGACCGACCAGGTAGCGGAGCCTGGCTGTATCAAGTATCGTCCCTGAGCCGATGACTCTCTCTTTCGGCAGGCCGGAGAATTTCCACGTGGCATAGGTTAAGATGTCGACAGGGTTGGTCGCGACAAGGAAGATTCCGTTGAAACCACTTTCCATGACGGAGTCTACGATGCTCTTGAAGATCTTCACATTTTTCTCTACAAGGTCCAATCTGGTTTCACCAGGCGCCTGATTGGCTCCCGCGGTGATGACGACTAAATCAGCGTCTTTACAATCACGATAATCCCCGGCTGAAATCTTCATCGGGGAAGCAAAAGCAAGACCGTGATTTAAATCCCGTGCATCTCCGTCGGCTTTCTCCTTATTCAGGTCGATCATCACAAGCTCATGGGCAATTCCTTGATTGAGAAGAGCGAAGGCATAACTGGAACCGACAAATCCTGTACCGATTAATGCTACTTTGTTTGTGCATTTGACTGTCATACGTCATCACCTATTCTTTCATATTTTGTTCTAGCGATTGGTAACATGCATACTCGATGGTTCGAGGGGATGAATAGATTGCACCTGCTAACATTGTGAAGTAATTCACAAATAGAGCATAACACGTTTCACATTGATATTCTATTGATAAATACATCCTATCATACATTATTTGTGAAATGATTCACAAATATGTCAAAGTTATTATAGGGGGACGGACCTTGATTCCTAGGACCTGGTCCTAGGAATCAAGGTCCGTCCCTCTAAAAGAAGGGTTTTTTATTGGCTTTGATGAATGTATATAGGAAGAGGTTCGTTTATGGAGGTGTTGTGTGTATGAATGTCGTGAGTGGGGAGTTGAGTGTCCGCCCGTTAGTGGCTGGGGATAAGTACACGCTCTCAAGGTGGTTGACGGATCCCGTGGTCCTGGAATTTTATGAAGGCAGGGATCGCCCTTTCACCACCGAGATGGTGGAGGAGAAATTCTTCTCCGATAGGGGTGTCATGAGTTGTCTTGTTGAGTATGAAGGGGTTGAAATCGGTTATCTTCAATATTATAAGCTCGATCATGAGACGATGATACGCTACGGCTATACGAATCTGGATGAAGTGATTTATGGTACGGATCAATTCATCGGAGAGGCGGATTATTGGAATAAGGGAGTCGGAACACAGCTCATTCGTGCAGTGGTGGAGTACTTGCTTCAGAAGGAGGGAGTCCACCGCCTCGTGATGGATCCGATGACATGGAACACGAGAGCGATCCGCTGTTACGAGAAATGTGGATACAGTAAAGCTCGGATACTGCGGGAGCATGAGCTTCACGAAGGGGTGTACCATGATTCCTGGTTGATGGAGTTCATACCCGAGTAAATGGAAGTTACAGCCGTGCCTTTTTAGAGAGTACCCGGTCATTTTGGATGAAAATGGTTTCTATGCAGTACATATCAAATAGTCAGGGGCTGTTCAAACAGGGCGGCCCTATTTATTGATGGATAAGAGAAAGGAGTGAACGGATATGACCGTGACTAAATTATATCTGGTCAGGCATGCCCACTCGATTTATACACCGGAAGAGTTAACGAGGCCCCTGTCTGAAAAGGGAAGAAGGGATGCTCTTAATGTGGCGGAACGGTTGAAGAAGGAAAATATTGATGTGATTTGTTCCAGTCCCTACAAAAGAGCCGTGGAAACGGTAGAAGGCATAGCCCGACATAACAATCAGGAGATCACATTAGTGGAAGAGATGAGAGAACGCACACTATCCTCAGAGCCTGTCGCAAACTTTCAGGAAGCCATTTCATCGGTTTGGGCTGATCCGTCCCTTTCATTGAAAGGCGGAGAGTCGAATCTTACCGCTCAAAAGAGGGGTGTCGAGGGGATATTTAAAATATTGGAAGAATATACTGGTAAAAACGTGGTGATTGGAACCCACGGAAATATTATGGTCCTAATCATGAATTATTTTGATGGGAAATATGGTGTGGAATTCTGGAGAGAACTTGAGATGCCGGATGTATATTGTTTAGCATTCCATGATAGAAATCTCAAGAGTGTAACAAAAATATAATCGCAGCTCATTCAAAAAAGACCGTTCACTGTGAACGGTCTTTCGAGTATCTATTTGAATCAATGAGGCAGGAACGCCAGCTGATAGAAGAACAGGACAGCAAAGACATAAACAAGTGGATGCACCTGTTTCCATTGTCCTTTCACTACTTTCAGTATGGGATATGAAATGAATCCCAGTGCGATCCCCGTTGCGATGCTTGATGTTAAAGGCATGCTCAGGATGATGAGGAATGCAGGAAAGGCTTCATCCAGCTGATCCCATTTAATTTGGGAAATGCTTCCCATCATCAGGCTGCCCACGATGATCAGGGCAGGAGCCGTAATGGCAGATATGCCTGACACGGAACTGACCAATGGTCCGAAAAAGGCGGAAGCGATAAACAGGATCGATACGGTCAAGGTTGTCAATCCCGTTCTTCCCCCGGCAGAAACACCAGCCGAAGACTCGATATATGCGGATGTCGGGCTCGTCCCGAACATCGCACCGATCGTTGTCGCGATGGAATCGGCCAGAAGTGCCTGCCGGGCCCTCGGAAGGGTGTTTCCTTTCATCAGGCCAGCCTGCTGTGCCACTCCGATCATCGTTCCCGTTGTGTCAAAGATGGTGACAAGTAAAAATGAGAAGACGACCGCGTATAGTCCGTACTGGAAGACGTCAGCAAAAGCCGTTACCGGGTTTGCCACCATCAGTCCTTCAGGAAGATGGGGAATGGCCACGAATCCTTCCTTAAAGGATAGGTCTCCCGTAAAGTACGCAATCAATCCCGTCACGATCATCCCGATGAACAGGGCTCCATGGACGTTCAGGACCATGAGGATAAGGGTTACAGCCAATCCGGTCAACGCAAGAAGTGCCGAATGGGAATGAAGATCCCCAAGCTGTACTAAATTTGTCGGATGTGCCTGGATCAATCCTGTCAGACGCAATCCGATAAAGGCAATGAATAAACCGATTCCTGCTGTAATTCCGTGCTTCAGATTTTGAGGAATGGCTTCGATCAATTTTTTTCGCAAGGGTGTTAGAGAGAGCAGGATGAAGACGATCCCTGCTACGAAAACGGCAGAAAATGCAACGATATATGAAATATCTTCATGTGCACCGACCACTGAGTAAGTAAAATAAGCATTCAATCCCATTCCAGGTGCAATGGCGATCGGATAATTTGCAAACAATGCCATCCATAACGTTCCGGCTACGGCAGATATGATGGTTGCTAAGAATACCTGATCAAACGGGACACCCGCATCGGATAAGATGATTGGATTCACAACCACTATGTATACCATCGTCAGGAACGTTGTGATCCCAGCAAGTATTTCCGTTTTAGGATCCGTACCGTTTTCCTTTAATTTAAACATCGTAAAACCTCCAATAAAAACGAACATTAAAAACACACAACTTCTATAATATTCGGTAATAGAACGAATTTCAATAGAAAAGACCGAATTATTTTTAAGAAAATATCTTGAAACCCCTTCCAAACCCCATCCTTTTTCGATAAGATGTTATCAATTATAGAGGAATCAGTTTCTATAATGCCCATGCAATGGATGATTTACCACGCATAGGCTCATATTCTTCCAGAAAGGGGCGGTACTATGTATACTCAACTGAAAAACAAGTCAACTTCTGAACAGATTGAACTCATCACACGGTCCTTAATCGCTCTGAAAAGTTATAACGGTACAACCGGCGAAAGTGAGAAAGCCCTATTTATATATAAGTTGATCTCATCGTTTCCTTATTTTCAGCATCATCCAGAAAGAGTCTGGCTCCAGGACGTCCCTAATGATCCGATTGGAAGGAAGAACGTTTTTGCCCTCGTAAAAGGGACGTCCTCTAAAACCGTCGTATTTCATGCCCATTACGATACGGTGGGAACCGATGATTATGGGGCCCTCCAGGATATGGCCCATGATCCCGATTTCCTGCAGAAGTTCTTCATGGATTATGAAGGGGAGGAGAAGGTAAAAGAAGATGCCCTTTCAGGAAACTGGCTGTTCGGGAGGGGCTCCTTGGATATGCAGAGCGGGATCGCCGTCCATATAGCAAATCTTTTATATCATACAGGTGAAAAACAGCCGGATGGAAATTTACTCTTCCTGTTCAATGGGGATGAAGAAAGTGAGCATGCCGGGATGATTGCGGCTTTAAGTGATCTCCACCGATTGAAAAACGAAGGCTTGGACTATTTGGCAGCAATCAACACAGACTTCATTTCCCCTATTTATGACGGGGATTGTAAACGATATATATATACGGGAGCGGCGGGAAAGCTGCTGCCAAGTTTCTATATATATGGAAGAGAAGCACATGTAGGGGATGTTTTGACATCGATTGATCCAACCGTGATCGCTTCGAAGATCAACCTCGAAATCAATCAGAATCTTGATTATCTCGAGGATATTCCAGGGGAGTTCACCCTGCCGCCTTCATGTCTCTATTTTAAAGATGATAAGCATACGTATAATGTTCAGACACCGCTCAGCGCGTCTCTGTATTTCAACTATTTTGTATATGAAAGAACGGCCCGGGAAGTGCTGTACGATATGAAAAAGGTCGCTTTGAAGGTAGTAAGTGAAATGGAAGAGCGAAGCAAAAGGCAGTTTGAACAGTACCGGAACTATCACGGATTCCCTGAACGGGAATTTTCATGGGAAGTGGAAGTCCTTACGTTAAGGGAGTATATTTTCTGGCTGAAAGAAAGGGGCATAGATCCGGACCCCGTCATGAAGAAAATCTTTCATGATTTGGAAGGGGAGGACCGACGTACGATTGCTTATACAATGGTGGAAGCCCTCCAGCATCTTGACCCCGACCGGACGCCAAGGGTCATCCTGTTCTTCGCTCCGCCTTTTTTACCACATAATTTTGTGAATGAGGAAAATGAGTACGGCAAAAAGGTGAGAGAGGTGCTCGGAACCTGTTTGAATGATATATCAAATGAGACAGGCGAAGAGTTTGTCATCAAACGGTTTTTCCCTTATCTCGCAGATGGCAGCTTTCTATCGCTCCACGAAGAAGATGAAGATATCGAAGTGTTCAAGAAGAATCTGCCCCTTATCGATCACCTGTACCCTGTGCCCATCGACATGATTAGAAAGCTGAACATCCCCTCCATCAATATAGGAGTCTACGGGAAAGATGGTCATCAATGGACCGAAAGAGTGTATAAACCTTATACGTTCTCTGTCCTGCCGGAGATCATCAGGCGGGTGACGAAGGACTTACTGGAAATTTGATAAGGAATAAGTAGAGAGGTTATTTTCCTCTCTATTTTTTTATTGAATGAGATGTAGTCGGGTGGTAGGGTGTGATTGAAAAGTCTGGATTTCCACTAGAAAATTGTCACAAAACGGTCAATCCCAACAGGTGCATGAAAGGAACAAGTTTACTATAATATATATTGTGAAGTATTTCACTAACTTTTAACTTTTGGAGTTGAGAGCAACGATGAAAGAACTTAATCAATCAGCCAAAGAGCAAAGAAGATCCACAATGACGCTTTACGGGACTTCCCTGTTGATGGGGGGAGTCGTTGTTGGACAGGCTTATTTGCTCGTAAGCATTGTTAATTCAATATTCATAGAGAAGTCGGAGTTCCAGGAGATCCTCCCGATGCTTGGGGCTTTGCTTCTCATACTTATTGGGAGGGCCACCCTTTCATATGTCAATGGCCGGATAGGAATCAGGATGGCCGCTAAGGTGAAGGGGGATCTAAGAAAACGGCTGTTGAAGAAATGGGCAAAAAACCCCCTTCAAGCATCCATTCAAGGCCAATCGGGACAAAAGGTCAGCACAATGATGGATGCGGTCGATGGGTTGGACGGGTTTTACAGTCAGTATATCCCTCAAAGGATTCAAACGACCATCGTTCCTTTGATCCTGTTGATCACCATCTTCACAGAGCATGTGTATACAGGTTTGATCATGGTGGTGACGGCTCCATTCATCCCATTATTCATGGCCATCATCGGGGTCATGACCAAGAAGAAATCAGAGAAGCAGATGGACAAGCTGACCGCGTTTTCCGGAAGATTCCTCGATACTCTTCAAGGATTGCCTACTTTAAAATTACTTGGGAAGGGGAGGCAACAGAAAGAGGGGATCAAATCGAGCAGTCTGGACTTCCGGGAAGCGACCATGGACGTACTGAAGACGGCATTTTTGTCTTCGTTGATGCTTGAATTCATTTCCATGTTGAGTATCGGCCTGATCGCCCTGGAGGTGGGGCTGAGATTGGTAGTCTTTGAGAGTATCCCGTTCTTTACCGCTTTCTTCGTTCTAGTCCTGGCCCCGGAATTCTATCAGTCTTTAAAAGAGCTGGGGAATGCGTTTCATACCGGGCGTGGAAGCATGGGTGCCGCAAAGAAGGTCATGGAAGAGCTTCAGGAAAAGGATCAGCCGGTCAAATGGGGGGAGAAGGAGTTCAATTCAAATGGGATTCCTCCCACCATCGAATTGCGTAACCTTGGGTTCTCCTACAGTGAAAAAGGCTATGCCCTTCAAGGGGTCACCGCCGTTTTCCCTTCACGGAGCCAAGTGGCGGTCATCGGTCAAAGTGGAGCCGGGAAGACGACCCTCCTTCATCTGCTGGCTGGCCTGCTTGATCCTTCTGAGGGAGACCTTCTCATTAATGGAGTTTCAAGAAGCGAATACGTGGAAAGTGACTGGTTTGATCAATTGAGTTACATTTCACAGAATCCGTACTTATTCTCCGGTACGATAGCTGAGAATATCGCGGTCGGGGGACGGGAAGGGGTCACCCGTGAAGAAATCGTATCCGCTGCTGAAAAAGCGGGGATCGCTGAAATGATAGCGGGACTTCAGAAGGGATATGATACACCGATCGGGGAAGCGGGGAGAGGGCTTTCCGGTGGAGAGAAACAGCGCATTGCCATTGCAAGGGCGTTCCTCAAAGGTCCGTCCCTCATCCTGTTTGATGAACCGACAACCGGACTGGATATTGGGACCGAGCAAATCCTGCAGTCGTCGATGGAGGAGTTGGCTAAGGGTTCTACCGTCATTACGGTAGCGCACCGCCTTCATACGATACGAAAAGCAGATACGATTTTGTTGTTGGATAAGGGAAAAGTGGCTGGGCATGGAACTCATGAAGAGCTCATGAAATCGGACCCTCTCTATCGTGATATGGTGAATGTACAGCAAGGGGTGAAACATTAGATGAAAGAATTAGAATTGATCGTAAAGCTGATGATGAAGGAAAAGAAGGATATTGTGTATTCGATTCTTTTGGGCTTTCTGGCTGGAATTACCTCTGTGGGGCTATTTGCTTCGAGTGGGTATTTAATTTCCAAAGCGGCCTTGGAGGTACCGCTTTATGCCCTGACCGTCATGATTGCTCTTTTGAAATTGTTTGGTTTAACGAAGGCACTTAGCCGGTATGGGGAACGCTATTTTTCCCATCGGGCTACGTTTACGATTTTGGCGAATTTGCGGGTTTCCATCTATGAGAAAATCGAGCCGCTTGCACCGGGAATTTTCGGGCGTTATCGAAGCGGGGACCTTCTCGCAAGAATCGTTGGGGATGTTGAGAGCCTGCAGAATTTCTTTCTTCGGGTCTTTTATCCGCCCGTGGTCCTGGTGATGGTATTTTTAAGCACGGTTTTATTTACTGTGTTTTACTCTGTGTCGATTGCCCTGATTCTTCTCGGAGGTCTATTGTTGACAGGCTATATCGTCCCAGCCTACTTCGCTTTTAAACAGAGAAAAGTGGAGGCGACCCTCCGGGAAAGACGTGGGGGATTATCGACTGAGGTGACGGAATTTCTTTATGGATTCAGGGACCTTAAGATTTACCGGAGACTGGAGGATAAAGAGGCGAGTCTTGTCCAGGCAGCGACAGGGTATGTGACCGAACAGGAAAGGGAGAGCCGATATTCCCTCTTTAGTCATTCAACGAACATCCTGGTTTCCCTGCTCATTTCATGGATCGTCTTGGCTTTGGGGGCCTATTCAGTAGCAGCGGGTCAATTGGACGGAATATTTCTTGCCATGCTTGTCATGATCTCATTAACCGTATTCGAAAACGCCACACCAATGGCGATCCTCCCGACCCACTATGAAGATTCACGCCGGGCGGCAACCAGACTCTCTACTATCATGCCCGAACAACCTATCGAGAGGGACGGACCTCCATCGGGATCGGTCCTTGAAGGGGATGTTCCTTCCTTTTGCATGAAGGATGTGAGTTTTTCCTTTGACGGGGAGGAAAGAAAGACATTGGACAGGGTGAGTCTCGAGCTGCCCACAGGTTCGAAAACAGCAATCGTAGGACCATCGGGGTCAGGCAAGTCGACGTTACTTCAATTGTTATTACACTTTTATCCCACGGATGAAGGAGCGATCTTCGTCAATGGTGCTTCTATTAGGGACCTCGATAAAGAGACATTGTGGGGGTATGCGAATGTTGTTCTTCAAGAAAACCATTTCTTTTACGGTACAATCAAAGAAAATCTGATGCTCGTGCGTCATGATTTGACAGATGAAGAAATGAAGTCGGCATTGGATAAAGTGAAACTGGATCAAATTTCTTTAGAGGATGAAGTATTGGAGAAAGGAGAGAATCTTTCCGGGGGGGAAAAGCAGCGGTTGGCGATTGCGAGGGCCATGTTGAAAGACGCACCATTATGGATGCTCGACGAACCGACATCTTCCGTTGATGCACTGTTGGAAAAAGAAATATTTGACCATCTGTATTCAGCAGCGGACGGGGATACGCTGGTTCTGATCAGTCATCGATTGACGGGTCTCGAAAAAATGGACCAAATCATCGTCATGGATCAGGGGAGTGTGGTGGAATCAGGAAGCTATGAGGTGCTTATGAGTCAAAAAGGGTATTTCTATGAAATGAAGCAGATTGAAAAGAGTGTCCTATTCTAACTCACACTAAAGCCACATCCCATTCAGGATGTGGCTTTAGTAACAGGCAATCATTCTGCCCAATCAATTAAGTTTCGGATGTCCAGTCGATCTGTCTTTCGAGCTTTTTGAAGCGGTTTTCCGATTGTGATCAGCATGATCGGAAGATAACGCCCGGATACTTTAAATTCAGAAACGAGGGCAGCCGGATTGAATCCACCGATCGGACAAGTGTCCCAGCCCTTCGCTTTCGCGGCAAGCATGAATTGCATGGCAGCGAGTGACGCATTGCTGTATGCAGCGTCCCGCGGGTATTCCTCACGGCTGTACGCACCTTCGATCTGCTTCTTCAGGACCTCTTTGATTTCCGCTGTCATTTCGCCTTTCTCAATCGCAGGATCAAAGACGGGATCGATGTTCTTATTGGCTTCAAGATCACCAAGTATAGCCACGACAGCAGAAGCATCATGTACCTGCTGCTGATGATAGGCGATCGGAAGCAGGCGTTCCTGCACTTCTTTTTGGTCAAATACAAGGAATCTCCATTGCTGCAGATTCCAGGCAGATGGAGCTTTCCCTGCCGCCTCTAACAGGCTGACCAATTCCTCACGGGGGATTTCCACATGAGGGTCGTATACTTTCGTAGAGCGCCGTTCGTCGACGATTTGAAAGAAATTATCCATGAGTATGCCTCCTTGATGTATGAAGAAATGTTATAATGTGGTATATAATTGTATGTTACTTACTTTTTGTAAGTTGTTAAGCAACACGAACAATATAACCGACGTTTTAGTATGCGTCAAGGAATGAAGTTTTAGGATGTGTGAAAGAACGATCCGCGGTGGATGTTTTGAATAGTAAATACTGTTGCTTTTGATTGTAGCGAGTAGTGGTTGATTTCCGCTGCAGGTGCTCGCTTTCCGCGGGGCTGGCGGTGAGCCTCCTCGGCTTCGCCTGTGGGGTCTCACCTGTCCAGCGTTTCCCGCAGGAGTCGAGCACCTTCCGCTCCAATCAACTTTCCAAGTGTAAGTTTTCACTATAACAATGTAATGTAGAGATTGCTTTACCATCATGTTCACCAACTCTAGTTGCACTAGTTGCAATGACCGATTACTGTCTAACCTGACGTGAATGACTCATTTTGCTCCGATACAAAATGAGCGAACATTCGAAACCTGCAGTCTATGTATGTATTACATTCTGGTGAAATGGTCCTTATATAATTATTGCTAAAGCACATTCAGTGTATAAAGCAGGATCTAGCTATTGATTGGAGTGCAAGACGAAGACTCCTACGGGAAAAGCGGAATAGGTAAGACCCCGCAGGAGCGAAAGCTGTGAGGAGGCTTGCCTTTCGCCCGAGGAAAGCGAAGTCTTGCACGGAAATCAATAGCGGTGTAACAAGTGATCCTAACTAATTTTTTGTCTTTAGAGAAAATGGATACAGTTATGTTCAATCCTCATACGATTTAAAGAAGCTTAGAGTTGTAGATGTACTCAAAGGGATCATCATGATCGTAGGAAGTGTGGAAATGGATGGGCTTTAATGCAGCGTAACTTCCGCCGATGATGATGGCACAGAGAATGGGTAAGGATAAAATGCCGAGCATAGTATAGCCTCCTTATCATGTTAATTGGAATGAAAGAGCATTGATATTCCTTGCATGATTTTACTTTAAAGTGTGAAACGCGTTTCAGAGCAAGCGTTGTTTTTGTAGAGAAATTTTTTGAATGAAATATGGTCTTGAGGGGTATGGGTATGACAAATATTAGAAGTATAGCGAAGCTTGCAGGAGTTTCGGTGTCGACGGTTTCGAGGGTATTGAATGATCATCCTTATGTGAAAGAAGAGAAGCGCCGAAAGGTCCTCGATGCTGTGGAACAGTTGAATTATATAAAGAACGCGAATGCCGTCCATTTATCAAAAGGGAAGACCTATAGCATCGGAGTGATTCTACCCTATTTGAATCTTCCTTACTTCGGGGAGATTCTTCAAGGGATAGCAGGGGAAGCGTTAAAACATGGTTATCACCTTCAGCTTTTTCAGACGGATTATGACAGGGGGGCTGAGCTTGATGCCTTTCACCGACTACAGATGAAGGAAGTGGATGGATTGATCCTGACGTCACGCTCTAATTCTTTGGATGCTCTTGCTTCATTTATCTGTCCCAATGTGGTTTTTTGTGAAAATGTGTACGACCCCACATATAAAAAGGTATTCATTGATCATTATCAGGGGATTCGCAGTGGGCTCCAGTATCTTTATTCTAAAGGGCACTCGCGAATCGGGTTGTGTTTGCACAGGACATTTGGGACGAATAGCGAAGAGCGGATCCGGGGATTCTTCGACAGTGCAGAGGCTGCCGGCCATCCCGTGCGTGAAGAGTGGATATTCAATGACTGCTACGATCTTCAGGACGGGCGGGATGTGTTGAGTGCATGGGACCAGATGGAAGAAAAGCCCTCCGCCCTTATCGTTACGAGCGATCAAGTATCTGCGGGAATGGTGGCAGAGGCGGGAAAAAGATCAATCAGGATTCCAGACGACCTGGCTATCCTGAGCTTTGATAACCATCCCCTTGCCGATGCCCTGGATATCACATCATTTGAAGTACCGATAAGAAAAGTGGGGGAAGAAGCGTTTAAACTCTTTCTTGAAACGGAACATCCGGATCCGGTCATATTGAACACAAAATTGTTTGAACGTGGAACCGTGTAAGGTATGCTACTCACCAGAGGGAGGGAAAACCATGCAGGGGAACAAGGAAGAAAAAATGCTCGTCATCCTGATGGGAGTTGTCGCATGTATTGTATTGATTGCCATCATAGGAAAATATCTTTTTTAAGGAATTAGCCTTCATAACACGCTCCTTTTCCCCATATCTTAAAGTAGTGAAGCATCTTCAGATAAGACAGGAGTGATTGGATTGGGGAAGTTCCTGGGCTCATTGGTTGACCTTCTTCTGATTGCCACGAGTATTTTTCTAATGGTTAAACTGGTCAATCGTTTAACTGCCAGTGATCAGGCTTCCAAGGTGCATCGGACGAACAACCTTGAAGTCCTGCAGGAAATCAGAGACATCTTGAAGGACGACTTTAGGAGTGCCCGCATAGAGGTACCGGTCAAAGCCCGTGATCTCCTGACGAAAAGCGGAATGAAAATTCAAATGAGGACGGATCGTAAGTCGAAGTGAATTCATGATCATTGCCTAAATCCTACTTTTATAGTAGGATTACTTTGTGTTATAAGACTGTATTTTTAAAATCATACGAACAAATGGGGTAATGATCATGAAAAAAATTCATATCATTCATGAAAACAGTGAATGGACCAATCATTTAACGGCCAGGCTTGATGAGCTCCAATTGCCTTATGAGGAATGGTTCCTTGACCGTGGACTCGTCGAATTATCATCAAAGCCGCCGGAAGGTATTTTCTATAATCGAATCAGTGCGTCGTCACATACGCGAGATCATCGTTTTGCACCGGAATTGACAGAGAGCGTTCTATCCTGGTTAGAGCGAAACGAAAGAAAAGTCCTGAATGGAAGCCGTGCCCTTCGCTTGGAAGTAAGTAAAGTGAATCAGTATACAGCCTTGAATGCTGCCGGCATCAAGACACCGGAAACCATTGCAGCCGTTGGGAAAGAACAAATAATCGAAGCTTGTGAAAAGCTTGGTAAACCATCCTTCATCACGAAGCATAATCGTGCAGGAAAAGGTTTGGGAGTTCAGTTGTTCCATTCTGTGGAAGCACTGAAGAATTATGTGTACAGTGACGACTTTGAAGAGCCGTTAGACGGCACGACACTCATACAGGAGTATATCGAAGCACCCGATGCATCGATTACACGCTGTGAGTTCATAGGTGGTAAGTTCATGTATGCAGTGAAGGTGGATACATCGGAAGGATTCGAATTATGTCCTGCTGACGTATGCCAGGTGGATGATCTATTCTGTCCTGTAGGGGAACAGGAAGGCAAGCCTAAGTTTCAGATCAGGGAGAACTTTTCACATGAGATCCTGACATCATATGAAGCGTTTTTGCATGCGAATCAAATCGATATTGCCGGGATTGAATTTATCCAGGACAAAGAAGGCAACATCTACACGTATGATGTGAACACAAATACGAATTACAATAAAGAGGCCGAGTCGAAGTCCGGGCAATACGGAATGCTCGAGCTGGCAAAATATCTTGGTGAACAATTGAAAACGGTGTAAGGTGATGACTCTCCTGTAGGTGTACAGGAGAGTTCTCTTATGTAAATCTACATATATAATTGTAACGATAGAGGGATTAGTATGGTAGAATTTTTATAAGAAGATAATTTCTGTGAAAGGTCAAAGGGTCAGGATGATTATTTTTAATCAGGATGTCATTAATAATTTCTTTTATATCATTTTGAGTATTTTTTTAATTTTTTTCCTTGTTGAAAAAAAGATGATACACGGTTGGTATACAAGGTTCGCAACCCTTGTTTCTTTAAGCATCGCCATTATCCTGTGCATGCTTTCCCCCATATACAATAACCCATACTGTGTCCACGATCTTAGGATGATCCCATTTGTTCTCGGTATTCTGTATGGTGGTCCATTTACAGGTCTTGCACTGCTCGCTGTTTTATTGGTATCGAGGACGATGATCTACAGTTGGAGTATAGTGGCATTCGTGATTTATGCCGTGATCTACCTCTTGACGATCATCGGGATGAAATGGTTCAATTTTAACCGGTTATCAAGCAGGAAGAAGATCATATTCTCAGTGGTGCTTTTTACGATTCATTCCATCGTAGCCGCTCTTATTGCGAAGGCAATGACTGTGTTTGTGATCGAAGAAAGCTATCTGATCAATTTTATTTTTCTCCCTTCTCTGGGCATGCTGATCCTGACATATATATGTGAAACGTTACTGAAACAGATTCAAATCAAACAAGCACTCGTGAAAATAGAAAAGATGGAAGTACTCGCGCAGCTGGCCGCCAGCATTTCTCATGAGGTGAAAAATCCTTTGACGGTGATCAAGGGTTTCCTGAGGCTGCTCGATCAGGAAAATCTTCCTGTAGGGAAAAGGGAACAATATCTAACGATCGCATCATCCGAACTGAACCGGGCAGAAGAAATCATCAACGATTATCTCACGTTTGCCAAACCGGATCCGGATCAAGTGGAGAACATCTCCATTTCGGAGCAGCTCAATAAGCTCGGCGATATGGTTGAGCCCTTGAGTAATCAACAATCGGTGCTCGTACATAAACAGATTGAGGATGCTTCCATCGTAGGGAACACCCGCAGTTTCCAACAGGCATTTCTCAACATCATTAAAAACGCCATCGAATCCATGCCTAATGGAGGCACACTCACAATTCTTACGAAGGTCCAAAAAGGGACCGTGAGCATTTCCATCACTGACACCGGCGTCGGAATGACCACGGATCAACAAGCGAGACTCGGCGAACCTTATTTCTCTACGAAGGAAAAGGGAACGGGCCTCGGACTGATGGTTTCTTACCGGATCATTGAAGCCATGAGGGGTGTCATTACCGTGGAGAGTCGAGTGGGTAAGGGCACCAGTTTTCAAATAGTGTTCCCTGTGGATCAAGTGAAGGACCCTTCATCTGTTTAGGTGAGGGGTTTTTCTACTTGTTTATTCCTGAATTATCTGATAACATATATTTCTGCTCCCAAACGCCTACATAATTTTTACAGATTTCGATATGTCTTATTAATGTCTAGCTCCGGCGGCTAGGGCCTCGAGGTCATAAGATGAGTCTCTCAAGAAGGCAAAAAGCGCCTTCCCGCCAGACTCATCTTATGCTTGTCGGGCCTGATCGAGCCCCCTCCGCTTTTCGTTATTAACGTTTTCCCCACCAAGAGTCGTTACCTTGGTGAAAGTGGCAAGACGTTTTTTCTCCATTGCGGCTAAAACATTTGGAAGGAGAAATGTATGACGAAGGAATCGACTATTCATCCCGATTTTTCAATTGAATCAGAACGATTAGAGTTTACAAAGCGCTATATTGACGTAGTCATCAGCACATCCCTGACGAGTAAGGAAAAGTATAAGGAAAACATGGAAAAAGCTTTTGGAGATATTGATTGGGGAGAGTCGAGTGCCGCCTACATCGATATCTTGACGAACTCAAGCTTCTTTGAGATGTCCAAAGAAGAATTAGAGTCCCTTACAAAAGCAAAGACGAAACCATACTTTGCACGGATCGATTTTCAACATGAGGGGTCAGGCAAGGTGGAGAAGCATTATATCGGGAAGACCTCCTTGTATCAGCGAGAAAATCAGGAGCAAATCATCGTCGACTGGAGATCCCCCATTGCCAACCTGTACTACGAAGGAAGGATCGGCGATGTCTCATATGAGGCTGAGGGTGAAACGTACGAAGGAGATTTGTCCCTGAAGCGGCAATATATGATCGAGGATGGACTCCTGGAAGAAATTCGCGATATTGACTTAACCACCACGGATGAACTGCTTCAGGATTCATTAGCCAAAAGCTCCAGTAACCGTTTGACTGAAATCATTTCCACCATCCAGGAGGAACAGAACCGGATCATCCGGGCCGACTTGAACAAGCCGATCATTGTACAGGGTGCGGCGGGAAGTGGGAAAACAACCATTGCCCTTCACCGGATTTCTTATTTTATTTATAACTATAAACAGCATTTTGATCCGAGACAACTGATGATCCTTGCCCCGAGTAATTTGTTCATCGACTATATTTCAGAAGCGTTGCCGGAACTTGGGGTGGAACGGGTAAGGCAAACGACATTCACGGATTATGTCATGACCTGCTTAGAGAAGAAGCTTACGATTGTAGAAGATAACAAGCTCATTCAGCTGATCGAGACCCATGATGAAAAGGTAGAGACCACATCATGGATATCAGGATTCAAAGGGTCTAAAGCATTCAGGAGAATTCTCGAGCATTATATAGAAGAAGTCGAACAGCGCTTTTATACATCAAAGGACTTCTATGTGGATAAATACAAGCTCTACACCGCCAAAAGGTTCACTCATCTTTTCAAAGAGGAATATACGTATATGCCAATCTATCGCCGGATGGAAAAGCTGAAGTCACTCCTTCAAAGCTATGTCCGCTCGAACAAGAAGCAAATGGTTGAGAAGGTTGAGAAATTCTTTGATGAGCGGATCGAAACCGCACTCTTTGAACGTTCCAAGGCAGGTAACCGAAAGGAATATGTCTCCAAAGCATTGGATAAGAAACTCGAGCGTGTGGACGAGATCAAGAAAGCAATACGTACAAGTGTCAATGGATACATGAAGCAGTTTGAAAAGAAGAATCTGCATCAATATTTCATTGAGTTGTTCTCGGATCCCGTTCGCCTTGCTTCCTACTCGAAGGGGGAGCTCAGCGGGAGACAGGCGGAACTGCTATGTCAGTACACGTTGAAATATGCTAAGAGAAAGCAGTATGAAGTAGAGGACCTGGCCATTCTCCTATACTTGCAATCCCATTTGTTCGGAATCGATAAATTCCACAAAGCAAAAAACATCGTCATAGATGAAGCGCAGGATTATAGTTATATGCAGCTCTATTCATTGAAGAGGGCACTTGAGACCGACATGTTCACACTGGTCGGGGATCTCGCTCAAGGGATCCACTCATACCGGGGCCTGCAGTCCTGGGAACCGGTCTATCGGGATATCTTTCCGAGGGCGACGTACACGGAGCTTCAAAAAAGCTACCGTACGACGATTGAAATCATGGAGGAAGCGAATAAACTGCTTAGTCTCCTGCCCTATGATTTTCCTAAAGTGAATCCGGTGGTGCGACACGGAGATTCTCCGAGCTTTGATGAGTATGTGGAAGTGGATGAACTCGCTTCCTTCATCGAGAAGAAAGTGGATTCAGGACGGAAAGAAGGATTCCAAACCTTCGCCGTTATCGGAAAAAGCATGAAGGACTGTGTGAGAATCAGCGAAATCCTTCAAGAAAGGCAGCCCGGGAAGGTAAAGCTGTTGGAAGAACAGGAATCGATCCCGAAAGATCAGATTGTCGTCGTGCCATCTTATCTGTCAAAAGGACTCGAGTTTGACGTCGTGATCATCGCTGCGGTGGAAGAATCATTCAACCCTGAAAACGAACTCGACATCAAGCTGCAGTACGTTGCCATGACACGACCCCTTCATAAGCTGGCGTTTATAGGAAAAGGAAGACATCAGTTTATAGGACAGTAGAATACAAAAGAAGGTCCGTCCCTCAATGGAGAGGGACGGACCTTCTTTTGATTTATTTGTATTGAATCACGACCATGTCCCAGTAGGTGATGGAGGGCAGGGTGAAGGAAAGGGATTGGCCATTTTGATCATGGGGCAGGGTTTGCGGTGCTCCGCCGGCTATATCGGGGGAGGAGCACCAAACCTTTTTGACTTCCCGGTTTGTTTCCATTTTGATTCCGATCTGTTTTCGTTCTATTGGATTCGGCTGTGTGGCAAAGGTATCCCGCCAGTCTATGGAATCGGCATCCAATAGATTGATAAGATGGATCATTTGTTTCTTTCCTTTTTCTTTAGCTGTGTACCAGAGTGATCCCTTTACGGCTGTGGGGCTGAGGGGGATGCCATCAGCAGATTCTATCTGCACCTCAGACCTACTTATGTCATCACGAAGGATATTTTCATAGGCTGTTAAAAAATCATAATAGTCAATGAGCTTTTGTTGTAGTGATTCAGCCATGATTAATGAGTCATGAGGGAAATATTCCTTCGATAACATGTGTTCACCCAATTCCAGGTGTGCACCTCCGTTTGCAAAGATCACGCTATTGGCAAGCAGGATGCCCGCTTCATTGAATATTCCTTCCTCACCTGAATGCTCATAGTTCATATAACCGGCAAGGACTGTATTTTTATTGCCTTGAGATAGATGGTGATTGTCATCCAAGACCCTTACAATATCATTGTACGTAGTATTTGGATCCCACACCTCTGTATAAAGGAAGGAGACAGGAGATTTGTTTATGGATTCCTGTCCGTATTGATTGACCGCATTCATGACGATCTCCTTGTCCGGGATTCGGTCCTGGATTTTATTCAAAAAGGGCTCAAAGCTATTTTCTAAGGAAATGGGATCCCCCCATTCATTGAACAACTCTCCCCGGTCACCGAGCTGATCGATATGCCACCCATCAAACTGGAGGGTCTGATATACTTCATGCTGCTTCTCAATCAAGTAATCCTGCCACCATGGATTGGTGGGATTCATAATTTCCACATCACTCTTCCAGTCTTCCGGCAGGGGATGAAGGTCCTTCACTTGCTGCTCTTGATCTTTAAACAAATGCCATTCTTTTGGCAGCCCTCTATCCTCAAAGGAACCATAGAGGAGGTTGTAGGCCATGGCGCTCATATTCCGCTTATGGGAGAGGGAAATATAGGTGCCGATTGTGTTGAGGTCGATCGGCCGATTACTTATATCCTCCCAGTGTTCATCAGGTCTTCCGTCTGTTTGTTTAATGGGATCCTGGTGCTCATAATGCCAATCATAGAACTGAATCCCGTTGATGTGATAGCGGTTCAGGCGGCTAATCACATCTTTCATGTCAGATTCATTTTCTGTATCAAATTTTGAAAGAAATCCGTAGCGGGGGAACTTGCCCCAATCACTCGAAACGTCGACGGCAATCGTTTCTGAGGTGACCTTATTCTCAGATTCCATGGTGACTTTTACGAGATATCCTTGATAGTCAACATTTGGGGGTGACCAGGTCCAGGACTGTTTACCCTCTTTATGAATGGTGATGGTTTGTTCTTCTATTTTTTCATCCAGATGATAATAAGCAATGTTCAGTTTGCCTGTCTTGATATTTGTGTGAAGGGTCAGATTCACTTCGTCGCCGGGATCATAGCGTGCTTTATCGGTCTGCACCCTTGAGATGACGGGTTCAGAATGGTCCTTGTGTTCAGGTGATTGACCCTTCAAGTAAAGGATAATACCTAAGCACAACATGCAGGCAAGCAAGGGGATGATGCGCTTGTTCTTGTAGATGGGCATGATCATTTCACCTTCTTTACTGTAAAAACAAGGGACCAATCATAAAGATTAGCCCCTTGAGGAAATATGTGTTGATTAGAATTTGATTTGTACTTTTTTACCTTCTTCTACAGGAATGTTCACATAAATCGTTTTTGTTTCTTTGTCGTAGAAGTAAGAACGTTTTGTTTCTGACATTTGTTCCATAGTTGAAACTGCTTTGTATTTGCTCTTGCCTGCTTGAACTTTTTTAGGAGCTTCTTCATTGTTCAGCTTCAGTGTGTATTGTTCAAGGGCAGAGTCGTAACGATCAGCTTCAATGGATTGAGAGAATTCAATTTTATTTTTCTTCTCATTCACTTTGAAGTTCGTGATGTCATATTCGCCATCTTTATGATCAAGTGATTCGCCATCATCTTCATAGAAGCTGTAAGACGCTTCTTCGTCTACATAAGTGTCAAGAACCAGGTTTGTAAGTTCGTTTTCACCTGTGTATTGCTGTACTTCACGAGTGGGAATGATCGATTCTTTCTTCACGAAGATCGGCAGGTGGGCAAGTGGTGCATCGACATTGATTGTTTGTCCGCCTTTATATTCTTCCTGTGTCCAGAAGTTGACCCATGTTTCACCTTCTGGAAGGTAAACGTCACGGTTTGTTTTACCTTGCTCCACTACAGGTGCTAGCATCATGGAATCTCCGAACATGAACTGATCGTTGATGTCATATGTGTTTCCATCTTTTTGGAATTGGTAGACGAGCGGCTGCTGTACCGGTTTACCGGATTCAACCGAATCTTCGAATGCATTGTAAAGGTAAGGCATGAGCTTGTAACGCATTTCGATATATTTCTTACTGATATCTTCCACTTCAGGTCCGAATGACCAAGGTTCCTGTCCTTGTTTCACTGTCGCTTTTGCGTCTGAATCATAATGGATGCGGGAGAATGGTAAGAATGCACCAACTTCGATCCAACGTGCAAATAGTTCTGCATCAGGACGTTGAGCAAATCCACCGATATCATTCCCTACATTAGCCACACCAGAAAGTCCGATGTTGGTATTCATAGGAATCGACATTTGCAGATGTTCCCAGTTACTGACTGAGTCTCCTGTCCATAGGGCAGCATAACGCTGAGAACCTGAGAACATATCGCGAGTCAGGACGAATGGGCGTTCATTTGGCTTGTACTTACCCCAGGCATTGTATGTTGCTTCTGCTTCATCATGACCATATAGGTTATGATACTCGGTTTGAAGGATTTTGTTGTCTTCTGTGCCGAAGTAGCTGTCAAGTGGCATCGTGTGATTAAATTCAGGTCCATCAAGGAATACGGCAGGTTCATTCATATCGTTCCAAATTCCATCGATACCTGCATCAAATAGAATATTATGTTTTGAAGCCCACCAGTCTCGGACTTCTTCTTTTGAAAAGTCAGGGAATGCAGAATCTCCAGGCCATACAGGACCGATGAACATAGATCCGTCTGCATTTTTCGCGAAGTAGTCGTTCTTGACGCCTTCATTGTACATATCATAGTTTTCATCTTGCTTGACAGCAGGATCATTGATGGCAATCGCATGGAAGCCTTCCATTGATTTCAGCTGCTGAAGGGCATCTTTATATTTCTGATCCCATGTGAATACACGGTATCCATTCATATAATCGATATCAAAGTGCATCGTGTCCAATGGTATTTCTTTTTCACGATACGTTTTCGCCACATCGACGATTTCATCTGCTGTGTACTCCCATTTACTTTGATGTAAACCAAGTGTCCATTTTGCAGGCATATTCATTTTTCCAGTCAACTCTGTGTAAACATCCAACACGTTAGAAATGTCAGGTCCGTACATGAAGTAGTATGTAAGGGGGCCGCCGTTTGCGTAGAAATAGTAGT
Source organism: Rossellomorea sp. LJF3 (assembly GCF_037046045.1). Lineage (NCBI taxonomy): Bacteria > Bacillati > Bacillota > Bacilli > Caryophanales > Bacillaceae > Rossellomorea > Rossellomorea sp. LJF3. The sequence goes on along the minus strand of NZ_JBANLY010000002.1, from coordinate 235,780 downwards.
AATCATCAGATTCACTTGCCATTTCGTAGTAAGAACGATAGGAGTTATCGAACATTATTCCATATGCTTTTTCATTTTTTAAGCCCATGAAGAAAGGGATGGATGTATAAATATATTTCGTATCTTTAGTATAGGCGTATGCATCTGTGTTCCACATTCCGATACTTTCGCCGCGTTGGTTGAAGTTTAACCCGGCTTGTTCACCGAAACCGTAGAAGTTTTCACCTTTTTCGGTTTTCTTGAATACATATGGCTTTCCATTTTCGTAACCGGATGAAGCTCCGTTTTTCATATAATCTTCGTTGATGACGTTTCCTTCTTTATCAAGGAACTTGACACCGAATGGTGATTTGCTGATTTTGATCGTAAGTTCTTCTGTTTCAATCGTGTAAACGTCTTTTCTATCTTTTGTTTGGAACTTCGGAGTTTTCCAATCCTTTTTCGCGATGGCTTTAGGGTATTCTTCTTTCTGTCCATCTTTTAAGACTGATACTTTTACTAAATCTTTAGAGAAGATACGAATGAATGCTTGATATTCTCCCAGATCGAATTGAACACCATTATCGAGTTTCTTCACATCTTTTGCAGACAGGGTTTGAAGATTTTCCTTATTTAAAGGAGTGTCTGCTTCAGGCTGAGTGACAGCCAGAGCGGAAGTCAGCGAAGCCGATAGAGTGATCATGATTGCAATAGAGAGTATGAACAATACCCTCAACGATTGTTTGGCTTGAGCCATGATAACACCTCATGTCATTTATTTTTGTTTTGCTTCGTTACTATACTAATGACATAAAGCACCGTCAATGCTTGTATAGACAAGTTTACGCGTGTAGTCTAAAGTCCCTTAGAGCACGCTTACCAACGTTTGGAAGCGCGACAACAAATAATGTAAATGATTTCACAGAAACTTCAAAATGAACAAGAAAGACTAGTTTCTTACAAACTGTAATAGGTAAGGGGGGTCAAAAGGATGGTCTTTTGTCATAATTGATTTTTAAAGAGGAGGGACGGACCTTCGATTATGTGATGTAAAGAAATAGGGAGATATGTACAGAGCAACTCTTACAATCATATAATTAGCATATTTCAGACTGAGTTTGTACAATATTTAATCAGGAGGGATGCAATATGTTGAAAAACTTACAAAGCACGAAGACACTACATAACGGAATCGAAATTCCTTATGTCGGTTTAGGAGTTTACCAAATGAAAGATCCGTCTGAAACGGTTCAGGCTGTTCGAGCTGCGATTCAGTCAGGGTACCGTTCCATCGATACCGCGGCGATTTACGACAATGAAGAAAGCGTAGGTCAAGGTGTGAAAGAAGGTGGAGTAGCGAGAGAAGACCTGTTCATCACTTCGAAAGTTTGGAATAGTGATCAAGGCTATGATACGACTTTAAAGGCATTTGAAACGAGCCTGAAGAAGCTTGAGATGGATTACCTGGACATGTATCTCATTCACTGGCCGGTAGAAGGAAAGTACAATGATACATGGAAAGCAATGGAGAGGCTTTATAGCGAAGGATTGATCAAATCAATCGGTGTAAGTAACTTCCATCAGCATCATCTTGAAGATTTGATGAAAAATGGCAATGAAAAGCCTGTATTAAATCAAATCGAGTTACATCCTCGTCTGAACCAGGAGAAAATAAGAGAATTCTGTGCTTCACACAATATCGCAGTAGAAGCGTGGTCACCGATCGCTCAAGGGCGTGTACTGGATGAGCCTACTTTAAACCACATTGCAGAGAAGCATGAAAAGTCTGCTGCACAGGTGATTCTTCGCTGGCACCTTCAGAATGATGTCATCATCATTCCGAAGTCAGTTCATGAAAACCGCATCAAAGAAAATGCAGATCTGTTCACCTTCGAGCTCTCACTGGAAGAAATGAATCAAATCAACCAACTGAATCTAGACGAACGTTTTGGTCCAGATCCAGACAACTTCGATTTTTAATTGATAGTTCGAAAGAGGTCCGTCCCTCATGAAAAGGGACGGACCTCTTTTTTCATCCTTCAACCCATTTCAATAATTGTTGCAAATAGTTGTTGACATAGAGGAGAAGCGTATTATACAATTATCTCGAAATCAAAATAATCATATTCGAGATAACTCGTCTTATTTTTTTAATTATATATCTTCCATTCAAGATAATTGACGTAAGAATAATTGAATTTGAAATGTTTGAAGGTAAATCTCGAAGGGAAAACAGGTAAGAGGAAAAAAATGACTGTTTTTTTAAAGGTTTTTTCAATAAATGAAACCTTATTCCCTTAACGGATTGATCTGAATGTTGATTATGTGTTTCACCCAATTACTATATAAAAAAACATGTTTAAAGGAGAGGTTTTATGTCTAACGTAAAATTGGCAATCATGTATTACAGTTCAACAGGAACAAACTATCAGATGGCGAAATGGGCTGAAGAAGCTGCAAAAGAAGCGGGGGCAGAGGTGAAATTACTTCGCTTTGAAGAGACTGCGCCAGAAGGAGCGATTGCTTCCAACCCGGCATGGGAAAAGCACTATAATGAAACAAAAGATACGGTCCCGGTAGCGACCCTTGATGATCTGGAATGGGCTGACGCTTATCTGTTCAACGTTCCAACGAGATTCGGTAACGTGCCTTCTCAAGTCAAAGCGTTCCTGGATACAACCGGAGGACTGTGGTTCAATGGGAAACTGGCCAACAAAGTTGTGAGTGCCACGTCCTCTGCAAGCAACTCACACGGTGGACAGGAGCAAACGGTTCTGGCTCTGTACACAACCATGATGCACTGGGGTGCCATCATCGCAGCACCTGGATATACAGACCAATCAAGCTTTTCAACTGGAGGGAATCCATACGGTACGAGTGTAACGGTCGATGGGGAAGGCAATATGGTCGAATCCGTCGAGCCTGCCGTGAAGCATCAAACCCGCCGTACGATCCAAATCGCTGAAGCAGTGAAAAATGGATTGAAATAATGATAAAAAGACCAGCTCACTCGTAGTTTTGAGTGACCTGGTCTTTTTTGTGTGTACAGATTTTCCCTAAAATTTATTCCATTACAACCCAATATCATCACGGCAATCAGCTTCACATTCAATCCGTTCCCCCGTCAGAGGATGAGGAAACGAAATTCGGGCTGCATGCAGTGCCTGCCTGGTGAATACCGGTTTTCCCCCATATAATGTGTCGCCAGCCAGAGGGTGACCGATGTGACTCATATGTACACGGATTTGGTGTGTACGGCCGGTATCGAGCTGTACCTCAATGAGTGTATAGGGAGTCCTGACTTCCATTACTTTATAATGAGTGACTGCATCCTGACCGGAAGACGAAACCCTTCTTCTCGTATTGTGATGACGGTCTCTCCCAATCGGTTCTGAAATGGTGCCTTTTTTCTGCTTTAATCGACCGTGAACGAGGGCATGATAGGTACGCTTGATTTGTCTTTCGGCAAGAAGCCGGTCCAGGATCGCTTTACTTAACGGATGCTTGGCGAAGATGATTGCGCCGGACGTATCGCGATCCAACCGGTGGATGTGCAACACACGGCATCTCTCACCCTTGGCCTGATGATGGAAAGCGACAAGGTTGGCCAGGGTATCCGTTTCATCAGGAGTATTCGGATGAGTATCGATCCCGGCAGGTTTGTTGACGACAATCAGATGTTCATCCTCAAACAAGATGTCTAACTCCCCATAGGTTGGGGGAACATCGTATTCGACTTCCTTGAATAATCGGATCTGTAGAATATCCCCTTTTGAGAGGGGGGCAGTCCATGAAGTCAACTCTCCATTTACTTTGACATCACCTTCCATCCTCATGGAATGAACCAGTTTCTTAGGGGCCTGCCAGTGTTTTCTAAGAATTGTTTCAATCGTTACATTTTTCCAATTATCTGGAATGACTAGGTCGAATCGTTCGCCTATTTTCCTTGTTTTCATCAAAAAACCCCTTTAAATGACAAATATCTTATACTATTGTGGGTATTTAATCCTATCATAGCCCCTATTCAACCCAATTCATGGGTATAATTACCACGCTGTTGGTTCTACTTCTATGTTATCCTTAATATATCTATTACAGAGAGATTACAACCATTACAAAGGTGGGTTATGATGGTGAAAGTTTTACTAGCATCAACACATGAACAGGAAGACAAAATTCAAGAGCTTATACAGTACATGTATTGTACTATTTTCCCTGATTATTTCACAGATGATGAAATTGAACAATTCGATGATATGCAAGTATTACATACGACGACGAGAAACTTTGAATATTTCGGGACTCTTAAGGAAGCATTTCAAGTGATCTCAAGCCTGCAGACGCTGATTTCCATCGTTGAAAGCGGCTCAAAAAAAGACCTTTATGAAGATATGTTCTATCACAATGCCGGGATCCTTCAAAGCTTCGGCATGTTCTTCCCTTTATCGTATGATCAATTTACGGAAGAATCGGACTGTAAACACAATCTGAGCATTTACTCGAGAGCGGATAACCAGCTGCTTGTGTAAGCCGTATCACGTCCTTAATAGTTAGATACTTTAGAAAATTCACATTAACATGTTTGAAAGGTTCTTGTGAGGGGAAAATAGCAAGTAATAAGTTAATCCTGAAGATACAACGTATCTTCATCTTGAAATTCCTCCTCACTTGAAAGGGGCTGACTCGTGGAAAAGTCAGCCCCTCTTTTTTATTCAGATTTTACGTTCTCTTCGAAAAATGATTTGAAATCTTCTTTAGGATGTTCTCCTACGATTCTCGCCACTTCTTTTCCATTCTCGTAATGAACGAGTGTAGGGGTGGCTTCGATTCCGTATTGATCCCAGCCCTGTTCGAATTCAAGCAGATTGTACTGAACCATGTCGACGCCCATATCTTCGGCAAGGGGTGCGAGGGTAGGTGTCGTTCTTTTACAATGGATACAAGTAGAACTGTAGAAGTATACGGTTGCCTCTTCTTTGTTCTTTAATTTCTCTTCCAACTCTTCGGGAAGGATGACATTTTGATAGTTCGGATCATCCAGCAGTTCAACTGTCGCCGGGTCGAGTTTCGCTTTTTTGAACTTATTTCCCTCGGCTTTTTGACTGTTCTGGACGCTTGTGACAATAGCGATGGCTGCAAATAATCCGACGATCGCCACCAGGAATATGATGATTTTCTTCAATCTAGTTTTCCTCCTTTATTGCTTTTAATACGATAACACTTGAAATGAAGATGATGATGAACCCCAAGAGCGCAAGGAACGGAATCGTGATAAAACCAAACAGGTTGATGTATTCACCTGTACAAGGAACGCGTCCGCAGGCTGGGGCATTTTCAGACAGGATTGAAACTTTTTGGATAGAGTAGTGATAAATGGAAACGAGAAGGCCGATGCCGGAAAAAATCGTAGAATATAATGCCGCTTTAAAATCTTTGCGTACATAAGCCACTCCTAATAAAATCACCATCGGGTACATTAATATACGCTGATACCAGCATAGTTCGCATGGCTCGTATTTCATGATTTCAGAGAAGTATAAACTCCCCATCGTGGCAATCAGGGAAGAGGCCCAAGCCAGGAATAACAGAGAATCTGCTTTTTTATTCATATAGAATTCCTTTCTACGTATATTCTATCAAATTATAGTATGATATTATTATAAAAGTAAAATGAGAAAACTTTATGAAGAAATGTGATATTTTTTTAACGATTTGTGCAAGCGATTGCAGAAAGCATTTGCTTGATACTGGCAGATTCAACAGGAGGAAAACATATGACAAAACAATGGTGGAAAGAATCGGTCGTCTATCAAATTTACCCTCGCAGCTTCATGGATAGCAACGGTGATGGCATCGGGGATATTAAAGGAATCATCTCTAAATTGGACTATTTGAAAACACTGGGCATTGATGTGATATGGTTATCCCCTGTTTATGAATCCCCGAATGATGATAATGGATATGATATTAGCGACTATAAAAAAATCATGGATGAGTTCGGCACGATGGCTGATTGGGAAGAAATGCTTGGAGAAATGCATAACCGAGGTATGAAGCTTGTGATGGATCTTGTGGTGAATCACTCTTCCGATGAGCACGGCTGGTTTGTGGAATCGAGGAAAACAAAGGATAATCCATATCGTGATTATTATATATGGCGTGAAGGAAAAGACGGTAAAGAGCCGAATAACTGGGAATCAGTATTTAGCGGTTCTGCCTGGGAATATGATGAGGCGACAGAAGAGTATTTCTTACATCTCTTCTCGAAAAAGCAGCCGGATCTCAACTGGGAAAATCCGAAGTTGCGCCGGGAAATCTATGACATGATGAAATTCTGGCTGGATAAAGGAATCGACGGTTTCCGCATGGACGTCATCAACTTTATATCGAAAGTGCCAACGTTACCAGATGCACCGAACCCAGAAGGCAAACCGTATGCTTCCGGTCATGAGTACTTTATGAACGGTCCACGCATTCATGAATTTCTCCAGGAAATGAATCAGGAGGTCCTCTCCCATTATGAGGCGATGACGGTTGGTGAGATGCCGGGTGTGACACCGGAGGAAGCCGTGCTTTATACAGGTGAAGACCGCAATGAAGTCAATATGGTATTCCAGTTCGAGCATATGGATGTCGATTCGGGTCCGGGAGGAAAATGGGACGTCATTCCATTCGATCTTGTGAAATTGAAATCAATCCTGACTAAATGGCAAACAGAACTTCACGGTAAGGGCTGGAACAGTCTGTATTGGAACAACCACGATCAGCCAAGAATCGTCTCAAGACTTGGACAAGATGGGGAATATCGAGTGAAATCTGCGAAAATGCTTGCGACCCTCCTCCATATGATGCAGGGGACGCCTTACATTTATCAAGGGGAAGAGCTTGGTATGACGAATGTCCGTTTCTCTTCCATTGATCAATATAAGGATATCGAAACATTGAACATGTATCGGGAAAAAACAGCCCAAGGTATGGACCCGGAAGAAATCATGAAATCTATTTACGTAAAAGGAAGAGACAACGCAAGGACTCCTATGCAGTGGGACGGCACGGAACACGGTGGCTTCACAGAAGGGGAGCCATGGATCGCCAGTAACCCGAACTACAGAGAAATCAATGCCGAAAAAGCCTTAAACGATCCGGAATCCATTTTCTACTACTATCAAAAGTTGATCACCATCCGCAAAAAGCATGCCATCATTCCATACGGATCGTTCGAGCTTCACTATGCAGATCACCCTTCCGTCTATGCCTATACGAGAACATATGAGAATGAAAAGATCCTCGTTCTTTGCAATGTGTCAGGAGAAGAGCAAATCATCGACAACATCGCTTCCTTTGATATCACTCAAGCAGAAGTCCTCATATCAAACGAAGGGCTGCATGAAAAAGATGCATTTACTTTAAACCCTTGGGAAGCAACGGTGTATTATTTTAAAGGATAGCATTAAATGCAGCATCCATATGAATGGGTGTTCCTGTTTCAAAAGTTTTTGTTTAGTGCTAAAGATCTGTGAAAAATGATAACCAGGTTGATTGAAGCGAGCACCTGGAGCGGAAATCCACCACTACTGGCTTTACAAGAATATATTAAGATAAATCATATTTCTTCAAAAAATCCTCCCCCCTTTGCTAAAATAAAAGAAATGCACTGTCATGAACTTCGTTTCAACAGTGCACTATAAGGGTATATAATTCAGGTATTTTATGAAGGAGTAGATCATAGATGGCAGAAAAACTGGACTTATCACAATTTGAAAAGAAAATGATCATCCGTCCAATGGAACATAAGGACATTCAAGATATCATCAATATGCAGTCTGTCTGCTTTCCGGGGATGGACCCATGGAAAGTGGAGCATCTGGAAAGTCACCTGGAAGTGTTCCCGGAAGGTCAGCTCGTAGCAGAATTAGATGGGGAGATCATCGCATCATGCTCGAGTCTGATCATCAACTTTGATGAGTACGACGACCGCCATACATGGGATGATGTAACGGATAATGGTTACATAACGAACCACAATCCCGATGGCTATAACCTATACGGGATCGAAGTGATGGTGCACCCTGATTACCGGCGCATGAAGGTAGGCCACCGTTTGTATGAAGCCAGAAAGGACCTTGCGAGGCAGTGGAATTTAAAAAGTATCATCATCGGGGGACGTATCCCGAATTATCATAAACATTCTGATGAAATGTCTCCAAGGGAGTATGTGGATTCGGTAGGGCGTCACAAGATTTACGATCCAGTCCTTTCGTTCCAGCTTCTGAATGGATTCACCCTGATGAGGATCAATCCGAACTACCTGCCGGATGATAAGCGGTCCCATAAATACGCCACATTGATGGAATGGAATAATGTCGACTACCGTCCATCCAGCAAACGTCATTTCAAGACGAGCTACCCGGTCCGGATCTGTGTCGTTCAATATATGATGCGGAAAATCAACTCCTTTGAAGAGTTTGCCAATCAGGTGGAGTACTTTACCGATGTGGCTTCCGATGCGAAATCAGATTTTGTGGTGTTCCCTGAGATTTTCACCACCCAGCTCATGTCATTTTTGAACATTCAATCACCAAGCCTTGCAGTAAGACGGTTGACTGACTTCACAGAGGATTATATTGAGTTATTCACGGACCTTGCTGTTCGGTACAATGTCAACATCATCGGGGGTTCACACTTCGTCAAGGAAGAAAACGATGAGATCTACAATATTGCCTATCTCTTCCGTCGTGATGGGACGATCGAGAAGCAATACAAAGTTCATATCACACCGAATGAACGGAAATGGTGGGGAATCAGCCCAGGGGATTCTGTCAGGGTCTTCGATACGGATTGCGGGAAGATCGCGATTCAAATATGCTATGATATTGAATTCCCAGAGCTTGCCCGTATCGCTACAGACAAAGGGGCGAAGATCATCTTCACCCCATTCTGTACAGAGGACCGTCAAGGTTATCTTCGCGTCAGATACTGTGCCCAGGCCCGTGCAGTGGAGAATCAAATCTATACAGTCATTTCCGGTACGGTCGGAAATCTTCCACAAACGGAAAATATGGACATCCAATATGCCCAGTCCGGCATTTTTGCACCGTCCGACTTTGAATTCGCACGTGACGGAATCGTGGGCGAGACCAACCCGAACATCGAAATGGTCATGATCGGAGACGTCGACCTCGAAGTCCTCCGCCGCCAGCGCCAATCAGGCACCGTCCGTCAGCTCAAAGACCGACGCCATGATGTCTATGGAGTGAATTATAAGAAGTAATGCACATCAAATGGCCCTGCTGAATTGTTCAGCGGGGCTTTATCTATGAAAGCATTTTTTACCATTCATCTATAAATATATCGTGGGAATATGATCATTCATGATATTTCTAATTGTACACTTATAAAGGGAAGGTGCTCAACTCACGCCCCGCGGAAAGCGAGCACCTGGAGTGGAAATCAACCAGCACTCGCTTATTAATCAACAAAACATACTAATTCTTTCAAATGAAAATTATGCTAAAATAAGGATTAAACGAATCTTGTCGACATGTGACGGATTGTTTTAGAAGGAATTCTACAATATATGATAGAATTCATTATTATACAGCATTAGGAGGGGATCGTTTTGAGTTGGAAAACATCTTGGGAAAAATGGAGCAGCTACTTACATCTGGACAAAGAAGTCAATGAACTTCTAGAGTCAATGAAAGACGACGAAAAGTCCTTGGAAGACGCATTTTACAAAAACCTTGAATTCGGTACGGGTGGAATGAGGGGAGAAATCGGTCCCGGAACCAATCGGATGAACATCTATACAGTCAGAAAAGCCTCTGAAGGACTGGCGCGATACATAGAAGAACAAGGTCAGGAGGCTAAAAATCGCGGAGTTGTAATCGCTTACGACTCCCGTTATAAATCACCTGAATTTGCCATGGAGTCAGCGAAGACCCTGGCAACCCATGGCATCCAAACATATGTCTTTGATGAATTGAAACCGACACCGGAGCTTTCATTTGCCCTGCGGCAGCTAAATGCCTTCTCCGGGATCGTGGTGACTGCTAGCCATAATCCGCCTGAATACAATGGGTATAAAGTGTACGGGGAAGATGGTGCTCAACTTCCTCCACATGTAGCGGATGCAGTGATCGGGAAAGTGAATGCCGTTGAAAACGAACTGGAAATCCAGGTTCAGACCGAAGAAGAATTAAAAGCAATAGGCCTGATTAAAATGATCGGGGAAGACATCGATCAATCATATCTGGAACATTTGATTTCGATTTCCGAGAAGCCTCAAATCGCCAAGGAAACCGATTTGAAAATTGTCTTCTCACCACTGCATGGCACTGCCTTGAAGATGGCAGAAAAAGGTTTGAAAGCATTAGGATATGAGCAAGTTCACATTGTAAAGGAACAGGCAATCCCTGATCCTGAATTTACAACAGTGAAGTCTCCGAACCCTGAAGATAAAGCGGCATTTGAATACAGCATCCGTGACGGGAAGGAAATCGACGCGGATATCCTGATTGCGACGGATCCCGATGCAGACCGCTTGGGTGTAGCAGTAAAAGGGGAAACTGGCGAGTATATCCTCCTTACCGGGAACCAGACAGGTGCCATCCTCTTGGATTATATTCTTGCCCGCAAACAGGAAAAGAATATGATCCCTGAGAACGGCCGGGTATTCAAAACCATCGTGACATCCGAATTGGGCCGTAAAGTAGCTGAGCATTATGGAGCTTCAGTCGAGGATGTACTGACAGGTTTTAAATTCATCGGTGAAAAAATCAAGCAATACGAAGAAACAGGTGAGTATTCATTCTTATTCGGATATGAAGAAAGCTATGGATACTTGATCGGCGACTTCGCCCGTGATAAGGATGCCATTCAAGCAGTATTGATGGCGGCGGAAGCGGCTGCATACTATAAAAAAGAAGGCAAGACGCTATACAATGTCTTGCATGATTTATTCGAAAAACACGGATTCTACCAGGAAGGACTGAAGAGTCTGACCCTGAAAGGAAAAGAAGGGGCCGAACAAATTCAGGGGATCCTGAAGGACTTCAGGAACGAACCGTTAAAAGAAGTGGCAGGCTTACGTGTGGTTTCTTCAGAGGACTACAAAACAAGTAAGAAAATGGATTTGGTATCAGGTGAGGAATCCTCCATTCATCTGCCTTCTTCCAATGTGTTGAAATATCATCTTGAAGATGGATCTTGGATCTGCCTCCGTCCATCAGGGACCGAGCCGAAGATCAAGTTCTATTTCAGCGTGATCGGTGAGACTGAAACTGATAGCGATGATAAATTGCAAGCTCTGCAGGATGCCATCATGGCGAAAGTCGAGACGATGATCCGTTCGTCTGTAGGGAAGGCGTAAACCTTTTCATCCTTCTAAAACAAGAGATGTGTTCCTGCATCTCTTGTTTTTTGGATTGTGATGGGAACGTGTGTTTTCGGTCAATGGTCGTAGAATGGTATCATTCTTTTTGATAATACCGGATTTATGTGAAATCTATATAATAGTAGTATAGGATCGGAGAGGACGATGAACATGAATTCTGAATCCCTTTCAAATATCGGACTTTTGAAAGAGATAGCCGAGTTGCTGAACAACGAAACAGAGCTTGATTCCATGCTTTCAGGTGCACTGAAGAAGCTGATCAGGGGTTCAAGCTTTACAACAGGGTGGATCTTCTTCATTGATAAAGAAGGAAGCCACGAACTTGTTTCTTATGAGAATCTGCCGGAATCCCTCTCAGACCGTCAATGTGAGCCGATGAAAAAAGGCGGGTGCTGGTGTGTGAATCGATTTCGAAAAGGTAAACTCACCAAAGCGTCCAATATTATTGAATGTCAGCGGATCGAGCAGGCCATCGAAGAGAACAGGGAAGACACAGATGATATTACACATCATGCGACGGTCCCCCTCCAGTCCGGGGATGAGTCCTTTGGGTTATTGAATGTCGCAGCACCGAACAAGACTCACTTCTCCACAGACGAACTGGCGCTTCTTGAATCGGTTGCCTTCCAAATCGGGTCCGCCATCAAGCGCATCCTGCTCACGAAAAAAGAGCAGGAAGTCGCGTTGATCGGAGAAAGGAACCGACTGGCAAGAGACCTTCATGATTCGGTCAATCAATTGTTGTTCTCCCTTACGTTGACGGCAAGGGGAGGGGCAGAAATGACCGGGGATGAAGAGGTAAAGGATACGTTCAGAACGATTCAAGGGTTGGCTCAGGAAGCCTTATCGGAAATGAGGGCCCTCATCTGGCAATTGAGACCCCATGGACTTGAGAATGGAGTCGTAGAAGCTTCTAAAGGATACGCAGAGATGCTTGGATTGACCTTGGAAACGAAAGTGGAAGGAGTCATCTCCTTAAGCTCTAAAATAGAAGAAGTGTTGTGGCGTGTCAGTCAGGAAGCACTGAATAATTGTAAAAAGCATTCCGGGGAGAAACGCATCCTCTATACATTGAAAAGTGAGTCGCAATCGATCCATCTGACGATTGAAGATAGAGGATACGGATTTCAATATGACGGAAAGCAGTCCCTGCCTTCAGTAGGGATCCAAAGTATGAAGGAACGTGTGAAAAGCATTGGTGGTACGCTGAAGATCGACAGTCAGCTTGGAAGGGGAACGGTCATATCAGTTCGATTACCGTATTAGGAGGTGCCGGGTAAATGATTAGAGTATTGATAGCAGATGATCACCACGTCGTGCGGAGGGGATTGGTTTTCTTTTTGAAAACACAAAAGGACTTTGATATCGTAGGTGAAGCGAAGGATGGGCAAGAGGCCGTTCGGATGGCTGGAGACTTGAAACCCGACATCATCCTGATGGATCTGATGATGCCGGTCATGGACGGCATCCAGGCGACCAGGGAAATTAAAAAGAAGTATCCAGACATTCAAATTCTGATGCTGACGAGCTTTTCCGACCAGAATCACGTGATTCCCGCTATAGAAGCAGGAGCGGCTGGATATCAGTTAAAGGACATTGAACCCGATGAATTAGTGAGCGGGATCCGAAAACTCCTATCAGGTGAAAATTCTCTTCACCCGAAAGCAACCAATCATTTACTGACAAGGATCACGAAACGAGAGCCTCCCCATAAAATTCATGAGCTCACCAAACGGGAGAAGGATGTTTTGATTGAGCTGACGAAAGGGAAGAGTAATAAAGAGATTGCTTCAAGCCTCTATATTACGGAAAAAACCGTCAAGACCCATATTTCGAACATTTTTTCCAAGCTGGAAGTGTCAGATCGGACACAGGCGGCACTTTATGCCGTGAAACATCAATTGACAAAAAATTAATCTGGAAAGGATTTTTATGACATGAACATCGTAATCATCAATGGAAGCCCGAGAAAACGCGGACGCACTGGAATTGCGTCAAGATTCATTGCAAGGACATATGATTGTGATCTTATTGATTTGAGTGATGGCTCCCTTCCACTCTACACGGGAGAACAGGAGCAATCGGAGGTCGCCGCCGTTCAATCTCTCAAGAAAAAAGTGAAAGATGCGGACGCCGTCATTTTAGCTTCCCCGGAATATCACAGCGGTATGAGCGGGGCACTCAAAAACGCACTCGATTTCTTAAGCAGTGAGCAATTTGCCCATAAACCTGTTGCGCTTCTTGCATGCGCAGGCGGGGGGAAAGGCGGTATAAACTGCTTGAATAATCTTCGGATCGTCGGTCGGGGAGTGTATGCAAATGTCATTCCGAAGCAGCTTGTTCTTGATCCCCACTGCTTTGATTATGAAAGTGATGGGCTATTGGAGGAACCTGCAAAGTTAGTGGATGACCTGATGAGGGAACTAAAGGTGTATGTAAAAGCAGCTGAACTGGTAAAAACTGAAATTTCGTCACAATGATGAAAAATCGGCATTTTGCCGGTTTTTTTTATGATGTTGTACGTGAAATAAATGATGCAACTCGAAATAAATAAAAGCTGATCCAATAGCGCATACTAATTGGATCAGCCGTAGGTGGAATTCTCTTTTTGTTACATCTCTGCAAAGGTTTCCTGGAGTGGTTGCTCGACACTAAAGGTGAAGTTTGCATGTTCGATATATCGTAAAAGCGTATAGAGATTACGCTCTACAACCGTGTAATCATTAGAAAAATGATACGCATGTAAGAAATGTTCAATTCTTTTTGAAAGAAGGTCATCCTTCGTTCTCACCATAAGGATCAACAGGTTATCCCATTCTGATCGGTGAGTGTAATACAAGGCCCGATCGTAATCGACTTTGTTCACTTGGTTTCCCTCCTTCTGAAGGGGTACTCCTATTGTGCACGAGAAAACGATATTAATTTCTCTGTAAAAGTTGGTACTGTTGCAAATGCTCGTTTTCCTTCTATTGGGTGTATAAAAACGACTGATTAATTCATCCTATGTAATGAAACGTAAATAGAGGTGATGAAAATGAAGAAAGCAATCGTGATGTTATCAACTGTATTTTTTCTGGTATTTTCAAGTCAGGCGCATGCCGAGCAGTCGGATTATAAGAAGTTTGGACGCATTGCGACAGCAGTCATCAAAGAGGACTATCCCGGGCAGCCTGTAAAGGATTATCAGTACCAGGGGCGCAAGAAAATGACGGAGAACAAAGTATCCGATGCCTTTGAATTTACCGTGCAGGAAAACAATGCAGAGAAAAAGGTCGTTGTAATCGTAGTACACGATCTGGACAATGAAAAGGTACTCAACATCTCGGTGAAGGAATAACGGGAACAGATGAAGTCTTCTTTGACTAAGGAGGCTTTTTTTGTTATAGGTGAGACTGGCCATTTCCCCATAAAACCTGCACCCGCATACCCATATGATGATAAACTAAAGTATTACTGCAAACTCACCACCAATTTGCTAAAATGAAATCATACATAAATCGTTTTGATTCTGAAAGGGGATCTTTGTTCCGATGTGATGCTGCTCTTTTCTTACCTATATATAAACTGAATAGAGGGAGGAAGAGATATGCATTCCAATGCATTTAGAAATCTGTGGTTCGGTCAGTCATTGGCCAATATGGGGGATATCTTCTATATCGTAGGGTTGATCTCCCTTGTATACAACATGACCGGTTCTGCTGTTTACATGACGGCTGTTCCTTTAGTGATCACCTTTTCACGATTTATCAGCAGCATGGCAGCACCTTTGTTGTTGAATCGTACACAGATGAGGAGCTTGATCGCGTATTCGCAAATGGGGAAGACATTTTTTTTATGCGTGTTCCTCCTAATGATAGTACTTAATATCGGGAATATATGGATATATCTCGTTTGTGCGAGTATCATTTCCTTTTTGGATGGTTGGGCACTGCCGGCGAGAAATGCATATGTGCCATTTCTGGTTAAGAGAGAGGAGCTTATGGGGGCGAATGGCTTCCTCTCAACCGTCGATCAGACGATTCAATTCTCAAGCTGGGCTTTGGGCGGAATTCTTTTAGCTGTCCTGAATGCAACGAATCTTTTTATTGTGGTGATCATCTTGTTCCTGGCCAGCACCTTTTTTATGCTTAAGCTGCCGGTCATTCCAAGCAGCACGCTGGAAGTTCGCAAGGTTTGGTGGCAGGAGCTTTTAGAGGGATGGTCTCAGGTTAAAAGTCGGAAAGGGCTGGTTCCCGTTTTTTGGATATACGGGCTGGAGTCGATTTCAGGGACCGTCTGGATTGCCGCCGTTCTTTATTTATATGTGGATCTCCTGCTTCAGCGGGGTGAAGAATGGTGGGGATTCATCAACTCAAGCTTCTTTGTCGGATTGGTCCTTGCCTCATATCTCATATTTAAGCTGCATGGCATCTTTTCAAAACACCGGCATAAGTGGCTCCCTTTCTGTATGGTCGTCACTTCAGGTGTCACCCTTGTATTTGCCTGGAATAAAGTTGCCGTGATGGCACTAATCTTGTCGTTTGTGTTCGGGTTGTTTGATCAAATAAAGAATGTAGTGCTTCAGACGTATCTACAGGAGAGTGCGCCACCTGAAGAGCTCGGGAAGATTTATGCTGCACAAGGGGCGTTAACCACTCTCTTGTTCGGCTTATCGTCAGTGGGGGTCGGACTTTTGCTGGAAGTCATGAGTGTTTCAATGGTTTTCACATGGTCTGCACTCCTGCTGCTCACTACACTCATCCCAGTAAAACTATTGCAAAAGAACCTGAATACGTAAGGTTGATAAGAAGGCTGTTCCCTGGATTGGGGGAACAGCTTTTTTAGGGTTATGCTTGTCGCCTCTGCCCAACCCGGCTCCGCTTTTCTATTGTCCAGCTCCAGGGGCTTGGGGCTCGAGGTCATAAGTCAAGCTGTCAAGAAGGTGAAAAGCACACCTTCATGCCACCTCGCCTTATGCTTGTCGCCCCAGTACGAGCCCCTTCCGCTTTTCTTTTCATCAAATCCCTATTCTTTTCATACATTTAGATAAGAGTATAAAGAGGGGGATGAAGATGAATTTAGAGGAGCAGAAGAATTTGCAGAATGCGATAGGGGAAATTACTGAGATAGCAGCCGGGTTTGGTCTGGATTTTTATCCGATGCGTTATGAGATTTGTCCTGCTGACATTATATATACATTTGGGGCTTATGGGATGCCGACACGGTTTTCGCACTGGAGTTTCGGGAAGCAGTTCCATAAGATGAAGCTGCAGTATGATTTGGGTTTGAGTAAGATATATGAGCTTGTGATCAACTCGGATCCTTGTTATGCGTTTTTGCTGGATTCCAATTCCCTCATACAGAATAAATTGATTGTGGCTCACGTTCTGGCACACTGTGATTTCTTTAAAAACAATGTCCGGTTCCAGAATACGAAACGGGATATGGTGGAAAGTATGGCGGCTACGGCTGAACGTGTGCGCAGGTATGAGATTGAACATGGGAAGCAGGAAGTCGAGAATTTCCTTGATGCGGTCCTTGCCGTGGATGAACACATCGATCCTTCCCTTATGCGCCCGAAGCTGTCGTGGACGCTGGATGATGTGGAGTGGGAAGAAGAAGAAGTGAGCCATGCGTCTCCTTATGATGATCTATGGTCCTTGGATGAAAAGCCAAAGAGCAGGGAAAAGAAGAAAGTGAAGAAAAAGTTTCCACCGCAGCCGGAAAAGGATATCCTTCTTTTCATCGAGCAGTATAGCAGGGAATTGTCGGACTGGCAGCGGGATATATTGACGATGATGAGGGAAGAAATGCTGTATTTCTGGCCTCAGCTTGAAACGAAGATCATGAATGAAGGGTGGGCCTCGTATTGGCATCAACGGATCATTCGTGAAATGGATCTGACAAGCGGGGAATCGATCGAGTTTGCCAAGCTGAATGCTGGCGTCGTACAGCCATCCCGTACACAGATCAATCCATATTATCTGGGTCTGAAGATTTTCGAAGATATTGAGGATCGGTTCGATAATCCGACAGAAGAAATGAAAAAACGGGGGGTAAAGCCTAATTCCGGTCGTGAAAAAATGTTTGAAGTGCGTGAAATAGAATCGGATATTTCCTTCTTACGAAACTATTTAACGAAAGATCTGGTGACGAGGGAGGATATGTATCTGTTCCAAAAGCAGGGGAAGGATTATAAAATTGTCGATAAAGAATGGACCCATGTCCGGGATCAGCTCGTGGGCATGAGGGTGAATGGCGGATTCCCTTACATCACTGTGAATGACGGGGACTACATGAAGAGCGGAGAGCTCTATCTTAAGCACTGGTTTGAGGATGTTGAGCTTGATATTAAATATTTGGAAAAGGTTTTACCTTATTTGCACCAGCTCTGGGGAAGACCGGTCCATATCGAGACCCATGTGGAGAACCGGGATATGCTATTTACGTATGACGGAAGGAGCGTCCAGCGAAAATATCTTTAATAAACCGGGAGTCGCATCAGGGAGAAGAATCCTGAGGCGGCCCTTTTTTGTTCTAAACATGGTGGACGGGTTTATACAATGTAGAGTAGACACTTATTGATTGAGGAGGAGATAGGATGGCGGATGTTGAAGTCTTTATCGGTGATTTGACTGACCGGACATTCCATTATGAGGGGGGAGACTGGAATCATAATTATCCGAAGCGGATCAGTCCGTTCTTTCCTAAAGGGTATGAACTGTTTTTTGCCCTGTTGGATGGCATTTACTATAAAAAATTCGAAGGCAGGCAGACAGACTGGGGGAGCCATACCTGCCTGATGTATCCTGATGAAATGCTGTCGGTGCTGGAAGACTACTATAAGAGAGAGCAGGATAATGATGAGGTGCAGCAATTGTTTCAATTCATTAAGAAGCTGGATCATGGACGGCAATACGGATTAGTGGCATGCGAAATGTCATGACGTGAAAAGGACAAACTGCGATTCTGGCAGTTTGTCCTTTATTGATTCAGCCCCTTCCGCTTTTCTTTATGCCCAGCTCCAGGGGCTTGGGGCTCGAGGTCATAAGTCAAGCTGTCAAGAAGGTGAAAAGCACACCTTCATGCCACCTCGCCTTATGCTTGTCGCCCCAGTGCGAGCCTCTTCCGCTTTTCTAAATTACATACTAATATTGCTCCGATCCGGAAACCGGGTATGGAGTCTTTCGGTAAAGTATAAAAACGATTTTTGGAAGATGGGACTTTGGATGAACGTATAAATAAACGTGAAAACGAAGACGGGACCGGAGAGGAGTAGACCGATCAGTAAGACGGTACACTCGCATATGATCCGGACTCTGCTGATGGAAAGATTGGTCAGGTCTGAAATGGTCAGCATAAATCCATCCCTTGGCCCCGTTCCAAGATGTGCAGCAGAATACAACCCGCCTCCAACCCCCATCAACAAAATGGCAGACAGGAGAATCAGGATGTCTGTAACCGGACCCGTTTGTGGAGGAAGCAAATCATAAAAAAGAAAAAAGTCAACGAGCATGCCGACCATTACTCCATTCAGGATCGTTCCGATTTGAATATATTTCCCCTTCAAGATAAGCGTGCCTGCTATGAGAGTGGCACCGACAATGATATTCCACGTTCCGATGGTCAGCCCGAACTTATCGAACAAAGCGATATTTAAAACATCCCATGGGTGGATGCCTAAGTATTGTACTTTAATGGACATGCTGATGCCATAGCTGAAAATAAGTAACCCGATTACAAAATAGCTGATCTGCCAATAGATTTTCATACTTTCTCCTTTTATCTGCCCGTCATCTTTACTCTAACATTATTTTACAATGAAAAGCTTTATGATGAAATGGTCCTTTTTTCATTCTGTTTATGATAAGTGAGGAATGGGACAATCTTACAAATTGTGGTTGATTCTTGTTTATACCGGTTTCTCCAAGGGGTATGGTCCAGTATGACAAGAAAAGGGGGAATAAGATGCAAACAGTGAAGTATGCTTGGAAAACGCTGTGGGGGTGGCATGATGATGTATTGGAGACGTTCAGGTTTTTCACATCAGGAAGTACTCCAGCCGGGGTAAATGGAGGGGTGCAGACGGATCGTTCTCCAGAACCTTCTGCAAATCCCGGACAGAAAGTCGGGTTTGTCTTAGGGCCGCTTTTATTCTTTCTCATCATCCTGTTCTTTTCTCCTGAAGGATTGTCCAAAGAAGCAGTGGCTGTCCTTGCAGGTACAGTCTGGATTGCGATCTGGTGGATTACGGAAGCGATCCCGATACCGGCTACATCCCTGCTACCGATCATTCTGTTTCCCGTTACCGGGGCACTGCAGTCAGGGGATGTCACATCTGCTTATGGGGATGGGACCATCTTTTTGTTTATGGGCGGGTTTATCATAGCGATTGCCATGGAAAAATGGAACTTACATAAGCGCATCGCCATGAACATCATCCTGCTGATTGGGACGAGTACGGAACGGATTGTCCTGGGGTTCATGCTTGCCACGGGGTTTCTGTCCATGTGGATTTCGAACACGGCAACGGCCATGATGATGCTGCCGATCGGAACCGCCGTGATTTACCAGGTGAATGAAAGCTTAAAGAAAGAGGGAGCGAATAGGACAGGGCACTTCAGTAAAGTCATCATGCTGGGGATTGCCTATAGTGCATCGATCGGAGGGTTGGGGACATTAATCGGAACGCCTCCGAACACCATATTCGCTGCAGTGGTGAAACAGCTCTATGGTATCGATTTCTCCTTTGCCAAGTGGATGCTGTTCGGAGTCCCTCTTGCCGTCATTCTTCTCATCGCTACGTGGTGGTATCTCATTAAAGTGGCGTTTCCTTTGAAAATAAAAGAATTACCGGGGGGAAGGGAAATCGTCGAAAAGGAAAACCGCTCCCTCGGTCGCATTTCATTTGAGGAAAAACTCGTTCTAACGGTCTTTACAGTCACTGCCCTATGCTGGATCACACGTTCCTTCTTATTGAACCAGTGGATCCCTGATTTAGATGACACGATCATTGCCATGACGGGGGCACTTGTCCTTTTCCTTCTTCCGGGAAGAAAAGAGACAAGGTTGATCAATTGGGAGGATGCGAAGAAGCTGCCGTGGGGAATCCTGCTTCTATTCGGGGGAGGTCTTGCCATTGCCAAAGGGTTCAAGGAAACGGGCTTGGCGGAATGGATCGGAAAGCAGTTGACGGTCCTTGAAGGTGTCTCCTTCATTATCATCCTTGCAGCTGTGACAACCTTTGTTATATTCCTGACGGAAATCACGTCCAATACGGCTACAGCTACGATGATGTTTCCTATTATGGCAGCGTTGGCTGCTGCTTTGAACGTTCATCCCTATAGCCTGATGGTAGCCGCCGGGCTTGCTGCATCCTGTGCTTTCATGCTGCCGGTTGCAACTCCTCCGAATGCCGTTGTCTTCGGGTCTGGCTATATCAAAATGGGGGATATGGTGAAAGCCGGAGTCTGGTTGAACTTGATTAGTATTGTGTTTATCACTCTATTGATTTATTTTGTGATGCCGCTCGTGTGGGGAGTGGACCTTGGTGCATTTCCTGAGCATTTAAAGTAAAAAAATCGGATCAGGTTTCTGATCCGATTTTTCTGTGCAGAATTACTGGGCTGTATATCCACCATCCAACACTACGGCTTGACCGGTTACGCCCTTTGCTTTGTCACTTGCAAGGAAGATGGTGTAGTCCGCAATTTCTTCTACTGATAGCAATCGTTTTTGTGGAACAAGGGGATAAATGACATCCTCCAATACTTTTTCAAGCTCAACACCACGGGTGGTGGAGATGTCTTTCAGCTGGTTACGGACAAGGGGGGTATCCACGTAACCGGGACACATAGCATTGACTGTAATCCCGTGTTCAGCTCCCTCTAAGGCCGAGACTTTGGTCAATCCGATGACACCATGCTTCGCGCTATTATAGGCAGCTTTTCCGGCAAACCCTATCAGGCCATTAATCGATGCCATATTGATGATCCGTCCGAACTTCTGCTTTTTCATATGTGGAAAAGCAAATTTTGTTGCGATGAATGGGGCGGTCAGCATGATCTTGATTAATAGTTCAAACTTTTCAATCGGAAAGTCCTCAATGGGTGAAACATGTTGAAGCCCTGCGTTATTGATCAGGACATCTATCCGTCCGTAGTGTTCCACGGTCTTATCAATTCCGGCCTTCACGTCTTTTTCACTGGTTACGTCACATTTTATGCCAAGGCATTCAAACCCTCTGCTTTTTAGTTCATCTACTGCTTCATCCAATCCTTCTTGATTGATATCGGACAGAACGACCTTTGCACCATTTTGGGCAAAATGTTCCCCGATTTCAAATCCAATCCCTCTTGCAGCACCAGTAATAAATACCACTTTGTCATTGACCATTTTGATTTCCTCCTCGAATTAGTAAATTCCCAGATTGGCTAAGATGATTGAGACGATTTCCGCGATTGTCGGAATAAGCAGCCCGACAACGGCAACATCTAGATATGAATCTTTATGAGTAAGTCCTGTGACGGCAAATAGGGTAAGGAGAGCGCCATTATGAGGCAGAATCGATGCGCCGGAAGAGATGGAAGCAATTCGGTGGAATGCTTCTGCGCTGATTCCGCTTGTCTGTGAAAGCTCATAGTATTTATCTCCCAACGCTTCCAGGGCAATTCCCATCCCTCCGGAAGCAGAACCCGTTATGGCAGCCAATGTTTGAACAGCGATTGCTTCTGAAATCACCGGATTCCCTTTGATGCCCAGGATGAGTTTCGTTAACGTCTTGAAACCGGGTGCCGCTGTAACGACAGCCCCAAACCCGACTGCGGCACTTGTATTGATCACGGCCATAACCGATCCTTTGGCCCCTCCATTGACAGCAGGAATGAATTTCTTATAATGTTTGAAATTAATGAGTAAAATTGAAAGGATTCCGACAAGAAGGGCAGTCAGGATGTTCCACTTGAACACATTCAATGTAACGACGACGATGACAAGGGGCAGAAACGAGAGATAGAAGTTCGGAAGCTCCGATTCTTTAATCTCTTTCACATCATTCCCGCCTTTGGGTTCAGTGAAAGCATCTCCCTTCCCCGTAAACTGCTTTTGACGCCATCTTAAATAAAAGTACCCTCCAACCGCCATGATTAATCCCCCTGTGATCCCAATGATTGGAGCGGCAGTAGGTGATGTCTTGAAGTAATCGATCGGTATCAGGTTCTGAATCTGGGGTGTACCCGGGATTGCGGTCATGGTAAAAGTGAATGCACCTAATACAAATGTCGGCGGCAGTAATTTTCGTGTAATATCCGCCTCTCTGAACATGGCGATCGCCAGTGGATAGATGGCAAACACCACCACGAATAAACTGACACCGCCATATGTCAATACCGCTGCAGCAATCAATACTCCCAGTATGGCCCGGTCTTTTCCGATAATGTTGGTGATTTTGTATGCAACGGATTGGGCGGCACCTACATCTTCCATCAACTTACCGAAGATGGCCCCAAACAGGAAGACGGGAAACCATTCTTTTGCGAAGTCCACAAATCCGGTCATATACGTTTCTGTATAGGCCGGCAGCAGATCGAGACCACTCATTAATGCAACTAAACCTGCAACCAACGGCGCGATCCAAATGATCGACCAGCCTAAATACGCTAAAACCATAAGCAGGATTAATCCAACGATGATGCTAGTCATAGTTCACCTCTTAACTATCTATTTCCGCTTATTTTTCCATTTATGAAAAGATTTATTCTTTGCTATCGTCTTGTGGAACATAAAAAAAAACGAACGGGCTCTTAGTGAGACTCGTTCGTTTCAGACGTGTTCTTTCTCATTTTGGTGACTTCCAGGTACTGAATATGGTGGCCGTCGATTTCCTTGACTTTAAAGCAATAGCCTTGTTCTTCGATCTTATCTTCAGGCATGACTTCATATTTTTGAGTGAGGAACCATCCTCCGATTGTATCGACTTCTTCCTCTTCAATCGAGATGCCCAGAAGATCATTCACATCTTCAATGAGCATGACGGCGTCGAAAATATAATGATCTTCTTTTATCTTCTGGACTTCAGGAATTTCATCGATATCAAATTCATCCCGGATCTCACCGACGATTTCTTCAATGATATCCTCCACGGTAACCAGGCCTGCCGTTCCGCCGTATTCATCAAGAAGGACGGCCATGGGGGAGCGTTCCTTCTGCAACTTGAGGAGCAGGGCTTTAATCGGGATGGTTTCAATGACGCGGATGACGGGCTTAATGAAGGAGGTCACATCCTCATGCTCGCTTTTATGATTCACGAGGGTCGTTAAGAGTTCCTTCACATTTACAACCCCAAGGATATTGTCCTTATCCCCATCCACGACAGGATATCTCGTATACCGCTCTTCCTTAATGACCGATAATACTTCATCAATGGTGGATTCTGCGGATAGAGTCACAATGTTTGTCCGGGGGACCATGATTTCCTTGGCGATTCGCTCGTCGAATTCAAATATCTTATTCACATACTTGAATTCGGAAGAGTTGATTTCACCGCTCTTATAGCTATCGGAAAGAATGATTCGGAGCTCTTCTTCCGAATGGGCGATTTCATGCTCTGAGGCAGGTTTTAAACCGAACATGCCCGTAAACACGCGTGCCGAACTATTCAAGGTCCAAATAAACGGATAAGCAATCCGGTAGAACCAAATGAGAGGCTTGGCAAATAATAAAGTGATTTTCTCAGCTTTTTGGATGGCAAATGTCTTCGGAGCCAATTCTCCTATCACCACATGCAAAAAGGTAATGACAGAAAAAGCCAGGGCGAATGAAATGATGTTTGAAATGGACGGATTTATATCAAACTTTTCAAATAGTGGGTGAAGCAGCGTTTCAATGGTTGGTTCTCCTAACCACCCAAGTCCAAGGGAGGTGATGGTAATCCCCAGCTGACAGGCAGAAAGGTATTCATCCAGATGGGAAATGACCCTCTTCGCAGCAACGGCGGTTTGATTTCCTTCAGAAACCAATTGATCGATTCTCGAACCCCTCACTTTCACAATGGCAAACTCAGAAGCGACGAAGAACGCTGTCAATCCGATTAACAGGGCAACAAGTAGTAAATTAATGAAAATATCCAAGTAGTAGAAGTCAAAAGAACGGGAAGTTGTCCCTTTCTTTCGCTTCAATCACCTCCTGTATAAAATAGTCATGATAACGTAAGAATTGAGGGACGTATGCCACTTGAAATCCTTTCGCATTGAGTATATCCTTTTAACGTATTACATTCCTATCCAATTTCGTTTGTCCGTTTATCATTGAAATGCAACACGCATTGGGTTATTCTGAAATATAACGATTAACCGGTTTGATTCATGATTTCATCATAATGAATATTTATGAACAAAACAATCATTTAGGATTCAAAACACTGGATAGTTGGAAAGGAGGACGATCATGGCAGACGTTTTTAATCAAGAGTTTGTTGTAGCCCTTATCATTGCCTTTTCGGTTTATATCATTTTAAGAGGAGTAGCCATTTTCTTTGGCAAAGCAGGAAAAGGGTATCTTGAAAACCTTCAATCCCAAACAGGACGGTTATACCTGCAATTAATTGGTGGCTACTATATATTATCAGGTGTATTGGGCCTGCTTATTCCTCGATTAGACTGGAAAACTGAAGACATCTACTTCGCCATCGCCATCTTCGCCATTACATCCGTTGTGTTCTGGGTAACACTTGACCTCTTCATGAAGCGCGAGCGGAAAAAGCTTCAACAAAATTAATCCTTCAGCGAGCCCCGGATTGAGTGTCCGGGTTTTTTTATGTTCGAAAATCGGCTTCCGGAGCCTTCCTGGCCATGCGTGTTTCCCATATTTTTGCTTAATGGGAGCGACGGTACGTATAATAGTATGTATGTTCTTAGAAGAAAATTGAAAGTGAGGGATATCATATGGGTCACGATCACAGTCATGGCCACAACCAAAATAAAAAAGCATTATTAATCAGCTTTCTTTTCATTTTTACTTTTATGATTGTTGAAGTGGTGGGGGGAGTGGTGACAAATAGTCTAGCCCTTCTTTCAGATGCAGGGCATATGCTCAGTGATGCAGCGGCACTTGGTCTTAGTCTGGCCGCTTTCTATATAGGGGAGAAGGCGTCGGATATGGGGAAGACTTACGGGTACAAACGTTTTGAAATCGTAGCTGCTTTTCTGAACGGCATCACCCTGATATTGGTTTCCCTTTACATTTTCTGGGAAGCTTACCGTCGCTTCATCGACATTCCCACTGTATCTCCCGGCATGATGATCATCGCCGTAATCGGCTTGATTGTGAACATCATTGTCGCCTGGATCCTGATGAAAGGGGACAACGAACATAATTTGAATGTCCGCAGTGCATTCCTTCATGTACTGGGGGATATGCTCGGATCAGTCGGGGCCATCATAGCGGGTCTTCTCATTTACTTCTTTGATTGGAATCTGGCAGACCCGATTGCTTCTGTCATCGTAGCGATTCTTATTGTCATCTCCGGATGGAGGGTGACGAAGGATTCCATTCATATCTTAATGGAAGGTTCTCCGGGAGATGTTGATATGGAAAAGGTGTCCAAGAGCCTGTCTCAGGTACCGGGAGTCATGGAAGTCCATGATCTTCATGTATGGTCCATCACTTCGGATTTTAAAGCTTTAAGCTGCCATGTCGTCGTAGGGGATGAAGTGAATCGGGATAGGATCTTAGTACAGTTATCAGCCCTTCTTGAACATGAGTTTGACATTCATCATTCTACCATCCAAGTTGAAGGGGAAAACGTGCTTGAAGGGCATCATCATAGTTGTACATGATCAGTTGGGAATATTATGCAGTATCCCTCTCATGATTGCAGTGACGGGGTTTTTTATAAGGTGATTCAAGTAAAATGGAAAACGAATGTTTATGTCTCTCCATGATTGGGGTATATCCTCAACTGGAGGGATGAACATGCTACATCAAGAAACGAAATCAGAACAGAACAAAACACCCGAACTTAAAAAAGACTTTTATATACAACAATTATTGAGGATCGGCGTCTATAAATCGTTCGGTAAGCAGCTCTATGAACTTTCAATGGATGAATTGCAGGATGTTTACCTTGAATATTATGTTGGTGGAGATATAGCTCAATAAAAAGACGACCCTTTAGAGAAAGGATCGTCTTTTTTCATGTGCGGTTATCGTTTAAGGTACATCATGTCCCATGGACGTCTGCAGGATTTCAAACCATTGATCATGGTTCAATTGGATGGAAAGAGAGTCGATTGCATGTTGGATCCGTTCTTTTTTACCTGAACCGACGATTGGCATGATGTTAGCCGGATGGTTAAGCAGCCATGCATATAGAACCTGGTCGATCCCCTTAGCTCCAGTTTCCTCCTGCACTTTCTTTAATGTATGTTGAAGACGGACGGCTTTCTCATCTTCGCCCTTGAAGATCGCTCCGCCTGCAAGTGGTGACCAGGCCATGGGAGCCACACGCTTTTCCTGACAGAGGTTTAACGTGCCGTCTTCAAAGTTTTCCAGGTGATAGGCGGATAATTCAATTTGGTTGGTAATCAATGGAAACGGCAAATAAGATTGAAGCATATTCCACTGATGACCTTTAAAGTTGGATACTCCAAAATGACGGACTTTCCCTTCTTCTTTTAATTGAGTGAAGGCTTCAGCTACCTCTTCGCCGTTCATGAAAGGATCCGGCCTGTGAATCAACAATAGATCAATGTAATCCGTCTTTAATTGTTGGAGAGAATGTTCAACCGAGGTGAGAATATGTTTTTTACTGGTGTTGTAGTGATGCGTCTTATGCTCCGGGCGATTGTCAGAAGGGAGGACAATGCCGCATTTTGTTACGATCTCCATTTTCTCCCGTAATGATGGTTGGAGGGCAAGCGCCTCACCGAATAAGGTTTCACATGTATAAGAACCATAAATATCGGCATGGTCAAACGTGGTGATTCCGTTTTCAATATTGTGTTGAATCAATGATAACGTATCTTCCTTGGACTGCTTCCAATCTGATAGTCTCCATAATCCATGAATGATCCTCGAGAATGATAAGTCTTCTGTCATTTGTATTCTTTGCATAGGTGAAACCTCTCCTCATATGGTATGTAGATATTCTTTCATAGTCATACTACATGTATATTACTATGTATTGAAAGGAAATAGAAATGATTGAACCTCTTCAGGATATTATTAGTCATTGGGGAATGGATCCCACTTCCATGAAAACGCTTCTTCTTCATCCTTATGTTACGGAAGTGAAGGCGGAAGGAAAGACCTTCTATTTGAAAAGAAGAGTGGATTCTTCCATTGAAAATCGAATGGAGGAGCTCTATCTAACCTCTTATTTAATGAGTCATCACCTGAACGTTGAATCTCCTATATTAACTTCCTCACAACTTCCATATGTAAAAGAAGGAGAGCAAATCTATTCTCTTTATGAGGCACTTGAAGGAGCGCCGTTGACGGATTTTTCTACCGACTCCCTGACAAATGCAGGAGCATACCTTGCAACCCTGCATCTCATCCTTAAAGAATATCGGTGCCATTATGAAGCGAAGGGCTGGGAGATTGAAAGGCATGTAAGAGAATGGGTGAAGGAGCTTGGCTCTGAGTCGATCGGCAGAAGGGGGCAAGGGATCCTATCAAGGATGAAGGGGTGGGGGTCTGTCTATGAGTGTTTGCCCCATCAATTCGTTCATAGCGACTACAATCCGGGGAATATTTTGATGAAGGGGTGGGAAGTGAGCGGGCTCATTGATTTTGAACGAATCCGTACGGCACCCCGGATTACTGACATCGGCTACTTCCTAGCAGGGATGCTCAAAGCGGTCCAAGTGGAGAAAAAGGACCATTCTATTAATTGGATCCTGGCGTTTATGAAAGGCTATGAAAGGCATGACCTTTTGACCGAAGGAGAGAAAAGAATCTTGCCATCAATAGTCATACTCTTTCTCCTGCAATATGCCTTTTTTACTTATTATAAGGGATATTCAGAAGCTGGTACTTCGTGTATGGGTTTCATCGAGGAGCTGTTTGCATCCGCTCAATTCCATGGAGTCTTTCAATATGAGAAGGAAAAGCTTGAATAACCTTTCATTCTATGGCAAAGTAGGGAGGAAGATAACGTTTAATTTCATATTCCAAGTGTAGGGGGACCGGAGTGGCCGGTTGAGATTGTATCCTTTAGATACTGACCCTTTGAACCTGAACTGGCTGATACCAGCGTAGGAAACATACTCTTAAACGATACACAACCTGTTTAACGATGCGTCCCGCGGCTGAAGCTTGGGGCGTTTTTTTATTGTATCCCGGACTTTAAGCCTCAAACAGCCATTGGTTTACATTCATTCTCAAGAATAAGCGAAGAATAATGGAATGAAACGTTACGACCGCAAAAGATCGAAGGAGGAATCATCATGAAAAAATGGATGTTCCTCATCTGCTCTGTACTTCTTTTATCCGCCTGTAACGGGGGAGAAGATGCAGCCGATGAGAAAAAGGACAATCTTAAAAAAGTAAGTGTCGTACTCGACTGGACACCGAATACCAACCACACCGGATTATATGTAGCGAAAGAAAAAGGCTACTTCAAGGATCAGGGATTGGATGTAGACATCATCCTGCCCGGAGAAGCGGGTGCCGATCAGCTCGTTGCATCGGGGAAAGCCGAGTTCGGTGTTGGATATCAGGAAGGTGTCACTCAAGCGAGGGTTCAAGATGTACCCATCGTATCCATAGCTGCCATCATTCAACATAATACGTCGGGGTTTGCTTCCCCGAAGAGTAAGGGTATTACAAAACCAAAGGATTTCGAAGGGAAAAGCTATGGCGGCTGGGGATCACCCGTGGAAAAAGCCGTTATGGATTCAATCATGAAGCAAGAAAACGCGGATGTGGAAAAAGTGAATTTCATAAACATGGGAGACACCGATTTCTTTACTGCCGTTAACCGAGACGTAGACTTCGCCTGGATCTATTATGGATGGACAGGAATTGAAGCTGAACTCCGCGGTGAAGAGTTGAACATGATGTATGTTAAGGATTATTCCGATAAACTGGATTACTACACTCCAGTCCTCACAACGAATGAAAAAATGATCGATTCAGATCCTGAAACGGTCAAGTCATTCATGGCAGCTGCTTCCAAAGGGTATCAATACACAATAGACAACCCGAAAGAGGCGGGGGAGATCCTATTAGATGCAGCTCCAGATCTTGATAAAGAATTAGTCATGAAGAGTCAGGAATGGCTCGCACCCAAATATAAAGATGATGCTGACCGATGGGGAGAGCAGAAACTGGAAGTCTGGGAGAACTATGCGTCATGGATGTATGAAAATGGTTTATTAGATAAGAAACTCGAAAGCAAGAAAGCATTCACAAACGAATTCTTACCAAAATAAGAGGTGAACAAAATGGGGAACGCACTTGTAAGCATACAAATTATCCCGAAGACAAAGAACGGTGAAGACGTGATTCCGTATGTGGATGAAGCGATCGCAATCATTGAAAAATCGGGAGTACGATATGAAGTCCATCCTTTGGAAACGACGATGGAGGGGGATCTGTCACAATTATTCAAGGTGATTGAACAGATGAATGAACGGATGATTGAAATAGGAAGCAAAAACGTCATTTCCCAGATTAAAGTATTGTACCAGCCGGATGGGATCGAAATGAACGATTTAACGGAGAAATATAAAGGATGAGGACTTGGATTTCAAAAGGATGGAGACCCTTCTTGGTCCTCATCCTTTTATTCATCATTTGGGAAGTGGCCATTAAACTCTTTGAGGTGCCAGCCTGGCTGATGCCATCGCCTTCAGAGATATGGGAAGAAGGAATCGCTTCGTGGTCTGAGTTCAAAGGGCATTTCTCATCAACGGCATTTCTGACGATCGCAGGGTTTGCGATTGGCTGTTCAATCGGGCTCGGGACAGCGGTGGTACTGCATCTCCTCCCTAAGGTAAGGGAAGCGATCTATCCCCTCATGATCCTGTCTCAGAATATACCCATTATTGTCTTGGCCCCTCTCCTTGTCATTTGGTTCGGATTTGGACTCCTGCCCAAAATCATCGTCATTACCTTGATTTGTTTCTTTCCTGTGGCGGTTTCGGCGATGGATGGTTTCAGGCAGACAAACGGAGAGTATATTCTTTATATGAAAATGTCCGGTGCAACCAAAGGACAGATTTTCCGGAAAGTGGAGTGGCCCCATGCACTGCCTTCTATCTTCTCCGGTTTGAAAATTTCCGCAACCTATAGTGTGATGGGTGCGGTCATTTCGGAGTGGCTAGGAGCTCAAAAAGGAATTGGCGTCTATATGACACTTGCATCCTCTTCCTTCAGGACCGACAGGGTGTTTGTCGCCATTTTCATGATCATGCTCCTCAGCCTGCTGTTTTTTGGACTCATCGTACTATTAGAAAAAATCATGGTGAAGTGGAATCGAAAGGAGGACAAATAACATGACGACGTTATCGATTCAAAATATGTCCAAATCCTTTGATGGTGAATTGATTCTCGATGATCTTTCCATTCAAGTGGGGGAAGGTGAATTCGTTTCCATCCTTGGTCCTTCAGGAAGTGGAAAGAGTACGTTATTTCACGTGATCGGTGGATTATTTGCACCCGATTCAGGAGATATAAAGCTCGATGGAGAGTCGATCAATGGCCGTAGAGGGTCCATTAGCTATATGCCGCAAAGTCCGTCCCTCTTACCGTGGAGGACGGTGATCGAGAATGTGATGCTTGGTCAGGAGTTGCACGGAAAGAGGGATAAGGAAATGGCGATGGGGATGATTGAACGCGCCGGTTTGAAGGGCTATGAGGACGCTTACCCTGAAGATCTTTCAGGAGGGATGAAACAACGTGTCGCATTTATTCGTGCACTGGTCAGCCCTCAATCCTTTTTATGCCTGGATGA
The DNA here is from genome assembly GCF_037046045.1 of Rossellomorea sp. LJF3. Classification (NCBI taxonomy): domain Bacteria; kingdom Bacillati; phylum Bacillota; class Bacilli; order Caryophanales; family Bacillaceae; genus Rossellomorea; species Rossellomorea sp. LJF3. The sequence continues at coordinate 204,470 of NZ_JBANLY010000002.1, read as the reverse complement.
ACCATTTTCTGCCCTTGACGAATTTACCCGATTGGATATGCAGAGGTGGCTCCTTTCAATATGGGAAGAAGACTTAAGTTCGGTCCTGTTTGTCACTCATAATATCGACGAAGCCCTCTTCCTGTCGGACCGTATCATTGTGTTATCAACCAGACCGGCACGCGTGCAAAAGGAGTTCAACGTACCATTCCCGCGGCCGCGAGACAAAGAAATCCTTCTAACCGAAGAGTTCCTGAAATGGAAAACGGATATTTTTAAGGAATTATCTCAGTATGTGTAAACGATCTCTCATCGATGCTCATATTCACCTGGACTTATATAAAAAGGAAGAACGAGAAAAAATCCTGAAGGAGCTCGATCTCTACTCAGTAGAGGCTCTCATCTCTGTATCCTTTCACCTTCAATCATCCAAACAAAACCTTGCATTTGCGAAAGGGGACGGACGGATAAAGGCAGCTGCTGGTTATCATCCGGAACAAGAGCTTCCTTCGGATAGTGGGGTGGAGGGACTTTTAGCTTTCATTCGTAAGAATCATAAAGATCTGGTTGCAATCGGGGAAGTCGGGCTGCCCTATTACAAAATGAAAGAAGATCCCTCACTGGTCCTCGCTCCTTACATAGAGCTGTTGGAACGCTTTATCATTGAATCGAATCGGCTGAATAAACCCATCATCCTTCATGGAGTTTATGAGCATGCTCCCATCATCTGCGATTTATTGGAGAAGCATTCCATTTCAAAAGCTCATTTTCATTGGTTTAAGGGAGATAGTGAAACGATCGAAAGGATGATCCGTAATGGTTACCTCGTTTCTGTTACGCCTGATGTCCTGTATGAAAAGGAAATACAACAGCTGGTCAGAGCCTACCCGATCGAAGGGCTGATGGTGGAAACAGACGGTCCCTGGAGGTTTGAAGGAGTCTTTCAAGAAAGAATGACTCATCCTGGCATGATGCACCGCTCCATTGAAAAAGTGGCCGAATTAAAAAGCATGACAGAAGCAGCTGTATATAAACAATTGGTCAAAAATACAACTGAATTTTATGGTTTATAGAACAAACTTCTCCTGCGGTTAGTCAAGTGGGGGGAGTTTTCTTTTTGGGCTGTTGCTAATTAAACATCTTTTACCATCATATTTCTATCTCGATTGACAAAAAATGAAAGTAATGAATGATAGGAAAAGGTGAGAAAAATGGAATTGAACGATCACTATACGCCGTATCAAGCTGGAGATGTTGTTTACGTGATTTACCGTAACCCCCATACTCAAAGTGTAGCCAATATACAGGAAGCAGCTTTTGTGCACGATCCGGAAAACCCAGACGAATTAGCATTATTTTTATATGAAACCTATTATCCGTTAACGCACGAAGTAGCCGTCTATTCTTCAGAAGCAGAAGCAGAAGAGGCCTATTCACAATCATTTGGAGACCTTTAGGAGGGGATAATATGGTAAAACCGTTCGTGCCTCAATTGGTCTATTTTGAACCCAATGCACTGGATTACCCATTAGGGAAGCAATTAAAGGAAAAGTTTGAGAAGATGGATGTGGAAATCCGTTATACCACTTCCCACAATCAGGTTCGAAATCTGCCTGGGGATAATCATTTTCAAAAATACAGGATCGCCAAATCAACGTTAGTAGTGGGGGTTCGGAAAACGCTGAAGTTCGATACCTCCAAGCCGTCAGCTGAGTATGCCATCCCGTTTGCGACAGGGTGTATGGGGCACTGCCATTATTGTTATCTTCAAACCACGATGGGTAGTAAACCTTATATTCGCACGTATGTGAATGTAGATGAAATATTTGAAGCGGCAGATCGGTATATTGAGGAAAGGGCGCCTGAATTCACTCGTTTTGAAGCAGCGTGTACTTCTGATATCGTCGGTGTGGACCATCTCACACATACGCTAAAGCGTGCGATCGAACATTTTGGTGAATCGGAGTATGGTAAGTTACGTTTCGTCACCAAATTTCATCACGTGGATCATTTGCTGGATGCGAAACATAATGGGAAGACAAGATTCCGCTTCAGCATCAACGCAGACTATGTCATCAAGAATTTTGAACCGGGTACATCCCCACTGGATAAAAGGTTGGAAGCAGCCGGTAAGGTCGCCAGGGCAGGGTATCCACTTGGCTTTATCGTAGCTCCCATCTATATACATGAAGGATGGCAGGAAGGATATAAGCAAATGTTCGAACACCTCGAAGCCCACCTTCCGGAAGAAGCAAAGAAGGATTTAACATTCGAATTTATCCAGCACCGTTTTACGAAGCCTGCTAAAAGGGTGATCGAGAAGAATTATCCGATGACGAAGCTTGAATTAAATGAAGAAGAACGTCGATACAAATGGGGGAAATACGGAATCGGTAAGTATATATACCAGAAGGATGAAGAGCAGGAAATCAAGGATCATCTGTATGCTTATATGGAGAAGCATTTTCCGAAAGCGAAGCTTGAGTATTTTACGTAAAAAAAAGGGACTGACTACTTTTAACGTTCCGTTGTAATCAGTCCTCTTAATGTAATTGTGGGAGTAAATGCTCCAAATCCTTAACCCGCATAGCAATTTCGTCACAAATTTCCTGGTAGTGCACCCATTCTTCAATCAATGTCGCAGAACGTTTTCGTGGATTCGGTAAGTTCCAATAAATGACTTTTTCTTCTAATTCAGAGGGGAGTTCGATCTTATCATCATATTCTGTATCCTGAATCGCAACGATAACCGAGGCCTCACCAAGTTCCTTCATCTCAATGCGCGAAAGAGGAAATGAACTGATATCGATACATAATTCTTTCATTGCCAGGACGCTGAATTCTTCACGACTATCAGCAACCCATCCGGCACTTTTAAAAGACCAATCCGACACTTGGAGCTTCTCTGCCCAGCCCTCAGCCATCAAGCTGCGCTGTTGACTACTTGAAAGAAAATAGACTGTTTTATTCATAATCGTATGTTCCTTTCTATTTCATGCTGTTATTACTATTTACCCAATCACGTAAAAGATAATCCATGAAATGCGAAAAGAAATTTTTGGAAAGGCTTTCTTGGTAGAATGGATTCATTGAACTTCCTGAAATTATGAAATCCAACACCGGAATTCTAGTAAATTCGATGTGAATATCCGTCAACCTTCTTTCATTTTATAAAAAATCAGTATAATGGGGGAAGGAGAATGAAGTTCTGGGACGAACAAAGCAGCCGGGGGATGACAACAGAGAAATTCATTCATTAAAAGTTCTAAAAATTTTTGGTTTTATAAAAACGATATAAGGGTAATATCTTTATATTAATTGGAAGATTATAGGGAGGTACATCTATGAAATTTAATTTGACAACAAAGATTATTACTGCCTTGATATTAGGGGCCGTAGTAGGATTGATCCTGAACATTTTTGCAAAAGATTTATTCGATATATTAGATCCTTATCTGTTTACACCTCTAGGAAAGATTTTCCTCAACCTGATCAGTATGCTTGTCGTGCCGATTGTGTTTCTTTCCATCGTCCTTGGATCGGCAGGATTAGGGGACCCGAAGAAGCTTGGAAGAATCGGATTGAAGACGATCGTTTATTTTCTATTGACAACCTGTATCGCCATTGTGATCGGTTTGGCACTGGCATACATCATCGATCCGGGATTGGTGGAAGGAATCGACGCCTCCCAATCAGAGGGCTTTAAAACAGAAGAGGCTCCGCCTGTAGGCGAAACACTTATGAACATCATCCCTAAAAATCCCTTAACGGCCATGACTGAAGGCAATATGCTCCAGATCATCGCGTTTGCCATCTTCATAGGATTCGGATTAACGGCACTGGGTGATAAGACAAAAGGAATCCTGAAACTTGTGGAGCAAGGAAACGACCTGATGATGTATCTCGTGACCCTTGTGATGAAATTCGCTCCATACGGAACATTTGGATTGATCGCTTCGGCAATCGGCAGTCAGGGTTCCAGTGCCCTGAAAGCGATGTGGCTTTATTTCGTAGTCGTATTGGCGTCTTTACTCGTTCATGCAATTATTACGTATGGCGGAACGATACTCTTTCTTGCAAAGAAAAGCCCAATATGGTTCTTCAAGAATTTCAGTCCTGCCATGAGCGTTGGATTCAGTACATCAAGCAGTAATGCGACCCTCCCGATTTCAATGGACGTTGCCCAGCAGCGACTGGGGGTCTCTAAATCGGTAAGCTCCTTCGTCCAGCCACTGGGAGCCACGATCAACATGGATGGTACTGCCATCATGCAGGGGGTGGCCACTGTGTTCATCTCCCAGGTATACCATGTGGATTTATCCATGGAACAGCTGGTGACCGTCGTCCTTACGGCTGTACTTGCCAGTATCGGTACAGCGGGGGTGCCGGGAGTCGGGTTGATCCTCCTGGCCATGGTCTTAAGCAGTGTCAATCTTCCTGTCGAAGGGATAGGTTTGATCCTTGGGATAGACCGTCTATTGGACATGGCCCGTACATCCATTAACATCTCAGGGGATGCTGCATGTGCCCTGTTTGTATCCGAATCAGAGAAAAAACGGACCATTAAGATCCAGAGGGGCGAATCATAAACGTTCGCTCACTCATCGTCAAGCTGCAAGAAAAAAAGGTGAAATCAATCGATTTCATCTTTTTTTTGTAAAAAGAAGCGGGTCGTATTGGATAAGTATTTTCTCCATACGGATCCGACAGAATATTGGAGACGGACTTGGTGAAAAATCGGGTATGTTATCCTGGATAGTGAAAACCGCACAGTGATCACTGAAGTCCATTTAAGGAGTTGTTTTTCTTGAAAGTACTGATGATTGTTGCCCATCCGCGAACGAATTCCCTCACTTTTTCCATTACAAAGCATATTCAGAAAGGTCTGCATGACAAAGAATATAAGTCATCCATTTTAGATTTGTACAGGGAGGAATTTAATCCCCTGCTTGATGAAAAGGGTGAAGAAGAGTGGGATAACCCTATGAAAGGGAGGCCCTCCCATATTGTTGAGAAGGAAAGGAAGAAATTAAAGCGGTATGACGCCCTGATCTTTGTGTTCCCGATTTGGTGGTATGGTTTACCAGCCATTATGAAAGGGTATATTGATCGAGTCTTCACATATCCGGCATTCACTCAGGTCAATCCTCAGAAGGTTCTTTGGGTTGGGCTCGCAGGTGAAACGAAAGAGGAATTTGTTTCTAATGGTCATGATGAAACGTTGAGGCACCAACTAATAAAGGGAATTTCCGAAAAGATGGGAGTCATTGACAAAGAAGTGGAGATCTTTTTTGACACAATGGACAGGGATAAAAAATTTGATTATGAAAAAACTATGAATAAAGCGTATCTGCTTGGTACGTTATTTTGAATAGGGTGAGAAAAAAGTACTGTTTTTCAATAAATTTAAATAATTTTTTGTGAATAAATATTGAGTAATATTTGATATAGGACAAAAATATCGAATATTTACGTATATTTATTCATGTATTTATCCCTGTCAGGAGCAGATGACTTTAAAAAATTCTCGTTTATGGTATGATAATTCTTGTGTCTATAACAGCCGGGAAGTTAAAAATTAAAAAGTAAGTGTATAAAAAATACACTTAAATGCATAAGGAGGAGGTACTTGAGATGGGTGAAGAATTAACATTGGGAACCTGGTTATGGTTATTAATTCCGATGCCAACATTGATCATTTTATCAATCATTACTTTTTTTACAGAAAAAACAAAGGAGTAGATTATGGATATTAATATTCAAACGTTAACATCGATTATTATTTATTTAATTGGAATGGGTATTATTGGTTACATGGCAGCCAAGCTAACCAGCAATTTATCCGACTATGTGCTTGGAGGCAGGCGATTGACTGCCGGTGTAGCTGCCTTGAGTGCCGGATCTTCCGACATGAGTGGTTGGTTGATGCTGGGTCTGCCGGGTGCCGTTTATGCCAGTGGTATGGGGTCAATCTGGTTAGCGATTGGTCTATCAGTAGGTGCTTACTTGAATTGGCAATTCGTTGCAAAGCCATTCCGGGTTTATACAGAAGTGGCGAATGATTCAATTACAGTACCTGATTTCTTTGAAAATCGTTTTCACGATTCAAGCAAAATTCTTCGAGTTTTCTCTGCTATCATCATCCTGATCTTCTTTACGTTCTACACTTCATCGAGTTTAGTGGGTGGAGCAATCTTACTTGAAGAATCATTCAATATGGATTACCGATTAGCTTTATGGGTTGGTGCAGGGGTTATCCTATCTTACACGTTCTTTGGCGGATTCCTTGCAGCGAGCTGGACAGACTTCATTCAAGGGATCCTGATGTTCCTTGCTTTGATCATCATTCCTGTTGTAGCCGTTTACGAGATTGGCGGCTGGGATGCGACGGTAAGTGCCGTATCAAGCATCGATCCATCTTACTTGAATGTTTACACAGGAGCGACGTTTGTTTCAGTCGTATCGCTTCTTGCATGGGGCTTGGGTTATTTCGGACAGCCTCATATCATTGTACGTTTTATGGGAATTAAATCAACGAGAGAAATACCTAAAGCACGCTTGATTGGTATGGTATGGATGATTGTCTCCCTATTTGGGGCCATTTTCATCGGTTTCTCTGGGATTGCGTATTTTGCTGATTCACCGTTGGAAAACTCGGAAACGGTGTTCATTATGTTCTCACAAGTATTATTCAATCCATGGGTAGCAGGTTTCTTACTTGCGGCCATCCTGTCAGCGATCATGAGCACAGTGGATTCACAGCTTCTTGTTTCATCAAGTGCCCTGGCTCAGGATTTCTATAAAGCCATTTTCCGAAAAGAAGCAAGCCAAAAAGAAGAAGTATTGGTTGGTCGTATTTCGGTAGTGGTCATCGCCATCCTTGCCATTTTCCTTGGATATGACCGCGATAGCAAAGTGTTGGAATTAGTCAGTTATGCATGGGCTGGTTTCGGTGCTGCCTTTGGACCGGTCGTGATCTTGAGCTTATTCTGGAAACGCATGACACGTAACGGTGCCCTTGCAGGTATGATCACGGGTGCAGTAACGGTCATTGTATGGAAGCAGTTGTCTGGAGGACTCTTCGATGTGTATGAGCTCCTGCCTGGATTCATCTTGGCGACCATCGCAATCTTCATCTTCAGTTTTGTTGGTAACCCTCCTGCCAAAGAAGTTCAGGAAGAGTTTGAAACTGTTAAGTTGCGTTTAAAAGAATAACCAATGATCCAGAAAAGGACCCGATACGCTCGTATCGGGTCCTTTTCTTTGCATTATTTTATTTCCTCATAGTGTTCCAATGCTCTCTTTCTGGCTGCTTTATGATCGACGAGGGGATATGGATAATCTACTCCAAGGGTGATGTTTGCCTTTTTCAACACATCTTCGGGAGCTTCTGAGGGTTTGTGTATATACCGATTAGGAAGTTGACTTAGTTCAGGGACCCACATTCGTATATATGTCCCGTCTTCATCAAACTTTTCACTTTGAAGGGTCGGATTGAAGATCCGGAAGTAAGGTGCTGCATCGAATCCTGACCCTGAGACCCACTGCCACCCCATAGAGTTGTTGGCAAGGTCTGCGTCGATCAGTGTATCAAGAAACCACTCTGCTCCCCTTTGCCATGGGATGAGCAGGTGCTTCGTGAGGAAGGATGCCACAATCATTCGCACCCGATTATGCATGAAGCCGGTTGCCCACAATTCCCTCATCCCTGCGTCGACGATTGGATAACCGGTTTTGCCCTTTGTCCATTTCTCCCATCCTTCTTCATCACGTTGCCAATGGAATTCGGCAAACTTTTCATTTAGTGGACGTGTCGGTGACTCGGGATAATGGAAGAGGACTGAATAGGAGAATTCCCTCCATATAAGCTGCTTAATAAATGGTTCGATCAGTTTATCCTCCGTATCGAGGAGGGTATGATAGATTCTCCTGACGGAAATGATCCCGAGAGCCAAATAAGGTGACAAGGTGGAATGCAGTCCCTTGCCCGGGAAATCTCTACCTTCTGAATAATCATCTAATCTTTTAGTGAGGAATGAGTTCATTCTTTTGAATGCAGCTTCTTCACCAGGGTCCCATATGCTTTCCATGATGTGATACCAAGGGATGGCCGGAAGGAGATCCAAATCGTTTAGGACCATCCCCTCGTCTTGCAGCTGTGGAACCTCCATCTGTTTAAGAGCTTGAAGGGGTTTTGGGATTTCTTCTTTCCTGAGTGATCGGTAATAAGCTGAATACACCTTATATGGAGTGCCGTCATCCTTTTTAATTTTCCAGGGGGGAAGAAGGAGGGTTCCTTCGAACGTCTTGACCTGGATTCCTTCGGAGGATAGGGACTCGGCCATCGAACGATCCCTTTGGTAAGTGTCAGGGTCGTATGTCCGATTCCAGTAAACAGCTTTTGCGTTGGTGTTCTTCACCCATTTGGAAAGGACTTTTTCCACGTTCCCCTTATCCAGCCATAGTCTGCCGTTAATCGATTGAAGGCTATGTTGGTAGGCCTCGATATTCCGGTGCAGCCACCACTTCTTTGCTTCGCCCAGGGTGGTTTCCTCATCCAAAATATAAAGGGGGATCACGTCCCCTTCCTGGCAAGCTGCATAGAGAGCAGGGTGATCGTGAATCCTTAAGTCCTCCCTGATCAGAACGATGATGGGATCCTTCACCTTGATTCCTCCTTTGAAACGATGCTGGTGTTAGCGCATGTTTATAACATTATTAAATGCATTCTAAGTAAAAGTATAATGAATCAATGATTTGTATTCAAAATTCAATGGGTTGGATAAATGATGTTTGATTGGGATTGAAAACAGGTATGATATAGGTGTAATATTACACTATAAACAATTAAGGTGTGAAACCATGACAAAAGAAGAAATTATATTGATCATCTCTGATAAATTAAGGTTGGTACGGACAGAGGCGGGGTATACGCAGGATAAGATGGCTACTGTCATAGGGCTGTCGAAAAAAACACTCGTGCAGATTGAAAAGGGTAGGGTGATGGCCAGCTGGACCGCAGCCGTAGCGATTTGTGCGTTATTCAAGGATAGTGAAACGTTAACGACCAGTCTTGGTGGAGAACCCCTCGAAGTCATCGAGACCATCGCCCGGGAAGGCATTGATTATCGGAAGGAAAAAACACTTGGTGGAAAGATTTGGTGGAAGGATATCAAAAAGACCGACGAATACATTCTTCAACAAAATCTATTCAGCAAACATTATCGAATACTCGATGCAGAGGCCTATCGGATCTTTAGCAGCTTTGATGAGGAAAGCAGCTGTAAGCGATTGGAGGAATTAACGACTGAGCAGGATACATAACAAAGAGGAGGGACGGACCTTTAAAGGTCCGTCCCTCCTCTTTGTTGAATGCCTACTTTACCACCAGGACACTGGATTCACAGTTTTGTGTGACTTTTTCGCTTACACTTCCGAGTACCCATTTCTTCATGCCGGATTTACCGCTGCTTCCGACGACAACCAGATCGGCTTGTATTTCCTTGGCGTATTCACAAATGCGTTTCGCTTCGGAACCCGACAGGTGAATGTAGTTGGCATCCACTCCATGAGGAGACAGTTTTTCCCTGGCATTTACTAAATAGGGGTGAGTGGAAGAAGGTGTCTTGATTTCATGTCTATCTTCCTCACGAACTTTGTTGTCAGGAGAAACCGATAGATTCCCCATGTACTGGTTATCGAAACCGGGAGACGTATCAGCGAGTGCGTGAGTCGGTGTAAAATTGTCACGGGGTTCATTCGCTGTCTTTTCGTCTGAAATATGAAGCACGGTCAGTTTAGAGTCTATGGAACTTTTCATTAATTTCGATACTTCGTCTAATGCTTTTTTGCTGCCATCTGTTTCATCGTAAGCTAATAGAATATGTCTATACATAGTAATCACCTCAACATTGGGATATCTGTTGTTTACCCGTTTCAAGAATTTTTAATCTTCTTTGGCAGATTTCCGAGATGGGGCGGGGATTAAGTTGAAAAGCTCTTTTCACCAAGATTATGGTTATAATTACAAAATAATCTTAATACATGCTCTGACAATAAGCGTGAGCTACAGGGTGAGGAGAGCTGCTCCGCTTTCCACGGACGTCCGGCCGAGCCTCCTCAGCACAGTTCGCTTCCGGGGTCTCGGCACGACCGTTTTTCCATAGGAGTCTACGCACTTCTTCAGACAGCAACAAAGCCATTCGAAAAAAATAAGGAGCAGAATGGGGGGAAGATCCATTCTGCTCCTTCGCGTTCAATAATATAACTCAAATAATTGCAAGAATAATGTTTGGCTGATAGGGTCTCTCTTAAAGCATGCTGATGATCCAGCCAATAACAACAATTGCGCCAATGACCATTAAGATCGTACGTACCATGAAAATCACCTCGACTTATTGTATCGTGAAGAATGTTTTTTGTTTCTAACCGGTTAAAGTAAAGATACCCCGTTATCGAATGGTTAAAACATTCTCCCTCTGTTCGTTTAGCCAATTTACTCCTGCAGGTGTTATTTCAGTTCCGATTCTCCCTCTTTTGATGAACACGTATCCTAAATCCTGTAATTCATTCAATCTTGTCCTGATCTGTTGAACGGAGAGCGGGGTCGGACTTTGTTGGAGTGAAGAATGGATCTTAGCTCTGCTTGCCCTCTCTCCATTTTCAAAGAACCCCGCTAATGCAGTCAGGATATTGATATACTCTCGGGATTTAGTCATGGTGACCTCCGCCGGAGAATGGGTACCGTTAGTTTGCTCTTTTTCAGTAAAATTATGATCATTTCTCGGTAATTCTTGCAGTGTCAGCCTGTTGTGCCCGGCGACGGTCATCATATATAGAAGTGTATTTTTAAGTTCCCGAATATTTCCCTTCCACGGAGCTTTCTTCATGGCTTCCAAAACGGCACGGTCGATAGTGGTGATTTTACTATGTTCCATCCCGAGGAAGTGTTTGATAAGGAGTGGGATATCTTCACTTCTTTCCCTGAGGCTTGGAAGCTGCAGGGATAACACTTTTAATCGATGGTAGAGGTCTTCCCTGAACGTGCCATCAATGATTAAGGCTTGAAGTTCCTTGTTTGTAGCAGCGATGATCCTCACATCCACAGGAATATTTTTGTTTCCTCCGATCCTTCTGATTTCCATTTCCTGAAGGACCCTTAGGAGTCTCGCCTGAAGCTTTAAGCTGATATCGCCTATTTCATCAAGGAACAGGGTGCCTCCATCGGCTTGTTCGAATAAGCCCTTTTTGCCGCCCTTTTTAGCACCCGTAAAGGCGCCTTCCTCATACCCGAATAATTCACTTTCTAATAGATCTTCCGGTAAGGCACTGCAGTTAACAGCGAGGTATGGACTGTTCTTACGGGAAGAATCATTGTGCATGGCGCTGGAAAACAGCTCTTTCCCAGTCCCCGTCTCACCGTAAATCAAAACCGGCAGCTCACTTTTTGCGAGTTTTTTTGCATCAATTTAGTATCGTAAATAAGATGGCTGTTTCCTAATATACTGTCGAATGTATACTTGGCGACATACCCCCTTCGCTGGAGCTCGCGTTTCCGTATTTTCTCCATTTCTATGGTCTCTTCCATATCCTTGAAAGTTGCTACAATGACACCTTCAGCCTCCAAGCGGAAGCGATATACCAGGACATTCTGCTGCCGGAGCGTGAAATATTCCAAATCTTCATCCTGCTCTGAGGTGAGGAAATGATTAAGCTCGATGTTTTTGAACACCCTGCTCAGTTTCTTCCCTTTTGCGTGAGCGGCTGTGATCCCGGTCATTCTTTCGAGCACTTCATTGAAGACGGTGATTTCCCCATCCTCCTGAAAGGCGAGAATCCCGTCGTTAACTCCATCGACCACTTTATTTAAAAACTTGTTTAATGTTTCCGCCCGTCTGTTGATGGCACCGAGCTTCTGGCTGAGCTCAATGATTTTCCTTGTATAACGATCGGTCACGTCAAAGGTCAATCTCTCTGATAATTGAAAGTGGTGGATGATTTTCAAAATCGTATTCAAATCGATCAGTCTGACACCTATATCGATTTTTTTCGGGATGGAAGTGGGGATGCTCGCCATTTCGCCGGGTGAAACAGCTGTATCAATTTGACTCGTATCTCCTCCTCCTGATGGGGAGTAAGGAATATAGTCCACATGATCAATACCGAGGCGTTTTAAAGTAGCGACGGCTTCTTGAGCCGTTTCGATGAAGTCATTGACATAAAGGATCTTCTTTCCCGGAGGTAATTCAAATATGCGGTCTATATATTCATAATTAACCGTTCTGCGGGCTTTTATGATGGCACAGGAATCGAAATCGATATATTCCTGTACTTCGGAGGAAATGAGGGAAGAAGAATACACGATCAACGCATTCGTAAAATACGTTGGGATTCCCTCATCGCAGGCATAGCTTGTAATTTGAATCAGGTCGCCGAAAACGGATTGCAGCTGTTCTTTAAGGGCTATTTCTGTTTGTTTGGTACCGGCTAATAGAATGAATTCGCGTTTCATTGGATCCCTCCTAATGGTTAATAAAAGTTTAATGGTTATGAATAGTCTAACCCATATCAACCAATGAAGGAATTAAAGTTTATATTTTTCAGACAATTGAAGGTTGGCACGGAACTTGCATTTAAGGAAATGAAGCACATCAAAATGTCATATGGGGGGAAAAGAAATGGAGAGAGAACAAAAAGCATGGAAGGTGCCGCATACGTTTATCATTGTGTTTTTCGTCGTGCTGGCTGCGGCCATATTAACGTATGTCATACCTAAGGGACAATTTGTGACGGAAGAAATCACGTATATGCAGGATGGGGAGGAACAAACCAAAACGGTTTTAAATCCGGATTCGTTTAGTTATTTGAAAGATGAGGACGGAAATCTGATCAGGGAAGGAACAAGTCTTTTCGAACCGGGCGGGGGGATCGGTTTCCTGAATTATGTATTTGAAGGTTTGGTATCAGGGGATAAATGGGGATCTGCAGTCGGAGTGGTAGCCTTTATCCTCATTATCGGGGGAGCCTTCGGGATCATCATGAAGACAAGGGCGATCGAAGAAGGGATTCTCAAGGTAATCGATCGGACCAAAGGGAAGGAGTCCCTTATCATCCCGATCATGTTCTTTTTATTCTCATTAGGTGGGGCCGTCTTTGGAATGGGGGAAGAGGCCATCGCCTTTGCCATGATCCTCGTTCCAATCATGATTGCTATCGGCTATGATGCCATCACGGGGATCATGATCACGTATGTGGCGACTCAGATCGGATTTGCCACGTCATGGATGAATCCATTCGGGGTGGCCATCGCACAAGGAGTGTCGGGGGTACCTGTGTTATCAGGAGCTGGATTCCGAATCGTGATGTGGACAGTCTTTACACTGGTCGGGATTCTCTACACATGGAGATACGCCAACGCCATCCGAAAGGACCCCAAACGGAGCCTTTCATATGCTTCGGACGAATATTTCCGTAAAGAAGGTAAAGTGGAAAATTTACATGCAAGATTCACATGGGGGCACTCACTGGTCATCCTGACGGTAGCAGTGGGAATTGCCTGGATCATCTGGGGTGTTGTGGAGCATGCGTACTATATTCCCGAGATTGCGAGCCAATTCTTTACGATTGGTTTAGTTGCAGGGGTCATCGGAGTCCTGTTTAAATTAAATGGAATGACATGGGACGATGTCGCGAATGGTTTCATCGACGGTGCGAAAGATCTGCTGCCTGCAGCACTTGTGGTAGGTATGGCGAAAGGGATTGTTATCATCCTTGGGGGAGACGCGCCGGACGCACCTTCTGTGTTGAATACGGTATTATATGGAGCGGGACAAGTGGTAGGGGATTTCCCTGAGGCCATTTCTGCCTGGTGCATGTATGTCTTCCAGTCCGTTTTCAACTTCTTTGTGGTTTCCGGTTCTGGTCAAGCTGCCCTCACGATGCCATTAATGGCACCACTTTCAGATATCGCCGGCGTCACGCGTCAAGTATCGGTTCTTGCATTCCAATTGGGAGATGGACTGACAAACATCCTTGTTCCGACATCAGCCGCCCTGATGGGGACGCTCGGGGCAGCACGGGTCGATTGGGGCGTATGGGCTAAATTCATTCTTAAATTCATGCTTATTCTATTCGCCCTTTCATCCATTTTTGTCATAACGGCCACTCTCATCGGATATTTAATTAACCGTCCGGGTCATTAAAGAGACCCGCTGCTGTCATTAAAAGTATTGAAAGGAGCACCAATCATGCTGACATTAATTCAAAATGGGGAAGTTTATGCTCCGGCATATTTAGGTAAAAAAGATATCCTCCTCGTGGGGGATAAGATCGGATTCATTGAAGACAAAATTGAACTTCCAGAAGCATTTGTGGATATAGAAGTCGTGGATGCAACAGGGAAATTTATAGTACCAGGATTCATTGACTCCCATGTACATATCATGGGTGGTGGTGGTGAAGGGAGTTTCCGTACAAGAACCCCCGAAATTCAGCTTACCCAGGCTACAATGGCCGGGATTACCACGCTTGTCGGGGTCATCGGAACAGATGGGACAACGAGAACGATGGCGAGCCTTATAGCCAAGGCGAAGGGACTCGAGGAAGAAGGCATCACCTGCTATACGCAAACGGGTTCCTACCAGGTACCATTAAAAACGCTCACCGGCAAGATCGAGGACGATATCATCCTCGTGGACAGAATCATAGGAGTGGGTGAAGTGGCGATTGCCGATCATCGCTCCTCTCAACCGACGGTCAACGAATTAGCAAAAATTGCATCCGCTGCAAGAATCGGAGGAATGCTGTCAGGTAAAGCCGGCATTGTGAATGTCCATGTGGGGGATAGCTTTGATCATTTAGATTTGCTGGAAGAAATTGTTGAAACAACGGATATTCCGATCAAACAGTTCTACCCGACACATATTAACCGGAATGCCCATCTTTTTGACGCGGGGATCCGATACGCATTAAAGGGTGGATATGTGGACTTTACAACGAGTACCATCCCTCAATTTCTTGAAGATGGGGAAGTGAAATGCAGTCGGGCCCTTAAACGCATGCTGGATGCAGGTGTACCGGTGGAACAGATCACCTACACTTCCGATGGACAGGCTAGTCTGCCGGATTTTGATGAGGATGAAGAACTGATCGGTCTGCAGATCGGTCAGGTATCGAGTCTCTACAGTGAAGTGAAGGATGCTGTTTTGGTGGAGGGGATTCCGCTGGAAACAGCTATCAAGGTCATAACCTCAAATCCTGCCAAAATCCTGAAACTGAAAAATAAAGGCCGTGTGGAAGTGGAAAGGGATGCTGATCTCGTACTATTAGACAACCAAAGTCTCGAAGTGAGCTCGGTTTTTGCAAGAGGGAAGTTGATGGTTGAGAACGGAGAGGCCCTCGTGAAAGGGACGTTTGAATGAAGGCTGACTTTAAGAAAAGCTTGGAGCATTTGTGCTTCAGGCTTTTTTAATTGAATGAAGGATGGAGAAAATACCCGACCCCCATCCGACGCGAGACGGAGGAAAATACCACCAATGGACCCTCCTCCCCATAAGTGAATTTCTATATGATGGAGATAGTTAATCATTGATGGGAGACGGTATGTATGAAAAAAATGATAGAGATTTTTAAGAATCCGATATTTTTAAAATTATTTTTCGCAAACTTCACTTCGCATATGGGAAGTGTGATCGGCCTGACGGCGTTTATGTTTTATCTTTTGGATCGATTTTCTGATCAGCCCATGTATGCGTCTATTACAGAAATGATGTATTCAATCCCCACTCTTGTGGTGTTTTTCCTGGTGGGGGTGTTCGCGGATAGGATGGACCGTCAAAAAATCGCGTATCACTGTGATACGATCAGTGCGTTTCTCACACTGTTATTATTCGGAGCCATATTCATCGGGTGGCTACCACTGATCTTTGCCGTTCTTTTCCTTAGAAGCGGCGTGCAGAAGTTTTTCTTTCCGGCGGAACAAGGCATCCTGCAGGGGGTCCTTTCAAAGGATGATTATTCTACAGCAGCCGGATTGAATCAGATGGTGATGAGTTTGTTTATGCTGCTCGGAAATGCCGTTGCCATCTTTGTCTATTGGACCGCCGGGATTTACGGTGCCATAGCGGTGGATTTCGTTACGTTTATGATTTCAGCGATCTTGATTAGAAAATGTGTCATTCCAGAAGCAGTCCGGCTTCCGAATGGGAAGCATTCCTGGAAGGATTTGAACATTCAATCTGTCGCAAAAGATTTTACAGCTGGCATGAAGTATATCCTGAACCATAAGCTCCTTTTATCGTTGATAGGCGGGTTTATTGTATTCGGAATCGTGAATGGCGGATTCTCAGTGATTCCTATCTTTATATTGAAATATAAGCTGGCACCCGATTCTTATGAAGAATATTCGATTCTATTAGGTGTTGCATTCGGGGCCGGAGTGCTGATCGGAAGTATCTTCTCATCGATGCTGACTCAGAAATTCAAGCTTCATGTCCTGATTGTGGCAGGTCTGGTGATTTCGGGGACATTCATCATCGCTGCATCCTTTGCTCCGACCACGTGGATCTTCCTCGCGATCATTTTCTTGGCCGCACTCGGATTGCCACTCGTAAACATCGCGATTGGCGGGTGGATGCCGAGCATCATCGATCCTAAAATGATGGGAAGGGTTCAAGGGTGGATCAATCCACTCATGATGCTGTCTCAATCGATTACTCTTGGAGTCATAGCCGTCACATTCCCATCCACCGTCACCGTAGAAATGCTCTACTGGCTCGTAGGAGGCTGCCTCCTCATCGTAGCCGTATTCTATACCATCATCCTTCCGAAATACGTAAAAGAAGAAACACAATCAGCAGTGGTGAATGGATAGAAATTCAATCCCCTCTATTGAATAGGTAAGACTATTCGATAGAGGGGATTATTGTGCCAAAAATAGAATGAAAAATATTTTAAAAAAGTATAATGATTTTATGAACGATTTTTCTGTGTTTACGTCTTATCAATGAACTCACCGGATGGGGTGGATAGAAAGGACAGTAATGGATGGATGAGAGAGAATGGATTAAACTAGCGAAAAAGGGGAATCACGAAGCCTTTGCTCAGCTCTTTAGAGAACATTATCCTTTTCTAGTGAAATACTTGATCAAAGTGACGATGAACCGCGATCAGGCAGAAGATCTTGCCCAGGATACGATGGCTAAGTGTGTTGAGAAAATCCATCAATATAACGGGAAATCCAAATTTTCCACCTGGCTGATTTCAATTGCGACCAATCGGTATATCGACCTTCAGCGGAAAAAGAAGAGAGAAGAGACGTGGCAAAAGGAAGAAATGAATGGCAGGAAGCTGAAATGGGAATTGGAGTCAAGAAATGAGGAGTGGAATGATGTGTTAGCCGCATTGTCCACATTATCTGAAGATATCAGGCTCCCGATCATCCTGAAACATTACTACGGATATTCTTATGATGAAATCGCTCATATGACGGAAATTCCACCAGGCACAGTTAAATCGAGGGTTCATCACGGAATCACCCGGCTGAGAAAGGAGTTGAAAATAGATGGACAATGATCGTGAACAAGATGAATTAAAGAACTTACTTGGGGACGGTTTCCGGTCTATTGATGAGGACGTCGATCAAAACACGCCGAATCTGCAATGGTTTGAGCAATTCGTCGAGGAGAGGCAGGCGCAGCTTAACATTAGATTCAGACGGGATCTCATCATTTTTCTTCTTCTAGCCGCCTGCATCCTGACTTTATTTTCCCTTGCATTATTACAAATGCCCGTTTTATTTCTTCTTCTTCAAATCATCATCTTTCTGGGAGCATCGATTTTTACAGGGATTACCTATATGAAAAAGGTGAAGAGGACATGACGAAAGAAGAACTCTATATTTTACCCCTTGTCATCCCCATTCTTTTGACACAAAGCATTTATCTGTTCATCGATGCCCGTAAAAACGGCCACAATTACTGGTTCTGGGGAATTTGGGGATTGATACAGTGTCCATTCCCCATCATCTTTTATTTATTATTTGCTAAAAAAGTATGGAGGAAATTCAAAAGAATAGAAAAATGATGGTTCACGAAAGCTTAAGAATGTCATATAGTGTATAGAAAATTACTAATAAAGATAATATTGACACAATTCGTGTCATATAGTATGGTTATTAATGGAATAAAAAACATTAAATGAAATGGAGGGTTTGTGATGATGAAAGCGTATAGAGTTAAAGGAGCACCATCGGCTAGTCCAATCAATTTCATATCATCACATGACCAGTAACTCCTCACGATTTTATATGAATCAATGGGCACAGGTTATGAATGTAATCTGTGCTTTTATATGTCCAAAAACGAAGACGGACGTTCTAAAGGCGCAAATGATCCGGTTGGCCCACCTATGGGCTCTCCTGTATCTTGACCACCTTTGGACGTCCGTCTGTTTTATTTTCGGTGTATCCAGGGGGAATCCTTGATCACATATATATTCAATTTATTGAGGAGGAAATGAAGATGGTAATGGTTCAAATGAAGAAGAGGATGACGGCTGTGGAGACAGAAGGCGGATAGATGAGAAAGTTAACTTGAGGAGGTAGAGTGGGATGTTTAGTATTTTTAAGAAATTATCATGGTTTTTTATTGAAAATTGGAAAAGGTACACAGTCGCGATTGTCCTATTGACGATAGTCGGGATCCTTGATGTGATTCCGCCGAAGCTTGTGGGGAATGCCATAGATGACATTCATCTCGGTGCGATGACCTGGGATGTGGTTGGAAAGTATCTTTGGATGATAGCCGGGATTGCCATCATCTCGTACGGGATGACGTATGTGTGGATGTATAAACTGTTTGGCGGGGCCTTTCTCGTCGAGAGGCAGCTGCGCAGTAAATTCATGGGTCACCTCTTAAAAATGACCCCGACGTTCTTCGAGAAGAATCGGACGGGTGATTTAATGGCGAGGGCGACGAATGATTTGAAGGCGATCTCGATTACGGCGGGTTTCGGTGTGCTGACGTTGATCGATTCGAGCGTGTTCATGTTAACAATCCTGTTTACGATGGGATTTCTCATCAGCTGGAAACTGACGTTAGCGGCCGTTTTACCACTGCCGATCATGGCTCTGTTAATGAAGGTATATGGTGCAAGGATCCATAAGCGGTTCACCGAAGCGCAGGATGCATTCGGAGACATGAATGATAAAGTTCTTGAGTCGATTGCGGGGGTCAGGGTCATCCGGGCTTACGTACAGGAAAGGGCAGATGAAAAGCGATTCGCTGATATGACGGAAGATGTGTATAACAAAAATATTGGTGTGGCAAGGATCGATTCACTCTTTGAACCGACCATAAAAGTCCTCGTCGGATTAAGTTACTTAATCGGATTGGGCTATGGGGCCTACCTGGTATTCCATCAGAACATTACCTTAGGACAGCTGGTATCCTTTAATGTGTATCTCGGGATGTTAATCTGGCCGATGTTTGCGATTGGTGAATTGATCAATGTGATGCAACGGGGGAATGCGTCCCTTGATCGGGTTCAGGAGACACTCGATTATGTCCAGGACGTACAGGATAGAGAGAATCCTAAATCAATCGATTCTCCCGAACAGATCGGATTTAAGGATGTGGACTTCAAATATCCTTCCTCACAGGTACTGAACCTATCCAACATCAATGTGAACATTCATCAAGGAGGAACCCTTGGGATAGTCGGAAAGACAGGAAGCGGCAAGACGACTTTCATCAAGCAGCTTCTTCGTGAATATCCAGCGGGAAGTGGTTCCCTATCGATCGGAGGAATCCCGATTGATGACTTGTCCATTCAGCAGGTAAGGGATTGGATTGGCTATGTACCACAGGATCATGTTCTTTTTTCCAGGACTGTAAAAGAGAATATATTATTCGGGAAGCATGATGCAACAGAGGAAGATTTGGAAAAGGCGATAGAATTGGCTGATTTCAAGAAGGACCTCGAAATGCTGCCTGACGGGTTGTCCACTCTAGTAGGGGAGAAGGGTGTGGCTCTCTCGGGTGGGCAGAAACAACGGATTTCGATTGCAAGAGCACTCATCAAAAACCCTGAAATCCTGATCCTTGATGACTCATTATCGGCCGTCGATGCCAAGACAGAAGCAAAGATCATAGACAATATACGAACAGAACGTGAAGGGAAAACAACGATTATTACGACTCATCGTCTATCGGCGGTTCAGCATGCAGATTGGATCATCGTATTCGAGGATGGGAAAGTGGTAGAAGAAGGGGTCCATGAAGTGCTCCTCGAGAATGGCGGTTGGTATAAAGAACAATTTGACCGCCAACAAGTTGAAGATTCCTCACTAGAGGAGGTGGGCTCATGAAAGTCGGAAGAAAACTAACCGAATATGCGCTTGTTTATAAAAAAATCATCATAGCTGCCCTGCTGATGCTAAGTGTATCAGTGGCGGCGGAACTTGCTGGTCCATTCATTGCCAAAAAACTGATCGATGATCATATTCTCGGGATTGAATCGACCTGGTATGAAACGGTTGAGGGGAAAGAAGCTGTACCTTATGAGGGAACTTGGTATAAGCGTGATCAGTATTTCAGTGATGGAGAAACAAAAGGGGAAGACGTCCGTATCCTCCAGGTTGGCAGAGCGTTTTATTTCATTCCTGCCACCATTTACTTTGACGGGGAACGATCGGTGTCATCTGGGGAGATGACGATTACTAAAGGCGGTGAATCAGAAACCTATCCTGCTGAGAAGTTAACAGGGGATGAGCTTCTCAAGTTCTATAATCCGGAAATACCAAGGATCATCCGATTGATTGCCTTTTATTTCGGTTTGCTTGTCGTCGCGGCCTTTTTCCAATACGGTCAGCGGTTCTACCTTCAGAAGGCGGCAAACCGTGTTATACAAAAGATGCGTAATGATGTGTTTCAACACATCCAAAAGCTTCCGATCCGTTATTTCGATAATCTGCCGGCAGGGAAGGTCGTTGCCAGGATCACAAACGACACGGAAGCAATCAGGGACCTGTATGTAACCGTACTATCGACGTTCTTCTCCAGTACGATTTATATTATCGGGATTTACATTGCACTCTTTATTCTTGACGCTAAATTAGCGGCCATTTGCTTGATCCTGATACCGATCCTGATTGTGTGGACGTATCTTTATCGTATTTATGCGTCGAAATACAATCATATCATCAGATCGAAAGTGAGTGATATCAATGCCATGATCAATGAATCAATACAGGGCATGAACATCATTCAGGCTTTCAGCAGGGAAAAGAAAACGAACGAAGAATTCGAAGATCTGAACGAAACCCACTTCAAATATCAAAATAAACTATTAAGCTTAAATTCAATGACCTCCCATAACCTTGTAGGGGTATTAAGGAATATCACGTTCGTAGCGTTCATTTGGTATTTCGGTGGAGCATCGATCGGAGTGGGATCTGTTGTCACGCTCGGGGTCCTTTATGCCTTTGTTGACTACATCAACCGGTTGTTCCAGCCGGTGACAGGGATTGTGAACCAGCTTGCCAACCTTGAACAGGCACTCGTGGCGGGAGAACGGGTTTTCCAGCTGCTTGAAGAGACGGGGATCCCTGTGGATGATGGGAAAATGAGCAGATATGACGGGAATGTAAGCTTTGAGCATGTATTCTTTGGATATAAAGAGAATGAATATGTGTTGAAAGATATTACGTTTGAAGCAAACAAAGGGGAAACTGTTGCCCTGGTGGGACATACGGGTTCAGGAAAAAGCTCGATCATGAATCTGTTGTTCCGTTTCTATGATAGCAATGAAGGGAAAATCCGGATTGATGGAAAAGACATTGTCGATATTCCCTATCAAACGATTCGGGAGCATATGGGAATCGTCTTGCAGGATCCTTATTTGTTCACAGGGACGATTGCTTCAAATGTCAGTCTTGATGATCCAAGGATTTCAAGGGAGCAGGTAGAGGCGGCACTCAATGCTGTAGGGGCGGAAAAAGTGTTCAAAAACCTGGAGAATGGATATGATGAACCGGTGATCGAGAAAGGCAGCACCCTTTCATCCGGTCAACGCCAACTGATATCCTTTGCACGTGCACTGGCCTTTAATCCAGCGATCCTGATTCTCGATGAAGCGACATCAAGCATCGATACGGAGACTGAGGCCATCATCCAGGAAGCGATGGAAGTCCTGAAAAAGGGCCGGACGACCTTCATCATCGCTCACAGATTATCCACGATCAAGGAAGCCGATCAAATCCTTGTATTAGATCGAGGGGAAATCGTTGAACGTGGGAATCATGATGAATTAATGAAAAGGCTGGGCCGATATTATCAAATGTATCAGCTTCAGCAGGGATCTAAAGATAATCTGGCAGGATAGAAGAGGAAGGGCATCTGACGATAGTAGTCGGATGCTTTTTCTTTTAGGACTTGAAGATATACTGGTATGACGGGGAATCATCCATGTGTAAATACAATTTCCTGTTAAGAAAACAGGACTTTCGTGGGATTTTGTCGTTTTAAATCGAATTTCTCCCATTATCAATGTATAATTTAATTGATAAAAAAGTTTCATAAAGGGAGGATCCTATGATGGGATGGGCAATCGCCATTTTATTTGGGTCAGCAGTTGTGCTGCTCATTTTATCGTTTATTAAAACGACACAAACCAACTCGAAGCTTGAGCAACAGATAGAGCATGTATCCATTTCTGTATTGAATGACGTTCATGAACTCGAGAAACAGTTACGTAATATACAATTGGATGCAGAGATTACAGCCCAGCAGGCAGGAGCTGCACCTGCAGCATCCGAGGAGCGCGAATTGCTCCGTGAGATGCTTGATTTGTATAAAAGAGGTTATTCTGTTGAAAGTATTGCAGGGAAAACAAAGCTCAAGCCTAATGAAGTGGAGCATATGCTCGCGCCATTTATGGCTCAAAAGGGTGAAAGGGGCTTAGTGGCACAATGACAGTGACATCGAATTCATTGCGGAGCTTTGCTGGAGGCATCTTGATTGCCACCTCTTTAATTGGGGCTGTGTATCTTTTCGGTCCTTCGGAAGCAAGTAGTACCGGGAAAGAAGAACCTGCTGAAGTGCAAAAGCTGTCAGAGGATGAAATGGTGAATAAGCTGACTTCAAAAGGCTATGTCATACATACTGAAGATCAGTGGAACAAGCAGCTGAAAGCCATGAATGAAAAGCAGGAAGAGAATGCATCATCGGATAAGAAAGATGACGGTAAGGTGGTTTACAAAACGATGCTCACCGTTTCTACGGGTATGACAAGTATCGACGTAGGAAATGCTCTGGAACAAGCCAATATCATAAAAGATGGGTTGGATTTCTATAAAGAGGTAGAAAAGCGGGGGCTTGAGAACGAGCTGCGCCCAGGTACCTTTGACGTCGAAAGTGGAATGAGCACGGACGAAATCATTTCTGCCATCTTTAAATAATAGGAAAACGGGACTGATATTCAGTCCCGTTTTTTTATCCCATACTCTTAATAACAGATGCCAACCCGGCTTTTGATGAAGGACAGGTCTGACAGTTGTTTGTATATGAAGTCTCCTGTGTCATAAATGGAAATGCTTCTACCGCCTTCAGGAAGGACGTCTTGTTCCGTTCGGTAATTCCCGAGCCGTTCTCCATCCGGCAAATAGGTGGGACAAACGATGGTCCACTCCATTTCAGATGCCTGAAGCATGAGAAAGGCCCTTAGATGGTCTTCGGCCGCGGCTGTGCTCCTCCGTTTCGATTCACTCGACTGAAAACGGTAAAGACCATCACCCCTCCGCGCCTGGAGGATGCCCGCCGTCCCGCACGTAATGATCCGTTTCACCCCATAGGTTCTCATGGCTTTTAACAGGATTGGCATGCTATTTGTCAGGACATCCTGTTTATCTGTATTCAGGCAGCTGATCACGGCCTCTGAGCCTTCGATGGTCTTCATCACATCTTCTTCATTCAACACATCCCCGACAATTTCCGTACCTGGCGCGTCTTGTCCACTGCCTCTCCGTACTAATCGATTTACTTCATATTCTGACATAGCCCGTTGAAAGACTACGGAACCAACGCGGCCAGTACTCCCGAATAAAGCAATTTTCATATCGTGCCCTCCCGTTCCCTTATGAAAATAGTGTAACGTATAATCGGAAATTTTTACATGTTTGAGTATCCAGGGATACATACTAATGACGTGAAGAAAAAAATCTCGATATGAAACTTTTGTGTTGACTTATTTCTGGTAACGTTTTATGATGACATTCGTAACAAATTCAAATCCGATAAGAATAGTGGGGGTTTTACGATGAAAAAGTGGAAATTATCCATCATCATGCTGATCGCTTTATCCATGGTATTAGCTGCATGTGGTCAATCTAAAGATAAAGAGGAATCAAATGGTGATTCAAAAAAGACATCTCTTTACGATAAAGTAAAGGAAGATGGAGAATTACTTATCGGGACGGAAGGTACATATCCTCCTTTCACATTCCATGACGAATCAGGAAAACTGACCGGGTTTGATGTAGAAATCGCCCGTGAAGTAGCGAAGCGTCTCGGTGTCGAAGCGAAATTCCAGGAAACGCAATGGGATGCGATGTTTGAAGGCTTGAACTCCAAGCGTTTCGATATGATCGCAAACCAGGTGGGGATTCGTGAAGACCGTGAAAAGAAATACGATTTCTCTAAACCATATATCGAATCCAGTGCCGTAGTGGTCGTGTCAAAAGACAACAAGGATGTCAAATCATTTGAAGATATTAAAGGGTTGACTTCAGCTCAGTCCCTGACAAGTAATTATCGGGATATCGCTGAAAAGAACGGTGCCAAGATCCAAGGTGTAGAAGGTTTATCACAATCAATCCAGCTACTGGAACAAGGCAGGGTGGACGTGACTGTGAACGATAAAATTTCCATTCTTGATTACTTAAAGAAACAACCGAACGCCAAAGTGAAAATCGCTGCTGAAGCGGAAGATGCAGGTCAAAGTGGTTTCATGTTCCGTAAAGGGAATGACAAACTGGTTGAAGAAGTAAACAAAGCGTTAGAGGAAATGAAGGAAGACGGTACGTACAAAGAGATCTCTGAGAAATGGTTCGGAGAAGATGTATCTCCTAAGTAGCATATACCAGGATCCTGAAGCAATGATTGATATTTTACAAAGCTCCCTGCTTCCAATGTTAGAGGGAGCTTTGTATTATTCTATCCCTCTGACGCTGATTTCTTTTGCTTTAGGTATGATTCTGGCTGTACTCACTGCTCTTGCACGTCTATCAAATATATCGATTTTGCGGGGAATTGCCCGATTTTATGTTTCAGCAATACGAGGCACGCCTTTACTCGTGCAATTATTTATCATTTTCTATGGGTTACCTACCCTCGGAATCAAATTTGATCCATTCCCATCAGCCATCATTGCCTTTTCATTGAACAAAGGTGCGTACTCATCGGAAATCGTCCGTGCGGCAATTCAATCGATTCCGAAAGGCCAATGGGAAGCTGGATATTCGATCGGCATGACCTATTCACAGGCGTTGAAAAGAATCATCCTGCCGCAGGCGACGAGAGTATCGATTCCGCCATTATCCAACTCATTCATCAGTCTTGTGAAAGATACGTCCCTGGCATCCTTGATCTTAGTAACGGAAATGTTCAGGAAAGCCCAGGAAATCGCTGCGACGAATTACGAGTTCCTGCTCATGTATATGGAAGCAGCCGTGCTTTACTGGATCATCTGCTTTATATTATCCATCATACAAGGCCGCATCGAGAACAGGCTGGATCGATATATTGCCAAGTAATTTAAAAGGAGATTGAATATGATTTCCATAAAAGGATTAACAAAACGATTTGATCAGTTAGAAGTCTTAAAGGGGATGAACGTAGAAGTTGATAAAGGGCAGGTCATCGTCCTGATCGGCCCTTCAGGCTCCGGGAAGACAACTTTCCTCCGTTGTTTGAATGCCCTTGAAATCCCGAATGACGGGACCGTTTCAATAGGAGGAACGGCGGTTGACTTCACTAAGAAAGCATCCAAGCAGCAGCTTCTTCAACTAAGAAGAAAAACGGGGATGGTATTTCAAAATTATAATCTGTTCCCCCATATGACAGCCCTTGAGAACGTCATGGAGGGGCCTACGGTCGTCCAAAAGCGGAACAAGCCGGAAACAAGAAAGAAAGCCATCCAGCTCCTTGAAAAGGTGGGACTCGGTGATAAGGTCGATTACTATCCATTCCAGCTTTCTGGTGGGCAGCAGCAGAGGGTCGGCATCGCAAGGGCCCTTGCTATCGAGCCGGAAGTGATGCTCTTTGACGAGCCCACTTCAGCACTTGATCCCGAACTGATTGGCGAGGTATTGAAAGTCATGAAAGACCTTGCCGAAGAGGGGATGACGATGGTCGTCGTCACTCATGAAATGAGATTTGCCCAAGAAGCGGCGGATAAGGTCATCTTCATGGATGGGGGCTATATCGTCGAAGAAGGCTCCCCTCAGAAAGTGTTTGAAAATCCAAAGAATGAACGTACGAAGCAATTCCTTAACTTAATACAATAAGATCAAAAGATGAATGGGCGTGGGCTCATTCATCTTTTTTCATATCGTCAGCTAATACTAATAAACTTTTCAGAAAAAGGTTAGAAGAAACGTTTTAGTGGAAATATGGTAGTAGTTGGATCATTTACAGGGAGGAATGACAATGGAATACCGCATTGAACGTGACACAATAGGAGAAATGAAGGTGCCAAAGGAAAAATATTGGGGGGCCCAGACTCAACGGAGTAAGGAAAACTTCCAGATCGGTACAGAGAAGATGCCCATCGAGGTTACATATGCCTTTGCACAGTTGAAGAAAGCGGCTGCAGTCGTCAATCATTCACTTGGAAAGCTTTCTCAAGGGAAGATGAAGGCGATTGGTAAGGCCTGTGATGAGATTTTGGAAGGGACGTGGGATGACCATTTTCCCCTGGTCGTCTGGCAAACGGGAAGCGGTACACAGTCCAATATGAACGTAAATGAAGTAGTGGCTTATCGTGCCAATGAACTTCTCGGTGACAATGGCTCGGAGGAGAGGGTCCACCCCAACGATGACGTGAACATGTCTCAAAGTTCCAATGATACATTCCCGACGGCCATGCACGTAGCGGCGTATCAGGAAATTGAATCCAAGCTGTTTCCCGTGCTTCAGGAATTCATTGGAACACTGAAGGAGAAAGAAGATCTATTCCAGGATATTATAAAAATCGGCCGTACCCATCTCCAGGATGCCACGCCGTTGACTCTCGGGCAGGAAATCAGTGGATGGCGCTCCATGATGGAAAAATCCTATAGCATGACAAGAGAAAGTGTACAGCGTTTGGTCAACCTTGCCATCGGGGGAACGGCAGTCGGGACCGGGATCAATGCAGATCCGACTTTTGGCAGTAAGGTTGCGGCACAATTAGAGGTACAGACAGGCATCAAGTTCGTTTCCTCTGATAATAAGTTTCATGCCCTGACATCCCATGATGAAATCGTGTACGTCCACGGGGCCATAAAGGCATTGGCAGCGGATCTTATGAAAATTGCGAATGATGTCAGATGGCTTTCAAGCGGTCCCCGAAGCGGCATAGGGGAAATGACGATACCTGCCAATGAACCAGGCAGCTCCATCATGCCGGGTAAAGTGAACCCGACACAAAGTGAAGCCGTGACCATGGTCGCGACACAAGTATTTGGGAACGATGCAGCCATAGGCTTTGCCGCCAGTCAGGGAAACTTCGAACTGAATGTATTCAAACCGGTCATCATCTATAATATGCTGCAATCCGTAAGGCTGCTTGCAGATGGAATAAAGTCCTTCGATGATAAATGTGTGAAGGGACTAGAGGCGAATCGGGATGTCATCGAAGACTTTGTGCAAAGATCCCTCATGCTCGTCACGGCTTTAAACCCGCACATTGGATATGAGAAGGCGGCAGAAATTGCGAAGAAGGCCCATCAGGACGGGTCCACGTTAAAAGAAGCAGCCCTCGATTCAGGCTATTTGACAGAGGAACAGTATGATAAATGGATCGATCCGGCAGCAATGGTTCATAATAAATGATGGGAAAGCAAGGACTTAAATTTATCTAAGACATAATGAAACTCCCGGCCTAAAAGACCGGGAGTTTTATCCAATCATATTAAATTGGAGATTATTTTTGGTACCCGCCACCGATTTGTTGTTCAGCCATTTGAACCAGGCGTTTAGTGATTTCTCCACCTACAGAACCGTTAGCACGAGCTGTTGCATCTGGTCCTAATTGTACGCCGAACTCAGAAGCGATTTCGTACTTCATTTGGTCGATTGCTTGTTGAGCTCCTGGAGCTACTAGTTGGTTAGATGAATTGCTGCGAGATTGTTGCTGTTGCATAATCTGTCATCTCCTTAGAATGTATGAGTTTTTTTGGTTGGGTTAGCTGGAATTGCACCAGCCCGCTATTCCATGAGCGACCATCTTCCTATGGTGTAACCCATCGTGTGGGATTTAGAGAAGGCTTGTTGCTGCCTTGTTACTAGGTATTATGGTTTCTCTGAAGGATTATATTCAAGGTGATGACAGGGAATTTATTCCTATTAAATCCCTGCAAGTTTTCTACATAAATCACCATGATTGTAAAAAGGATAACACTATACAAAGATTTAGATTGAAAGTATGGTGACACATCATGAAAGCTTGCGCGTTATGTAACGGGATCGTTGAATACAGGGGACTTTGCAAGAAGTGTGGAGACTCGACAACGGATCAGGGGAGATATTATGATTTTTACGATGAGTATAGTGCGTATATGGAAATTCAGCACGTGCAATTAGCCGACGGCATTCCGAACAGCAGCTGCTCTGATACTTGTCTTCATCTTTTTACATGCATCAGGTGCGGGGAAGAAGAAGGGAAAAGTATAGACCTGACGGAATTTTAATAAAGAATGAGGCTGGGACAAAACCCTCCTCTGAAATGAAAAAGCCGGTAAAATTCTACGATGAGTAGAATTTTACCGGCTTTTAATTATTATTTGAATTAAAATAAGGACCTCTTCTGATAAAATAAAGTTACCACACCAAATCTCATCGGAAAGAAGGGTCCTTATGTTTAAAGATTATACCATGAATCAAATCGTTTTGCCTTTAGATGTGGAAATGAAATTACAAGAAAATGATATTGCCTTCCATGTCCATCATTTAGTGGAAAGTATCCCTCACAAAGTGTTCGAGCCATTTCTTCGAAATGAAGGGTGTCCCGCCTACCATCCTCGCATGATGCTTAAGATTATCTTATGTGCTTATTCACAATCGGTCTTTTCAGGACGCAAAATTGAAGCACTCTTAAAAGACAGTATCCGTATGATGTGGCTAGCACAAGGGTATGAACCAAGTTATCGCACCATCAACCGTTTCCGTGTTCAACCCGAAGTGAAAGAAGTCATTCGCGAATGTTTCGTCCAATTCCGTTGCCAATTAGTTGAAGAGAAACTGATAGATCAAGAAGCGATATTTATTGATGGCACAAAGATTGAAGCGAATGCGAATAAATTCACGTTTGTATGGAAGAAATCCATTGAGAAATATCATACAAGTTTAATTGAAAAATCAAATGAGCTATACACTGAGCTGCTTAAAAGTGAAATCATACCTGAAATTGAACGGGAAACCTCTGAACAATTGTCTGTGGAAGAACTCGCTCAATTGGTTCAAAAAGTAGACGAAGTCGTAACCAAATATGATAAACAAATTGAGTCCACCTCAGACATTCCAGAACGAAAAGCTTTAAGAAGTGAGCGTAAACATCCAAAACAAGTCCGTAAAAAACTGGTTGATTTTCTCTTGCGCAAACAGAAATACCAACAAGACTTAGAGACCTTTGGAACACGTAATAGCTAATCTAAAACAGATCCTGATGCGACTTTCATGCGAATGAAAGATGATTATATGAAGAACGGGCAATTAAAAGCTGGTTACAATGTACAAATCGCCACTGAAGGTCAATACACTTTAGCCTATAGTTTATTTTCAAACCCAACAGATACCCGTACCTTAATTCCATTTCTAGATAAGATTGAGCAGAATTATTTCGACTTGCCAAAACACATCGTCGCAGATGCAGGATATGGTAGTGAACAAAACTATAATGATATCCTTTCAAACAGAAAACGAGAGGCACTCATCACCTATAACTTATATCTAAAGGAACAAAAGAAGAAATATAAACAAAACTTATTTAACCCCGATAATTGGGAGTATGAAGAAGAAACGGATACATATACATGCCCTAATCAAAAACGTCTTGAATTTCAGCATTATTCTACTCGCCATGACCGTACAGGCTTTGAACGGAAGTTCAAAATCTATGAGTGCGAAGACTGTTTGGGGTGCCCTTTTCGTTCATCATGTACCAAAGCAAAAGAAGGTAATAATCGAAAACTGATGGTGAATGAAAAGTGGGAGCAGCAAAAAGAATATGTAAGGTCGAAGCTTTCAGAGGAGAAAACAGGAGCCATCTATCGAAAACGCAAAATCGATGTGGAGCCAGTTTTTGGATTCTTGAAGGCTAATTTACGTTTCACTCGATTTTCCGTTCGAGGAAAATCGAAGGTCGAAAATGAAATGGGCATCGCATTATTGGCAGTGAATTTGAGAAAATTCATTGCCAATAGCTAATCTGTAGAAGAATTTATGCGAGAAAATTAAAAAAGGTGAATTTGAGCACGCTCAAATTCACCTTTTTTTCTATTAGAGACTAGTTTTGTCCCAGCCTCATTTTCTTATCTACTTATCGGATTCTTGACTCAGACTCTGAATCAAAGAAATGAGCTTTATTCATATCAAATGCCAGGTCGATCGTTTGACCTGCAACGATATCTGTACGGGAGTCGACGCGGGCTACAAATTCTTGACCTTCTAATTGAGAATACAGCATCGTTTCAGCACCCGTTAATTCGGATACTTCAATCTTCGCCGTGATTTTCGCACCTTGAGCGGTATCCAGGAAAAGAGGTTCGTCATGGATGTCTTCAGGACGGACACCAAGGATGATGCTCTTTCCTACATGACCTTGTTCGCGAAGCACTTTCATTTTCCCTTCCGGTACAGACACTTTTGCATTGCCGATGACGAATTTCCCATCTTCCAGGGATCCGTGGAAGAAGTTCATGGCAGGTGATCCGATGAATCCGCCTACGAAGACATTTTCCGGTTTGTCGTATACTTCTTTAGGAGAACCAACTTGTTGGATCACACCATCTTTCATGACAACGATACGTGTGGCCATCGTCATCGCTTCTGTCTGATCATGTGTTACGTAGATCGTTGTTGTTTGTAAACGTTGGTGAAGCTTGGCGATTTCAGCACGCATCTGTACACGAAGCTTAGCATCAAGATTGGATAAAGGCTCATCCATCAAGAATACTTTCGCATCACGGACGATGGCACGGCCAAGTGCTACACGCTGACGCTGACCACCTGATAAAGCTTTCGGTTTACGATCCAGCAGTGCTTCAAGACCGAGGATCTTAGCCGCTTCCTGTACACGGCGGTCAATTTCCTGTTTATCGAACTTCCGCAGTTTAAGACCGAATGCCATATTATCATACACACTCATATGAGGGTATAGGGCATAGTTCTGGAACACCATTGCGATGTCACGGTCTTTAGGTGCCACATCGTTCACGCGCTTTCCATCAATGGAGAAATCCCCTTTGGATATTTCTTCGAGTCCGGCGATCATACGAAGGGTAGTGGATTTCCCACAGCCCGATGGTCCGACAAATACGATGAATTCTTTATCTTGAATGTGAAGGTTAAAGTCGTTTACCGCCGTTACCTTACTATCATAAATCTTGTGGATATTTTCTAATTTTAATTCAGCCACTTATTTTCTCCCCCTTAAAATGCAATCGTTTTCATCTATAGATTCATTGTAGAGAAAGCGGATTCAAAACGATATGGTCAACCTGCACAAAGTTGCCTAAACATTATTGGGCAGGTTGTCAGATTGGAAGCTTAAACAGGCAAAGTAGGCAAGGATCCCGCCTTGAAAGCTCTTAATATCTATATTTGTTTTTTCGATAAACTTATCAATCCGGTACTGGACGCTGTTCCGATGCATGAATAATGTCTTGGCCGTCTGACTGATATTGGATTGATTTTCGAGGAATGCCCTAATGGTGTGTATTTGTTCAGGATCCTCAGAAAAGGCGTCGGCGACCTTTTTAAAGAAATGCTCCTCCCACTCATGTGGAAAGTGGTGGAGGGCGAATTCAGGCAGAACCGTCACAGCGGACTGGATGAATGCCTGCTTATGAATGGTTCTGGAAAACGAAAATAACTCACGCTCACGGGCAAAGAATGCCGGGAGATGTGAATCGGCATCGTGAAACTGCCCTATGTAAAAAGAAGGACTGACGAAGAAGTCCGATTCAATGACATGGGAAATCGACAGCAGCTGTTCCTCATCCATGATCCACTCATGCTTCTTTTCTATGAGCAGTCCCATGTGATCAGCCAGGAAAACGAGGATGGTCCCGTGAGGTAATAAATGCTGGAACGCTTCTCTCAGTTGAAGCTGATCCCTGCCTTCCTTCAGGCTGAATTGAATGATGCGGAATTCTCCCTCATTCATTGAGGGGACCGGCCCGCTTTCCAATAAGTAAAGGTACCACTCGGCGGCACCGGGAGAATCATTCACGATTCCCGGTGAAGGGGTGATCTCTTTAAACAAGCAATATAATAAATCCAATTCCGACTGGGAAATCTCTGATTGATCGATCCCTATATATTCATCTTCTTGTTCGTTTGTAAACCAGACTTTCGTAGATTCAAGGCTTGTGGGATAATGATGCTGAATGATGGCACCAGGATATTTTTTACGTAAAGATGTAAACATGTGATCCCTCTTTGTTCATTATTATAGTAAAAAAGGTTATAATGACATTGTACTGAAATAGCTGGATTAATCAAAGAGTGCATAATTGCAAAAGTACAATAATTTTAATACTATTGTACAATGAATAATTCTTATGGGGTGTCCTGAATGGAATATACGAAAGAAGTAACGAATCGAATGAAACGTCTTGAAGGTCAGGTCCGTGGTGTATTGAAAATGATGGAGGATGAGAAACATTGTAAGGATGTTGTGACTCAACTCTCAGCCGTTCGTACTGCTGTTGACCGCACAATCGGCCTCATCGTGGCAAAGAATCTGGAAGCGTGCATACGCGAGTCAGAAGAAGAGGGCATAAAGGCAGAAGATGCGATCCAGGAAGCTGTCAATATGCTCGTTAAAAGTCGATAAAAGGTAAAAAGCTGCCAAGGAAGAATCCTGATTGGCAGCTTTTTTTGTCTAGCTCCGGCGGCTAGAGGCTCGAGGTCATAAGCCAGAAATGCCAAAAAGGCAAAGAGCGCCTTTCCGGCATTTCCGTCTTATGCTTGTCGCCTCTAAGCAAGCCGCCTCCGCTTTTCTAGTTGTCCAGCTCCGGCGGCTAGTCCCTCGAGGTCATAAGGCGAACCAACCAAAAAGGCAAAGAGCGCCTTTCCGGTTGGTTCGTCTTATGCTTGTCGGGCCTGACCAAGCCGCCTCCGCTTTTCTATTGTGGTGGTTCCTCATGATTGGTGATTTCGATCGCTTCTTCGATGTTGGTCGTGTTTTCCCTCATGTGGACGGAACCTCCGGACATCCCTTCGTTGATGAAACGGTCGACATCCAGGAATGCTTTTTCTTTTCCTTCGTAATTCGTATCAGGAAGGAATTGATCGTTCTTATTGTCTTTGTTCATGCTCATCAGCCTCCTTTCTTTAGTTTTAGAAAGGAAGCTGAAGTTATGCATGGAGCAGGATTAAATTCTTTCGGACTGGGGTATTATGTAATTTGCATCACTCATAAACATGGAAAAGCATCAGTTCATGCAGCTGCTTCTTGAGCATCTCTTCCTTGTCAGCCGGGGGATTGGGGCCGGTCCATTCGATTCTTCCGTCTTTATGGTATGTTCCTGTATATTTCGTCCCGCTGAAATAAAAGGAAAACGTCCAGCCGGGGAGCTGTTTATTTTCGTACATGTTCTTAAATTGAAAATGTTGGATCATCATTTGTCACCTCCATTCATATTGTAAACGTTTTAACCCTGGCTGTGTAGGACCGGCCGTGAAATGTATCATAAATGGAAGGCCTCTCTAATAGAATTTACTGAAGAGATAGGGGAGGGACGAAGAATGAATTCGTTTATTCGTGATTTAGAGAAGGCGATCAGTGATGAATGGACAGGTTATTATTTCTATAAAGAGCTAAAAGCGCGGACCAATAATCCACTGTATGTGGAGTTTATTGAACACGCTCAAAAAGACGAAAAAGAACATTATGAAATGTTTCAATATCTTCATTATTTATTGACGGGAGAGTATTATGAGCACAAGAAAGAAAAGGTGGGGTTCACCACTTTCAAAGAAGGGGTGCTCAGGGCGCTGAAGGATGAACTGGAGGGGGCGGAGTTTTACAGGGATATGCTCCTGGAGATTCCCAATCAGCAGGCATATAAACCGCTTTTTATTGCCATGACAGATGAACAGGAACATGCAACCAGATTTTCAACCATCTATAATTCCTTACGATAAGCGATAAAGAAAAGGTTGAACCTTGTGTCATTCACGAAGATTCAACCTTCAATGTTTTGTGCACTGAGTGTCATGAACGTACGGACAAGCTGTTTTCTCCGCTTCGTCTCAATCTCTGTCTCATCGAAACACATCGGCTTTGAATTAATTTCGAACAAAACGAATCCCCCTTGTTCTTTGGGAGCAAGGTCAATGGAAAACTCCCCTACATAGCCGAACGATTTGGCCAGTTCTTCCCCGCATGTTTGAACAATCCTCGAGATTTCCTTTTTTGTTTCAGCATCTGCTACATCCTTCAGGGAAATGATTTTGCCACCCGCAGGTACATGAGTGGTGACTTCCTGACGCTGGGACATGCGTACCCCGATACCGATCAAACGGAAACCATCACCTGTGTGAAGGACTAATATGCGAAAGTCGAAACGGTGTTCGTGCACTGCTTTACACGGGACCGCTTCCTGCATGATCCACTCATTGCCCATAAACCATTCGTTATACGTTTGATGAAGGCGGGAGATCGATACGAACCTCTCTATTTTCTTAATGCTTTTACATAGGACACCGCCTCTGTCTTCAAGTTCAATCAGTCGAATTCCTTTTCCTTGTGAAGCGAGAGAGTGTTTAACATATACTTTCTGATGAGTGGTCAGGAAGCGTGAAAGGGAAGCTTCATCGGTAACCAGCTCGGTTTGTGGAAGATATGCTTTGAGTTCATCATTTTTGGATAATAGCTCGTAGATTTCCCATTTATTAAAGAAATGGGGATTGAAGAATGGAATCCCATGCTTCTTAATAAAACGAAGAAGCTTTTCGTAGGATATATTTTGCTCCGCGTGCCTTGATGGGACCCGGTTGTAAATGACGTTGGGAACCGGGAACAGGCATCTTACCCATTTGTGTAAAACATGATTATACATGATCCCCTCTATCGAATCACCCAGAACATCCTGTGGTGAAAAGACGAAACAAATTCCTCCAGACTGCTCGACGTCCTGTTGTATCGACCGGAATAATTCAAAGTTTCCCTTATATTTGTTTCTTCCTTCTTTACTTGAGACGATGCCGACTAAGGGGATCGCGGGGCGATTCCTCTTTCGGGGGGAGATGGTAAATGTATAGCATTGATTGGAAGCTTTAGAGGATAAGAGAAAGGAATCCTTTGCAAATCCATAAGTTGTAATGGGTTCTTCCCCGTGAAAAAAGGTCTTCTTCATCCGGTCGTAAAGGATGATCATGGTATCATTTCCTCGGGATGATCCAAGCTTTGGTGGGTTAGGAAAATGCCAAATGATAAGGCGAGTTTCCTTGTTAATAAGTCAAACCTTTTTAAGTCGGGATGTGAGAATATTGATCTGCCAGGTTTTGAATTTGCTTCAAACATCCAAATGCGATGTTTGTCGTCCACGCCGAAATCGAAGCCTATTTCACCGATGAATCCTTCAAGGTTCCTCTCAATGGCGTGTGACAATAGTAAAGCTGCGTCCTTTAAAGCCTCTTCGATGGTTTGTCTTTCATTTTCTTCCGGGAAAAGTTCTGAAAGGATCCTCACTTCCCCACCATTGTTTGCATGTGTCGTCACACTTCCTGTTCCGGCCACTTTTCCCGCCATTGCACTGACTTGCCAGTTGCCTTCTTCGTCTTTATTCGTATGGACCCGGAAGTCGATGGGACGATTATTCTCTTTCAGTAAGGAGATTCCCTGTTGGACGATAAAGGAGTCCAGGTTCCGGCCTTTGAACACTGTACTTGCCAGCTGCTCCAGTGATTTAAACTTAAGTAAACGGTTCTTCTGATCACCGTCCCTGAAACGGCAGTAATACTCTTCTGTGGACCGGTTATACGTGATTTTGTGTATTCCATTCCCGAGACTCCCGTTTTTCGGCTTCAAATAAATATGGTTATAGGAGGAAAGCATTCGTTCCATTTCCTCAAATGATTGGAATGGCCTGGTTTCTGGAAGGAAGTGATGAACAGTCATATCATTTTCCAATCTCTCGAAGAGGTCGAGTTTATTGAAGAATCCTGGATTATACCATGGAATGCCGTATTCTCTTTCCAGTCTCTCCTTCAGGCCCTGATAGGTTTTCCGCTTTTCACTCTGCCTGTTCGGAAGTCTGTCATAAATCACATTGGGGAAAGGGATTTCTTCCATTTCCCAACCTTCCCCAAAATGAAAGAATCCTTTAATGAGTCCATTCTCCCAATCAATATGCTGCTCTCCAAATACAAAGGGGATGACTCCCAAGGAAGATTGAACCGATAATAGCTTCTTGAAGAAATGGGAGCGTTGTCCGATGGGACTTAATCGGAAACTTGTGAAACCCGCAGTGAATATTCCAATCAGTACCCCTGCGTGTACACATTCATCTTTACAATAGAGGGAGAGGGAATCCACTTTTGATGGAAGGTGCAGCCTTTCCGCTAAACCTGTGCTTATCCCCATTACGTTCCGTCCATTCGGATGGCGTCTGCAGCTGGCAGGTTGTCTGCTGGTCCCAAGTATCACGGTATGTGGAAGGGTGTCTTCCCCGGTTTTGAACCCGGACGGAAGGTAGAGGATGCTTTCTTCATCTTGGAAGTATTCGACTTTATATGCATGGAGCATTAGAAATCACCTCGCCTTATGGATGAAAGAGATTGTGAGGATAGAAAGTCACAATAATCTAAAGGTGCCTGATATAATGTTGATAGCTTCCCGGGATGTAATGAATCCACTATCTTATGCCCCGGCTTAGAGTTCAAATCCAGGATCCACAAGGAATGATCATCCCCGATAATGAGGTCCACACCAATTTCAAAAAGAGGGGAAAAATGTTTTTCAAGAAGTATAGGGACTTCTTCCAAAATGGAAGTAAGTTCTTCGTCGATAAAATCCCATGCATGTGAATCCCGGCTATCCTTCCACTCCTTGTATGAAAGATAGGAAGCACCACGGCTGATATTTGTCAGAATCCCATTCTCTTCGCCTTGACGGATCGCACGTTGAAATTCCCTCCATTCCCCCTTATGATCTTTGTTCATGAGAATGCGCATATCGAAAGGGGCATTTCTATTCGTCAGGTTTGGCAGCCTTTTTTGACAAATGAACGTGTGAAGCTTGAGCATGTGGTCAACCCATTTTAGAAAGACATCTTCATTTGGAAATGATTGTTCTATGATTCCTTGCTTTTTAGTGGTACGAACCACAATTTCATGTGGCTTGGAAACGAGATGGTAAACGGCAAACCCATGAGCCCCGTCGACAGGTTTGATTATTATATCTTTATGTTTGAGGAGAAGATTTAATAAATGTTTTCCATCGGCTACTAAGGATGTTGCAGGGATATAGGGGGCGAGGGAGGTCTGTTTCAGCTTTTCATAAAGATGCCATTTGTCTGGTAATCCGTAACCAAGGAAACGGATATGCTTTTGGTTCTTTAACCATTGAACGACGGCTCTCGCCTGCCGGGACTTCATATCTTTCTGGTAATACGTTCTGTCATAGATATACTCGGGGATTTCAAAGGCATCTTTTTCCCATTCCCCCGTCACCCTGTCGAAATGAAATCCTTCCACGGTTTCGTTTAAAGGGGATATTCCCTGTGGAGAAAACAGGTAAAGGTCGATTGGATATGAAAGGGACTGCTTTGCGATTTCAGTAAAGTATTCATTTGTCACTTCCGGTGTGAGGGTCATGATGCCCAATGAGTGATTCATCGTACTATTCCTCCTTATTAGTCCAGTTGGCCAAACTATATTCATAAAGTGCTTTAACCGAAGGACGAATCCTGTCGTTTTCTAAGTAGGTCCGTTTAGAAGGCTTGGAATTGATTTCGATCAGCCATGGTTTTCCCGACTGATCAATGCCGATATCGATGCCAAGTTCTGCGAAATGTCCTTCAATGCTACCGGCAAGAAGCGTTGAAGCGTGTATACATAATTCTTTCATTCCTTTCATGATAGCCACGCTCTCCCTGGGGGAAAAAATAGTTTGCAAGACCGCGAGAGGCTTTTCGATCCGGCCGCCCTGGTCGACATTTGCCACGAATTGATCTTGTGAAGCAATTCTTGCAACCGACGAGACCAGCTCCCAGTCTTCATTCCGATTCTGATGACAAAGAAAGCGAAAGTCCAAAGGCTGTCCTTCGATCGTTAGAAAGGGGATCGTCTCCTGAACCAGATAAGAACTATTGCACCAGGCTTTAAGCTGTTTGTATAGAGCAGGGTAGGTCGGAAAGGTGAGAGGATTCTCAGGAGAAAATGAATTCTGCTGCATA
Organism: Rossellomorea sp. LJF3; assembly: GCF_037046045.1. Taxonomy (NCBI): domain Bacteria; kingdom Bacillati; phylum Bacillota; class Bacilli; order Caryophanales; family Bacillaceae; genus Rossellomorea; species Rossellomorea sp. LJF3. The sequence continues at coordinate 165,610 of NZ_JBANLY010000002.1, read as the reverse complement.
TGATATCCATCGTCTCTTTTTTGAATCCTCATGATATAGCGTCCTTTGCTCCCATTGATCCCTTTCACGAAAACATCGTGATGCAAGGTAAGCATCTTCTCCAGGGAATGAAGTCCCTTTAAGGTGTCGGGCAGGTGAGGAGAGAGGACAGGGCTGTCTTTTAATGCATTGTAGACCTCATCTTTGGACAAAAAGCCGGAATTGAAAACCTGAATGCCCCGATCCAGAGTGCGGACAAGAGCCTTTTGAAAGGAAGATGACCGTTCTATTTTTCGTGAGTGACACCGATTGTATAGGACATGGGGATCAGGTAGAGGACCGGTTTCCCAATCCTTCCCGTTATAATAAACACCTTCCCCTTTATTCCCGACGAAGGACGAAAGGGGAAGCAGGTAGAAAAATCCACCTTTTCGTTGAAACCATTCCTGACACTCTGTAAAATATTCTTTTAAAGAATGGGAATGGATGGTCGCGAGCGAAGATTGATTGAGCAAGAGAGCCGCAACCGGTCCCATATGGATCAAGGCATTCCTTGTATCGATGGAAAACCATATATTTTCCAATGTCGGGATGGATGCGAATAATGAATCGGATGTATCCAACATAACCTGTAAAGAATCTGTTTTTGTTCCCATGCATGTCACGTCAAGAAGGGAGCTGCCACATTTCAACGTCATATGTCGCTGAAAAGGGAAGCGTTCCATCCATTTTTCTGGAATATATAAATGGTGATGTTCCTTCGTGTGACGCGAGATAAATGAACATTTTATCTTCATCCGGCATTCCCCGTTTGCATAACCCGTTCGATTGACTTTATAATAATTTATTGGGCTAATGTTGATATAGCATTCTATGTAAACATAGGCAAAATGTTCAAACGAGAGAAGTAGAAAAGGAAGGTGCACTCATGCTAGATGCTTTCATCCTGGTATTATTCATGGTAATCGTTGGGGCCCTTATTGGGGGAGTCACCAATTCACTCGCAATAAAAATGTTATTCAGGCCTTATCGGGCATACTATATCGGAAAATTCAAAGTCCCATTCACACCGGGACTGATCCCGAAACGCCGGGGAGAATTGGCGGAACAACTCGGGAAGATGGTGGTGGACCACTTAATCACCCCTGAAAGCCTTCAGAAAAAAGTGATGAATGAAGACTTCCAAAAGGATGTGACCCTTTGGCTATCCGAAGAATTGCAGCCGGTATTCACATCCGACAGAACGGTGAATGAGTGGCTCGATACCCTTCAAATCCCTGTTTCCTCTGATAGACTCAATGAATGGCTTGAGGACTGGATTGCAGTAAAGATCAAGGATACGAAGATGTCCTATACTTCTATGAAACTGGAGGAGGCACTTCCTGAGAGGTGGCAGGAAAAGGTTTCAGAAGGTATTCCGAAGCTTGTCGACTTCATTGCAAACAGGGCGGAAACGTATTTCACAAGCCCGGAAGGAAAAATGAAAGTGAAGATCATGATCGACGATTTCCTGAAAGAACGCGGCATGCTCGGAAACATGCTGGGCATGTTCCTCGGTAATACGTCGGTTGCGGATAAAGTGCAACCGGAAATCGTCAAGTTCATCAAGCATGAAGGTACACAGGAGATCCTCTTTAACCTATTGTCGAAAGAGTGGGCCAAGCTGAAACAAATGAAACTGGAGGAGTTCATCGACAGATTGCCGGAAGAGGAGCTCATCCACACAGTCCAATCGTCACTTGTCAAACTCGTCAACATTGACGGTCACCTCTCCAAACCGCTCAGGTCCTGGCTCGAACCGCACAAGGATTCCTTCTTCGATATCCAGCTGCCGAAATGGGTGGATAGAGGGACGGACCTATTATCCGGGAAGATTCCGAACCTCATGGAGAAGATGCACCTTCAGCATATTGTCCAGGAGCAGGTTGAAACCTTCTCTGTCGGCAGGCTCGAGGAACTCGTCCTCGGCATTTCGAGGCGGGAATTCAAAATGATCACGTATCTCGGTGCTTTGCTCGGCGGCGTGATCGGGATCATCCAGGGAATTATCGCCCTTTTCATATCCTGATAAGGGTCCTGCCTAGAAATCAACCCCATTGTTTGTTATAGTGAGGGAGACTGAAATTTTAGGAGGTACGTATTTTGGCTATTAACTTATACGATCAAGCGAACGAACTGGAAAGCGCATTGCGTCAGAGCGATGAATTCCTGCAACTGAAAAAAATGTATGATGAAGTAAACAATGACGAATCTGCTAACAAGATGTTTGAAAACTTCAGAAACATTCAAATGACTCTACAACAAAAACAAATGAGCGGTGAAGAGATTTCCCAGGAAGAAGTGGAGCAGGCACAAAAAACGGCTCAACTTGTTCAGCAACATGAAAAGATTGCGAAGCTTATGGAAGCTGAGCAACGCATGAGCATGGTGATCAATGACTTAAACAAAGTCATCATGAAGCCGCTTGAAGAACTTTACGGTTCTATGCAAAAATAATCGTGATGAAGAGGGTCCGACTTCCTGATGGGAGTCGGTCTTTTTTTGGGTGTGTGCTAACTGAGTGGCTTTGGTGTATTGAATCGATTTACATTTATTGTTAAATAACGCAATTACGATTGGAAATGACGCAATAAATGAGATAATGACGCAATTAATAAAAAAATGACGCAATCAAGCCCATAAATGACGCAATCATCGTTCCGCTAAAGACATATAGATGCTTGAAACGTCCCAATAAATGAAATATTTATCATTTCCCCCCTAATTCTAAGCTACAGAGCACCATATCTCTTCATGCACAAGAAATAGTCATCATTCCATTCCACCCCCTTGGCATATTTGTCTCCCCACCTTCATAAAAGTAGAGAAAGGGAGTAGACAACATATAGGGGGGACACCAATGATGATCTATCGAATGCTGGCTTTGAATATTGATGGCACGATTGTAAATGAAAACGGAAAAATTGCGAAGGAAACGAAGGAAGCAATTGAGTACGTTCAAGATAAAGGGGTTCCGGTCACATTGGTTACAAGCCGGAGTTTTGCTTCTGCTAAGAAAGTAGCCAAAGCCCTGAAGCTTGAAAGCCCGATTGTTACACACAGCGGTGCCTATATCGCAGGCGAGCTTGAAAAACCGATGTATGTGAAAAAAATTGCGGAAGACATTACGTATGAAATCTCTCAATTCCTTGAAGGCTTTTCATGCCAGGTACACTTGTCCCATGAAAAGCGATCTATCGTAGGCAAAACCAGTACCGGGGCACGTGAGATGGCAAAGGTCTCATGGCAAAGAGAATCCAAATTACTTTACAGCAAACAGTTTGTAGACCGGGTGAGTGATCACCTGTTGGAGAATCCGATGGCGGTCCCGAAGATTTCGGTTGTGATGGAGCACAGGGAAGACGTATGGGACGTTGTCGCTTCGTTAAAAGGAATGTATGAAGAAGTGGACGCGATCCCGACGTCAGACTATAAACTGGATATCGTGCCAAGGGGTGTTTCAAAGCTCAGGGGATTGATGTATCTGTCTGAGCGTCTCGGAGTGAAGAAGCATCAAATCGTAATGGTCGGATCCGGCATAGATGACATCGATTCCATGGAGTGCTCGGGCCTCGGTGTCGCCATGGGAGACGCACCACGTCAAGTACGGGAAGCGGCAGACTGGGTTACACGCAGTCAGGTTGAAAAAGGGATTCCGTACTTTGTCACTGAGTTATTCCGTAAACAACATCCCATCCCATTCTTGAAAAAAATGAACATCATAAAATAGTAACTCAAGGAACACCCCGTCATTCCAACAGGAATACGGGGTGTTCTTTTGTTGGGAGGGTTTGTACCATTGACCATTCCCACCCCTTTCTGTACACTTATAAAAGCTTATTAGTTTTATGAAAGGTGATTAGAACGTGAATGTTTTGATAAAAGGAATCGAGGATGAGCGTTTCGAACGTCCCCTGCGATTGATAGCGAATTTATTCTTTGAAGAGTCTGCCATTCACTTCGGTGATTGTGATGAGGCCGATCTTCAAGTCCATATAGAACTTTCTTCAGTCGAAAAGATAGAGGCGGAAGCCGTATTAACGAACTCAAGCGAACAATCATACACTGCACGCTATGAGCATGACTGGGTGCCTTATGAAAATGAGAAAGAACGGTTCAAACAGCTGAAAACGGCTGTTTCCCATGTGTATTTAAATGTTCTTCAGGATTTGACGGGGATCAGGCAGAAGTGGGGCATCTTGACGGGAATCCGCCCCACGAAGCTCGTTCATAAGCAGATGCAGCTTGGGATGCCCAAAGAAGAGATTCATGAGAAATTAAAAAAAGAATACCTGATTACGGATGAAAAGATCCAGCTGATGCAAAACATCGTCGACCGTCAATTATCCGTCGTGCCGGACCTTTATGATCTTCAGCATGAAGTGAGCATTTATATCGGCATACCGTTTTGTCCAACCAAATGTGCTTATTGCACATTCCCTGCCTATGCCATTCTCGGTAAACAGGGGAGGGTCGATTCCTTCCTTGCGGGACTCCATTACGAAATCCAGGAAATGGGACGCTGGATGAAAGAAAACAATATCAAGATTACGACCATCTATTATGGCGGGGGTACTCCGACGTCCATCACAGCTGAAGAAATGGATGCTCTTTATGAAGAGATGTACCGCTCCTTCCCGGATGTTGACAAAGTAAGGGAAGTAACGGTAGAGGCAGGGAGACCGGATACGATATCCGAAGATAAACTCGAAGTGCTCAATAAATGGAACATCGACCGTATTTCCATCAATCCTCAATCGTACACCCAGGAAACCTTAAAAGCGATCGGGCGACATCACACGGTGGAGGAAACGATTGATAAATTTCACTTATCCCGTGGTATGGGAATGAATAATATCAATATGGACCTCATCATTGGTCTTCCAGGGGAGGAGCTTCCGGAGCTGCAGCATTCTTTGGACGAAACAGAGAAGCTTATGCCTGAATCCTTGACGGTTCACACATTATCCTTTAAGCGGGCGTCTGAAATGACGAAGAATAAGGACAAGTATAAAGTGGCGGACAGGGTGGAAATCGAGAAGATGATGAATCTTGCGGAAGAATGGACCAAGGAGCACGGGTATGAGCCGTACTACTTATATCGTCAGAAGAACATTCTCGGCAACCTTGAAAATGTTGGATACGCCCTTCCCAAGCAGGACAGCATCTATAACATCATGATCATGGAAGAAGTCCAGACCATCATTGGAATCGGCTGTGGGGCGGCAAGTAAATTCATCGATCCGAAAACCGGAAAGATCACGCACTTCGCCAATCCGAAAGAACCGAATGCCTATAACCTTGGATTCAAAGAGTACACAGAAAAGAAAATCAAGATCTTGAATGATTTATTTTCATAAACTGAAACACGCCACTTCAAATTCGAGTGGCGTGTTTTTTTATGCTTCCGTTTCCTTGCTCATTACAGGAATAATTCATCCCCGCTTAAAGGATAAATCATCATGAAAGGAGAATTAGTAAGATAGACATAGAAAATCAGACAGTCAATGTAAACGCTTACTATTTTGAGGGGAGAGATCGAATATGATGCAAACACCTCTGCTATTGACACAAATGATTGAACGAGCTGAAAAGTATTTTCCTAAGAAAGAAATCGTATCCCGGACAGAGTCGGGTATCAACCGCTTCACATACAAACAGTGGGGTGAGAGAACGCGGAGGCTGGCAAGCTCCCTGGCGAAGCTCGGTGTAGAAGAAGGAGACAAAGTCGGTACACTCGCTTGGAATCATCATCGCCATCTGGAAGCGTACTTTGCGATTCCGTGTAGCGGAGCCGTATTACATACGATCAATATCCGCTTATCGCCCCAACACATCGTTTACATCATCAATCATGCCAAGGATCAACTATTGCTCATCGACCCGGACATCGTCCCGCTCATTGAAAAGGTGAAGGACCAGATTCCGACGGTAAAAGCCTTCATCGTCATGACCGACGGAGAGTTGCCCGAGACGACCCTTGAGCCTGTGTATCATTATGAAAGCTTGTTGGAAGAAGGGGATCCCTCGTTCCAATTCCGCAACGACATTGATGAAAATGCTCCTGCGGGAATGTGTTACACGTCGGCCACGACCGGAAATCCTAAAGGAGTCATTTATTCCCATCGGGGCATTGTGCTCCATGCAATGGCACTCGGGCTGGCAGATACTACAGGCGTCAGTGAGAGGGACGTTGCCCTTCCGGTGGTGCCGATGTTCCATGTGAACGCCTGGGGGCTCCCGTTTGCGTCGGTCTGGTTCGGTAGTAAGCAGGTTCTGCCGGGACCATATTTCACTCCTGGACTGCTAGCCGGGCTCATGCAGGATGAAAAGGTGACCATTTCCGCAGGGGTACCGACGATTTGGCTTGGATTACTCAATGAATTGGAGAAAAATGAGTATGATCTCTCAAGTCTTCGTTCCGTTCTGTGTGGGGGATCAGCAGCTCCTAAAGGGATGATCCGGTCATTTGAAGAGAAGTTCGGCATTCCGTTCATGCATGCTTATGGCATGACTGAAACGAGCCCACTCGCTGTGATCGCAGCATCCAAAAGCTATCATGACGACCTTTCTGCCGAAGAGAAGCTCGACTTGAAAGCGAAGCAGGGGATCCTCGTACCTGGATTGGATATGAAGATCGTCGGAAAAGACGGGGAAGTGGCATGGGATGGTATCGAAATGGGTGAGCTTGCCTTAAGGGGTCCCTGGATCGCTTCTGAATATTATGAAGATGAACGTACCGAGGATGCGTTCAGGGATGGCTGGCTCTATACGGGAGATGTCGTCACCATTGATCAAGAGGGCTATATCAAGATCGTTGACCGCACGAAGGATCTGATCAAATCCGGTGGGGAATGGATTTCTTCCGTAGATCTTGAAAATGCCCTCATGGCCCATGAGCATATCTTCGAAGCGGCTGTGGTGGCAGTTCCCCATGAGGAGTGGCAGGAACGTCCGATTGCCTGTGTCGTTTTAAAGGAATCGGGAAAAGGCAGTGTGACCAAGGAAGAAATCATGGACTTCCTGAAGCCTCAGTTTGCGAAATGGTGGCTGCCGGATGAGATACTGTTCCTGGATGAAATCCCGAAAACCTCTGTTGGGAAATTTTTAAAGAGGGCTCTCAGGGACCAGGTTCAGGATCAGATGAAACAAATCTAAATGAGACGGGAGATCGGCTCTATGTCGATCTCCATTTTAAATTATTGTACTTTTCTAAATAATCATTCTGCGCTATGCTAATAGAAAGGGGAGGGATTTTTTTGACAGTGTCAAATCAATACGAAACAGTAAAATTACATAAAGATGGGAAGGTGGCGAGGGTTCACTTGAACCGGCCGCAGTCCCTGAACGCATTGGATGACCGGCTTATGGAAGAGTTGCTGGCTGCTTTGAAGGAAGTGAAAAATGATCCATCGATTTCTTTATTGATCCTGACAGGAGAGGGTAAGGGATTTTCCTCCGGGGGAGATATTAAGTCCATGCTTTCATTAAGTGGAGAGGAGCAGTTTTCACGGATCATGGATACGATCAGTGAACTGGTGATGACCTTGTATTCCATGCCGAAAGTGGTCCTGACAGGCATTCACGGGGCAGCGGCGGGGCTTGGGTTGAGCCTTGCTCTCGCTTCTGACTATATCCTTTGTGAAGAAGATAGTAAGCTCGCCATGAATTTTATCGGAATTGCTTTGATCCCGGATGGAGGAAGTCATTTTCTTCTACAGGAACGTCTGGGTACGCATAAGGCAAAACGGTTGATCTGGAATGGGAAAGTATTTGAAGGACAGGAAGCCCTAATGAAAGGACTCGTCGATGAAGCCATTCCTTCAGGGAAATTGGAAGAAGGCATAGCACGCTATACCAAACAGGTATTAAGTGCGCCGACGAAAGCAATGCTGAAAACGAAAGAAGTATATGTGGAGTTGAACAAAGAAAGATTGCAGCATGCACTTGATCTTGAGAAGGAAGGTCAGTGGCTCATGCGCCAAACCTCCGATCACCAGGAAGGCATCCGCGCATTCGTGGAGAAGAGAAAACCTGAATTCAAGGGTGAATAATGAAAAACGGGAATCAGTCTTAAAGGCTGGTTCTTTTTTGTACATGCAAAAAAAAATGCATTACAGCCATCGAGGTCTGTAATGCAAGAATTCATCCTACACATGAAACAGCAGGAGTTTCCCAAGTGGGGACGTACAGCGATGCGTATGTTCAGCATAGCCTTTTTCCTCAAGCATTGTTTCTCCCATTTTCTTTGCTTCGCTGTCAGAGGAAGCTTCGAAAGATTCGTCCAGGATTTTTTTGCCGTCACGCTCAAATACCGTCAGTTTATATACTTTCATTATGTAATACCCCTTTGTACTTAAAATATGTTCTTCTTTATTTTTTCATATTATCATTTTTTTGGGAAGTCAAAATAGTTTGATAACGAAAAAATAATGGAAAATGAAACCTTTTATGAATAGAATCGTAGAGTACTAGAGAGATAAGAATGCCGGATTTCATTATTGGGCAACAGGAGGGAAAACAAAGGATGAGTTTGAAATTACAACAGGTCACCAAAAGGTTTGGGGACTTCACAGCGGTAGATGAGCTGTCACTTGAAATTCCACCAAGTGAAATGTTCGGGTTCCTCGGGGCGAATGGAGCCGGAAAGACGACAACCTTCCGAATGGTGTTGGGATTGTTGGATGCAACAGAAGGAAGGATTACGTGGGACGGCAAGGGGATTGATTATTCCACAAGTCCGGAAATCGGGTATCTCCCGGAAGAAAGAGGACTTTATCCGAAAATGAAGGTGAGTGATCAAATCGTCTATTTGGCACGCCTCCGTGGAATGGAAAAGAAGACGATCCTGAAAGAATTGGATTATTGGCTGGAGCGATTCAATGTTCCTCAATACCTCAATAAAAAAGTGGAGGAACTCTCCAAAGGGAATCAGCAAAAAATTCAATTCATCGCATCGGTCATTCATAAGCCGAAACTATTGATCCTCGATGAACCATTCAGCGGTCTTGACCCAGTGAACGTGGAGCTGTTGAAGGACGCCGTCAGGGAAATCAAGAAGAACGGAACGACTATCGTGTTTTCAAGTCATCGGATGGAGCATGTGGAGGAGCTCTGTGAAAGCTTGTGCATCATGCATAAAGGGCGTCCCGTGGTACATGGCGGACTGAAGGAAATCAAACGTTCATTTGGAAAGAAGAATGTCGTGATACATGCAGATTTTGATCTTACCTACCTTAAGGACATGCAGGGAGTGACAAAGCTCAAAGAAACGACGGAAGGAGTCCTGCTTCAGGTGGAATCCGAGGCTGCCGCCCAAGGAGTATTTCATGATGTCGTCCAAAAGGGGTTCCTTCGTAAATTCGAGCTTGAGGAACCTTCACTGAATGATATTTTTATAGAAAAGGTGGGAACCTCTTATGAATAATTTCTTCTTGATCCTCGGTCATTCCTATATGTCAAAACTGAAAGCCAAGTCCTTTATCATATCCACCATCATCATTGCCGCAGCACTTGTCCTGCTGGCCAATTTCGACAGCGTCATTTCGAGTTTCACAGATGATGAAGGAAGCAGGGTAGCGGTTCAGGATGAAACGGGCAAATTATATGAACCACTCCTGGAGCAGCTGGAGACGATGAATAGTGAGATTCAATTAAAGCCTGCCTCGGAATCAACTAAGGAAATCGAGGAAAAAATAGAGTCGGAAGAATATAAAGGTTTATTGGTCTTAAGTGAAAGCAGTGATGGGCTGCCACAGGCTCTGTATAAATCAAACTCGTTATCGGAGTCTGCCGTGGCAGGGGAATTGCAGGCAGCCCTGCAAAATGTGAAATCCTCCCTTGCTGCAGGTAAGTTGGAGCTGTCCGGAGAAGAGCTATCCTCGCTAAGTGCCCCCGTTGATTTCAAGAAGGAAGCACTGCTTGAAGGGGCCAAATCCGAAGAAGAGCTGAGTCAGGCAAGAGGCATTGTCTATGTCTTATTATTCTTTATCTATTTCTCGGTGATTGCCTATGCCAATATGACGGCGATGGAGGTCGCCACAGAGAAAAGCTCACGGGTCATGGAAATCCTCATATCAAGTGTGTCACCGGTAAAACAAATGTTTGCCAAAATCATTGGGATCGGTCTCGTTGGTTTGACTCAATTAGCCGTTATCCTTGGTGTAGGTTATTTTACCCTGATCCGTAAGAAGGATGAACTGGTAGGTGGATTCTTTGAAGGATTCGGATTTGAATCCCTATCACTTAGTGTCATCATTTATGCTATCATCTTCTTTCTGCTTGGATATTTCCTGTATGCAACCCTTGCAGCTCTACTAGGATCACTTGTGAGTAGAATTGAAGATGTACAGCAAATGATCATGCCGATGACCTTCCTGATCATGATCGGGTTCTTCATTTCCATGTTTGGTCTCGGAAGTCCGGAATCGGGCTTTATCACGGTTACGTCGTACATCCCCTTCTTCACACCGATGGTCATGTTCCTTCGTGTCGGGATGCTGAACCTGCCGGTGTATGAGCCGGTCATCGGGATACTCGTCCTGATTGTTTCCATCGCTTTGCTGGGAGTATTCGGTGCACGTGTCTATCGTGGAGGAGTGCTATTATACGGTAAGTCCAATTCATATAAAGATATTAAGAAAGCCATCGATTTAACATCAAAGAAATAAGAGGAAGGCTGTCACCTTTGAAGTGGCAGCCTTTTTATGTATGAATGTGATAAATTGTGATTACATACTGAAATCTTCCACGGTTTTAGGATATAATGAATGAATAGCAGAACGTATATTCGTAGTGTTGAAGGAGGGGACTTCATGGAGAACATACGGTTTTTTCATGTAGCAGACTTACATTTGGACAGTCCGTTTACAGGACTGAAGCATTTACCGACAGAAGTATTTGAACGAATACATAATAGTACTTTTGCTTCTTTTGAAAAAGTGGTGAAAGAAGCGATTGCAAGAGAAGTCGATTTTATGATTCTCAGTGGGGATTTGTTTGACGAAGAAGACCGAAGCATCCGGGCCCAGGCCAAACTGGTGAAACAATTTCAAATCCTTCATTCACATGATATCCCTGTATACGTCGTCCACGGAAATCATGATCATCTCAGCAGCCGTCGAGTAGAACTGGATATGCCGGATAACATACATATTTTTCACGAGAAAACCGAAGTGAAACAGCTTACCACTAGGAATGGTACCCTAGTTGATATTGTGGGGTTCAGCTATGGAACAAGGCATATCCGGGAAAGAAGGATCGGGGAATATCCTAAAGGAGCCGCAGGGCGTTATACGATCGGGATCCTGCATGGAAGTGAAGGGAGCATGAATTCTTCTCATGAAACATATGCCCCTTTTACGCTAAATGAATTATTGGAAAAGAAATATCATTACTGGGCACTCGGGCATATTCATCAACGCCGGATTTTGCATGAAGAGCCATTCATCGTCTATCCCGGAAATATCCAGGGCAGGCATCGAAAGGAGACCGGTGCAAAGGGATGCTATGAGGTCTTACTTGGTGAGCATCAGACAGAGCTGACGTTCATTTCCACCCATGACTTGCTATGGGAAACATGCAATGTATCCCTGCATGGTATAGTCCGGTTTGGTGAGGTGTTTCAGCGCATCCAACAGGCGATGGAAACCTTAATTGAAGATAGCTTGATTGAAATCGTCCTAACCGATGAAGATTCGCTCCCTGAAGATTTGATGAGGAAGGTTGAAAATGGCGATCTCCTGGAGGCGCTGCAATCCGATTTAGAAAGTCATGGGCAATTGAAATGGGTTCACTCCATACGCCGGTCTCCCGGTACCACAGTGTTAAAGGAACGGGATCCCTTTCTTCAGGATATGATTTCAACCCTTGAAAGCTTGGAAGGGGATGAGTGGAAAGAAGTTCTGGCAGAGCTGTATGAACATCCGTCGATCTACAAATTTCTTGCACCTTTGGAGGACGAAGAGAAGAACGATCTAATAGAAGAAACAAAGCACTTACTGAAAAGTGGGGGTGAAAGAAATTGAAGCTGATGGAACTTCATGTATACGGATATGGGAAGCTTGACAACAAGCATTATACGCTTAGAGACCTTCAATTATTCTATGGGGAAAACGAAGCGGGTAAATCGACGATCATGTCATTCATTCATAGCATCCTGTTCGGTTTTCCGACAAAACAGCAATCTTTGTTGAGGTACGTTCCGAAATCATCGACCGAGTATGGTGGGAAAATCCTTTGTCAGATGGAAGATCAGGGGATTGTGAGCATCGAGCGGGTCAGAGGGAAGGCTGCGGGAGACGTAACCGTCCAATTTGAAGATGGAAGGGTGGAGGGAGAAGAAACCCTCCAACAATTGTTGGGCAAAATGGACCGGTCCACCTATCAAAACATCTTCTCATTCAACCTGGACGGCCTTCAAAACATCCAGCGACTCAAAAAAGAGGAACTGAACCGGTATTTATTCACAGCGGGATCTACAGGGACGGACCTTCTATTGAAGCTTTCGCAAGATTGGCAGAAAGAAAGGGAACTGCTGTTTAAGAAATCAGGTAGAAAACCAAAGATTAATGTAGTGCTTTCCCAACTAAAGGACCTTGAAAAACAAGTGAAGGAAGGGAAAGAGAAAAACGATCAGTACCTGCCGCTCATAGCGAGACGAAAATCCCTGGAGTCGGAAATATCAGCCTTGGAGAAGGAAAAGGAGCTTCTTTCTGATAAGAGAGAAAATCTTGTTTCCGTAAATGAAAATTGGGATACCCTTGTTCAATTCAATGATGTGAAAAAGCGCCTCTCCCAGCTGAAAAACCTCGAATTCCCTTCAAACGGATTAGAACGAATGAACGAACTGAAAATCGAAGAAAGACAAACGTCAGCCTATCTTGAGACCGTGAAGAGCAAACAAAAGAATTTACAGGAAAAGTTGGAATCAAAAGATCTGGATCTTACATTAAGAGAAGATATTCCGTTTATAGAGGAACTATTATCCCGGCAATCCTCTTACTTGAAATGGAAAGAAGAGAGCGGGGAGCGAAGCAGAGAATTAAAAATGGTTCAAAGTAAAATCAGCGACATAATCAGGGAATTAGGGCTGCAGATTGAAATGGAAAATATCCCGTCATTGAATACGAGCCTGATGATGTCTGAAAACATCCAGCAGGCTTTGGACCATCAGACCAAACTCCTTCACGAACGGGAAAGCCTGGAAAAGCTTCAAGAAGAGGAAATGGAAGAACTTCAATCCATTGAAAGAAAATGCGAAAACTTAGAACAACGATTAATGGAAGAGGATGAATATCAAGAATTACAACGAAAGGTCAAGGTTCTAACCGGCAAGCATTCCACTAGGGAGCAGATGGAATGGGTGAATCTGCAAGTGAAGGAGGCAGAGGAAAACTATACCCGAAAAAAAGCTTCATATTCGTATCAGATGCTGATCAGTGGTGGAGCATTCCTGATTGCAATGGGATTCGGTTTATGGGGGGTGTTCTCCGGCAATTGGATCATGGCAGGTATGAGCTTGCTGTTTCTGATGGTTATCGGTGGAACCATCTTTCAATCGAGGATGAATGTCAGGAATGAAACCGACACCCTACAAAAGCTCAAGGCAAGAGCGAAAGAAATTCAACCGGAGAAAACCGGGAATCTGGATACAGCAGAACAAAGCCTTATGGAACAAATGGAATTTCGCAACGAGTGGAAGCAGCGGGTCCTATCGTTAGAAGAACAGGAGCTGAAGATACAGAAGCTTCACGAGAGAAAGGAAGAGCTTGAGAAAGCGATCGTCGGGGGAGAGGGAAGGATAGAACGCCTGAAAGGGGAATTATACTTACCTGCCGATTTTCATTGGAAGTGGCTGCGAGATGCATTTGCCAAGATGAAAGAATTAGTCTATTTATATGAAACATTTACTCATTTATCCGATGAAGAGGCTTATGCAGAAAAGAAAGTGAAAGAATTCACTGAAGAATGCAGGGATTGGTTCCACCTTCATGACCTCTTGTTCACGACGGTGGACGAAGCGCTGCTTCAATTGAAAGGGATGCTGCAGGATCTGGAGAAACGCCGGCTGGTAGTCGAAAATATTGCTGCAGAATTAGAGCCTTTATCTTTGGATATCAAAAAACACTCCATAGAAATTGAAAAAATCCGCCATGATATACATGGCCTAATCCATGCAGCTGGCTGCACCGGGGAAATGGATTTCCGGGAGAAGGCTATGAAGGTTCAGGAACGAAGTGAACTTTGGTCTCAATATAAGGGGATGAAAACGAGATTGACCCAAAAAACCCTTGATACGTTCCTTGAGTTTAATTCGTTGGAAGAAAGCAGGAGGGAATCGACCCGGGTCATACAATCCATCGATGAGTTGTCAAAAGAGCTGTCCTCTCTGCAAAAAGAACTTGCCTCCCTTTCGTATGAAATCAAAACGTTAGAAGAAGGGAAGAGCCATTCGGCCCTCCTTCAAGAATTCCAAAGCAAAAAAGCCGAGCTGGGGGAGCTTGCCTTCGAATGGTCTACATTCACATTGGCAGGTGTCTCGTTAAGTAAAACGATGGAGCTATATCAGAAAACCAAAATGCCGAAAGTCATAGAGCTTGCAGAAGAAAACTTCAGGGAACTGACAGAAGAGCATTATAAGCGCATTTTCTTACTGGATGATGAAATGATCAAAGTGGAGAGGATGGATGGGACCACCTTTCATGCAATCGAACTCAGTCAAGGGACGAAAGAGCAGCTTTTTATTTCGATTCGCTTTGCACTCATTCAGTCGATGGGTGATAAATATCCATTGCCTGTTTTGATTGATGATGGGGTAGTCAACTTTGACCTGGCAAGGACAAAAGCATTTCTCTCACTCCTAAGGAAAGTGGCAAGGGACCATCAAGTGTTATTCTTTACCTGCCACCCCCATATCAGACAATCGTTCACCGATGAAGAGATGATTGTGTTAAAGAGGGAGGAGTCGATCCGGACTTCCTGAGTGCAAAAATATGATATACTGAAACTACTTTTATAGTTGAACGGAGGAGAACAGATGTCAGGTATTACACATTTCAGCGTAGGTGAGACGATCGACCTGCCTTTATTAATCAAGCAAATGACCAAGGGTACCACAAATACAGGAAAGCCGTTTCTCACGCTGATCCTGCAGGATAAGAGCGGAGATATGGAAGCGAAGCTCTGGGATGCATCTGACCAGGATGAGAAGGCTTACCAGCCTGAAACGATTGTCAGGGTCGTCGGGGACATACACAGTTACCGAGGGAAGAATCAGCTGAAGATCAAACAGATCAGGCCAGCTTCCCCGGCGGATGGCTACGCCATTTCAGACTTCCTGGAAACGGCGCCGGTGAGCATAGATGAGATGACGAGCAAGATTACACAGTATATCTTTGAAATGAGAAACCCGAACATCCAGCGCATCACAAGGCACCTGATCAAGAAATATCAAAAGCCTTTCCTTGAATATCCGGCAGCTACAAAGAATCACCATGAATTCGTATCGGGCCTTGCCTATCATGTGGTCTCGATGCTGGATCTTTCGAAAGCCATTGCCGGACTGTATCCTTCCCTGGATTCGGATCTTCTCTATGCCGGGGTGATCCTTCACGATTTAGGGAAAGTCATCGAGCTGTCGGGTCCTACTTCGACAACGTACACGATTGAAGGGAATTTGATCGGACACATTTCGATCATGGTGAATGAAATCGGGAAAGCAGCGGATGAACTGGGAATCGAAGGCGAAGAGGTCATGATTCTTCAACATCTCGTGTTGAGCCATCACGGGAAAGCCGAGTGGGGAAGTCCTAAGCCGCCACTCATCCGGGAAGCTGAGATCCTTCACTACATCGACAATGTCGATGCAAAGATGAATATGCTTGATCGGGCACTCGAACGGGTGAAGCCGGGAGAGTATACGGAGAGAGTATTTGCACTCGACAACCGTTCATTCTATAAACCAACCTTTCATAAATAATAAAAAGAATCCGGTCCATGGACCGGATTCTTTTTTTCTATCATGCTGTCATGTTTTCTTCCCGGCCCTCATATAGTGTAAATAAAAGAGGACAAACCTATAAGGAGATGAAGCAAATGACCCTGCCTATTTGGATGTACCTGGTTGTAGCAGGAATTTTCGGGAGTGCCTTTATGACGATCAAATCGGCGAAGGAAGAAAAGACGCTGGAAGATGAATGGATTGAGAAAGAAGGAGAAGTATATATTCATCGAATGGAAGAGGAAAAAGAAAAGAAGCGTCAATTGACGTCTTGATCAAATCATAAAAAAGGACTGACGGCTTACGATAGCCGTCAGTCCTTTTCGATTATTCCTGTTTTTCTGTTGCCGGAGCTTCGCCTTCAGGTGCTGGTGTTTCTCCGCCTTCAGGTGCTGCAGGAGGATTCAGTACTTGATCGAATGATTTTTTTAGATCTTTATCTTTGATGTTCAGATCAGCTTTTTCGATTTCAGCTTTCATCGCTTCCTGGATTTTCTGAGGATCCACTTTGGAAAGCTTCAATTCTTTTTCGATCTTCTTTTTCATTTCGTCAAAGGATTTCTTTTCTTTTTTATCAGTCACTTCGATGATGTGATAACCATATTCTGTCTTGATCGGCTCACTTACTTTGCCCTTTTCAAGAGTATCCAGTGCCTTTGAGAATTCTGGGACAAAGTTTTGACGACCAGCGTAGTCTACCCATCCTAAGCTTCCGCCGTTTTCAGCAGAACCGGGATCTGTGGAGTACTCCTTGGCAAGATCTTCGAATTTCGCTCCATCAGCCAATTTTTGTTTTACTTCTTTAGCTGTTTTTTCATCTTCTACAAGGATATGGCGGACTTTAATTTCAGGCTTCCATTTCTCGTAGTATTCTTTGACTTCTTTATCCGTTACTTTTACATCGGAAATGGCAGCTTTTTCTTGAAGCAATTGAAGCTTCAAGTATTGTTTGAACGACTTTTCGTCCAGATTATATTGTTGTAAGAACATATCGAATTGAGGTCCTAATTGATCTTTCGCTTCGTTCAGCTTTTCATCCACTTCCTCTTTTGACACATCATACTTGTCCTCAAGGACTTTCGTATATACCAGTTCCTGAAGGGCCTGTTCCATTTGTGGAGTGAATTTTTGTTTCATTGATTTGTAAAGTTCATCTTTTGTTACATCCCCGGCTTTCGTTGTTGCAACAACGTCACTGTTTCCTTCAGCACCGTCACCGCTGCACCCTGCAAGTCCTACGACTCCCGCAGCCAGTGATACTGAAATGATCCATTTTTTCATGGTGACCAACTCCTACAATAATTTCGTTTGATGGCTTGTCAAAATCTACAAAACATACTATAACACACTTCTTCCATTTTAAAAAATATTTTCCAAACTAATCTTCAGAAAAATGGGCATTTTACACACCCATTTCCTAGGTACTTTCATATGATAAGAGCGAAGAGAGAAAAGGAGGTAATAAATATGAGCTGTGGATACAATTCCGGATTCGCGTTAATCGTAGTGCTGTTCATCTTATTAATCATCGTTGGTGCCGCATATATTTACTAAAAAAAATAAATTTATGACATTAGCCTAAAACAAATGGCAGCTAACTTGAATAAGATAAAGTAGCGCTTCAAAGGAGGTGGAAAGTTATGGGTCACGCATACGGCGGAGGTTTCGCGTTAATCGTAGTACTGTTCATCCTGTTAATCATTGTAGGTGCAGCATGGCTATAATTTAGCCTCAGGGTTTAGGTTCACCGGATAAAGACTGTAAGAGGGGGCAATACCTTAAGAAAGGCTGGCCCCTTTTGCTTCATATTCATATGTTTATGCTTTTCATACATGAAAGGAGGAAGCGCATATGTCAGGTGCTTGCGGCGGGTACGGCGGAGGTTTCGCGTTAATCGTAGTTTTATTCATTTTGTTAATCATCATTGGTGCAGCATACGTTTGCTAATATAAATAGATAAAAAAGCAGATCCGGTTTTCCGGATCTGCTTTTTTCACATTTCATGTTCTATGTAAATAGTATCTCTATGTAAGAAGAAACCAGCAGTATGGTGATTAGGATATTGATGGTCCTAAATACCTTAGGTTGGCGTTCTTCAGGTATTTCTTTTTGTAAACATAATGCGTTGGTCATTTTATTTATATAAAATAAGATGAAGACAGCAAATACTAAAAACATGGAGATCATCCAAACCCCTCCCCGTTATCTCCTATAGACTATACATTACCAAATTATTTCCCTAATTGGTAGCAAGAGTGTTGCCATATTCATGTAAATGAAGCTTTTTTCGTATATGAGGCCCTTCCGGTATGAAGAAAAGGTAAATGAAAGCAGTGAATCATCCCGAAAATATGAGAAGGATGATTTCATCCATCGAGTGTATGCTTCAATGGCCATCCATCATCCTTACTGATAAATCAATATTTCGTATCCATCTTCATTTTCTTCGATTAAAGCATTCTTTGGTGAATCCATCAACTGTTTCGCATAAATGAAATCAATGGCACAAATCCCTGAATGAAATGCAAGGAGCATGGTAAAGTAATGCGAATAATGTGGGAAATGGAAGCACCCGTATAATAAAATACTGTTTAGTACAAAGAATGGGGCCACAAGGGCGACCAAATAACGGTATTTTGAAATTGGCTGATCCACCCGCAAAGAAAGTATCGGTAAAAAATACATTTTTCTGTTGCATTTGCATTTTATTTTTCTCACGAAAGGCAAGATGGGCACAATGTGAAAAAATTTATGCAATGGATAGATACTGATCAGTCCCACGAAGAATCCCAGGAAATGCTTATCGTAAAAAGCACTCGGAAATAGTAAGTTGATTGGTACGTATATTAATGAGAATACCATCATCATTATGATGGATGAAAGTAAAAAGACTCGGTAAAATCCAAATTGTTTTTCCAGATTGATTGTTTTCCAGCAATGCATAAAAAAAATCGCCTCCATTAGACGAATAGTGGTTAATTAAGTGCTTTACATACTTTATTACGATTGCCGGAAAAAATCAATACATTTTAGAAGGATTTTTCTTATTTTTTGGAGGAAGTTTGGGGCGACATGTATGTTATAGTTTTGTACAATAAGAGTATGAGATAAATAGCGGGTGATAAAGATGCACGAACTAATGAAGCGAATAGAAAAACTTGAATACCATCAGAGGTTGATGGCTGAGATGTGCCCCAAAAATGGATTTCCCTTTTATCGTCAGATCATTCGAAATGGGTTGTCAGAGAGGGAAGTAAAGGAGTTCTTTCAAACTTGTGATAGATTGAGCATGAAACTTGAAAAACAAAAAGCGGAAGGATTCGTATACAATACTCCGCTTTTTAGAGAATTTGAAGATGAGCTTCATGCAAAGCTGAAGGTGCATGAAGTCGTGGAAAGTTGCCTGGTTCAGGATATTTATCCAGCTTTGATGAAACAATTACAGAAGAGCTTGTAGATCAGGCAAGTTCTTCCTCATCTTCAAATAGTTCACCGAGCTTACCGTTATCATCAGAAAAATCATTTTCAATATTGTGAAATGACTTTTCGAATATTTCCATAAAATCATTTCCATAAATATTGCGGACGACGGTCATCATTTCGATCATTTCAGGAAACTTCCCATATAATTCCCTTAATGGAGCCACTCCCTGGAAGATAGAATGACTTTCCGGCTGATAGTTCTTCATTAGATCGAGAAGGATATTCTCCCCCTTGGCCGTCAGTTGAATATACGTATTCCGCTTATCATTCTCCCGTTTAGAAAATTCAAGAAGTTCACGTTCCTCTAATTTCTTCGAAAAGTTAAATGCCGTTGAAACATGCATAACACCGAATTTGGCAACATCCGAAATGGATGCACCCTTTAAATGATACGCAATCCAGAGAATATGATGTTCATTGATATTTAAGTCGTATGGCTTGATCCATTGCTGCCAGTCCTTTTCTATGGCCTTCCACAAAGCTTTACTAAGCTGAGCCATCCTTTGACTGAAGAGCATTGCCTCTTTCAAAGTAAATTCTCTTTCCTTCATCTCATTCACCCACTTTGCTAGAAAATCTTTTTTACTATTAGCTGTTCTTGAAATGGTAGCGTTGTAAGCAGTTCCAAAGGATTCACTAAAACAACGATCATCAAAAAAGAAAGCGCTTATATTTTATTATGCCAATAAAGTAATAATTAATAAAGGCTAAATTGACAAAATTTTTCGAAGTATATAATTTCTGGTTGGTTTACCGGCCTCAAATTAGAAAGATAAGAGGGTTTGAACCCTGTAATGACGGGATTTATATTGGAAATCACTATTCTGAAAGAAATCGGGGTGGAATTAAATTTTATTTTATATAAAATAGAATCCCCGTAAGCCATAACCCACAAATGGGTGTAAGGCAAAACGGGGATAGGGTTATTGATTGGTTGTGTTGGCTGAGTTGATCGATTTTTCCAGCTCTTCGATGGTACGTTGGATGGATTGGATTTCTTCCTGAAGGCGCTGGTTGTTCGGCTCGGTTGAAGCCTGCCACTGCTTGAAGGAGGCTTGAAGGTCCTTTGAAAGTTGAAGGACCGTTTCCTTTCCTTCCTGTGACAGGGTGCCGATTGACTCTTTCAATTCACCGATGTGGCCTTTCATCTCCTCGATGACCACTGTCCAATCGTCTTTCTTGTCTTTGATTTGTGCACGGATTTCTTTACCTGATGAAGGGGATGTCAGCAGGGACGCGACTCCTCCGACCACTCCACCGATCAATAATCCGTATGCAAGAGATTTTTTATTCATTATGTTCACCTCGTTCTTCTATTTCTATAATACTATATTTCTCCAATCAGTATGTATTCTCCTTTTCCCTTTTAGAACAGATTGAAACAAGTCGGTTCATATCTTTCTCTTCAAACGCATAAAAATAAGATAAGAGGTGGGGAAGAGGGGGAGGTTCTAACAGAATGGACGGAATAATCTTTGGTTTCTTTGCTCTCAGTACTGTTTTGTTTCTAAGTATGGTATATAACTTCATTAGCATTCAAAGACCTGGAATGTATCCTCCTAAAAATATATTAAAAAAGCGTGCGACCATATTGGGTTCAGGTGGATTGATCACGTTTCTCATAGGGATACTGCTCTGGTTTGCAGTCAGTTAATAAAAAAAGCCCCCCATTTTGTGACGGATCACAACTCATGGAGGGTGTTTTTATTATTTCGTTTAGGATAGCTGTTCTGTTGTGACAGCTTCTCGAATGGTTGAACGTTTTAGGATACCGTTGATGATCGGATACACGACGAACATCGCGCCGGCGTTTACAAGTGTTGCCGGAAGTACGACTGCTGCGAATAGAGCGAAGAAAGCTCCAGGCAGTCCTACGATCACATATGCAGAAAGCAGGAATACGCTTCCTGATACGAGGGTACCGATTGCGGTTAGAACAGAAGCGCCTAACAGTGAACGAGTGATTTTCTTTGTTGCCAGGAATAATCCGTAAAAGACGAATGCCGTGACCGGTTTATCGATCAGGTTTGGTAAGAATCCACCAGGGAATTGTGTTGTCAATCCTGAAATGACTCCTGTAAGTAAACCTAGCAGCAAGACGTTTTTCTTTGCAGGAAACAGAATGATTCCCAAGAACATCATCGTCAGCATCATGTCCGGTTTCATTCCTAAGAATATGCCCGGGATCACTGTGTGCAGGACCGCTCCGATCCCCACTAATAAAGACAGGGATACAAGTGTTTTTGTATTCATTTCTCATCTCTCCTCAACTAAACTATACTTTGTATTCTGCTTCTCCCAATGTGCACTGTTGCCATTAGCGAAAAGATAGGTACATTATAACATAAAGAGAATCCGTGTCAAAGACCAATATTTCTGAAAAAAGCCCGGCCGCTTTACTCACAAAGGGCCGGGCTTCCAAGACTATGACAGATGACGTGCGATAGAATCGGCGATTTCTTTTAAATCTTCGTGGCTGTAGTCGTCGTTATGGGTTTTCCATACAGCTCCGAAACCATCCCCTTTGCCGTAGCGCGGTATGAAGTGCATATGGAAATGGAAGACGGATTGTCCTGCTTCTTCACCTGCATTGCTTAAAAGGTTCATTCCTACAGGGTTAAATTCAGCCTTGATGCTGTTTGCGATCTTTGGTGCAACAGAGAAGAGGTGGCTTGCCACATCAGGGGTCAGCTCGTAGACGTTTTCTTTATGTACTTTCGGAATAAGGAGTGTATGACCTTTCGTCACTTGGCTGATATCAAGAAACGCAAGGACATGGTCATCTTCGTACACTTTCATTGCCGGGATTTCTCCATCGATGATTTTACAAAAAATACAGTCGCTCATGCTCATTTCCACCTTTCAGTAAGAGTGTAAGTATTTTACCATTAAAGTGAAAATAAATGAAGAAGAGACAGGAACGATTTTCCTGCCTCTCTTCTTAGAAGGGGTAATACTGTAAAGGTTTATATGTCAGGCTTCATTCTCTTTGATAAACACCTCATTCGTTAGTAGCTTCGAAAAGTGTACCATTCTTGGGTAGAATGAACTTTGTTCAATGCGACCATCCCCTTATCTTTTTGCTATTTAAGCATTTAGACAATAGAAACTGTTAGCCGTCTTGGACAAACACCTCATTTGCTATAAAGATGATATGTGTAAATCGTTAGAAACATGAATGACTCTGTGCAAACTGACCATCCCCTTATCTTGTAGGCTAAAGAAAGCTTAGTAAGAAAGTTGATTTAGTCAAAATGTGCTTTAACAAACACCTCATTTATCAAATTTTTGATGAAATGAATTGGGTGAGTGTGTCATTCACTAAAGAAGACGACGAATCCTTCAAGTCGCAAACAATAGTGAAATCGGTTAGCTGGTCTTTAACAACCATCCCCTTTTTCTTATTGCTGGCCCCTTCTGATAATATATTGTGCATTCTTGGGGATGGTTATGAATGCTAAAATGTGGAAGTGTGCTATTTAACCGGTTGTCTTGAAAATTTCCACCTGAGAAGTGAGTGCTGGTTGATTTCCGCTGCAGGTGCTCGCTTTCCGCGGGGCGTGAGTTGAGCCTCCTCGGGCTTTGCCCTGCGGGGTCTCAACTTTCCCGCTATTCCCGTCGGAGTCGAGCACCTTCCGCTACAATCAACTTTCCAAGTGAAGTGTTTAACTAAAACAATGTAATGGCGTGATTGATATGAATACACCATTCTTATCCTTTTAGTTGCAGTAATAACTCATCCTGCTAATACTTCCAAACGACCGAACATTCGAAAACTAAAGTCTGTGTATGAATAACCAAAGCCCGGTGAAACGGACTTTTTGCAATCTAAAGCACATTCAGTTACAGCAGGATCTAGCTATTGATTGGAGTGCAAGACGAAGACTCCTGCGGGAAAAGCGGAATAGGTAAGACCCCGCAGGAGCGAAAGCGACGAGGAGGCTTGCCTTCCGCCCCGAGGAAAGCGAAGTCTTGCACGGAAATCAATAGCGGTGTAACAAGTGATCCTAATTAATAATTTGATTATTCATCATTCCAGCCTCTAGGGGGAAAAAGATCCATATTCAAAACATGCCTTTGCTTTAAAGTTTTGATAAAATAGAAATAATACATATAGAAGAGAAAGGACGTTGCTGCTCGTGTCGTTATTAGAAATTAAGCATCTTGTCGGCGGGTATACAAGGAAGCCGGTTTTGAAGGATATAACATTCTCCATTGACTCTAATGAAATTGTCGGGTTAATCGGATTGAATGGGGCAGGTAAGAGTACGACCATCAAGCATATCATCGGTTTGATGGAGGCGAAACAAGGGGAGGTATCCATCAATGGCCATACGTTGAAAAAGGATGCCGATCAATATCGCAAGCAATTCTCATACATACCGGAAACACCGATTTTATATGATGAACTAACCCTGGAAGAGCACCTGAAACTTACGGCCATGGCCTACGGATTATCAGATGCGGAATATAAGGGAAGAATCGATAAATTGTTGAAAGCGTTTCGCATGGAGAAGAAGATGAGCTGGTTTCCTGCCCATTTTTCAAAAGGGATGAAACAAAAAGTGATGATCATGTGTGCCTTTCTTATCCAGCCCAGTCTGTACATCATCGACGAACCATTTGTCGGATTGGACCCACTCGGGATCCAGTCGTTACTTGATTGGATGCAGGAGATGAAACAAAATGGGGCGGGCATCCTGATGTCTACCCACATATTAGCTACTGCCGAAAGATATTGCGATTCATTCATCATCCTTCATGAAGGGGAAATCCGGGCAAAGGGGACTTTAGAAGAGCTTCGCAGGGAGTTTACGATGCCTGAAGCCACCTTAGATGATATTTATATCCAGCTGACAAAGGAAGAATCCCATGATGAATAACGTGGAGGGCATCTGGAAAAAGAGGATTGTAGAGTATAACCAGGAACTTCAAAAGTATTTGAAGTACATGTTCAACGATCATTTATTATTTGTCCTGATTTTCGCTTTGGGGGGCGCGGCATTTACGTATAACCAGTGGGTGAAGACACTCGAGCCCACATTCCCGGCCCCTCTCATCATGTCAGTCGTACTGGGTCTCTTATTGGCGTGGAGTCCTGTTTACACATTCTTCCGTGAAGCGGATGCTGTATTTCTTCTACCTTTAGAAGAACGTTTATCAGGTTATTTCAGGAAATGCATTTGGATCAGCTTCATGTTTCAATCATACATTCAACTGCTTGTCCTGGCTGCCCTTATGCCTATGTATGTAGCTGTATCCGGAAACAGTTTCAGAAGCTTCTTTCCGTTACTTGGCTTAATATTGATCATGAAAATATGGAATCTCTATGTTCGCTGGTTCATGTTGAGGTTTCAGGAGAGGGAAGCTCACCTGACGGACTACCTTGCCCGTTTTCTATTGAATGCGGCTCTTTTGTTCCTTGTTTTATCAGGAGCCGACCTTTGGATGACACTCGTCGTGGCCGCCTTGATGCTCGGCTATGCATTTTATTTCCATCAAGCAACAAAGGGTAAGAACCTTAAATGGGATTTATTGATCAATCTTGAAGAGCAGCGCATGCTGATCTTTTATCGCATCGCCAATATGTTCACGGATGTTCCAAAGCTGAAAGGGAAAGTGCACCGGAGAAAATGGCTGGACTGGCTTGTGAAGGCTCCTTTCTCGCAAGCATCAACATATCGCTATTTATATCTTCGCTCGCTTGTGAGGACAAGTGAATATTCAGGTCTGTATATACGCTTGACCCTGATCGGTGTGTTGCTGATTTATTCCAATTCATCTTTCGTCTTCAGTATCCTGACAGCTATGGTATTTCTTTATTTGACAGCTTTTCAGATGATTCCATTATTCAAACGCTTTGACTATAAGATCTGGGTACTCATTTACCCCGTTTCAAGGGAATTGAAGACATCATCTTTTCAGAAAATCATGAGCCAGTCGATGATGATTCAGGCGCTTGTGTTTTCCCTGCCCCTTTTTGTAAGGGGAGAGTGGCTACCGGGATTGATCACGCTGCTTGCAGGCTTAACCTTCTCCATCTTTTTCAGTCAGTTCTACCTGGTTCAAAGGTTGAAGAAGATGGAAGAAACGCTTTTTTAATGAAACAGGGAAGATTAACATAATATGAGTAAAGGCTGACGAAAAAGGATGGTGGTTCTAAAGTGAACCATGAGAGAGAAGAGCTTGAACAGTGGAAACGAAGATACACCAGGAAATCGTCCATATTTAAGAGGGTTTCCAAACAGGCCCAAACGAAAGTGAATGAGTGGATACCTGAGAAAGCGCATAAAGTTGTCACGGAAAGCATCAAGAAAATGGTGGAGGTCACTCTGAACGGCAGCGAATGGGTGTCCCTTCAGACAATTCCCTATAGACCTGAGCTACAGGAACGGGAAGTCGTGATGAAGGAACGAATGGAATTTTACCGAAAAGCTGCCACCATCGAAGGGGCGGGAACCGGGGCCGGGGGGATCTTCCTTGGTCTTGCGGATTTCCCATTGCTTTTGTCCATTAAGATGAAATTTTTAAGTGAATGCTCCCTGATCCATGGTTATGACCCAAAACAATATGAGGAACGTCTATTTCTTCTGTATGTTTTTCAACTTGCATTCTCAAGTGATACTCATAAGAAGAAGGTCCTCTCCATCATTGAGAATTGGGAGGATGAAAAAGAAAAGCTGAAGGAACTTGACTGGAAAACCTTTCAACAGGAGTATCGGGATTACATCGATTTGGTGAAGATGCTCCAGCTCATCCCGGGAGTCGGGGCTGTTGTGGGTGCCTATGCGAATTATCAGCTATTGGATCAGCTTGGTGAGGTGGCAAAATTTGCTTATCGGATTCGCTACTTTCATGCATTAGAATAGTAACGTATGAAGGTCGATCGTCATGATCGGTCTTTTTTTGTTGGGGTCATTGTGATTACAAACCCATTTTTTTATTTCAGCAATGACTTCATGTATAGTGATAAAGGTAGGGTAAATTGTGTTTAGTGAGGAGTGGAATAGATGAATAAACGGAAAAAAGCATGGAAGATGGTCGGGCTCATTTTATTCTCCTTCTTCTTCTTTCTGGCAGGGGTCTTTCATTTCATTGAAGCTCAAGGATTTGCGGAAATGGTCCCTGCGTTTATTCCTTTAAGGGAAGAGCTTGTTTATATTACAGGAATCATTGAATTTATTCTGTCAGTCTTGCTGTTGATTCCGAAGACCCGGGAAAAAACCGGGATCATCACCGCGATTTATTTAGTTCTTGTATTTCCTGCAAATATCTACGCAGCCATTAAAGGAATTCCTGCCCCGGGACAGGAAGATGCCAATCAACTGCTGCTTTGGGTAAGGCTATTGTTTCAGCCCCTCTTGATCTGGTGGGTGTTGGTGGTCAGTAAAATTGAAAAGAATCATCGCTTTTATTAAAAAAGAAGGATGGGACGCGAGCGTCCGATCCTTCTTTGCGTTATTTCGGAACGGCTTCCGAAACGGAATGTTTATCCTGGTAGTGAATGGTTGCACTTGCCAATGATTTTGCTGCAATGAGAAGCGCTTTTTCGTTAAGATCGAACTTGGGGTGGTGGTGTGGGTAGGCCGTTTCCACATTGTCGGGCTTGGCTCCCGTAAAGAAGAAAGTGCCTTTTACATGTTCTAAATAAAAGGCAAAATCCTCACCGCCCATTTGCATTTCGATTTCTTCCACTGTATGTACTTCATCCACAGTATCTGCACTTTGAATGAACAGGTCTGTCTCCTCAGGGTGATTGACAACGGCTGGATACCCCCGCTCATATACATATTCATAATCACAGCGGCCGGAAAGGCAGGCCCCCTTCAGGATCTGTTCGATTTCTTCTTCAATAAAGTCCCTGACTGCTGGATTGAAGGTCCGTACCGTTCCAATCAATTTAGCTGAATCGGCTATGACGTTGAACGCATTATCAGCTATAAAGGAGCCGATCGTCAAGACGGCTGGATCAATCGGGTTTACTCTTCTGCTGACGATTTGTTGAAGTTCTGCAACAACTTGGGCTCCGATCACGATGGAATCCTTCGTCTTGTGAGGCTGTGCCCCGTGCCCACCGGATCCTTTAATGACAATTTCAAACCGGTCCGCAGCGGCCATGATCGGACCTGTTCGGTGAAGGACCTTCCCAAGCGGTTCGGTTGCCCATAAATGGGTGCCAAAGATCACATCCACATCTTCGAGGCAACCCGCTTCGATCATGGACTTAGCTCCTCCCGGTGCATATTCTTCAGCGTGCTGATGTATGAGAACGACCGTGCCTGAAAGGGTTTCGCGCATTTCATGAAGGGTTTTCCCTAATACCAGAAGTGACGCGGTATGGCCGTCATGACCACAGGCGTGCATGACACCTGGAACGGTGGAACGATATTCCACTTCCTTTTCATCCTGTATGGGAAGGGCGTCAAAGTCTGCACGGAGAGCTACGGTCTTACCGGGGAGAGCACCTTCAACTCTCGCTACCACACCATTGCCGCCGACTTGTTCTTGAACGGGGACCCCGATCTTTTTGTAGTAATCCGCAATATACTTTGCCGTATTTCTTTCTTGGAAGGATAACTCCGGATGTTGATGAAGAAATCTCCTGATTTTAACCATTTCTATCCAACAATCTTCTAATTTCTGATATAATTCATTCAGCAAGTCCCCAACCTCCTAATGTTTGGTGAATATTACGAATATTATAACACTAAATATGTACTGGGAAGAGGGATTAGTGAAATTCAAGGAGGGATCCGATGAATAAAATCTTTACCATTACAGCAATCATTTCATTTGTACTTTTTATGACTATTGCACATTTTGTTTATCATGACATGGAGATTTTCGGAGAGGATTATCTTCTGACAAACATGGGCGGCTTGAATGTATTAGAATCATTTTCTGTGATAGGGACGGAACTGGTAATCGGAATTGCCACAATCGCATTGATCCTGTTCCTTTGGTGGGTTAAAAAAGATTACGCAGGGATCATCACTGTCGTGGTATTGGTTGCGGGAAGTAACGTCCTGAATAAAGCCATCAAAGCTTTAATGGAACGTGAAAGACCACCATTTTCCCATGGAGAAGAAGGATTCAGCTTTCCCAGCGGTCATGCCATGGTGGGAATTGTTTTTCTGCTGGTCATCGCTTATTTCATCAGTAAAGAGATATCGACCCTGGGAATAAAAGTTACGATCTTCACCTTGGCCGTCATCCTTTCCCTGTTGGCAGGATTCAGCCGTGTAGCGGAACAGGCTCACTATCCTACTGATGTTGCTGCCGGTTTCCTTCTGGGTTACTCGTTTTTCGTGCTATCTATCTTCCTATATGAGAAGCGCCCTGCAAAATAAGAGGGACGGACCTTCGGGGAAGGTCCGTCCCTCTGTCTTTAGATTAAAAACATCGCTACGATGGTAGTTGCGATCAGTCCGATGACGACTGGGAGCATATTTCGCCTGGCAAGTTCGAATGGGTCGACGCCGCAGATGGCTGCTGCCGGAATGAGTGCCCATGGTACAAGGGTTCCGCCACCGACCCAGATAGCTGCCACCTGACCAAGGGCCGTTAGGGTAGCGATGCCGGATCCGATACTTTCAGCAAATAAATTTGCCACGGAACCGGCAAGTGAAATCCCCGAGAAGCCTGATCCATCAAGTCCAGTGATGGCACCGACCGTCGTAAGGGTAATTGCACCCACCGCCTTGGAAAGCGGAACGGCGGCAGCAAGGGATGCACCCAGGTCATTGACGATTCCATGTGATGTTGCTGGAAGAAAATCCCCAATGATCGTTTGAAACCCTGAGTCACCTAAATAGAAGAAAGCAGCAATTGGTATGACCGGACCGAATACCTTAAACCCGAACTGAAACCCGTCAATCATGAAACTGGTCGTTTTCTCTAATCCTTTTCCTTTATAGGCGGCCAATGAAATCAATAAGAGTATGATGATGGAGGTTCCCCCTATAAGTGCGGTTGCATCCCCACCTTGCAGATCAAATAGAACCATTGCCGTAATATCAGCAGCGAATAAAATAGGGATGAGAATCGCAATCGCCTTTTTCCAACGGGATGATAAAAGGTCATGTGAAGGATCCTGCTCAGGATCAATGGCAGCAAGGGAGCTGGAATCGACCGTAAGGATCCCTTTTTTCATATCTCGCTTAAGGAAGATGAATGCAGTAACGGTCGTGACCACTCCCATGACGATGATGAGGGGAATACTTGCCGAAATAACTTCAGAGACAGGGATACCTGCAGCGTCTGCCGTCAGCTTTGGAGCAGCCTGGATGACAAAGTCACCTGAAAGGGCGATTCCGTGACCGAATAAGTTCATGGCCATGGCGATGCCGAGGGCGGGCAATCCGACCCGTAAGGCAACGGGTACCAACACGGCTCCTAATAGGGCCACTGCGGGGGACGGCCAGAAAAACCACGAAATGAACATCATCACAAGACCTATTGTCCAGTACGCAAGGGCAGGGGTGCGGATTAACTTAGTGAACGGTCGGATCATCACATCATTAATCCCTGTCGACGTCAGTCCTTTACTCATGGCAACGATGATGGAAATGACGAGAATGGTTGAAAGTAATTCAGTGATGGCAAAGATGAAGCTATTAAATATACTACTGATCGACCCACTGATCGATCCCGTAGCAATCAAAGCGATACTGAAGATCCCGAGAATACATACGATGGTCGTGTCCTTTCGGAAAATCATAAATAGGATGATCAACCCTATGAAAACTAAATAAATCCAATGAAGAGCAGTCAAATCAATCCCCATTAGAATACCCCCTCAATGTTTCAAACTTTGGGCATTTGCCCTGATCTGTACTATAGATTATGAAAATGCAAATAAGGTGTGATACAGGGTAGAAACATTTTTTCAGCCTCTGGACTGAGGGTGAATCATTCCGATGCTCGTCAAACAACCATGGAAATTAATCTATAATGAAAGAAGCAACAGGAATAGACGTTGTCAATAGCGAAAGCTATAAGTGATGTGAAGGTGGTGCCAGTATGAGATACAAAGGAAGAAAGCAATGGTTTTTCTCATTTTTGCTGATGGTGATAGGATTGTGGCTATTATTACTGAATATAGGTGTCATTTCCTTGGAAATAACGCAGATATTTGTCAATATTATTCCTATTTTGTTATTGCTGCTGGGCTTGAAGTGGTCAGGAGACAGCTTTTTGAAAAAAAGCTTCGGCAAATTACTATTCGGCCTTTTCAGCCTGGCGCTTGGGGTGCTGATCCTCTTGGATAAATACGATGTGTTGGTTTTCGATTACGGGAACTGGTGGAAGTTATGGCCGGTTATCATTATTTCCATTGCGATTCATCGGATTGTGAGGAATAAACCGATTCAAGTGAGTATAAGCAGTGATTATCCTTTTGATAAGTCAGCTGAACCGGCTCGTGAAGGACAACCGCTGAGTGAAAAGATACTCCAGAAGAAAAACAAGATAAATAGAGGGTTTATCGTCGGGGATATCCGTTTCTCAGAACCGAACTGGCCCCTGGAGAATATGAAACTTTACAATGCCATCGGAGATTACTATTTTGATTTCAGTGAAGCCTTCATTCCTGAAGGGGAAACACCTATTGATATCAAAGGTTGGATTGGCGATGTGAAGATGATCATTCCGGAAAATGTCCCTGTGGAAATCACTTTGAAGGTGCAGGTGGGGGATGTGAAGTTGTTTGATCAGAAATCTGCTGATATCCGTTCTGAACTGTATTATCGATCACCAGGTTATATCGAGGCAAGTAAAAAAATTAAACTGACGATTGATGTGAAAATCGGTTCGATCCGGATTACCAGGATATAAAGGTAGCGTTAAAGGAGGAATGAGATTGAATAAAACCTCAAATATCCGAAATTGGATCTTCAAGAGCTTTTTGATGATGGCTGTCATGACCATTCTACTTTTTTTTATCGTTTTGCAAGTCTATCTGTTCCTTTCAGAGGATCCCAGTATCTCTCTTAAACTTTCCATTTATTTAACCACGTGGTTGGGCCTTATTTTATTCCTATTAAGCATTTATTTCGGTTTTCGTACAGGGTATACATTCAAAGGCAGAATCGATGATATATCCACCTTCGTCACCTTACTCCGAAGTGGAAAGTTCTCTGCCAGGGTGGACAGATATGAGCATGATGAGCTCGGGATTTTATCGGATGAATTGAATCAGCTTGCGGTATTCATTCAGGAACAGGTGAAATCACTTCAGAGGCTGGCAGATGAAAAGTCGGAGCTTGCCGATCAGGCTCACCAGGCTGCGGTCATGGAGGAAAGGCAGAGGCTTGCCAGGGATTTGCATGATTCTGTCAGCCAGCAATTATTTGCACTGAATATGCTTTCTTCCGCGGCGCAAAAAAGCATAGGGACTGATTATAAAAAGGTTGAAATCATCGTGAAACAAGTAGCCGACATTGCAGGGAAGGCCCAAGGTGAGATGAGGGCCCTTCTTCTTCATCTGCGACCGATCGACTTAAGGGGTGAAAGTCTTCGTGAAGCGTTAACCATCTTAATCAGAGAATTGAAGGAAAAAACACAAATTGAGATCGATGCCACCCTGGATGGTATGGAAGACTTATCGAAAGGTACTGAAACTCATATGTTCAGGATCATCCAGGAAAGTCTTTCAAATATCCTCCGTCACTCGGAAGCAACGAAAGTAAAGATTGTGACGGAGAAAAAAGGGGGCTTTGTCACATTGTATATCAGTGACAACGGTAAGGGATTTAACCTAAAGGAAAATAAGATGACCTCGTATGGACTTCAAACGATGAGAGAGAGGGCGGAGGAAATTGGAGGACTATTTCAGATTCGCTCCAAAGAAAAAGAGGGAACGTATATCGATCTCCGCATCCCGGTCTAATTCAAAGGGGGAAGACAATTGGATAAGATAAAGGTAATGATTGTAGATGATCACGAGATGGTACGGCTGGGCATGAAAACCTATTTACTGACAGAAGATCGGATTGACTTTCTTGGAGAAGCGAAAAGTGGAAATGAAGCGGCTCGACTTGCCAAGCTGTATATGCCCGACGTCATATTAATGGATTTATTAATGGAGAATGGGAATGGCATCGAAGCCACAAGGAAAATCCTATCCTTTCATCCTCACTGTAAAATTATCATCCTTACAAGCTACTATGACGATGAAAAGGTGTTTCCTGCCATCGAAGCAGGTGCTCATAGTTACTTATTGAAGACGGCCAGTGCAGAAGAAGTAACCGGGGCGGTTTATAAAGCGGTTAAGGGTGAATCGGTCATAGCATCCAAAGTTGCCGATAAGATGCTGAACCGATTCCGCCCCCAGGAAAAAAAGCCTCATGAAGAGTTAACGACAAGGGAAATGGATGTGTTGAAATGCTTGGGTGATGGGCTGACGAATCAGGAAATTTCTGAAGAATTATTTATCGGGATCAAGACCGTCAAGACCCATGTGAGTAATATCTTGAGTAAGCTTGGAGTCGCAGACCGGACCCAGGCGGCCATTTATGCGAATCGAAACGGGATACTCCATAAAGCCGGAAGGAAAGAGTAGAGAAGTTATATGAAAGGCAGAAAGCAGAATGGGCTTAGTCAAAAGGAATGAAATCATTCCTTTTGACTAAGCCCATTCTGCTAAAAACGAAAATGATGATTAAAAAATGACCGGCTTAGTTAATTTCAATTTTGATGATAGCAGGGAATCCGTTGAAGAAATGGAAGCAAATTCATGATGAAGATTTGCCAGAGACAAGCCATGAACAATTTCAGCGGAAAATAGGGAACCGTCAAAGGAATAGGTTTCAAAGCATGCAGTGGCATCATAAGGAACCGTCACTTCATATCCCAGATCCGCAGCCATACGGACAGTAGTGGATATACCGTGATTCGTTGTGAACCCCATTACAACAAGGGATTTATATTTTTCCCGTTTTAAATATAAA
The DNA here is from genome assembly GCF_037046045.1 of Rossellomorea sp. LJF3. Lineage (NCBI taxonomy): Bacteria > Bacillati > Bacillota > Bacilli > Caryophanales > Bacillaceae > Rossellomorea > Rossellomorea sp. LJF3. The sequence goes on along the minus strand of NZ_JBANLY010000002.1, from coordinate 132,160 downwards.
TCCAGATCTGTATCGATAAAAGCGCTATTGCCGTGCTTAATGATGTGTTTTTCCTTTTGTACAGGACGGAAAGACTCTATAAAATCAAAACCTCTTGAACTTGAATGAAGTGGTGATTCCATATCGAAAGAAGAATGTTGCACGTGTACAACCGGCCAGGCTTTTTCTCTCCAACCGTGCAAAAGCTGATAAGCGTTCTTTTCCATACAGGGATTATTACGCTTTCCCCTTGAAGAATCACTATATGCCTTTTGAAAATCAATCAAAAGCAAACATGTTTCACTCATCGGAACTCCTCTCCTTTCATTCAGGATGTCTGTAACCAATACGATTAAGTATACTGTTAATCATTTGTAATTATGTATGTACACCTTCACTGCAATTGTAAAGATTGAAAAGAAAAAAGCTGCCTGAATTTAGGCAGCTTTTCTTCAGGATTGACCCGAAACATAGTATTTACTTACATAGGAAGCGCGTGGGAAGATATCCTTTTGATTATCGATTCCTTCTTCAGTGCCCCTCTTTGCATGGGCCTTCTCGTATTGCTTGGATTCCTGCCAGCCAAGGAAGCTCCGTTCATCCTCCCAAAGGGTCATGATCACATATGTATCGTTGTCCAGTGGTCTAAGAACCCGAATCGCGGTAAACCCTGGTACCTCTTCAATCAGACCGGCACGGTTTTTAAAGCGGTATTCAAAAAGCGGCCTGCCTTCGTCTGATACGGGGATGTTGTTGAATACCACGTATCCTTTGCTTTCAAGTTCACCTGATTGATCAACAATTTCATAGCTGCGAGGGGATTCAAAGACACTTTCCCCGCTTGTTTCATGTAAAAGCAGTGCATCTTCGCCCTGCATTAAGATCATCTTTTCACCTGCATGCTGATTCATTAGTTTCTGTAGGAAGTCATGTGTTCCCGTCGTCATATATAGCTTCATCCAAATCACCTCAATAAAGTAGTCACTTCTACTATACTCTTCCCTTTTCTTTCTCTCTTGTAACATGAAAGATGGATATTTTTTCACCACCCTTCAAAAATCGGCAAATTTATGACATTTTCCCTTGATAACTATACAATTCTCCCTAAAACGTCTATAGTTTAAAAGGGTTACAATCTGTACGTTCTCTAACAAACTTTGAATTTGCTAAAGGCTCTGTCAATCAGAGTGTGGTAGATGGTGAGGGGAACCGCTTCGCTTTCCGGCGGACGAACGGCCGAGCCTCCTCAGCTTTCGCTTCCGGGGTCTCGACACGCCCGTTTTCCGCGGGAGTCTACGCAGTTCCCCTCACCATCTTAATCGGGAAAGACTTGACAGAGCCCTATAAATGACACGACAGTCAAAAAAGTATCTCTACTAAATTATTTGGAAATGACAATAAGGAATAAATTGGTTTTGTTAAATTGGTCAAAGAATTGTTTTTAGTTTGAAGTAAAAAACGATACTTAGAAAGTTGATTGAAGCGGAAGGTGCTCGACTCCTGCGGGAAATGCGTGAAAGTTGAGACCCCACAGGGCTTTAGCCCGAGGAGGCTCAACTCACGCCCCGCGGAAAGCGAGCACCTGCAGCGGAAATCAACCACTACTCGCTTCATTAACAGCAACAACGTTTGAACATACAGCTAATAGAAATGACAATTTTAGAATCTACTCAAATTAGTTTACAATAGGGTTAATGGAGTTACATAGAAAGGTGGACGAACAAAGGTATGAAACAGATGAATGATACTTTTTTACGAGCGGCAAGGGGAGAGAAAACGGAGTATACTCCGGTTTGGTATATGAGACAAGCGGGTCGTTCACAGCCTGAATACAGGAAGATCAAGGAGAAATATTCCCTATTTGAGATCACGCACCAACCTGAACTTTGTGCATATGTGACTAGGCTTCCTGTGGAACAATATGATGTCGATGCAGCAATTCTTTACAAGGATATCATGTCACCGCTTCCTTCAATTGGAGTGGATGTCGAGATTAAATCAGGCATCGGCCCTGTGATTGATAATCCTATCCGTACGACTGCGGATGTTGAAAAGCTTGGGGAAATCAATCCTGAACAGGATGTTCCTTACGTATTGGACACAATCAAATTACTGACACAGGAACAATTGTCGGTCCCATTGATCGGATTTGCCGGTGCTCCGTTTACGATGGCAAGCTATATGATTGAAGGCGGCCCTTCTAAAAACTATAATAAAACAAAAGCGTTCATGTACGCAGAACCACAAGCTTGGTTTGCTTTAATGGATAAATTGGCAGCGATGACAATCACCTACGGAAAAGCCCAAATCAAAGCAGGGGCGTCTGCCTTCCAAATATTCGACTCCTGGGTAGGCGCATTGAATGTACAGGATTATCGCACATTCATCAAGCCGGTCATGGAAAGGATCTTTAATGAACTGAAGGAAGAGAATGTACCATTGATCATGTTTGGTGTCGGAGCAAGCCACCTTGCGAATGAATGGCATGATCTCCCCATCGATGTAGTCGGACTTGATTGGAGATTGCCGATCAGGGAAGCAAGGGAAAGAGGCATCTCCAAAACGGTGATGGGTAATCTGGATCCTGCGATCCTGCTGGCACCATGGGACGTAATTGAAGAAAAAGCCAAAGAGATCCTGGATCAAGGGAAGGACCTAAGCCACATTTTCAACCTCGGACACGGAGTATTCCCTCAAGTCAATCCAGATACATTAAAGCGATTAGCAGCCTTTGTACATGAATACAGTGCCAGGTAGAGAACATTCACACATATCTATAAATGGATTCTATGAAAGAAACATGGCACAATAATGTAATGTATGAAACTGACAATGAGGTGAAATGGGATGTCAAAGAAGAAAATGGGTCTATTGGTGATGGCCTATGGTACACCATATAAAGAAGAAGATCTGGAACGCTACTATACACATATCCGCCATGGAAGAGTCCCTTCCAGTGAACTGCTTGAAGACCTGCGGGGACGTTACGAGGCGATCGGGGGGATTTCCCCACTGGCGAAGATCACCCTTGATCAGGCGAAAAGCCTGGAGGAACGTTTAAATGCGGTTCAAGACAACATTGAATTTAAAATGTATCTTGGGTTAAAGCATATCGAACCATTCGTAGAAGACGCAGTGGAACAAATGCATAATGACGGCATTGAAGAAGCGGTTTCCATCGTACTCGCCCCTCATTTCTCAACGTTCAGCGTCAAATCGTACAATGGACGTGCGAAAGAGACGGCGGAAAAGCTTGGCGGTCCAAAGATCACATCGATTGAAAGCTGGTATGAGGAACCTAAATTCATTCAGTACTGGGTGGACAGGGTGAAGGAAACGTTTGCAGAAATGAGTGATGAAGAGCGAAATAAAGCGGTACTCATTGTTTCTGCACACAGCCTTCCTGAACGCATTCTGCAGTCCGGCGATCCTTATCCGAAGCAATTAGAGGAAACGGCGAAGATGATCGCTGAGGGAGCCGGTGTCACGGAATATGCAGTTGGCTGGCAAAGTGAAGGGAATACTCCAGACCCATGGATCGGGCCTGACGTCCAGGACCTGACAAGGGATCTTCACAAGGAAAAAGGCTACACTACTTTTGTTTATACACCGGTAGGCTTTGTGGCTGATCACCTTGAAGTACTCTATGACAATGATTATGAATGTAAAGTCGTCACAGATGATATCGGAGCTACTTACTATCGTCCGGAAATGCCGAACGCCAAACCGGAATTCATTGATGCCATGGCAGATGTCGTGTTAAAACACCTTAAAAAATAGTTTCCCGTTTTTGGCTTTACAGGAAGGACTGAAGCGAGTGGGTTCACTCTCAACGCTTTAGTCCTTCTCTATTATTGGATACGAAGATATTTTGTTAAAGAAGGCGATGAACGTGTTGGAACAACAAAACAAAAAGATTGTAGTCGTAGGCGGGGGGATCACCGGTTTAACCACGGCCTACTATCTGCAACAGAAAATCAAGGAAGATAATCTCCCCATCGAAGTAAAACTGGTAGAAGCCACCCACCGATTGGGCGGGAAGGTCCAAACCCTTAAAAAAGACGGCTATATCATCGAAAAGGGACCGGATTCTTGTTTGTCAAGCAAAACGGAAATCTCCCGTTTAGCGGAAAAACTGGGTATGGAGGACAAGCTCGTCCGAAATCGGAAAGGCACGTCCTACTGTATAGCCGGTGGTGAACTCTATCCAATTCCCGGGGGATCCATCGTAGGGATTCCAACCCAAATCGCCCCTTTCATCACAACAAGTTTATTTTCACTATCAGGAAAAATGAGGGCTGCAGCGGATTTTATCCTTCCGCGCTCCCAGGAAAGAGAAGACCAGTCATTGGGTAAATTCTTCAGGAGGAGAATGGGGGATGAAGTTGTTGACCATTTGATCGAACCGCTCTTAACGGGCATATTCGCCGGGGACATCGATCAATTAAGCTTAATGTCTACATTTCCGCAACTCTATGAATTGGAACAGAAACATCGCAGTTTAATAGCCGGCATCAAAAAGAGCGGACAATCCGGGGAATCGAACGAAGAAGGGAACTTCCTGACTTTTACAGAGGGTCTCCAATCATTGATCGATGCCATGGAAGCAAGTTTGGAACCAAATACCGTATACAAAAGCATGAAGGTAACCAACATAGAAAAAGAAGTCAGCAATGATTATACAGTCACTTTCACGAACGGGGATCAAGTGGAAGCAGACAGCGTCATCGTCACGACTCCCCATCACGTATTGCAATCCATGTTTCCCTCCTATCCATTCTTACATTTTTTAAAGGAGATGCCTGCCACCTCAGTGGCGACGGTTGCAATGGGATTCTCACAGGAGGCCATAAAAAAAGATATCGCAGGAACAGAATTCCTGGTCTCCAGAAATAGCGATTACTCCCTGACTGCGGGAACGTGGACACATAAAAAATGGCCACACACGGCTCCGGAAGGAAAAGCATTATTGCGCTGCTACCTTGGCAAGTCCGGTGATGAAACCATCGTGGATTTATCCGACGACCACATCGAGCAAATCGTGCTCGATGATTTGAGTAAGATCATGGAAATTGAAGGTCAGCCTGATTTCACGATCGTCTCACGTTATAAAAACTCCATGCCTCAATACACGGTGGGGCACAGGGAACGTATTCAAAGTATGTATGATCAAGCAGAGGCCGCTTTGCCGGGAGTATTCATTGCTGGGAGTTCATACGATGGATTGAGTATTCCCGATTGCATCGGGCAGGGGGAGAGGACCGTAGCGAAAGTGCTGGATTATTTGAACTAATCATTTTGAAGGCTGCCGGGAAACTGGTGGTCTTTTTTTTGAGTGGCATGCGGAGTGTTCTCTATGCCTCACTCTCCAGATGAAACAAAGCACCCTCTAATGAAGGTGCATCCTACTTCACTACCCGATATCTTGAATGCTGAAGCACCCAATTCTGTGGAAAGGCAGAACCCAGAACCCAGTAGCTCAGCCCCCTTAATCTATAGTCGTCCACGACCATTTGCTTTGCCAGCATGCTTCTTGCATCTTCGAACCAGACTTCATGCTGCTGCCCGGTTTCATCCCAATACTTGAAGAATGGAGACTGATACTGGTCATTGTATTGAATGCGGACCCCGTATTTGCTTGCAAGGTCTATGGCACCCTGGGGAGAAACGGATTTCGCAAAGGTCCCGTCCACCCATGGTACTTTCCAATCACGGCCATATAAGGGAGCCCCCATGAGGATTTTATTACGGGGTATGACCGTCACGGCGTAGTCCAGTACTTTTTTTACTTCATTAATGGGTGCGATCGCCCATGGTTTCCCCCCTGCCCATCCCCACTCATAAGTCATAAGGACAACAAAGTCAACAATTTCGCCGTGAGCCTTATAGTCATGGGCTTCGTATAATAAGCCTTTTTGATCTCCCCTGATTTTCGGTGCGAGTGCCGTTGAGACAGAATAGCCTTTTGGTTTTAATGCTGAGACGGTCCTCTTTAAAAAGGAATTATAATTTTCCCTGTCTTCGGGGTAAACGTATTCGAAGTCAATGTTCAAGCCTTTATAACCTTTTGTCTCCAGTTTCTTCTGAATGGAAGAGATTAACGTATTTTGCAGTGAATCGTTTCTTAAGATCGTTGCAACAAGATCGGAGTTGAATTTGCCGTCTACATAATTGGTCAGAACCAATAGGGGGTCGACATGTTGATTATCCGCAGCCGAAATAAGGCCGGTATCGTTCAGTTCGGTAATCGTTCCTTCTTTTGTGATGGAGTGGGTAAAAGGAGCAAGGTATGTGAAGTAGCTTCCCAGCCCATTCACTTCGGCAACTCCTTGACTGTCAGTCCTCGTGGTGTATGCATTTACCTCGATCAACGGTTTCGTGTTCGGGATCCGAATCTGTTGGTTAGGGTAGATAAGGGATGGATTCGAGATGGCATTCGCATTTAAAATCTCTTGCATGGGAACTTTATAATTATAGGAAATGGTATAAAGGGTATCGCCTGTTCGAACCCTGTGAATGAAAGCAGGCATTACGATCAACTGACCGATAAATAGTGTGGAAGGGTCGGAAATCTGGTTGAATGTCTGTAGTTCATTGGGATCCATATGATACTTTTGACTGATTTTATACAACGTATCACCTGGCTGAACGATATATTCTTTTAAAGGTTCCGGGATGAGAAGACTTTGTCCGATAACGAGTATATTTGGGTTCTTTAATTGATTTCCATAAGCGATCTGGTTCATCTCAACCCCGTACCTCGATGCGATCGACCAGAGTGAATCCCCGCTTTTTACTGCGTAAATATTCATATGACACCTCCTGAACGGTATTATACCTATAGCCTATTCAAGAGGGCTTATTCGATATGAAAGAACGGGGATAAAGAAAATGAAAAATATCACTTGTGTAATGATCGAAGATGTGATAAATTTATCAATGTTAACAGAATGACTAAATTACAAATATAGTCAAACGGTCAAATGGAAGGAGCGAGTTCATGGCGATTGATCGAAGGAAACAGATCCTCGAGGCAGCTACCAATTCTTTTTCATTGTTTGGGTATAAAGCCACGACGATGGATCAAGTAGCTAAAATAGCGAATGTGGGAAAAGGAACGATTTATACGTTCTTTAAGAATAAGGAAGAATTATTCGACGAGATTGTATCATCGTTAATTAATGAAATGACCCTTGAAGCAGAAGAAGTGATTGATCCGGAAGCTACATTTTCTGAAAATGTCCACCGTGCGTTGTTTCGTCTTCTCGAATTTCGCAAAGAGCATAAGCTGACGATCAAGTTATATCAGGAAGCCCGTGAAATGGGAACACCTGCTGTATCCGAGGTCATTGACCGCATGGAAAAAGTGGTCATAGAATTCTTAAGTCACCGAATTGAAAAGGCCATTCTCTCAGGAGCGATTAAGCCCTGCAATCCGGAAATGACAGCATTCGTCCTGTTGAAGCTATACGTTTCATTGATCTTCGATTGGGAACGTGCACATGGTCCACTTGATAAAGATGAAATAGCCCATCTGTTTGAGCTATATATTATTAAAGGGTTATCAAATTGATAGTCCTTCATTTTTAGGAAAAAATGACCAATTGAATGAAATAGTCATTTATTTTTTGCCTTTCAATGACCGTTTGGGTTTATTGGTCAATAGTTCAATTATTTGAATAATAATAGGAGGATAATATGAAGAAATCATTTATTGGTTCAGAATTCAAAGCGATTTTTCGCAACAAGAAGCTGCTCATTCCAATACTAGCCGTGCTCTTTATTCCTGTACTGTACAGCGGAATGTTCCTTTGGGCATTCTGGGATCCATACGAGCAGCTTTCAGATCTTCCTGTAGCTGTTGTGAACAGTGACCAGGGAGCAGAGTTTGACGGTAAGGAGTTGCACATCGGATCGGAGCTTGTTGATAAGCTGAAGGAAAGCGATCAGTTCGATTTTCATTTCGTGGATAAAAAAGAAGGATACAAGAATCTGGAGAAACAAGACTACTATATGCTTGTAGAAATTCCAGAGGACTTCTCTGAAAATGGCACAACATTGTTAGAAGATAATCCTCAAAAGCTTTCTCTGAAATATGTCCCGAATGAAAGCTTTAACTTCTTATCTGCTCAAATCGGGGAAACGGCCATGAAAGAAATCAAAGCGAGTCTTTCTAAATCCGTTTCAGAAACGTATGCAGAAACAATGTTTAGTAAGATTCAGGAAATGGGAGATGGTTTCCAGACCGCCAGTGACAAAGCAGGGGAAATCAACAACGGGGCCATTGATCTCTCTCAAGGTGCCAAGAAGCTAAAGGATAATTTAGCCGTCCTTGCTGAAAAGAACGTGGAGATGACAGACGGTGTGGCCAAAACCCGTGCAGGTGCCGAGAAACTCGCAAAAGGTTCTCAGGAACTATCTGACGGTGTCGGGGTCATGACGGATAAATCACAGCAACTATATAAAGGGACGCAGGATGTTCAAACCGGGTTGAATTCCCTTGCGGCCGGAATCGATAAAAGCAAGGCCGGTTTGGAACAGGTGGACGCTGGTCTCGATAGTGCTGTGGACAATACGGCTAAATTGCAGGCAGGTTCACAGACCCTTGCAGAAAAAATCGGTGCTTTGAAAGGTGGAGCCGATAGCGCTCAAGCAGGAGCTCAAGCGATTGGTGCCGGAGCTTCAAAGCTTGAAGAAGAATTGGCTCCATTCATGGGAAGCCTTCCGGAAGAAAAGAAGGCTGAACTTCAGGCAGCTATCGACCAGATCAAGCAGGGTGCATCCGGACTTCAGACAGGTACCGGGGCTTTAAGTAATGGTGCTGTTGAACTTCAAAAAGGAGCGAACTCTCTTGCCGGTGGAATCGGGGCATTAAATGATGGCCAGAAGAAACTCCAGGGTGGCGTCGATCAGCTCGTGGCCGGTTCAGCACAGCTTGACGAAGGTTCCAATCAACTTGTGGCAGGTCAAAACAAAGTGGTGGAAAACTACGGATTATTAAATCAAAAACTTGGAGACGTATACCAGGGAACGGTAGGTCTTGCTTCAGGAGCGAATGAACTCAGCTCAGGCCTTAACCGGGTATATGATGGATCCAATCAGCTTGCAGACGGATCCAGGAAACTCGCCGATGGTTCCACTGAGCTCGCAACCGGTTCAACGAAACTATCAGACGGGACAAAGGAATACGACTCGAAATTAAAAGATGCAGCAAAAGAAGCCAACAGTGTCAAAGCGGACGACGATACGTATGACATGATGGCGGGTCCAGTCGACGTGAAAAATGAGAAAATCAATCATGTTCCAAACTATGGAACAGGATTTGCTCCATATTTCTTATCTCTTGGACTATTCGTAGGTGCATTATTAATCTCGATTGTGTATCCACTCCGCGAACCATCCGGCCGCCCATCAAGCGGGATGAGCTGGTTCATGGGTAAATTCACAGTCCTGACGACAGTCGGGATCATCCAATCACTGATTGCAGCAGCGATCTTACTCTTTGGATTGGGTCTTGAAGTGGAAAGTGTACCATTATTCTTACTTTCTACTATTATTACAAGTCTTACATTCCTGGCATTGATTCAAATGCTGGTTACAATCCTTGGTGATCCGGGACGATTCGTCGCCATCATCATCTTGATTCTGCAATTGACAACGAGTGCCGGTACATTCCCACTTGAATTGATACCGACTGCACTTCAGCCAATCAGTGCACTGTTACCGATGACGTACTCCGTGTCAGCGTTCAAAGCGGTCATTTCAAGCGGAGATTTTGCCTTCATGTGGCAGAATCTATACATCCTGCTGGGATACTTCATTGTGTTCGTTGCATTGACAGCAGTGTTCTTTGTGGGATTATTCAAGAAACAATATTCGAAAACAGCAGAAGCATAAGGAAAAAAACGGCAGATGTCACACACATCTGCCGTTTTTTCTTCATAAAATGGACAAACCCCGGGTAAATATGAAGGTGTATACTAAATGGTGAGACGTACATAATGGTGATACATGAAAAGAGAATGCCTAAAGGAGAATGTGGTCATGAAGAAAATAAGCTTATTTATGCTGGTGGGTTTCCTTGCAGTGGTAATCGCGGCATGCGGAAATTCAAAAGATGATAACGGAGCAAAAAAGGATGAAAAACTGGAAGCGATCGACGCAAAGTTAGACGTTCCTGAAAAAGGAGAAAAAGGTAAACCCGTTTCCCTTTCCACGAAAGTCACTCAAGGTGATGAGAACGTCGACGATGCCGGTGAAGTGAAATATGAGATCTGGAAAAATGGTCAGAAAGACGAAAGCGAAATGATCGAAGCCAAGCACGAAAAAGGCGGGCTTTATAAAGCGGAAAAGACGTTTCAAGAAGATGGTCTGTATACAGTACAGGTCCATGTAACCGCAAGGGACATGCATACGATGCCGAAAACGGAAATTGCAATTGGAGAAGTAAAAGCCGGCGAACATAAGGAAGCGGGTGAAGATCACCACCATGGCGACCATGAAAGTACCGTTTCCATCCATTTGATGAAGACCGACAGGATTACCGCGGGTGAAGAAGCGGAAATGATGGTGCATGTAGAAAATAAAGAAGCTGCACTGGAAGACGCCAGAGTCCGTTTTGAAATTTATCAGGATGGTCAAGAAAAGCATGAATGGGTGGATTTGACCCAAGGTGAAAGCGGAGAATACAAAGGATCCTATACATTTCCGGAGAAAGGTTCCTATAATGTACAGGTCCATGTCACCAAAGGAGAAGAAATTCACGAACACACCATGGAAACAGTGGACGTACAATAATCATAAAAGGATGCTCTTCATTTTGAAGAGCATCCTTTTTAGTACCCCTTGATTTTCATACGCTTAGTATTCGTAGTCAGTCGTACATTTTTCGCAATAAATGCCGTAGCATTCATGCTGCTCCTCAATTGTATCTCCACATTGTGCACAAGACTTAGGCGGCAAATTTCGAAAGAACTCAACAATATTTTTTACCATGTTCATCACCCTCCGTAAATTTGTATTCACCCATCAATTGTTCGTGTTATATAACTGATGTGTTAATTTATTTTATTGTATTATAACAGTATGAGTTTCGTCAACAATTAATTCTAAAATGGGCGGAAAAAATGAAAAAATAGGCACAATGAAGTATAGTAGGGGTACAGACTAAAGTGAAAGGCGATGTTCAAACATGAAGTTAACCGTTATTGGTCAATGGGGCGGATATCCGAAAGCAGGTGAAGCGAGCACCGGGTATTTACTTGAATCCAATGGCTTTAAACTGCTGATTGACTGTGGAAGTGGTGTACTATCCCATCTTCAGCACCATATAGAAGCAACAGAGTTGGATGCAGTCCTTCTGTCCCACTATCATCCCGATCATGTGGCAGATATAGGTGTATTACAACACGCTTTATTGATTCAATACTTCCTGGGTAAAAACAAAGGTACACTGCCTGTATATGCCCATAGGGAAGATCAGCAAGGATACAATTCCCTTACATACAAAGATTTAATGACAGCCCACGAGTATACTGAGGACTCTTCTTTATCCCTTGGTCCCTTCACGGTAACGTTTGTGAAATCCAAGCATCCCGTTCCATGTTACGGAATGAGAATCGAAGCAGATGGGAAATCCCTCTTTTATACAGCAGATTCCGCCTTCAGGGAAGAATTTGTTTCATTCGGGCAGGATGCTGATGTGCTTCTGTGTGAGTGTAATTTCTATGGGGAGATGGATGCCTCGAACGCTGGTCATATGACTAGTCTGGATGCCGGGAAACTCGCTCAGAAAACCGGTGCACGGAATCTCATCCTCACCCATTTGCCTCATTTCGGCGACTTGGAGCAGTTAGTTACAGAAGCGAAAACGATTTATGGCGGTAATGTATCATTAGCAAAAAAAGATATGGTAGTAGAAATTTAGGAGGAAAAACGATGTTATTTATTGATAATAAAGGAATCACAGATCCGCGGATCAATCTTGCTATAGAAGAATATGCACTGAAGAACTTAGATATTAATGAGAGTTATTTATTATTTTACATCAATGAACCTTCCATCATCATCGGAAAGAACCAAAATACAATCGAAGAGATCAATACAGATTACGTAGAAAAACAGGGACTTCACGTCGTACGCCGCCTTTCCGGTGGGGGAGCCGTGTATCATGACCTGGGGAACCTGAACTTCAGCTTCATCACGAAAGATGATGGGGAGAGCTTTCACAATTTCAAAAAATTCACTGAGCCTGTTGTAACGGCCCTCCATAAACTCGGGGTGAAAGCAGAGCTGAGCGGTCGCAACGATATCATCGCAGAAGGCAGAAAGATCTCCGGGAATGCCCAGTTCTCCACTAAGGGTCGGATGTTCAGTCACGGAACGCTGCTGTTCGATTCCGAAATGGAAAACGTCGTGTCCGCTCTCCGGGTAAAAAAAGACAAGATCGAATCAAAAGGAATCAAATCAATCCGGAGCCGTGTGGCCAATATTTCCGAATTCCTGACGAAACAAATGACCATAGAAGAGTTCCGCTCAACCCTCCTTGATTTTATTTTCGACGGAAGCGACGTAGAAGAATATGTCCTGACGGAAGAAGACTGGAAGAATATCCATGAGCTTTCAAAGGAACGCTATCAGAACTGGGATTGGAACTATGGGAAATCACCAAAATTCAATCTCCAGCATTCCCACCGCTTCCCGGTCGGTTCCATCGATGTCCGCCTCGAAGTGAATAAAGGGAAGATCGATAATTGTAAAATCTTCGGTGATTTCTTCGGGGTGGGAAATGTAGAAGACATTGAAGAGAAGCTTTCTGGTACACGGTACGAGCGGAAAGACATTGCCGGGGCACTGGAAGGTGTTGATATCCAACACTATTTCGGTAATATCACGAAGGATGAATTCGTTGATTTGGTGTATTGATATAAATGGAAGAACCGTCCAAATTGGGCGGTTTTTTTACATCATTATACTTGTATTAATACTATTCTTTATATAGAATATATTTTGAATACTTTTAATAGTTTGATGAATGACCATTCATTCAGTTTATTGAAAAGGGGAGGGATACAATTGAATATTGCTGCACGGTTAGACCAAATCGCTCAAGAGAAAGCAGATAAGACAGCCTATCATTTCTTGAATACTTCAAGTACATACGGGGAATTAAATGGAGCTGTATCGAAATTTGCAAGCGGCTTAGAGCAATTGGGTCTGAAAAAAGGAGATCATATCGCGCTTGTATTGGGAAATTCACCGCATTTTGTCATCGGATTATATGGTGCACTGCGTCTTGGATTAAAGGTCATTCCGGTCAATCCGATCTACACTCCGGATGAGATTGGCTACATTCTGAAAAATGGTGATGTGAAGGCCATTCTCACACTTGATCTGCTCGTGCCATTAATCGGGAAAATGCAGCATCTGTTATCGGATGTGGAGCATTTCATCCTGTGTGAATCAGGAGATGAACGGGCGAAGGATATTGATTTAGAAAAAATATCTCTTGCTTACCCTAAAATGAAATCGTTTACAAGTGTCTTGGGGAAAGGGGACCCCGGATTCAAAGGTGAGACGGTGGATGAGAATGAGGTGGCCATCATTCTTTACACGTCCGGAACAACAGGGAAACCAAAAGGTGCCATGCTCACTCATAAGAATATTTATTCCAATGCGACCGACGTCGGCAGTTATTTACGAATGAATGAAGATGATACCGTCATTACCGCCCTTCCAATGTTCCATGTTTTCTGTTTAACAGTGGTCCTGAATGCACCTCTTTTGAGAGGAGCCACCCTGTTAATCGTTCCACGCTTCAGTCCTAAGGCCATTTTTGAATTATCAAAGGCGTATCAACCAACCGTATTCGCCGGAGTACCGACCATGTACAACTTCCTGCATCAGTATCCTGATGGAAACCCGGAAGATCTATCCTCTCTTCGTCTCTGTATTTCAGGCGGCGCTTCCCTGCCGGTGGCTCTCTTGAAAAACTTTGAGAAGAAATTCAATGTCATGATTTCTGAAGGATACGGATTATCCGAGGCGTCACCTGTGACATGCTTCAACCCGCTTGATCGACCAAGAAAACCGGGATCGATCGGAACATCAATCATGAACCTGGAGAATAAAGTCGTCGATGAAATGGGAGAAGAAGTCCCTGTAGGACAGGTCGGTGAACTGATTGTCAAAGGACCGAATGTCATGAAAGGATATTACAAGATGGAAGAAGAAACCGCCGCAACGATCCGTGACGGCTGGCTATATACCGGGGATCTTGCCCGCATGGATGAAGATGGCTACTTCTACATTGTGGACCGTAAAAAAGAGCTGATAATTGTAGGGGGCTATAATGTTTATCCTCGTGAGGTGGAAGAAGTGCTATACAATCATCCCGGTATCGTGGAAGCTGCCGTCATCGGTGTTCCGCATCCCGAACTGGGTGAAGCCGTCAACAGCTATGTTGTAAAAAGCGATCCATCCCTGACAGAACAGAGTGTGCTGGAATATTGTAAAGAGCACCTTGCCAAATACAAGCTTCCGGCTTCCATCGAGTTCCTGGATGAACTGCCGAAGAACACAACAGGAAAAATCTTAAGAAGAGCGTTAAAAGAGCAAGTCCTACAGTCATAAAAAAAGAAGATGTTCAGTGGATCACTGAGCATCTTTTTGCTTCATTTCATAGCTTTACTAGCCTGTAATAGCTTGGATTCACCTTTTTCCCAGGTCTCGACCTGCTCAATTGCCTGCTCCGGAGTGAATCCCTGCCCGACCAACACGCCGGATAAGATAAATTCCTGGAAGAGGTGGGTCAGATTGATGCCTTCTTCCACTTCAGATAAGGCACGGGTTACAAGTGGTTGAATATACTCAACCCACTGATCCGGAAGGCTCTTCGTTTCACGGTGGTACGGATTGAAGCTTTGACTGGCCTGTTGATGCTGGAAGTAAGGGTTTTGATTATACGGATGATGCATAATATCTTACAACTCCTTTATGGGTAGATGTCACGAATAGTCTATGCATTAGCCCGCGAAGTGTTCAGCCCTTTTAAAAAATGAAAGGGTTTTCTCGATTCGTGTCGAATCATACATAAGGAGGAAACACTTAGACAAAGGGGAGAACAAACATGGAATCCATTTTACTAGAACAAAAGGGCAACGTCGCAACGGTCACCATTAACAGGCCGGATGCAATGAACGCCTTTAATTACGATACACTGAACGAACTGCAGCAGGTAGTCGAAGCACTCCGCATCAATCCGGACGTCCGGGTCGTCATTTTTACAGGAAGCGGGGAAAAAGCTTTCTCCGTCGGAGCGGATCTTAAGGAACGAAAGACCTTGACTGAACAGCAGGTCATCCGTAACGTTTACAAGATCGGAGAAGTCTTCCAATCTGTCGCCACCCTTCCGCAGCCGACCATCGCCGCCATGAACGGCTACGCATTCGGTGGAGGGATGGAACTTGCTCTCGCCTGCGACTTCCGGGTTTCTGTAGCAGGTACGACAATGGGGCTGACCGAAACAAGCCTGGCCATCATACCGGGAGCAGGAGGGACTCAGCGTTTGCCGCGACTGGTCGGTGAATCCAAAGCCCTCGAACTTATCCTGACGGCTAAACGTTTAACTTCAGAAGAAGCATTGGAAATCGGACTTGTTACAAAGGTAGTAGAAAAAGAGAATTTCATGGGGGAAGTCCATGCATTTGTTGAACCGATGTTAGCGAATGGCCCGGTTGCCCTGCAGCAGGCTAAATTTGCCGTTAAGAATGGGATGAACGTGGACCTGCAGACAGGGTTGCAGATTGAGAGAAAGGCATATGAAATCACAATCCCCACTGAAGACCGGGTGGAGGCTTTACTGGCATTCAGTCAGAAGCGGAAGCCGGAGTTTAAGGGGAAGTGAATCGAACGTTTTGACTGATTGAGGTTTTATGTGAGTAGCAGATCTGCTGTGGAGCCAGCTTGGCTCTCGTGGCGGATCTTTTTTATGGTAGGGGACTGGTGGAGATTCACTTTTGAAAATAAACCTGTCATATATAGACTTCTTTTCCTTACGTCTCAAGTCTCACTATAAGTTAGTCCTCTGGTCGTTAGTATGATGATGTATTTATTGGTAAATTTATGAAAATATCATTATTCTTCTGGCGATTCATTAAGAAAGGGGACATCGACCTTGAAAAAAATACTTATTTCTATATGTTTGATTTGTTGCATCGTGCTTCCTATTGCTTCACATGTTCGTGGTGAGGTGACCAAAGCAGAACTCATTAATGAATTTATGAAAGATTCAATGAAAAAGTATAAGATCCCAGGTGCTTCATTAGCCATTGTCCAGGACGGCAAACTCATATATGAAGCGGGGTTCGGGGTACAAAGCAATGGGGCACCAGTAACAAAGGACACCATGTTTACGATTGGTTCGGTCAGCAAGCCCATAACCAGCCTCGCTATCATGAAATTAGTAGATGATGGAAGGGTGGACCTGGACCAAGAGATATCTCAATACTTACCACACTTCTATTATAGGAAAGATAGCTCCGATCAGGAAGTGACCATTAGGCAGCTGCTGACGCATACTAGCGGGATTAGCTCGTATGACGGGATGGTTCTTGCAGACCGCAATCTTCGAGGAGAAGATGCAATAGCTACAGCTGTTCAGGAACTGAGGGGTGTTTCTTTAAATCATGAACCAGGGGAAGTGCATGAATACAGCCCTGCGAATTATTTACTGTTGGCAAAAGTAGTAGAGAATGTATCGAATCAGTCGTTTACTACTTTTATGGATGATAAAATTTTTAAAAAAATCGGAATGACCAGGACTGTAACAAATTTTAGGGATGCAGAAGAATTAGGGTATCAGCCCGGGTTTCAAACATGGTTCGGCAAGCCGATAAAAAGTAAAGGGTTTATGGATGATAGCGGTGCTTCTTACGGGTATATGGTCTCCACTTCAGATGATATATCGAAGTTCATAAGATTTATGATGGACGGAGGTGGAGAATTGCTCTCAAAGAAAACCTTTTCTACGTATACTTCTCCACAAGTTCATAGAAAAGAAGATATGTATTACGGTCATGGCTGGAGAATCTCAGCAAGTGCAGATGATTCGTACTATTTTCATGGCGGTGAAACACCCGATTCCCGGTCAGAACTATTCATCAATCCCAATGGGAACTATGGGTTTATCCTACTCACAAACAAAAACAACTTTTCAGAAGCCCATTCAACCATCTGGATGAGGGGTGGTATCAAGACGATTCTTGAAAATGGGACAATGCCGGAAGTGAAGGCGGTTAATCATCACTTACTATGGCTTGTCTGTTCCATCACAGTTTTCCTTTTTTTATTATGCTTTTGGAATATATCCCGACTCAGACCGAAAGCTGTCATTAAGAAGAGAGTATGGATATTTATCGGATCACTCTCCTTACTTCTTGCGATCGGAATCATTCCACTATTGTCTTATTTCTTCTCTACTCCCTGGCATTCAATCAATCTATACGCACCCGACATTGCATTCATCATAAAACTTCTCGTTGGGACGTTTACATTAAATGGTGTACTTCTGTTAATGATTTCATTGCTGAAACGAAATGAAGCGAGACACAGATAGTCTCTTTACCCGAGGGTAATAAAATTCTATTAAGAGCCAGGCGCAAAGACTATCAGATAAATTGGCGAAAATATTTGAATGAAAGGAAAGGCGACATGATACAAAAATCACTTGAACTAACAGCGAAAAGCACATTGCAGTGGACGACACAAACCATACCTCCTCTCAATGAAGATGAGATTCTCATTAAAACCGTTGCCGGAGCCATCAGCATCGGGGCAGAACTTCCTCAATACAATGAAACCGATCCCACTGACCTTCCGCCGACTTACCCGAAAGAGACAGGATATGAAAGTTTTGGGGAAGTGATAGCCACAGGTGAGTCAGTCAGAGGCTTTAAAGTAGGGGACAGGGCTGTTGCATTTTATGGGCACAAGGATTATGGGATCGTAAAAGAGAGTAAGGCCATTTTCGTTCCGGGAGATGTTCCCCATCAAGAGGCATTGCTCGTGATATTGTCATGTGATGCAGCAAAAGGTGTGCTTAAATTGAATCCGAATGAGAACGATCGGGTGTTGGTTACAGGTGCCGGGACGATGGGTCTATTGACCATTCATTATCTGAAGGAATATATGAAGGTCAGTCACATTGATATGGTAGAACCTCATAGCGTCAGAGGCGAATTGGCAAGGGGATTGGGGGCGGAAACCGTCTATAAAGATCAAAGTGAGTGCCCAAGTGATTTCTATGATTATGCAATAGAGTGCTCGGGGTTTAACGATGCATTTAAGATACTGCAAAAGTCGCTTAAGTATGAAGGAGAAATGTGCATATTATCCGACGGGAATAAGGAATCTTTTATCCTGCAACCTGACTTTTTCCGCAAAGAACTTAAGGTTGTAGGGTCAAGTGATGGATGGGATTATGAACAACATTCTAAATGGTATTTTAAGCAGATCAAAGATAAGGAATCGGGCTTACGCGGGCTGTTTGAGAAAACGATCACATTTGAAGAGCTGCCACAGTGTTTTGAAGAGCTGGGTAAAGGAAAGATTTCTCCCATAAAGGTTTTTGGAACTATTTCTAACATCATTTCTATCAAAAAGAGGTTCCCATGGAGCCTCTTTATTTACGCAGGTCTATCATAAAACCAAAATTCATGTAAAATAAACAATCATACCAAACTGCACTGGAGTGACTCCCGTGAAAAAGAAAAAGCTTAAACTAAGTACCATCATCATTCTTTTCGTCTGTGTCGTTGTCCTCATTTCCCTTGTCATAACCGATCTGCTGATTACAAGGACGATCAATGATAACATTGAAGCGAATATCGAAGAAAAAGCAAAGATTGTTTCAAGTACGGTTGCTCATTCCACGATTGTGAAGAGCGGCCTTCAGAATCAAGAAAATGAAGACAGCATACAAGAATACGCCTTGGATATCCAAGAATCAGCAGAGGTCCTGTTTGTTGTGGTGATGGATATGGAGGGCATACGGAAGTCACATCCCGATCCTGATCGGATTGGCAGGCACTTTGTCGGTGGGGACGAGAAAAGTGTGTTGAAAGGTAAAGAAAGCCTGTCCATTTCTGAGGGCACGCTTGGTAAGTCTGTGAGGGCTTTTTCTCCCGTTTACAATGAGAAACACGAACAGATCGGGGCAGTGTCTGTCGGGATTTCCCTGAAAAGTGTAGAGGAAGCGCTGAATCAAAGCCACTACAATATTTTATTGGGGTCGGCTCTTGGAATCTTTGTGGGGATTGTAGGCGCTATTATCATTGCCCGGTACATAAAGAAAATTTTATTTGGGCTTGAACCCTTTGCGATTGCGAAGATCTTAGAGGAGCGGAATACAATGCTCCAGTCGGTCCATGAAGGAGTGGTGGCTGTGAATAAGGATACCACCATTTCCCTTGTGAATAAATCAGCACTGAAAATTTTTAATAAAGCTGGACTGAGCTCCGATCCGATAGGTATGCCCATTAAGGAATACATGCCGCACACCCGTCTTGAACGGGTGATGGAGACGGGGAAACCCGAGCTTGACGAGGAGCAGACAATCAACGGGGTATCGATACTCGTGAACCGGGTGCCATTAATCGTCAATGATGAAGTAGTCGGAGCGATCTCTACCTTCCGTGATAAGACGGAAGTGAATCAATTAGCGGAACAACTGACCGGTGTAAAATCATATGCGGAAGCTCTCCGGGCTCAGTCACATGAATTCATGAACAAGATGCATGTCATTTTGGGGCTCGTAAAGATGAAGGATTACAGCCACTTAGGCAGGTATGTGAAAGAACTTGTTTCCTTCCGTGTCGACGAAGTGAGCATGGTGACCTCGAAAGTGAAAGACCCCGCCCTTGCCGGTTTTATCATGGGGAAACTAAGCTATGCGAGGGAAAAGAACGTTAGGTTAACCATTGAATGCCACGACTTTCTTCCGGAACCAAGGGACCCTGCCGTAACCCATGAGCTGATCACCGTCATTGGAAACCTATTGGATAACAGTATTGATGCAACGATGGATTGTGAGGAAAAGGAAGTGTTGATGGAGTTATTTTATCAGGATGGTCAGCTTGAAATCGTAGTGACGGATACAGGAATAGGGATGCCGGATGATATGGTAGAGGATATTTTTATCAAGGGGTATTCATCTAAGGGAGAAGGACGCGGCTACGGTCTTTTCCTGGTGAAAGAGACTATCGGTAAGCTTAATGGGACCCTGCATGTTGAATCGAAGGAGGGTTCGGGAACGACCATAATTGTTCAGGCTTCATATAAGGAGGGGATGAAGGGTGATTAATGTATTAATTGTAGAGGATGATCCAATGGTAGCCCGGTTTAATCAAAGGTATCTGGAAGAAATCAGTGGATTTCATTTAATCGGCATTTCGAATTCTATTGAAGATGCCATGGAAAAGGTAAATGAGCTCAAGGTCGATTTGATATTATTGGATGTTTATTTGTCCGGGAAACAAACGGGAATGGACTTATTGGAGCAAATACGATTGGAACAGCGGGAAATAGATGTCATCCTCATCACAGCGGCATCAGAAGTCGAAAATATTCAAAGTGCCCTCAGGATGGGCGTTGTGGACTATTTAATCAAGCCTTTTGAATTTGAACGGTTTAAAAAAGCATTGACGTCTTACCGGGAGAGTAATCACATGCTTCAAAAGCACTCTACCATCGAACAGGGCGAACTGGATTTACTTTTATTACGGGATGTACAAGAAAACGGGGAAAAGATGTCCCTTCCTAAAGGGTTGGCGAGAAGTACATTAGCGTCTATTTATCAAGAGCTTGTCAGTTTCGAAGAAGAGTCATTTTCAACAGATGATATAGCGGAGGTGACGTCCATTTCACGGGTATCGATCAGAAAGTACCTGAGGTTTTTGAAAGAAATCGGGGTTGTGGATGAAACCTTGGTCTATGGAATCGGAAGGCCGGTATTTCAGTATTCGTTGAAGAAAATGAATATCAAAAGAATCGAAAGTTATTTATAAGCAGCTTATGGCTGCTTATTTTAATTTCAAAAAACAAACAATAGTTTCATAATCTATGAAAGCGTAAACTATTTTCATACAATGAGTATAATGTAAGCGGTTGCTAAAGTGCGATTACAGGGGTGTAAGAAAGAGAGTGCTGGAAAGAGCGGTACAGCATTCAGTTCGTACTAATAAATCGACAAAGGGGATGAACAAAATGGGACAAGCAGCATCAACAATTTCATATGAAAATGGGAAAACAAAAGAGGATGTGACGGATACGAAAGATCGTTCTCTAAAGATTTTTAATATGCCGATCCTATGGTTCCTGGTCTTCGCAGGGATCACGCTGGTCAGCATGTACACGGGGAATCTGCCGGGAGGGATGATTGGAAGCCTTCTCGTCATGATGGTCCTTGGTGAATTATTTGGATGGGCGGGAGGATTCTTGAATTTTTATATTGCGGCGTTAATTACCGGAAGTATATTGGGGATGAATTCGAAAGTGTTGGTGAAGGTGGGCCTTCGCTACTTTCTCCCAATCTTCGGTGCAGTGGCCGGAGCGATCATTGTAGCAGGTATATTTGGTTCTCTTGTAGGCTTTACTCTTAAAGAAGCCATCCTTGTCATTACCATGCCAATCATGGGTGGTGGAATGGGAGCCGGTGCAGTGCCGATGAGTCAGATCTATTCAGAAATGATGGGGAATGATCCGAGCTATTATATATCGATGCTTGTACCGGCACTTGCGTTGGGAAATGTATTTGCCATCATTCTGGCATCGGTTCTTGATATTATCGGAAAAAAGGTCCCTTCCCTGAGTGGAAACGGCCAGCTCATGAAAGGTTTTACCTATGAAAAAACAAAGCAGAAGTATCATATTGAGAAGATGGGAGTAGGCCTACTCGCTGCACTGACATTCTTTACGGTTGGTACCCTGCTGGGATCCATTCTTCCTCTTCATCCTTATGCAATCATGATCATTCTAGTGGCAGTGGCGAAGATTTCAAATATCATTCCTCAAAATGTAGTAGAGGGAGCGAGTCAGTGGTATCAATTTGTAGCGGGTAATTGGACCTTCGCTTTATTATTCGGGATCGGAGTTGCGTACACTGATTTGAATACGGTTCTTGAAGCTTTGACTCTTCAATATATACTGACTGTACTCGGAGTGGTCCTGGGGGCGATCATCGGTGCGGCAATCCTTGGGAAACTGGTTGGTTTTTATCCAATCGAAGCAGCCATCACCGCGGGACTGTGCATGGCGAATATGGGAGGAACAGGGGATGTCGCCGTGTTGTCAGCATCCAAACGAATGGAGCTTATGCCATTCGCACAGATTTCTTCACGACTGGGCGGCGCATTGATCCTGCTGTTAGCGGGATTAATTATTCCACTCCTGTAAATATGGTACACTTAGGCTTGACTCTAGTAGTCAGGCCTATCTTTCATTTTAATAGATTGTGGTGACATAAATGGACGTAATATTGATTGTACTGCCTGCATTATTGGTCTTTGCTGTTGGATACATAGGCCAAAAGAAACTTGGCTTTGAAATCAATTCGATTTCGAAGATGGCCATATACTTAATGTATCCATTCCTGGCGTTCAAGACCTTTTACGAAAATGAACTGAATATGGACTATCTTTATATTTTTCTCTTTTGCATCGCACTTTGTGTAATATTGATTCTTTCCATTAAAATAGTGGCTGCGATCAGGAATTATTCAAAACCGAAAGAGTCGGCTATGATCCTTTCCGGAGTTTTCATGAATTCGGGTAATTACGGTGTACCTATCATTCTGTTCGGGTTTGGTGAGCTCGGTTTTCGCTATGCCGTCATCATGATGGTGATTCAGTCATTCCTTATGAATACGATCGGATTGTATTATGCCATAAGTGGAAGTGACAAAGCGAGTGGTCCAAAGGAAATCTGGATGAAGATTGTCAAAATGCCGATTTTGTATGGTGCATTTATCGGGCTTGCCTTTCAGGTATTGCACCTTCACGTTCCATTATTTTTAAATCAAACGATCGACTTGATCTCACAAGCAACGATCCCTACGATCATGGTCGTTCTCGGGATGCAGCTGGCCACTCTTGGAGGGAAGAAAGTGGAGAGAAGCTCATTATCCTTCATCGTGATCATAAGAATGGTCGCTTCGCCCATTCTGGCATTGGCGATCGTCTCCCTGCTGCCGATTTCATCGACACTTGGTTCGATTCTTATTATTTTGGCAAGCATGCCGACTGCTGCCAATACAACGATGTTTTCACTGCAATTCAATACAGAACCTGATCTCGTATCAGCAAGTACGTTGGTCACGACGCTTTTGAGTATCGTGACGATTCCGGTTATGTTAGCACTGGTTTAAATGTAAAACCACTTGAGTGTTCTCGCTCAGGTGGTTTTTTTATGGAATCTCATCTTTTGACAGAAGCCGAAGAATCCATTACTATTGTAAAATGAATTCCAACCAAATCAATGAGATTAAGGAGGATTTGTTATGGCTGAATATGTTCAACCAATCAATGAACAAAAAGGTCCGGAGAAAAAGAGTACCGAATTGAACTCACCACAGAAGTCATTAGTGGCTGGTGGGCTCATCGTATCAGCGGTTCTTGGTCTATACCTGCTCTTTACACAGGAAATCGCCCAAACCGTACTTCTCGTTCTCGGACTTCTGTTAGGATATACATTATTTCATGCACGATTCGGCTTCACTTCTGCCTTCCGCAGGGTGATGTCTGTCGGAAACGGGCAGGCGATGCGTGCCCATATGGTGATGCTCGCTGTTGCGGTTACCTTGTTTGCGCCGATTCTTGCTACAGGGTACACTTTTTTTGGAGGGGAAGCGACAGGGTATGTGTCACCAGTCGGTGTCAGCCTGATTGTTGGTGCCTTTCTGTTCGGGATCGGGATGCAGCTGGGGGGAGGATGTGCTTCCGGAACCCTTTATGCCATTGGCGGAGGGCGTTCCGTCATGTTCATCACGCTATTATTCTTTATTGTAGGTGCAACAGTCGGAGCGGCTCATCTTCCATTTTGGACAGAGGAGCTTCCTTCCTTTAAGCCGATCTCGCTGGCCACGTCCACCGGATTAGGTTATTTTGGGGCATGGGTCGTTTCCATCTTATTCTTCGCACTCGTTGCGTGGGTCACCCTTCGAATCGAAAAGAAGAAGAATCCCCCGCGTATGGCAGTTCTTCCGTCAGCAAAAGGGTGGAAGCGGGTCTTCCGTGGATCCTGGCCACTTATCGCAGCTGCCATCGTTCTTGCGGTATTGAATGCCCTCACTCTCATGACGAGGGGAAATCCGTGGGGAATTACATCGGCCTTTGCGTTATGGGGATCAAAGGTAGCCGGAATGTTCGGTGTAGATGTTGCCAGCTGGGGCTATTGGTCTGGCGCCAATGCAGAGGCCCTTCAAGCGTCAATCTTTGCTGATTCCACAACCGTATTGAATTTCGGTGTCATTCTTGGAGCGTTCCTGGCCTCTGCAGCCGGAGGATTGTTCCGCTTCAATAGGATCACTGGTAAAAATGCCATGGCTTCGGGCATCGGCGGACTGTTGATGGGATATGGTGCCCGCTTGGCATTTGGATGTAACATCGGCGCTTACTTCGGAGGAATTGCTTCCTTCAGCCTTCATGGTTACATCTGGGGAGTTCTCGCCCTTGCCGGTACGTTCCTTGCACTCTATCTTCGTCCTCTGTTCGGCTTGTCCGTTCCAAAACCGAAAGATACGTTCTGTTAATGGAAAGCGTGGGAATTTCTTGTTCCCACGCTTTATTTTTTTCTAGAGATACTTTAATTCCTGTCTCAGGTAAGCACCTCGATTTTCAATGAACTGAAGGATGAAGGAAGGTTCCCGGTCATACAAATCAATATCTTTCTGAAAATGGGGGTCCATCAGGATATAGGGTCTCAGGGAAGAGTGTAAGCTCATCACTTTGTCTTCAAGGTATGTCACATTGAAAGTCGTATCGAGAATTTCCTCCAATATATCCTTATATAATTTTCGGAACCCGGATCGTTTCATCAACTGTGTGGTTAGTTTGTTTTTGGTTTTCCCCGTAATCGGCACATAATCCCATTCCATAACGTCCCCGTTCACCCGTCTTCCAAACGTAGCGTCGTAATCCCACGGAATGATGGAAAATCGTTGATCCCTCCGGTTCAGATACAAAGCGTAGTTATGGGTGAATCCATCATTATTCATTGTACAGACAGCTCCGGCAAGCCACCTCAAGTAATTTTCAATGTGTAAGAGCTGAGTGATTTCATGTTGGAAGGTTGAAGGTGAATTGATTCTCTTGATGAAGTGGATGAGAGTATGATCATCTTCCATATTTCCGAGTTTTCGCTGGTATCCTGATGTCAGGCCCCGTTTTCCCTTTAGTGAGAAATCAGCTTTGTCGCTGACTGCATAATAGATCGTTCCCGGGGGAAGATTTCTCTTTTTCAGGTAGATTTCATCCACCGATTCCAACTGAAGGTATAAACCAAGAGGCTCTCCCTCCTGGGTAACGAATACATGCTGACTTTCCGGTGTATGGATGCCTGCTTCCCTCATGAAATCAAGGGAAAGTTTATTCCGGAAATGGGAGGGGTCAAGGGACTCTGCATTCAGGTGCAGTTCTGAGGATTCATCCGGGCCGGGTTGATTGGCAAATTCTATGTGATACGACTTTTTTTCCAATTCCCGTGTATAGGATCCCCTGTACCGGATATGGATGTCATGTACGGCCCCTTCTACTTTCAATCGAGCCGGCACAGGCGCGTTGCTCCATACATCACGTTCCAGCTCCCGTAAATCAGCATGATCGAATTGGAGGTCAAATGAGGGCAGGGAAGGAGTCATGTTCATTATTCTCCTCTCAACTTAAAGATGTAATAGTATATTGGTGGGTTCCAAAGTTTGACACGACGTGAGAAAAAAAGCAGTCATGAAATGGAGATTCCATTTCATGACTGCTTTACTCTTCCCCGTAATAGATGACCATTTGGCAGACAGCTTCCTGATTCGACTCATTGGAGTATTCATGACCGGAGTCAGCGGCAAATCGAATCGAACTTCCGGCCGTCAATGCATACTTTTCCTCTGCAATCTTCAAGGAAATCTCTCCTGAAAGAACGGTGATGTATTCCTCCACACCCTTCGTATGTCCTTCATTCCGATAGGTGCAATCCGGTTTCATTTCCACCCGATAGCTTTCCCATTTCTTTAAGGGGTCAAAAGGGAAGATGGGATACACAATGTAGTTGCCGTCATCTTCAAGCACAGGCTGGACGTCTTCATAATGAATGATGGACACCTGGTTGCTCGGCTTTTCAATGAGGGAAGAAAAAGATACCTTCAAGCCATTGGCAATCTTCCACAGAATGGCGACGGTAGGGTTCGAATCACCCCGTTCAATTTGACCGATCATTGCCTTGCTGACCCCTGTCCGTTCAGCCATTTGTTCAAGGCTGAACCCCCGTTCTCTCCGGATCTTTCTAATATTATCACCAATTTGTATCGGGAAATTTTCCATGCTCAAAACTCCTCTTGTGTATTATAACGTCTATATGTATAATATAATAAATTATCGAAAAATTAAAATAGTGAATAATACTTATTATAAAGGATGTGAGGGGATGGAAGCACTTCTTTCTACGAAAAAAGTGAGTGACTTTCGCTATGGCCTGCAGGGTGGCATCAGCATTGCCATTGGATATATGCCTGTGGCCCTGACGTTTGGCTTGTTGGCACGTACAACCGGGCTTACAGTGACGGAGACAATCCTGATGAGCATGCTCGTGTTCGCAGGGGCTGCTCAATATATATCCTTGAGTCTTATTGCGGTGGGTACCGGGATGATTGAAATCATTCTCACAACGTTCATTGTAAACATCCGTCACTTTCTGATGTCTGCTTCGTTAAGTGAGAAGGTTGAGGAAGACCGTTTGTTTAAAAAGCTTTTCTATGCGTTTGGCATCACGGATGAAACCTTCACGGTCATCAGTGTCAAAGAGGGGAAAGTACGGACGGGGTTTATCGTTGGCGTTATGCTCATTTCCTACGGCAGTTGGGTCGTGAATTCCGGAGTGGGATATTTTATCGGAGAAATCCTTCCTGAATTTCTCCAGGCGAGTATGACCATTGCTTTGTATGCCATGTTTGTCGGACTTCTCGTTCCTTCTATGAAAAAGAGCGTCAAAGTCACATTTTTAGCCGTGGTGGCAGGGGCTCTGAATAGTACCCTCATGTTTACGACTAACCTTTCAAACGGCTGGTCGATTGTGACGGCTACGATTGCCTCTGCCGTGATCGTCGAGGCAGCCGGCATGCTAAAAGAAAGGGGGAAAACCATATGAATCCCGCCATTGTGTGGATGATCATTGGAATGGCCGTAGTGACCTACATACCCAGAATGCTCCCTTTCCTCGTATTTAAGGGAAAGGAGCTTCCTCCTTTTTTTCAGGGAGTGCTGAAGAATGTCCCTTTTGCTGTCTTGGGAGCGTTGATTTTCCCGAGCATTCTTCTGATACAGGAAGGGAACCTCCTGTTTGGGGCAGTGGGTACGGTAGCTGCCTTTGCCATTGCGTTTTTGGGAGCCAACGTGATCCTAGTGGTGATCGGGGCGATTTCCGTTTTGTCTTTGTATTCAGTCTTCTTAATGTAGAAGGTTATTGGTCACGATTTGAATCGTGGCTTTTTTTATTGAGCATGGACGTGGACGTTGTATGTTGGAGCATGGCAGATAAATTTTAAAAATGGCAGATAAAATTTTATCCTGGCAGATATAATGAAGATATGGCAGGTAAATTCAAAATGTGGCACGTAAATCACCAGAACGGCAGATAAACGATTTTCCCTTCCCGGACGGCACCATTTTACTCACCGTCCGTGTTTAGGTTCTAAAACTTTGGACAGGGTATTACATATAGTAGTGAAGACGAAGGGAGGAAGTATGTTGGCTAGAAAATGGGCGCTCAGGTCAATACTGGCTTACTTGCTATTAGGCTTATTTTTATATGTGTACTTATTTTTCCTGGCGGATTCCACTTTACCTGAAACGTATAAGGGAAGCAGTGCGGACCCGGCCACCTTTATGAATAATAAAGAAATTCTGTTGAGTGAGGACTTTTCAAAAATCAAGAATCTGTTGTTCTTCTTATCCACTCCGTATGAATGGTTATTCTATTTCCTGATCCTGATTTTCGGAGTATCCCGTGTGTTTGAGAAATGGGCGAGAGGGACGGTGAAGAACGGCTTCCTTCAAACGGCCATTTTCTTATTCTGGTTATCGATCACTTCTTTTGTGGCCATTTTCCCCTTGCAGTACATTTCATATAAGATTTCAAAAAGCTACCACATTTCCACTCAGACGTTTTCCATGTGGATGAAGGACGAACTCACGGATTTCTGGGTGAATTATCTTCTCATGTTCATCATCGTCTCGGTCCTGTATGCCTTGATGAAACGCTTTAAACAGCGCTGGTGGCTTGCGGCCTGGGCTTTGTCTGTTCCATTCACGATTTTCATGATGTTTGTACAGCCTGTACTGATAGATCCCCTCTATAATGATTTCTATCCATTGAAGGATAAAGCATTGGAGGAGCAGATCCTCTCACTTGCAGACAGGGCCGAGATCCCTGCTGATCACGTGTTTGAAGTAGATATGTCAGAGAAGACCAATTCCCTTAACGCGTATGTCACCGGAGTAGGGTCCAATTCAAGGATCGTCTTATGGGATACGACCCTTGAAAAGCTGACAGACAAGGAAATCCTCTTTGTCATGGCCCACGAAATGGCGCATTACGTGGAAAAGCACATCTACATCGGGATCGGGATCTATCTTCTTCTGTCCTTCTTCGGACTATTCCTGACGGCTAAGCTGATGAGGGGGATCGTGGCGAATCACAGTGATGGTTTGAAAGTATCGAGAGTCTCAAATTTGAGCTCACTTCCATTATTCTTAATGATCACATCCATGCTGTTGTTTACGATCAGTCCACTCAGCAACTGGATTTCCAGGTATCAGGAAACAAGGGCGGACCGCTACGCCATTGAAATGACCGGTGATAAGGAGTCGGCCATCTCGTCCTTCCAGAAATTATCGAAGGTGGGATTATCCCAAGTGAATCCGCCCCTTTTGGTGAAAATCTTCCGTTACGGACATCCTACTATGCTTGAACGACTGTCGATGCTTGAGGAATATGAAGCGGAGAAGAAAAAAGAGTAAAGAGAAAAAACCGAGTCTAGCTAAATTGACTTGGTTTTTTTATTTTTGAATGAACGGAGAAAGGATCAACCAGCTAAAACATGATAACAGAAAGATTATGTAAAAAATATTTTCTCTAAATTATAACTTTTATGGTAAAATAAGTAATATATCTTAAAGCTGGCTCATGTAAATTGAATTGAGAGGTGGTAGGGGATGGAAGGAATCATAAACCAAAAACTGTTGTTGTACTTTAGCAAGATTTCTTTTACTATGTTGGTGTTAGTGGGATTGCCATTTTGGAGTTATCTTGAAACTGGCCGCCCAATGATGGAATGGTCATTAATCATTGGAATATTGATCACTTTGATCATCATTTATGCTTACGGTGGTGGTTATCGGTATCAAAGAATCCAACACATTTTAAAAGGGAAAAAGAAGAAGAGATTCTATCACTCGATATCATTTTGGACAGCCTTAATTTACACTGCAGTCGTATTCTATTTAACGATAAAAGCTTATGGGGATATTTTTAATTGAAATCTTGAAGCCATAAAGAAAAAGGCCTGGTCATCCACTAGGCCTTTTCTCTTTTGCTGATGACCAGATTTTTCGCTTTTTCCGTCATATAGGCGAAGATTACATCTTTGTGGTGCAGGTTGGAGTTGGTTAGCTGCGTTTCCAGCCATTCCTTCGATTTTCCCAGGAGCTTCAAATTCCTGGTTTGGATTTTACCGTCCACTATGACTGAAATCGGCAGACCTTCGTCGTCAATTTTCAACTTGAGATGCTCAACTGTAACCGGCGTATTTTCTACCTTGGGAATGATGCTCACTTCACCGATTGGCTCGAGCATCGCATAGTCCACATCTGAAATCTTGGGGTATCCCTGAGATCTGAGGATGGATGATAATTGAATAAGTGAGATTTTCGACTTCTCCAGATTATCCTCCAATATCTCCCCGTTTTTAATTAACAAGGTCGGCTCTCCCAGGAAGAACCGGTTTCCCCATTGACTTAACGTAAGGAATGAAAACAGCACATGGAGCCCGACAAGAAAGACGAGGGCTGTGATGGTCGGCCAGAATTTTGTTGAAATCAATGGTTCAGAGGCAATGGTCCCGACGATGATGATGGCCACCAGGTCATAAGGGGTCATCTGGACGATTGTAGACTTACCCATCAGCCTCATAGCCGCTATGGTGATCAGGTAGAGGACCAAAACTTTTATCAATAGGATCATGATGATTCGCTCCATCGTGTATAGATTCCCCATTAGGATTAGCCAATGGGAAGGAAGTCATGCACGTGAAGGTGCCAAAGGCCCGTCCGATAAAAAGGGAATGGCTGACTCAAAGGTGGAGTCAGCCATTTATGATTATCCGTAACTTACGTTCAATTCATTTAATTCCTTTGTTAATTTCATGAAAAGTACTTTATCCTTAGTATCCAGGGCGGCATCAATGTCAATTAGGAGTTTGGATTTCTGTGTCATTAAAATGCTCTCATGGAGGACCATATCGATATAGATTTCCATTACGCTTCTTTCAGCGGCTTTCTTCCGGGTCATGGCAGCGGCTTTCATCATTTCTGTATAGGACTTTTTGCTTTCCATATACGTCACCCCTGAATTCTTTTTATTAGTATATGGGGTAAGTAGTAAAAATTCAACCAAAAAATTAAATATTCTGATAATTTTTTATTCATAAATCAGTAGAAGGGAATAAATATCAGAATTTTTAAAAATATGAGAGACAACCCTCGAAATTTATGGTATTATTTTGGTGAAAAATGTAAATGGAGGCGATGAAATGAGAGAAAAATCTCGAATTATAGAAGAATATGAAGTAAATCCCCATACGATGATCCTTCAGCCTATGGAATATGGCGCCAGGACATTTACGAAAATAATAGAGGTGGATGACGTATTGATTTCTCCGTTCAAACCCTTTGAAATCCTCAAGAAAAGTTGTGAATTCTTTGGCTGTTCATATGAAGGCAGGAAAGAAGGTACGAAAAAACTTACGGGTATCATCTACAAAGCCCCCATCATGGTCAACCCTGATATGTCCATTTATCTATTTCCGACATCATCTCCAGTAAAGCAGGAATGTGCATGGATCTCCCACTCCCATGTACGGGGATATGAACGGTTGACAAATGGGTCAACACGAATCTTCCTACAAAACAATGAATCCTGCACGGTTCCCATTTCTTACAGTTCTTTTGAAAATCAAATGCTCCGCACCTCGGATTTACGCATTGCCTATACACAGCGGATCGCCGAAATGGAAAGTAAATATAATACGAAAGTCCAGACTGGAATGAATAATGTAAAAACGTTCTATTTGAATCGACATATACACAAAACCGATGCGTGAGCCACTATCACGCTTCTTTTGTTGTATCGGTCTTTGTTTCCGTGAAACGGCGGAACAGATAATGTCTCATTAAATCCTCCACCCGGTTCCGGAGGCGTGGATTGAAGTAATTATGATGCTCTTCATATCCCTTATACAAAAACATATACATCGTGAAAGCATCATCAGATTGAATCCGTTCCACCTTCATCTTATTCGTCCTCATATACTTTTTAACGGTTGCCAGTTCTCCCTGAATGATCTTCATCGTCTCCTCGATCATCTCTAAATACGGTCTCTTTAATTTAAAAGGGCTGCTGTCGACGACTTGCAGGTCGCGATTCAATATCGTCAGCACCATGGGCAGATAGATTGCCTGCTCCAAAATATTCCGATCGGTCTCCGGTATCCTTGTCATATGAAAAGACTCCTTTTCACTTTGGTATAGAACGTATGTTTGTATTTAATATTTTACGTTGATTTCAATTTACTTTCAATAGGGAAAATTGTAGAATTTGAATTTGTTTCTATTATGAAGGGGATCGCAGGTTTTTATCCGTGAAGGGATTCGTATTTTCAGTGTCGAAAATATTAAGGGTACAGAATGAAAGGAAGGTGCCGTAGCATGAAGAAAAGCATGACCATAAAAGACCTTTACGAATTAAAGGCTGTATCGGATCCAAGGCTCTCACCGTGTGGAGAAGAAGCTGTTTTTGTTCAAACGGTGATGTGTAAAGAAAAAGATGAGTATTTCTCAACCTTACATAGTATTCACCTGAAAGAAAAATCCATTCGTCAATGGACGTTTGGGGAACAGAGAATTTCGTCACCAAGATGGTCACCTGATGGAAGAAGGATTACTTTCATCTCCAACCGTTCCGGTGTCAATCAGCTTTATCTCATCAGTCGGGATGGAGGGGAAGCAGAGCGAGTCACGGACTGTCCGACTGCGGTCTCGAATCCTGTGTGGTCTCCATGCGGTGAAAAGATTGCCTTTTCCATTCGCTTAGAGAAAGGCGGAACGTTCGATCATAAAGAAGAAAAAGAGGATAAACCACAGCCGTTTGTTACAACGAGCATGAAATATAAAAGTGATGATCGCGGTTTCCATAATGATTCATATTCACAGATAGCATGTGTGAATATAGGAACGAAGGAAATGAAAAGGCTCACGGATGATGAACATGACTACACGCTTCATTCCTGGTCCCCGGACGGAAAGTACCTTGCCGTATCGACAGACAGGAAAGAAGACAGGGACTTTTCATTCCAGTCCGATTTGTATCTTTTTCACCTTGACACTGGAGAGACTAATCAAGTGAACGGAGAGCCGGGATACTACGGAGAAGCAAGCTGGTCCCCGGACGGCATGCGCCTCGCCTATATCGGTCATACTCGTGAATTTGAAAACGCAACTCAAAGTAAGATATGGATTCACGAACTTGAGACCGGACACTCCGTTTGCCTGACTGAAGGGATGGATGTTCCGGTAGGGGATTACCTTAACAGCGACAGCATCCAGGGCTCGTCACGGACGGGGATACAATGGTCAAATGACAATGAAAGCTTTTATTTTCTGGCATCGGACTCGGGAAATACGGTCCTCTATTATGCTCACATCGAGGGGGCCATTTATCCAGCACTCTTACAGGAAGAGCAGCATGTCTACGGATTCGACCTGGATTCGGACCGCCAAACCATCCTGTTGGCAATGAGCAGGCCGACAGAGCCCGGAGAATTGTATACACTGCATGTCCCGACCGGAGAACTGACCACCCTCACCCGTTTAAATGGGGACCTGCTTACCGGCCGGGAACTGTCCTCTCCGGAATCGTTCATGTACATTGGGACAAAAGATTGGCCGGTCCAAGGCTGGATCATGAAACCTGCGGGATATGAGGAAGGAAAGAAGTATCCCCTTATCGTCGAAATTCATGGCGGTCCTCATACGATGTACGGAAACACGTTCTTTCACGAGTTCCAGGTCCTGACAAACTCCGGCTATGCTGTCTTATACGTCAATCCCCGTGGAAGTCACGGCTACGGTCAGGAGTTCGTCGATGCCGTAAGGGGTGATTATGGTGGCGGGGATTACGAAGATATCATGAAGGCAGTGGATTACGCGCTGAAGGAATTTCCGTTCATTGATGAATCCCGCCTTGGCGTGACCGGTGGGAGCTATGGAGGCTTCATGACCAACTGGATCATCGGCCACAGTGACAGGTTCAAAGCAGCTGTGACCCAGCGATCGATCAGTAACTGGATCAGCTTTTATGGAGTAAGTGATATCGGTTACTATTTCTCCGAGTGGCAGATCCAAAGCGACCTTGGGGACGTTGAAACTCTGTGGAAGCACTCTCCCCTCGCCTACGTGAAGGATATGAACACTCCTCTATTGATCCTTCACAGTGAAAAGGATTACCGCTGTCCGATCGAGCAGGCAGAACAGTTATTCATCGCATTAAAACGGAGGAAGAAAAAGGCGAAGTTCGTCCGTTTCCCGGAATCCAACCACAACCTCTCCCGTACAGGAAAGCCATCCATGAGGGAAGCCCGTTTACAGGAGATTGTGGACTGGTTCGGGGAGCATTTATAGAGGATTGGGAGAACTGTCATTCCGGTGGGGATGGCAGTTTTTTTTGAGGAATCGGAGTAGGAAAAGGGGGAATGGCCATCTTTAGACGTTCGACAGATCCGCATAAGGGGCCCCTCTTGAAAAAATTCCCCTTCCACATGAGGTTTACAATCCTCCGCTTTAGGAAAACGTGTATTAATAAAAACGACGCGTGAAATTGGAATATGGAAATCCTGTTCCGGTGTGATATGATGAAAGAGTAAGTAGTGAAGGCGAAGTTCATGGTCGTTTAAGGGGAAACATATAATATGAATATCAATTCGATAAAAAATTGGTTTACGCTTGAAAATATGATGGATTTGATTCAGCAATATCGTTCATTTGGACCGATTCCGGGAATCCTTCTCCCGTTACTGGAGGCATTTCTTCCGTTCCTGCCCCTGGTGGTGTTTGTGACGGCCAATGCCAATGCATTCGGTTTGTGGTGGGGCTTTTTGTTCTCGTGGATCGGTGCTACGCTTGGTGCCCTGATCGTCTTTCTGTTGGTAAGGAGATACGGGGAGGCACGGGTCTTTCGCTTCTTGAGGAAGAATAAGCAAGTGAATCGATTGACAAAATGGGTAGACAGGCATGGGTTTGGACCGCTGTTCATCCTATTATGTTTCCCATTTACTCCGTCGGCGGTTGTAAACGTGGTGGCAGGTTTATCCTCCATCAGCATCGCTCAGTATATGCTGGCGGTGATAACGGGGAAAATGGTGATGATATTCACCATAAGTTTTATAGGATATGATATTATATCATTAGTTAAACAACCAATTCGTACAGTAATCGTTGTGGCTATTATTTTTGTGTTATGGTTTGTAGGAAAAAGGATTGAAATACATCTGAATAAGAAAATGGAATTAGACCAACGAATAGAACGGAAAAAGCAGGAGGAATCAAATTGAGAGAAGAGGTAAAAAGAGAAGGACTTGAATGGATCAAAGCCTTGGGAATTGGATTAATCATATTCATCATCATTCGGACCTTTCTCTTCTCCAACTATGTGGTGGAAGGCGAATCCATGATGCCGACACTGCAGGATGGAAATAAACTCGTTGTCAATAAAATCGGTTATCATATAGGGGAACTGGACCGCTTTGACGTAGTGGTGTTCCATGCAAATGAAAAAGAAGATTATGTGAAGAGGGTCATTGGTTTACCTGGTGATAAAATCGCGTACAAAGATGACAAACTTTATGTGAATGGGGAGTACTACCCAGAACCCTATTTAGAGAAGTTCAAGCAGGAGTACATCGGGAGTAAGCTGACGGGTGACTTTACCCTGCAGGAAATCACAGGTGAAAAAACAGTTCCTAAAGGTAAGATATTCGTTCTAGGGGATAATCGCCGTGGAAGTATGGATAGCCGCTATTTCGGATTTGTCGACCGTGAGCAGATTGTCGGGAAAGTGGACCTTCGCTATTGGCCGATCAATGAATGGGATGTACAATTTAGAAAATAGAACGACAAAGAAGGCGCCTCATTATGGGGACGCCTTCTTTTTTTGCCGATTATGAACTAGTTATCCTCCTTTGGTCATTATGAATGTGATAGAATAGTAAGAAAATTCCTTCGTTTTAAGGGTGGTTGCTGCAGCGAAGGCAGCGGTCTTGGGATGACGAAAACGTGGGCAAAAAACAAAAGGGAAGTGACAATATGAGAAACGTAGTAATCACATCGGCTCTTCGTACGCCGGTTGGCGCATTTGGGGGAGCGTTCAAGGATCTGCTTCCGACAGACTTGATCGTACCTGTAATGAAAGAAGCCGCAAAGGAAAGCGGGTTATCGGCAAGTGACATTGATGAAGTGATCCTTGGGCATTGCATCCAACGGACCGATCAGCCTAATACGGCCAGAACGGCTTCACTACTTGCCGGTTTTGATGACACAACGACAGGCTTTACGATTCAACGTCAGTGCGCAAGCGGCATGCAGGCCATCATATCTGGAGCCATGCAAATTCAAACGGGCTTATCCGATATCGTCATGGCTGGGGGAGTGGAAGCGATGAGCTCCAGCCCGTATATATTAAAGCAGCACCGATTCGGCCAAAGACTGCAGCACGGAGAAATCCGCGATTCGGTTTGGGAGGTGCTTGAAGATCCCATTCATGGCATCATGATGGGGGAAACCGCTGAAAACCTTGCGGAGATCCATTCCCTTTCCCGCGAAGAGCAGGATCAATATGCGGTGATGAGTCATCAGCGGGCAGTGAACGCAATGGAAAAGGGATACTTCGATACGCAGATCGTACCGATTACGGTCAAGGAGCGAAGAGGCGAGAAAATCATTGAGAAAGATGAAAGCCCACGTGCAGGGCTGGAAATCGGTAAACTCGGGAAATTGAAACCGGCGTTCCGCGAAGGGGGATCTGTTACAGCAGGGAACTCGTCCAGCTTGAATGATGGTGGGGCGGCTTTAATCTTAATGAGTGAAGAAGAAGCCGACAGGAGAGGATTACAGCCACTTGGTAGAATCGTCGGTTATTCAGTGGCGGGCGTCGATCCCAAAGTGATGGGAATCGGTCCGGTACCTGCCATTCAAAAAGGATTACATACAACGGAAAACTGGTCCCTGAATGAGGTCGATCTATTCGAAATCAACGAGGCGTTTGCTGCTCAGTACCTAGCGGTGGAGAAAGAACTTGGACTGGACCGGGAAAAGGTGAATGTGAACGGAAGCGGGATCAGCATCGGTCATCCCGTCGGTTGTACAGGAGCCCGACTAGTCGTGTCATTGCTTCATGAAATGAAGCGCCGTGAATTGAAAAAGGGAATTGCGTCATTATGCGTGGGCGGAGGCATGGGTGCTTCGGTTTTCGTGGAAGGAATGTAGAGGGAAAGCTGCCGGTCCATGAGTGGGCCGGCCCTTTTTGCGTTGCTGAAATGTACCATAATCACCAGTTTCACCTTGTGAGATTTGACTCATTTTCCCTTTTTTACATAAAATTTACCCTATAAGGACAACCGATATTGTACGCTAAATGTGTAATGCATTCAAAGGAGGCGAAGCAATTTGAAGTCTATACACAGAAAAGTCATCGGTATTTTTGCCATTGTATTTATTTTTACGATTGCGTGCAGTCAGGTATCCCCGAGTCAAATGAGTGCTGCAGGAAATGGGACGTGGAATTCCCCTTATACGGTGGACCAGGCCATCTCAAATCAAAATGGATCCACACAGTCCGTAGAAGGATATGTGGTTGGGCAGCCGACTTCAGATTCATCGGTTGTTACAAATCATTTTCCGAACGATTATGCATTGGCATTAGCGGATTCCCCGTCAGAAGCCAATACAGATCAAATGGTGTACGTCCAAATTCCATCTTCTTACCGTTCAAGCTTCGGCCTTCAGAGTAACCCGGGACTGATGGGTGAAAAAATCAAGGTGACGGGCAGCTTGACGGCCTATTTTTCCCATCCGGGAGTGAAGTCGACATCGGCGTTTGAATCGATGGAAGGCGGGGAAACCGACCCGACCGATCCTCCAACGGAACCGACCGACCCACCGGCTTATGAAGAGTATTACAACACAGCTGAAGGGAAAACGGGTGAAACACTGAAAACCGCACTACATAACATCATCGATGACCATCAAACCCTTTCATACGATGCTGTATGGGGGGCGTTGCGAAATACGGATGAAGACCCGGACAATCCCAATAATGTCATTCTCCTCTACTCAGGACGTTCACAATCGAAAACGACAAACGGCGGCGGTGTGAACGACTGGAACCGTGAGCACGTGTGGGCTAAATCCCATGGTGACTTCGGAACGGCACAGGGGCCGGGGACGGACCTTCATCATTTAAGACCGACGGATGTGACGGTCAACTCTACAAGAGGGAACCTAGACTTCGATAATGGTGGAAACGAGCAGAGTGAAGCACCGGGAAACTATTATGATAGCGATTCATGGGAGCCTCGTGATGAAGTGAAAGGCGACGTGGCACGAATGATTTTCTACATGGATGTCCGCTATGAAGGGGACAGTGGTGAAGTGGATTTGGAAATGAACAATAACGTCAACAACGGAAGTGCCCCTTATATGGGCAAAATGTCTGTACTCCTTGAATGGAACGAAGAAGATCCCGTTGATGAAAGGGAAATCCGCAGGAATAACATTATCTTTGAACAATATCAAGGAAATCGAAATCCATTCATCGATCACCCCGAGTGGGCAGAAATGATTTGGTAAAGAGCTTGTGCCCGGAGTCTTCCGGGTCTTTTTTTTTTCGAAAACCGATGTGGAAGTCAATAAACAGCTATTGACAAACCTTTTACAGGGGCAATAAAGGAAAAACAACGGAACATCCCGAAATACATATATCGAGGTGAAAATGATGAAACGGTTATTATCCGGTACAAGAATATATCTATCAGGCTTTCAGGAAGAAGACGTTTCGGCAATAAGGGAATGGAATCAAAATGAAGAAGTGCAAAGACTATTGGATGCCCTCCCCCATAAACCGAAATCAGAAGAAGAAATCAAGAAATGGATGGGTGATCCGGGTGACAATGCCTATCGTTTTGCGGTCCGTCTGAAGGATGACGGCAGGATCATCGGGTTTGTTGAATTGGACGGAATTCTTTGGACACATCGAGTGGGATGGGTCTCGATTTCCATCGGTGACGAGCAGTCATGGGGGAATGGATTCGGCAGGGAAGCCATGCAGTGTCTCCTGGCGTATGCCTTTCATGAGTTGAATTTACACCGTCTTCAGTTAACGGTATTTTCGTATAATGAGAGAGCGATCCGTTTGTATGAATCACTGGGGTTCACGAAAGAAGGAAGCTTCCGTCAGTTCCTGCAGAGGGACGGGAATCGATATGACATGATCCTGTATGGGTTATTGGTGGATGAATGGAAAGAAGGATAAGGGTGTCCTTCTTTTTTTTGTGGGGAGAGGGGTGGAGCGAGCGCTCAGTCACTTTCCTTTATTTGTTAAATGACGCAATTACTATCAAGAGTGACGCATTAAAATTTAAAACGACGCAATTAATCAAAAAGTGACGCAATCCCCGTCCAAAACGACGCAATTAACTCCCAATCGAATGCTGAAGTACCAATTATACCCAGGTCGAAGAAGCAATGAAGCTCAATCCCTCATATTCTCGCCATAAAAATCAAGGACGGGCGCTAATCTCCCGTCCCCCATCTCTTCCGCCCCGCATATAACAAGCCTCCCATCCAGGCATGAAATAAAAAGCATCCCACTAACAGAAACAGCGATTGTACATAAGTGAGATGCATGATGACTAACGGTGCCACACTGGTCCCTCCTAATAATAGGAAGGAGTAGAGGCTGAGTGCCTGGCTTCGCCCCTTTCCGCTCATATTTCCGATCAGGGTGATGACGGTGGGGATCAATAAAGAGATGGCCGAGACAAAAAGAATGGAAGAAAGAATGATGATGAAGGGTTCGTGACCATATGAATACATGAAAGCAGCCGCCACACTTATCAGCGATAGAGCGACTCCGATAAACAGAGTTTTGTAGATTCCGAGTCCCTCCATAAGACGGCCGGTGAAAAGGGATAAACCGGCTCCGATCAGACCCACTGCCCTGGTGAGGAAAAGCAGGCCGGGATCGTCTGACATGTAGCGGGTCAAGCTGTCATAATAGGCGATGAATGTAGCGAGAAGGGTGAAGACGATTCCGTAACAGTAAAGGAGTTCTTTTCTCTTAAGCAGCTTCACGATGGTGGCGAGTTGTTGTGAGGGTGAAACAGATACAACATTTGTTGGAGGAAGCGTCTGGTTTCCAATTAAGAAAAGGGAAGCGTACGCCATGGCGAAAAAGAAGAACACTGCAGACCAGCCGTAGAA
Organism: Rossellomorea sp. LJF3; assembly: GCF_037046045.1. NCBI lineage: Bacteria > Bacillati > Bacillota > Bacilli > Caryophanales > Bacillaceae > Rossellomorea > Rossellomorea sp. LJF3. The sequence goes on along the minus strand of NZ_JBANLY010000002.1, from coordinate 92,117 downwards.
GCGTGTGATTCCTTCACTGAGCAGCTGACCGAGGATACCGGCAAAGAGAAATCCTGAATTGATGAAGGCCAGAATCAGGGTCCGATGCTTTCCTGAAAACAAATCATACGTATAGGCAAACGCGACAGGTGCAAAGCTCCCCAGGCAAAATCCCTGTAATCCCCTCGTGATAAATAAACTCCAAAAATCGGCTGATAGCCCAACGAGCCCCGAAGAAACGGCAGATGCAAGCATCCCCCAGACGAGGACCTTTTTTTTGCCGAAGTGGTCTGCGGCATTGGCAAAAGTCAATAAACCGCATGCGTAGAGAAAGATAAATGAAGTTCCAGCCATGACGACTTCACTTTGCGGAATGGAAAGAGTGGCAGCGATGCTTCCGTAAATGGGGATGAAGGTGTAAATATTACAAGCGACCATCACGGCCATCACAACCAGGACAGCAGCGATTCTGTGGAAATATGGATTCATGATGATATCACCTACCTATCTTTACTGTATGCCGATGTTTCAAATATTTTCAATCAAAATTGAGACGGGAAAGATTCGTGGTTGTGTACTATAATGAACCTATACAAAAATTCATAAACCCTCTTGGTTAGAATAGATAGAATATAAGAAAAGGAGTGAGAGGATGTCTGTACGTTTTATTCTCGGACGCTCCGGTACGGGGAAAACCCATCGCATATTGGATGAGATGAAGAAGAGTTTGTTGGAAGCCCCGAATGGAGATCCAATCATCTATATCGTACCGGATCAAATGTCCTTTATATCTGAATACGAGCTCGTAAACACACCGGGATTGAATGGTATGATCCGCGGACAGGTGTTCAGCTTCACCCGTCTTGCGTGGAAGATCCTCCAGGAAACGGGTGGAATGAGCCGTTATCACCTATCTGATGTCGGTTTGAATATGATGATCCGGAAGATCATAGACGAAAACAAAGAGAATCTCCATATTTTCACCAAGGCATCGGACAAGCCGGGGTTCATTCATCATGTGGAAGCGATTGTCAAGGAGTTCAAACGCTACTGCATTTCGCCTGCAGACCTGCAGGGGTTCAAGGGAGACAATGATCGCTCCAAGGTACTGAAGGATAAGCTTCATGACCTTGAACTGATTTATGAGAAATTTGAGGAAAAGCTTTTCGGAAAGTACATTGATTCGGAAGATTATTTTCAACTGCTGGCTGATCATGTGAAAAACTCGGACCTCCTGAAAGAGGCAGAGATCTACATAGACGGCTTTCATAGTTTCACTCCACAGGAGTATCTCATCATCGATCAGCTCATACAACATACGAAAAAAGTGACGGTTGCCCTTACAACGGATCCTGAGCAGCCAATCGATGCAATGAACGAATTAAGTCTGTACCGGATGACAAACGAAACCTATCATACCCTTCAGGATATATGCAGGGTGGCAGGGGTATCGGTGAATGAAGAGGTCCTCTCTAAGCCGATTCGCTACAAGAGTGAAACGATGCTTCATTTAGAGCGTCATTTTGAAGAACGTCCGACGATCCCCTATGAGGGAGGGAAGAGCACCATTGAATTCCTCGAAGCGTCCAACCGTCGTGCTGAGGTTGAAGGAGTCGCCAGGGAGATCAGAAAGCTTGCCCGGGAAGAAGGGTACCGTTACAAGGATATCGCCGTATTGGTTCGGAACAGCCAGGATTATCGTGATAAGGTCGAAACGATTTTTCAAGATTATGCGATTCCCTTTTTCCTTGATCAGAAGCGGACGATGCTGAATCATCCTCTCATCGAGCTCATTCGCTCCACACTTGAGATCATGAACACCAACTGGAGGTATGAGCCGGTCTTCCGGGCAGTGAAAACAGACCTTTTATTTCCATATCAGAAGAATCCCACTGATTTGCGTGAAAAGATGGACCGGCTGGAGAACTATGTGCTCGCTTATGGAATAAAGGGAGACCGGTGGACGAAGAAAGACCGCTGGAAATACCGTCGCTTCAGGGGACTTGAACATGTGGACGCACCACAGACCGACCGGGAGAGGGAGCTTGAGCACGAGATCAATGAATTGCGGTTATTTATCTCGGCACCGATCATCCGACTGGGGAAACGATTAAAGAAGCGCGCCACTGGACGGGAATACTGTGAGGCCCTTTATCTTTATCTGGAAGAGCTGGATATACCGGCAAAGCTTGAACGGATGCGCATGGAAGCAGAGGAAAAAGGGAATTTGATCGCAGCAAGGGAACATGACCAGGCGTGGTCGGCAGTGATGGATCTGCTTGATCAATATGTAGAGATGCTTGGTGATGAAGAAACGACCATGAAGAAATTCTCATCCATCCTTGATGCAGGGATTGAAACGATGGAATTCTCCTTGGTTCCCCCTGCCATTGATCAGGTCATTATTGCAGATCTCGAGAAATCCAGGCTTGGGGATATCAAAGCCGCGTTCATCATTGGAGTGAATGACGGGGTTCTCCCTGCGAAAATGAATGAAGACGGAGTCCTGTCCGATGAAGATCGTGAGTCATTGATCACAAGGGGATTCAAGATCGCCCCGAGTAACAGGACGAAGCTGTTGGATGAAGAGTTTGTGGCGTATAAAGCGTTCACGACCCCGGCCGAACGCCTTTTCATCAGCTATCCCATCGCCAATGAAGAAGGAAAGGCGCTCCTGCCTTCCTCGTTCATTAAGCGACTGAATGAAATGTTCCCGGATGCACATACAAAGCTTCTCATCAATGAACCGTCGGAACTATCTGTAGAAGATCAGCTTCATTACGTCTGTCATCCGAATGTGACGATTTCCCATCTGACGTCGCAACTTCAGTTAAAGAAAAGGGAGTATCCGATCCATGACTTCTGGTGGGATGTGTACAATTTTTATACTGAGTCCAATGAATGGAAATGGCATGCCGGGCATATCCTGTCGAGTCTTTTTTATGAAAATCGCGGAAATCAATTGTCAGAGGATACGAGCAAAGATTTGTACGGGGACCATATCCTTGCCAGCGTTTCCCGGATGGAGCTCTTTCACAGCTGCCCATTTTCCCATTTTGCCAGTCACGGATTGAAGCTCAGGGAACGGGATTTCTTCAAATTAGAGGCACCGGATATCGGTGAGATGTTCCACTCGGCTTTAAAGTGGATCTCAGAAGAAGTCGAACGTCATGGACTGACTTGGGCATCACTCTCGAAATCCCAGTGTTTGCAGTTGGCGAAAGAAGCGGTCCTGATGCTCGCACCGAAGCTGCAGCATCAGATCCTATTAAGCTCGAACCGGCATTATTATATCGCTCAGAAGCTTGAGCAAATCATAGGCAGGGCAAGCCTCATTTTAAGTGAACATGCAAAGGCCAGCGGGTTTGTGCCTGTCGGGGTGGAACTTGGATTCGGTCCCCAGGCAACTCTGCCGCCGTTCCAGTTCCAATTGAGAAATGGGACGAAGATGGAGCTTCAAGGAAGGATTGACCGGGTGGATAAAGCGGAGGATGCAAACGGGGTGTATCTCAGAATCGTCGATTACAAATCGAGCGCCAGGGATTTGGATATGACGGAAGTCTATTACGGTTTGGCCCTGCAAATGCTGACGTATTTGGACATTGTGTTAACCAATTCGAAACAGTTCGTCGGAAAGGAAGCGAAGCCTGCCGGTGTACTTTATTTCCATGTTCACAACCCGATGATCAACAGCAAGAAGATCCTGACGATGGATCAAATCGAGAACGAAATTTTCAAGAGCTTTAAGATGAAGGGCCTCGTCCTTGGGGATTCCGACATTGTCAGATTGATGGACCAGACGCTCGATACAGGGAATTCCGATATCATTTCAGCAGGGATCAAGAAGGACGGTACGTTATCTTCCCGTTCGAAGGCGGCTTCAGGTGAAGACTTCCATTATATGCGTCAACATGTCAGAAAGCTCTATGAAGCCTCCGGGAACCGGATCATCTCAGGAGAGACGGATATAGCTCCATATAAGCTGAAGGACCGGACACCGTGTCAATTTTGTTCGTTCCGTTCCGTCTGTCAATTTGATCAGTCGTTGGAGGAAAACGAGTACAGAGTGCTGCCGACAGCGAAACCGGAAGATTTATTACGGAAAGTGAGAGAGGAGGCAGAATCCAATGAATAATGGCAGTATTCCAGTCAAGCCGGATCATGTTACATGGACGGATGATCAATGGAAGGCGATCTGGGCAAAAGGACAGGATATCCTGGTCGCTGCAGCGGCAGGGTCGGGTAAGACGGCTGTCCTGGTAGAGAGGATCATTCAGAAGATCCTCTCAGAAGAAGACAGGATGGACGTGGATGAATTATTGGTAGTTACCTTTACCAATGCTTCAGCGGCTGAAATGAGACATAGGATCGGCGTGGCGCTGGAGAAGGCAATCGATGAGGATCCCCATTCCCGTCATTTAAGGAAGCAGCTCAGTTTACTGAACCGGGCGTCCATTTCGACACTGCACTCCTTTTGCCTCGAAGTGATACGAAAATACTATTATCTCATTGATATCGATCCTGGTTTCAGGATCGCAGATGAGACAGAAGGAGACCTGCTTCGGGATGAGGTCCTTGATGATCTTTTTGAAGAGGAATACGGCAAAGAAGATAATCAGGACTTCTTTAGGCTCGTCGATACATTTACGAACGACCGGAGTGACGGGGCCCTGCAGGATATGATCAGGAAGCTGTATGATTTTTCCCGCTCCCATCCGAACCCCGATGAATGGTTGAGAAGACTCAAGGATCTGTATGAGGTGGAAGAGGAGAAGGAAATCGATCAACTCTCCTTTATTGAGCCTCTTCTGACAGATATCCGATTACAGCTTCATGGTGCAAAAAGCTTATTTCAGCGTGCGCTGGATCTCACCCGTGTGCCGGGAGGGCCTGGCCCGAGAGCGGAGAATTTCTTAAGCGATATCGAGATCGTCGAGAGCCTGGAGGGAAGTCTAGCCAAGTCCTGGAACACTTTATACGAAACGATTCAAACCCTGCCCTTTACGAAGCTGAAAGCGTGCAAGGGGGACGATTATAATAAAGAAATAGTGGATGAAGCGAAGAAACTCCGGGATCAAGGAAAGAAAACTTTGGAAAAGCTTCAGGAAGATTTCTTTTCAAGAAGACCCGGTACATTCCTTGAAGATATGCGGAAGATGAAGGACGTGATCCACACCCTGGCGGAAGTGGTGATCGAATTCGGTAAACGTTTCAGGACAGTGAAAGAAGAAAAGGGACTCGTTGATTTTGCCGATCTGGAACATTTTTGTCTCGATATTTTAAGAGACCCTTCATCTGATGCATTGGTTCCTTCAGAAGCAGCGAATCTTTACAAGAATAAGTTCAAAGAAGTACTCGTGGATGAATACCAGGATACGAATATGGTTCAGGAATCCATTCTCCTTCTCATTACCGAGGAACGTGAAGAAATTGGAAACCGGTTCATGGTGGGGGATGTAAAGCAATCCATCTACCGTTTCAGATTGGCGGAGCCGAATCTATTTTTAGGAAAGTATACCCGTTTCCTGCCGGAGAGAGGGGAAGCCGGATTGAAGATCGATCTTTCCCAAAACTTCCGAAGCCGGAAAGAAGTGTTAGAAGGGACGAACTTCTTATTTAAACAGATCATGGGTCCCTCGGTCGGTGAAATGGAATACAACAGGGAAGCCGAACTTGTAAAAGGTGCTCCGTATCCTGAAGAAACGGAGTATCCGATTGAAGTGGCCCTCATCGATCAGGAAACGGAGGAACCTTCTGGCGGTGGTGAAGAGGACGAGCTGTCCATCTTTGATGAAGGGGATATCGAGAAATCGGTCCTCGAAGCCCGTTATATGGCAAACAAAGTGAAAAAGATGATCGAAGAGCGGACACCGGTCTATGATGCCAAAACGAATACCGAGCGTCCGATACAGTACCGTGACGTCGTGATCCTCCTTCGCTCCATGCCTTGGGCGGCAGAAATCATGGAAGAATTCAAACGGCAGGGAATACCGATCTATGCAAATTTATCTACAGGATACTTCGAGGCAACCGAGATTGCCATTATGCTTTCCCTGCTTAAAGTGATCGATAATCCGTACCAGGATATCCCCCTTGCATCCGTTCTGAGGTCTCCGATTGTCGGACTCGATGAGCAGGGTCTTGCCAGTATCCGGATCCATTCCAGGGCAGGGACGTATTACGAAGCGTTGAAGACATTTGCCAGTGAAAAGCCGGGCAATCCCCGTGAAGAAGAAACATTCGAAAAGGTCAAAGTGTTCCTTTATCACCTCGGGAACTGGCGGACGAAGGCAAGGCAGGGATCTGTGACAGAATTGATCTGGCAACTGTACCGGGATACCAGATTCTATGATTATGTAGGAGGGATGGCCGGTGGGAAGCAACGTCAGGCTAATCTCAGGGCTCTCTATGACCGTGCCCGGCAATACGAAGAAACTTCCTTCAGGGGATTATTCCGATTCCTGCGATTCATTGACAGGATGAGGGAACGGGGAGATGACCTCGGAGTGGCGAGAGCCCTGAGTGAACAGGAAGATGTGGTACGGTTAATGACAATCCATTCAAGTAAGGGCCTTGAGTTCCCCGTCGTATTTGTCGCCGGGACCTCTAAACAATTCAACCTGATGGATCTGAATGCAGCATACTTATTGGATAAAGACCTTGGGTTGGCCGTGAAATATACCGATGCAGTTAAACGGATCAGCTATCCGTCCCTTCCCCAATTGGCGTTCAAGCGGAAGAAGCGGATGGAGGCGATCTCGGAGGAAATGCGGGTGCTATATGTGGCATTGACCCGGGCCAAGGAGAAGTTATATCTGGTCGGTACCGTGAAAAGCCTGGAGAAATCGCTGAAGAAATGGCGGGGGGCTTTAAGCCAGACAGATTGGTTATTATCTGATTATGACCGGGCCGGGGCGAGTTCTTATCTTGATTGGATAGGTCCGTCCCTCATGCGTCATCCTCAGTGTGGAGAGCTTGGCGCGTCAGGAGCTGGCTTGATGAATGAAGAGATTCTCAATCACCCTTCCTGCTTTCATATCACGAAAATTCATAAATCCGAGTTGATCGCAGACGAGGGTGAGGAAATGAATGAAGAAAAAACGTGGCAGGAGAAAGTGAAGAATGGTGAAGTGGTGGATATTGTGTCATCCCATCAAGAAGAGGTATTAGAACGCCTATCGTGGGAATACCCTCATATACGTGCAACAAACCTTCGTTCAAAGCAATCGGTTTCAGAACTGAAACGGATGGTTGAAATAAGGGATGAAGCCTCAAGTATAGATATCCTGAGGCAGCACCATAAGCCTGTGTATAATCGACCTCAATTCATGCAATCGAAGGAACTGTCCCCTGCTGAAAAGGGAACAGCCATGCACACAGTCATGCAGCATATTTCTTTTGAAGATGGGGTGCCGACAGAGGAAATGGTTGAAGATCTTTTATCGAGGCTCGTTCATAAAGAAATCCTGACGGAAGAACAGAAACTGGCGGTGTCAGTCGGACACATCGCAGGCTTCTTCAAGAGTGGAATCGGTCAGAGGATGGCAAATGCCCGGAATATAGAGCGGGAAATCCCATTCAGTATGAGCGTTCCCGTTAGTGAAATATCGGAAACGGGTGAAGAAGCACCTGAAGAAACCATTCTTGTTCAAGGGGTCATCGACTGTGTATTCAGGGATGAGTCAGGAATCGTCCTGTTGGATTACAAGACAGACGGTATCCATGACCGCTATCAGGGCGGGTTCACTGAAGCGAGGCCAGTCCTTGAAGAGAGGTATAAAGTACAAATTGAATTATACACCCGGGCATTGGAATCCATATGGAAGGAACCGGTATCAGAAAAGTATCTGTATTTCTTTGATGGAGGACATGTGTTGGAGTTATAAAAGGAAACACTTCGGAGCATTAGCTTCGAAGTGTTTTGTTAAAAGAATATCTGAACGATCATTCGAAATCGTTCGGATTAATCATTTAGCTGTTTACATAAATACTTTCACTTTTAGATGTAGCGAGTAGTGGTTGATTTCCGCTGCAGGTGCTCGCTTTCCGCGGGGCGTGAGTTGAGCCTCCTCGGGCTTTTGCCCTGCGGGGTCTCAACTTTCCCGCTATTCCCGTCGGAGTCGAGCACCTTCCGCTCCAATCAACTTTCCAAGTGTAAGTTTCCACTATAACAATATAATGTAAAGATTGCTTTACCCTCACATTCACCAACTCTTACCTATTACTGTCCAACCTGACGTGAATGACTCATTTTACTCCGACACATCTAAAATGAGGGAACATTCGAAACCTGCAGTCTGTGTATGTATAATATTCTGGTAAAATGTTCCTTTTATTATTATTGCTAAAGCACATTCAGTGTATAAAGCAGGTTCTAGCTATTGATTGGAGTGCAAGACGAAGACTCCTTCGGGAAAAGCGGAATAGGTAAGACCCCGCAGGAGCGTTAGCGACGAGGAGGCTTGCCTTCCGCCCGAGGAAAGCGAAGTCTTGCACGGAAATCAATAGCGGTATAATAAGTGATCCTAACTTTTATTGTTCGTCTTTAGAGGAAATGGAATTAGTTCTCTCCCAGCCCATTTTTTTGCTACTACAGGGAATACCTATACTAATCACTTATTGAGGGATGGTGAAAGATGAGTAAAAGAGCGATTGGTGCATGTGAATTATGTGCCAGGAAAAATGTAGAGATCACGATTCATCATCTAACACCCAAGGAGGTCGGGGGAACATTCCTCCCCACGGCACAACTATGCATTCCTTGTCACAAACAGATTCATTCCCTTTACACAAATGACGAGCTTGGCGCTAGATTGAACTCAATTGAAGAGTTAAGAAAAGATGAGAAGATTCATGCATTCATAAAATGGATCCGCAAGCAGCCGCCTACCAAATTAATCAAAACGAAGAAAAGCCACGAGCGAAGAAAGAAGAGATAGTCGATAAAAAAAACCAAAAAGCCTGATGATGGGCTTTTTGGTTTTTTAGTTATTTCCGGTTATTGGCTGGTCTACGACGTTACAATCAAACGTTGTATTCACACTGAAGACATTGTAGCTCAGTTGAAATGGTCCGGTATTGAATCCACCAGAACCACTGAACGTTTTCGATGTGGACTTAGGGGAGATAATACCAGTATCCCCGAACTGTACACTTCCTCCACCTACATTAAGAATAGCAATAGGACCTACTAAAGCGGGCATATTCAACATCCTCTTCATAAATATCTATACTGTTAACCTATGTGAAACGGAATAGAATGTTCATATTCCTATAGGCTTTTAGTTTGGCTGGTCTATGGTTTCGAAATTTTCCTGTTCTTCACGCTTTTTAGATTCAAGCTGACGGATGTGTTTCACTCTTGCTTCCATGGCTACATTCGACGTATTTCCAATATGGACAATGGATGAAAAAGCCGTAGCCTTGATAAATACTTGATCTACCTTGATCGGACATAGGTTTAGTCTATTGACCCTGACAGTGGGATCGACAGGAGGTTTTTTCAGTGGTCCTTGAAAGACACTGGAATCAAAGCTTCCTTCGCTCGTCAAGAAAAACTCTTTCTCCCGTTGAACAGCATAGGCAAAGGATACAGCGTTTATGTTTTGGGAATCGCCCAGTTGATAGAGAGAGCTAAAGGATAACGTAATGCCGTCTAATTTATTTACAATCGAATATCGCTTAAACATCTATTATCCCTTCGGTGTCAGAGGAACAAATGGGCCGATGATCAATGATTCCGGCGGTGTGTCGAATGCAGAAGTCAACTGAATGATATCGGCGTCCCCGATCAGGACGAGAGAGGAGCTTGCCACCCCTGCAATATCGATACTGCCGACTGATAATTCACGATTGATTACTTGGAGGTTCATGGTTATTCATCCCTTCCATATTTTCCGGCATCTGGGACATAAAGGAGAAGAGTGCCGTTTGAATATCTTGTTTGATTTTCGAAATGATTTTTCTTTCCCATTCCCCTTCAGATTGTTTGGACTCGACATGCGGTATGTTCTCCAGATAGAAATCGATTCTCTGAGGCATCTGATTCAGAAGGTCTTGCTGCACCATTTCATAGTAGGAAGGATCAAGGGATCGTTGGAATTGCATTTCATTGTCTTGAATCAGGGCAGGTACTTCGGTTTGAATGTACGCTTGAATTTCTTTCGTTATCCTCTCTTTATAAGGAGTAAGGTCTTTGATTGAATCGACATTCACATTCTGGTCTACGGCCAAATCTTCTATCGTATCCTTTAAGTTACTCGGGTTAAGACCGATGTTCAATGTACCGTCCAAGGACTCGACTTTAAGCTGATCGAACTTATATTCAATTTTTTCTACATTGATCTTGGGAGTTTCTTTGATCGCCGTCAATTCCTGTGAGAGCTCATCTACTTTTTTTTCTAACGCGACAATTCTCGAATTCAACATGTCGATATACTGATACAGTTGTTGGGGTGTCATATAGTAATTAGTCATCCTGCCACCTCTTTTCTTGTCGCGGACTTATTCAAGGCCTTTGAAGAGGAACTAAAGGAGATGCTGATGGTCCCTGTGAAACACTGCCGTTTTTTTCTGCTTCAGGAGCAGGTTCAGTGAAACCACCGGTATTGTACAGGTAGTCATTTGTGTTTATTTGTCCACAAGTACCGATCTGCAATACGGAAGAATTGGACATTCCCCCGATTTTAATGAAATGTATGTGGATGGATTGTTGAACATAATAATTCGTCATTTTCGCATCACACTCATAGGGTAAAGTTTATTCCTTGATCCATTCCATCGTCGTCCACCGTGTAGGTCAAGGAACTTTCATTATAGACGGAAATCCCTCTACCTGTAATAAATGAACCTGCACCGGCAAAGGTTTTGGCTGTTGATATCGGACTGATGTTAAAGACGTCCCCAATGTGAAAGACGGCACTGGAACCGACGTTTATGACTTGTGCTATTCCTACAATTGCAGGCATTTTGACTCACACCTTTAAGACAAAGTTAATTATTGTTATTCTATGTTAAGAACATGAATAGGTGATAATCGCCTAAATTCCAGTTTCGGGTTAAAATAGAAACAACACCAATGATTTCGGAGGAAAATGAATGAACAATTTGTCGCCAATTGAACAGTCAGAACGTATTGTAAGTCTCGATGTGATCCGAGGATTCTCTCTGCTCGGCATCTTTATCATCAACATGATCTCATTCCATTCACCATTTCTGTACTTTGATCCGTATACCTGGTGGAAAACACCTGAAGATATGGCATTATTTCCTTGGATTGATGTTTTGGTCCAAGCGAGTTTCTATCCCTTATTCGCCATGATGTTTGGCTATGGACTGGGGATTCAGCAGCAAAGGGCAACGATGAAAGGGACATCCTTCTACCTGTTTGGGGTAAGAAGACTCCTTATCTTATTGTGTATCGGCTGTATTCATGCCTTCCTGATCTGGTCAGGGGATATCCTGATAAATTACGCCGTATTCGGTCTGATCCTTCTTGGTTTCATGCGGCTTTCCGGGAAGGGCTTGATGTGGCTGGGAGGAATTCTATTTTTAATGCCGCAGTTGTTCTTCAGTATTTTACTAGTGTTAATGACATTCTCAGATCCGACGGGTGTGACCAATTATACGAACATTGCTGCATTGCAGGATTCGGTCGCCGCCTATGCCTCAGGCAGCTTCAGCAGTATCATGGAACAGCGCTTTCAGGACTGGTATATGGTGAACTCACCTGACAATCTTTTATTCTTGTTACTTTCGATTCTTCCTATGATGATGATCGGGGCAGGCGCAAGTAAACTGCAGCTGTTGGGCAAAGTCAGAAAGCATAAGAAGGTTTGGATGATAACAGGTGGATGTACGTTACTCGTTGGAATCATCATTAAATCTTTGCCGCTATTCATTGAGTCCAATTTCGCTTACAGCTATATACAGGACTTTTTAGGAGGTCCGTTCTTATCAGTATCTTATGCAATAATCCTTTCATTATTATTGTTGAATGAAAAAATGATGAAATGGAGCAAGCCACTCGCTTCAGTAGGAAAGATGTCCCTCTCGAATTACCTGATGCAATCCATCATCGGCACACTTATCTTCTATTCCTATGGATTTGGACTTTACGGAGAAGTGACTTTAACCACAGGGACGATGCTGGCAGTGGGGATTTTTGTGATACAGGTGATCCTATCTGAAATGTGGTTATCCAAGTTTCAATATGGACCTGTTGAAAAGCTTTGGCGAGTATTAAGTTATGGTAGACGCAATGTTGTTAAAAAGGGAGAAATGTAAAACTGGAAAAGGGGATGAATAAGGATGAAATTCGTTAGCTATGCAGTTGAGGGGAAAGAAACATATGGAGTGGAAGTAGAAGGCAGGATCCTTGATTTAGCGGAGGCGGATGAATTACCCGGGGATTTACTTCAGGGGATTGAAGCCGGGGAAGGTTTTCTTGAACGTGTGGAAGCGGTTCTTAGGGAGAAGGGTGAAGGTCTGCCATCTTTCGCAAAGGATGAAGTGAAATGGCTTTCCCCTATACCGAAAGTGAAGAGAAACATCATGTGTGTAGGAAAGAACTATCGTGAACATGCCATTGAAATGGGTGGTGAGCAGGATATCCCGAAGAATATCATGATTTTCACGAAAGCAACCCATACGGTCATCGGTCACGGGGAAACGGTGCTTCATCATGATGACATCACGGAAGAGCTTGATTATGAAGGCGAACTGGCCGTGATCATTGGAAAGAAAGGGAGAGGGATTTCTTCTGAAGAAGCGATGGACCATGTGTTTGGTTATTCGATCCTGAATGATATCACAGCCCGTGACCTCCAAAAAAAGCATGGCCAATTTTTCATCGGGAAAAGTCTGGATACAACATGCCCGATGGGTCCATTCCTTGTAACAAAGGATGAAGTGGATGACCCTCAGAACCTGTCCATCACCACGAAGGTCAATGGCGAAATCCGGCAGTCGTCCAATACGGGACAAATGATTTTCTCCATTCCGACGATTATTTCCACCCTGTCTAAAGGAATTACGCTGCTGCCGGGTGATGTCATTGCGACAGGGACACCTTCTGGAGTGGGAAAAGGCTACAAGCCCCCACGCTTTTTGAGAAAGGGAGATACAGTGGAAATCGAAATAGAAGGATTGGGAATTTTGACAAATCCGTTACAGGCTTAGTTAAAATTTCTGTTGGTGTACAGACTGTGGTAATATTATGAGCGTAAACTATCTACCTGTAGGAGGTTCAATATGTTTGATAATACACATGCCCATATTACAACGTGGGTCGTTGCCATCATTCTTTTCTTTGTAGCGGTCGGATTGCACAACGCAGGGAAGAAAAAAGGCATGAAAGTTGTACATATGATCTTGCGATTATTTTACTTGCTCATTATTTTAACCGGTGCCCTTTTATTCTGGAAGCATCAGGGAATCAATCCGGCCCTTTATGGCATTAAAGGATTGGTGGGAATAGGGGTGATCGGGATGTTTGAGATGATCCTGGTCCGCATGAATAAAGGAAAAAGTACGAATGTATTGTGGATTGTCATGGTGATCGCCTTACTCATTGTTCTGTATTTGGGACTGCGTTTACCACTTGGTCTTCATCCATTTGCATAAGGTGAAAAAGTCTGCTCATTTATGGAGCGGGCTTTTTTATTTGGCTCTTTTCATCAGATTAAGGAATTAGCTGCTGCCATATTCATATAAATGGATATCCAAATCTGTCGAATTGTGGTACTTTGATAGAAACGATGTCTTTCAAGTAGGTGCAGAAAATGGTTAAGTCCTTTCAATTCATATATAAAGACGAACACTCCTTGAACCAATTTATTCAAGAGCACGGTATAGATCAACATCCCTCCCTCCTGATCCAGGCATTTGTCGGCGATTCCCCTTTAGCTGTCATAGAGGATCTGCAAAGTCTCATTAACAGGATATTACCCAATGGGACCCTCATTGGCTGCAACTCGAACGGTCAAGTCATAGAAGGGGCGATTGTATCAGAAATCGTCTTATCATTTACGATATTTGAAAAAACCACGATAGAATCCCTTTTACAAGAAAAATCAGGCACAAGTAAGCAGCTGGGTAAACATCTGAACGAGGCTGTGGGGAAATCCGACACCAAAGCATTCATTATCTTTGCGAGCCATTTACAGCTGGGAATCCAGGAATTCATGGAAGGTGTAGCGGAGAGAGGGGATGAAGTCGCCATCGTCGGTGGTGTTTCTTCTGATTTGCCTCATAAAAGACCCTCATACGTATTCACCAACAACGAAATAACAAGCGAAGGCTTTGTGACGGCCTCATTGAGCGGGGAGGAGTTGAAGGTCCACTCCCATAGCATAGAAGAGTGGCAGGAAGTCGGCCCCGTCTTCAACATCACGAAAGCGCAAGGGAATATTTTGGAGGAAATCAATCATGTGAAACCGATCCGTATCCTTGAAACCTATTTAGGGAAGAGATTTGTGAACGATCTTCCTGACTCATCGATCGAGTTTCCTTTCCTATTGCAAAAAAAGAATGATAAAGTGGCGGTCTATATCGTTAATGTGCTGCCAAATGGAAGTGTTGAACTCAGTCAGGAAGTGACGGAGGGTGACACGGTGTCGTTTGGCTTTGTGGATGTGCAGGATTTAATCCGCTCCACAACAAAGCTCTTGTCCCGATTGAAACGCCATCCGGTAGAAACTCATTTTGTTTATAATTGTATAGCCAGAAGAAGGTATGTTCGCGATGTAACGAATCAGGAGCTATCCTATCTAAACCAGGTATCGCCCTTGGCCGGTTTCTTCTCTTACGGAGAGTTGGGAATCAGTGGGAGGAAGCCAAAGCTGATGGCTCATTCCCTTTCGTATCTTGGATTGTCTGAAGGTCTCCGTGAACCCATCAGGGAGATGAAAATCGATTTTCAATTAACGCCTGAAGCCGATGTCATGATGAGTTTGACCCATTTAATCAATACTGCAGAAAAGGATATAAAAGAATTAACACAAAACATCCAAATCTCTGAGGAGTATTACCGTTCCCTCTTTGATAATAATACGGATTTTGTCTACAGTACCGATCTGAATGGCCGATTTAATTCCCTCAACCCTTCTTTCATGAAAACATTTGGATTTAAGAGGGAAGAGGTTCTTGGGGAATCCGCCCTCAACTTTATCAGGAAAGAGGATGCGGTGCGGGTAAGGAGGCATTTTTACCGGGCCATGGATGGAAGGGAACAGTATTATGATCTTCCCATTGCATCAAAGGAAGGTGAGGTGAATTTCTTTCAAATCAAGAATATCCCGATTACCGTTGAGGGGAAATGTGTCGGGATCTTCGGGATAGGGCGAAATGTCACGAAAGAGCGTCAATTTGAGAAGAAAATCACCCAGCTCGCCTATTATGACGGTGAAACCGATCTGCCTAATAAGATGAAATTCAGGGAAATGGTAGATGAGCATATTCAGAGGGCGAAGAAGAAGAAACGGCAGCTTGCGGTTTTATTTCTGGATATGGACCGTTTCAAGATGATTAATGATACCCTTGGTCATTTTGTGGGAGATGTCATCATCAAAGAACTTTCCCAAAGGATTCAAGGCATTCTCCCGAAAGGAGCCTATCTCGGCCGATTCAGTGGGGACAAATTTACGGTACTTCTCACCAAAGAGGTGAATATTGCCACGATCTCAGATATCACCCATGATATATTGGAAACCATCCAAACGCCTTTTTCTTATCAGGGAAAAGAATTCTACATATCCGTCAGTATCGGTGCAGGCATATATCCCCAGGATGGGGAAGAAACTGCCGACTTGTTAAGAAATGCCGATTCTGCTCTAAATTGGGCCAAATCAAAGGGCGGGAATAATACCGTTTATTTTTCAAGGGATATGGAAGAAGAGATTACACGTAAAGTGGAAATGGAGGCCCATCTCAGACGAGCCGTGGAGAAACAGGAGTTGTTCATCGCGTTTCAACCCATCCTTCACATACAGGGTCAATCCCTGATCGGCTGTGAGTCATTGCTCAGATGGCAGCATCCCTCCTGGGGGTTGATCCCGCCGGGTGAATTCATTCCCCTGGCTGAAGAAACAGGGCTGATTCATGATATCGGAAAATGGGTCCTGGTCGAATCCTGTATACAGTTAAAAGAGTGGTTAGACCAAGAGGCAGGGGAGTTCTATATATCTGTGAACGTATCAGCACGACAATTCCAGCACCCGATGTTCCTGAATGATGTGGAAGAGGCGTTGGCAATATCCGGGCTGCCGGCGGAATACCTCTGCCTGGAACTGACGGAGACGATCATGCTTCATGACGCCGCTCATACAATCGACGCCATGAAATCACTTGCTGATCTTGGGGTGAAGCTTGCGATTGATGATTTCGGCACCGGTTATTCTTCTTTAAGTTATTTGAAGCATCTCCCTCTTCATATCCTGAAAATCGATCGTTCATTTGTACAGAATATGAGCGATCATACACCTGATGTGGCGATCGTTCAATCCATCTCCACCATGGGGAAGGGATTGAACATGAAAGTGGTGGCTGAAGGTGTGGAGACCCCCGGGCAATTAGAATTACTAAAGCAGCTTGGCTGTGATTTTGCACAAGGGTTTCTTATCGAAAGGCCGATGCCACTGGAGAAAATGAACACATTTATAAAGAAAATGCACCTCGTGAAAAGCTTGGATATATAAAAAGACAAATGCCTGTCGGGTACCTTACCTGACAGGCATTTGTCTATTTCATCCGATAATCAAATCAAATATTGAAGCTTTCAATTACAATTCGTCTACCAGTACTTAAAGTGAATTCAAAGCGGTCGCGTTTCTTTTTATAGTAGGTGAAGTGATGCTGGACAGCACATACTTCCACACCGTTATCAAATGTGATGAAGTTTACGCCTTCCTTGATTTTTTGGTTTCCGAGGAATACAAGGTGGTTATGGCAAAAGATACTGTCATAAATCGAATAGCCCAGGTTATTTAAGGCTGTTGTAAACTGATGAAAGGCATCATCCGAAATCTCTTCTAATAAATTCTCCAATGAATACAATATATTCTTCTTTATTTGAATTCGATCGCCATTTTCGATTCTTATTCGCTCATAGGGGGTGACGATGAGACCATCTTCTAAGAGAACGCCAGAAAGCCACTCTCCATCTCTATACACTTTCAGTTCATGATTGAGGTAAAATTCAAGCTCAGACTCTTCCTCGGCGTCGATCTCGAAAAAGAACCATGTATCTTCTTCAAATAAAGCAGTGCCTTCGGAAAAAGATCTTTTTTGGGATTTTAAAATGTTTGATCGAAATATGTTGCTCAAGTGAATATCCCTCCTTAACTACATTTCTTGTCATAATTATCATATTTCATTCATGTAAAGATTGATTGAGACAATTAACCATTTCTCTAAAAGGGGCATAGAATAATTTATGTGTCAGTGAGCCCAGTTTGTTTGACTAGAAAGTGAGGATGATCACTATGTGCGGAATTACAGGTTGGATCCATTATAAACAAGATATGTCGAATGAAAAAGAAGTTGTTGAAAAAATGGCGGAAACCCTTTCTAAAAGGGGACCTGACGAAACGAATGTCTGGGTTGACCGGCATGTTGCGTTCGGTCATAAACGATTAATCGTAGTCGACCCGGCAGGAGGAAGGCAGCCTATGAGCCTCCAACATGACGGACACCTTTTTACCATTTGCTATAACGGAGAGCTATACAATACAGAAGATCTTAGACAAGTACTTATAGAGAAGGGATATGCCTTTAAGGGGCATTCTGATACCGAGGTCCTATTAACCTCTTATATTGAGTGGAGGGAAGAATGTGTCCAGCACCTGAACGGGATCTTCGCCTTTGCCGTATGGGACAGTGAGAAGGAGCATGCATTTATAGGCAGGGACAGAATGGGCGTAAAGCCTTTATTTTATTTTGAAAAGGATGACGGGATCCTGTTTGCATCAGAAATCAAGGCTTTACTTGCTCATCCCGATGTTTTGCCGCAGGTGGACCTGCAGGGGCTTTCGGAAGTGCTCGGTCTCGGTCCATCCCGCACTCCGGGGAATGGGGTGTTCAAAGGGGTGAAGGAACTGCGTCCCGCCCATAACATGATCTTCTCCAAGGAAGGCTTGAATGTATGGAGATACTGGAATGTAAAAAATGAGGAGCATACGGATTCGTTCATCGAAACGGTCTCGAAAGTGCGTTTCCTGCTTACGGATGCCATAGAGAGGCAGCTTGTTTCCGATGTGCCGCTTTGCACATTCTTATCGGGAGGACTCGATTCAAGTGCCATTACGGCAGTGGCAGCAAATTCATATAAAGAAGAGGGGAAAGGGAAACTTCATACGTACTCCATTGATTATGAAGAAAATGAACAATACTTTAAAGCGAATGATTTCCAACCGAACTCCGATGCCCCTTGGATTGAAAAGATGACAGCTGAATTCGACACGATTCATCACAAATGTGAGATCAGTCAACAAGAGTTAAAGGACTACCTGATTGAAGCGGTCCATGTAAGGGACCTTCCGGGAATGGCCGATGTGGATTCATCTCTATTATGGTTCTGCAGGGAAATCAAAGAGGACTTTACCGTGGGGCTATCCGGTGAATGTGCAGATGAAATCTTCGGGGGGTATCCGTGGTTTCACCGGCCGGAAGATTTTAACCGCAGAGGATTCCCATGGATGCGTTCCACAGCAGAACGACAGGGTCTTCTCAAAGAAGAGTGGAGTAAGAAATTAAACCTCGAGGAATATGTCCTGGAGCAGTATGATCGCACGGTTGCCGAAACTCCGTTATTAGATGGGGAGAATGAAGTGGAGACCAAAAGGAGACAATTATTCTATTTAAACTTACTATGGTTCATGACGACTTTGCTGGATAGAAAGGACCGCATGAGTATGGGAGCGAGCCTCGAAGTCCGCGTCCCGTTTGCCGACCATAGACTTGTTGAGTATGTGTGGAACATCCCGTGGGAGATGAAAATGCACGAAGGAAGGGAAAAAGGCATCTTGAGGAAGGCGCTCGAAGGCGTACTTCCCCATGAAGTCCTTTACCGAAAGAAAAGCCCATACCCGAAAACCCATCACCCGGAGTATACAAAACTGGTCGGTGACTGGCTCAATGAAATCCTGGAAGACAAATCAAGCATCCTCTATGAATTATTTGACGAAGTGAAACTCAAAGAAATCGTCGCAAGCGGAGGAGCAGCCTTTGAAGTCCCCTGGTACGGCCAGCTCATGACCGGTCCCCAACTACTTGCCCACCTTGCCCAGATCCATGTGTGGTTCAAGGATTATAATATTGAAATTGTGGAGTAAAGCAATTGTGGAAGGGACTAAGAATTTAGAGACAGGTACAAACATAGAATGAAAGTATGAATGATTGAAATGGAGGCATAGTAAAAGGATAAGAATCCTTAACTATGCCTCCTATTTGTTCAGGTTTTGAATTTTGTTGCTAATTAGCAACAAATAAATGGAAAAGGGATCCGGTTGCGGTTTGAAAGGATTTATTGAGTGTGGGACAAGTCCAAAAGGGAGTAAAAAACAAATTTAGTTGGATTAATGAAGTTTATTGTTTTTTCATAGTGGAAAACAAATGTATAAGTGTTGTATAATAATTGTACAAATAAAATACATTGGAGGCTATAACGATGGCCGAAAAGATAATCGTCATCGGTGCAGGTCCCGGAGGCCTGGCCGCGGCAATGCTTCTTGCCAGTAAAGGGTACAAAGTAGAAATCTATGAGAAGCAATCATTTGTGGGTGGACGAAATGGTTCTGTCACGATGGATGGCTATACATTCGATATTGGGCCGACATTCCTCAGCATGCCGGAAATAGCAGAAGAATTATTCGAGGCGTCAGGAAGGGATCTTCATGATTATGTTGACCTGCGAGAGCTTTCCATGATGTATGAACTCATTTTTAAAGATAAAAAAGTCAAGATGTACAAAGATCCCGAAGCGTTATCCCGGGAAATCGAACGACATTATCCAGGGAATGCAGAAGGATATACGCGTTTCATGAATGATACACGTAAAAAAATGGAACGGTTGAAACCGATTTTACAGAGCCCGATGGATCGATATTATCAATATATCAGTTGGAAAGTGTTGAGGGCACTTCCCCAATTATCCTTGGGTAAATCCCTATACAGCGTGTTAAGTGATTACTTTACAGAACATGAATTGCGATTGGCGTTCACTTTTCAGTCTAAGTATTTAGGCATGTCCCCCTGGGAGTGTCCCGGCGCATTTTCCATACTGTCTTTCATGGAGCACGAATACGGTGTCTTTCACCCGATCGGTGGATTGAATCAACTATCCAAAGCCATGGCAAGAGTGGTGAAGGAGCATGGAGGTTCAATCCATCTCGGGTCTGGTGTCAAGAAGTTGTGGATTGAAGACGGAAATGACGTAAAAGGAATCATAACAGAAGATGGAGTGAGAATTGCAGCAGATGAAGTGATCATCAACGGGGACTTTGCCCATGTCATGACCAACCTGGTGGAAGATGGCGTTTTGAAAAAATACAGCAAAGAAAAGCTTAAAAAGAAAAAATACTCCTGTTCCACATTTATGATTTATCTGGGGCTTGATAAACAGTATGATCTCCCTCATCACAGTATTGTGTTTGCGGAGGATTACAGGCGAAATGTAGAAGAGATAACGAAAACATTTACCCTTTCGGAGGACCCTTCCATTTATATCCAAAATGCATCGGTGACAGATCCAACATTGGCGCCGCCCGGCCATTCAACGTTATACATCCTTGCACCGGTCCCTAATAATGTAAGCGGAATCGATTGGACAGAAAATCAACAAATGTTCCGGGATCTGGTATTGGATGCCGTTGAGAGCAAGACAGGTTTAGAGAATATCCGTGATCATATCAAGGTAGAAAAAATCATATCCCCCCATCATTGGGAAACTGATTTCAACATATACGAAGGTGCCACCTTCAATCTTGGCCACCAATTAACGCAAATGATGGCACTCCGCCCACATAACAAATTTGAAGAACTCGAACACTGCTGGTTAGTCGGCGGAGGTACGCATCCGGGGAGTGGATTGCCTACAATATTAGAATCTGCGAGGATCACGACCAATATGTTGATGAATGAAGACCCTTCGTACTCGTTCACTAAAGAACAAACGATGGAGGAAGCTCTATGAAAACAGCAGTCGTAGGGTCAGGGATCGGCGGATTGATTTCGGCATTGTTAATCGCGAAAGATGGTCACGACGTCACAGTCTATGAGAAAGAGCCGATAATCGGTGGACGTCTTGCCTTTGTTCAAGAAGGGGATTACAAGATTGATAAGGGCCCTACCATTGTTTTACTGCCAGACATGCTTATGTCCATTCTCCGAGAGGCAGGCATAGATACGGATGAAATAGAATTCGTTCGCTGCGATCCCCTCTATGATGTTCATTTTGCAGATGGGCAAACGTATACGAAATATGCAGATATCCAGAAGCAATATGAAGAGATCAAGGAGAAGTTTCCCGGTGATGAAGAAGGCTTTCTTCAATTTATGAGGGATATGGATGAACGATTTGCAATCGGGAAGCCGCAATTTCTTGAAACGTCTTTTTTGAAAACGAGGGATTATCTCAATCCCCAAACGCTTGGATCATTGCTTAAGCTTAAGGCATACCGCAATGTGATGGGGAACTTAAAGCATTATTTTCAACACGGGAAGTTGCAAACGGCCTATGGACTGCAAACACTGTATATAGGCGGGAATCCCTACACGACCCCGGCGATTTACAGCCTGGTGTCCTTCAGTGAACATAAGCATGGCATCTACTATATAAAAGGGGGGTATGCGGGCTTACTGGATCATGTGAAGGAAGCGTGCAACCTGCATGGTGTCACGATCAAGACCTCCTCACCCGTCTCGGAAATCGAAACGACAGGAGGCAAAGCGACTCATATCATCCTTGGGGACCAGAGGGAGCCGGTCGATTCGGTTATCATTAATGGGGATTTCCCTACAGCATCTAAATTAGTTAGGAAGAAAGCGCCTAAACCGTATAAGCCTTCTTCCGGCTGCGTGCTTTTATATATGGGGATCGACAAGAAGTATGATGATAAGGAAATGCATCAATTCTATTTAAATGAAGATTTCTCTGGGAATATGGAGGATATTTTCAAGAATAAGAGAATTCCTAAAGAACCTTCCTTTTACGTATTTAATCCTTCCAAGGTCGATTCTTCACTTGCCCCTGAAGGTAAGAGCGTGCTTTATGTCCTTATACCGGTTCCGGTGTCGGAGGAATTGGATTGGAAGGAAGCTTCAGAATTTCTTTCCTACCTTGTATTGGATACAATGGAAAAAAGGGGTTTCGAAGAACTGAGAAAACGGATAACATGGATGAAAATCAGAACGCCTGAAGAGGCGATGCAAGAAGGGTTATATTCAGGGGGAAGCTTCGGGATTGCGCCAAGCTTGGATCAATCCGGTCCCTTCAGACCCCAGGTACAACCCTTTCCGGAGAAGAACATCTTTGCTGTCGGGGCATCCATTCACCCTGGAGGAGGAGTACCGATTGTCATGCAGGGTGCGAAGCTCGTTGCACAAGCCTTTAAGGAACATTGCAAAACTGAATCAGAAAGGAAGGATGTGTCCTTACATGAACAAGATCTTGGAAGCATACGATCACTGTGAAAATATCATAAAGGTTCATTCCAAAACATTTTACAGAGCTTTTTCCTTACTGCCGAAAGACCAAAAGAAGGCTGTATGGGCTGTATATGCCTTTTGCCGCAAAGTAGATGATATCGTTGACGAGGGCACCAATCCTTCAGAAGAATTACGCCGGTTCGAGATGGAATTCGAATCGTTTTTAACCGGTTTTTATCCTCAGGATGAGGCAATGTGGGTAGCTCTGGATGATGTGTTTAAACGGTTTAACATGGATGTTCAAGCTTTCCGGGACATGATAAAGGGGCAAAGGATGGACCTTGGTGAAAGGGTCTACGTCAATATGGATGATGTTCTTGACTATTCCTATCACGTGGCGAGCACTGTGGGATTAATGCTCCTGCCGATCCTTGCCCCGGGGAAGGAACAGTCATTGAGGGAAGATGGAATCTATCTCGGGTATGCCATGCAGCTGACCAATATATTAAGAGATATCGGCGAGGATCTTGAAAGGGGTCGATTATACATCCCTCAGGATCTATTAGTAAAATATGAATATACCGTAACGGATTTAAAAGAACACAGAATCAACGACGCGTTTCAGTCGATATGGGAAGAAATGGCCCGACTTGCAGAAGATTACTATGAAAAAGCTTTTCGTACAATGAATCTTTATCCTGTGTATTCGAGGACCCCGGTTAAAGGTGCTGCCCTCTTATACCGTGCGATTCTGAACGAGGTCAGAAATAATCACTATAATGTTTTTTCCAAGAAGCACCATGTATCCAAAGAAGCAAAAGAAAAAATCATTTCATCCATTTCATAAATAAGCTCGTATGGAGGCTGTACGGATGCCTTCCATATGAGCTTATTGTTGTTTTGCATCCATTTTGGAAAAGAAAAAAGAGCCGCATAAAGCAGCTCTTACTGGAATCAGATTGTGTTCCGTTGATTCATGTCACTCACTTTTCCCGTTCCGATCGAGTTCAATCGCTCGACTAAGTCAGATCCGAATGGGGAAGCGGAGGAAACGTTCGATTCCAATACTGTATCCTTTAACTCATAGGCATTGGAGCCATGCTCCGTAAAATCGAGCCCTGATAGTTCTTCTTCACGGGAAACACGAATACTTGATATTCTCGTTACGATGAACAGGAATCCGCCAACGGTGACAGACGTCCAGGCAATGACGGCCAACACCCCGACGGCTTGAGTGGCAACCAGAGCAGCACCTCCACCATATAAAAGTCCGTTTTGAACGTCGAATAATCCCACGGCCACCGTACCCCATATCCCACAAATTCCATGAACGGCAATGGCTCCAACGGGATCATCGACTTTCAATTTCGAATCGATGAAGGTGACGGCCTCGACCAGAACGATTCCTGCAATCAGACCGATCAGGAGAGAGCCTGCGAGAGATACATTGGCACAGCCGGCAGTAATTCCAACCAGTCCGCCGAGGGCACCATTTAATGTAAGGGATGGATCAATTCGCTTAAATCGGATCAACGTGTAAAAAGCGGATGAAAGAATGGCGGCGGAAGCTGAAAATAAGGTCGTCGTGATGACGTGGGGGACAAGGGTGGGATCAGCGGCCAGGCTGCTTCCTCCATTAAACCCGAACCACCCGAACCATAGGATGAACACACCGAGTGCACCGATGGGGATATTATGGCCCGGGATGACATTCACTTTTCCTTTGCTGTATTTCCCAACCCGGGATCCAAGGAACAGGACTGTGATGAATGCGCCTGTTGCACCTGTTAAATGGACGACAGTCGATCCGGCGAAATCTACGAATCCAAGCTCCGAAAGCCAGCCGCCGCCCCACACCCAATGTCCGACGATCGGATAGATGATTCCTGTCATGGCAATGGTCAAAAGGATATAGCTTTTGAGTTTCATGCGTTCAGCCACAGCACCGGAAATGATTGTGGCACAAGTAGCGGCAAATACGGATTGAAATAAGAAGAAACCGATGTCTTCCCGTCCTGATAGGAAAAAGCTGTCCGATCCGATCACGCCACCTGATGACCCTCCGAACATGAACCCGAACCCTACAATGAAATAAAGAATAGAGGCAATGGCTACAGTTAAGAAATTTTTCATGAGGATATTAAGAGAGTTCTTGGCGCGGGTGAATCCGGTCTCGACCATGGCGAATCCCGCGTGCATGAAGAACACAAGGACTGCAGCAATCATCACCCACAGGGAGTCGACGGACGCTTGAACAGACTCTGCGGTAGGGGCAGCTGCGAAAGTGGTAGTGCTCATAAAAAGTGAAAGGAAAAGAAGCGACAAAATTTTTTTAATCAATGGAATCCCTCCAGTATTGGTTTGGTGTAGCGGCTTATGATTGAGTGTAGAAAGAAGTGACTTACAAAACGGCTTTTTTTCCTCGTTCGCCTGTACGGATACGGATGACATCTTCGACGGGATAGATAAAAATCTTCCCGTCGCCCACGGTGTCCGTACTGCAATGTTCAACGATGAGATCAATGATGTCTTCCACCTGCCCATCGTCGATGATCATTTCCACCTTTACGCGGGGGACTAACTGCAGTTCAAATTTATTTCCCCTGAATATTCCCTGCTTCCCTTTTTGTTTTCCGCATCCAGCTGCTTCTGATACTGTCAGGCCGCTGAATCCACGAAGACATAATGCTTCTCGCAGGGATAGAAATGCTTCAGCACGAATAATGGCTTCAACTTTTTTCATTGTAATTTCCTCCTTTTGTGAATTTCCTTTAAAAACGAAATCTTCATGTTAATTTTTATAACATGAGTAAGTTATATCATTTATCATATTCAGAAAATAACAAAAGTTCAAGTATTAATTTGCAATGAAAGCGTTTTTATGTTAAAAAACTTAACATTTATGAATGAGGGCGGTTTCATTTGAGAGTTTAGTTAAAAGTAAATCCGAACGATCATTCGAAATCGTTCGGATTTATCATATAGCTGTTTACGTAAACACTGTTGGTTTTGGATGTGGTGAGTGGTGGTTGATTTCCGCTCCAGTTGCTCGCTTTCCGCGGGGCTGGCGGTGAGCCCCTCGAAGTCATAAGCTAAATGGACCAAGAAGGCAAAAAACGCCTTCTTAGCCCATTCATCTTATGCTTGTAGGGGCTGGTCAAGCCGCTTCCGCTTTTCGGACTGTCCAGCGTTTCCCGCAGGAGTCGAGCAGCTTCCGCTTCAATCAACTCTCTAAGCGTAAGTGTTTCACTATAACATCGTAGTGGTCACCATTGCATACAGCAACTCTTATTCTATTAGTTCCAGTGATCAATTACCGTTACTTATACAAATACTCTTTCTTACCTGATGTGAATGACTCATTATGCTCCGATACACTCCAAATGATTGAACATCCGAAAACTATAAAGTCTTTGTATGAATAACAACAAACATGGTGAAACGGGAGTTTTAATATTATTGCTAAAGCATACACACTGTATAGGGCAGATTCTAGCTTATGATTGGAGTGCAAGACGAAGACTCCTACGGGAAAAGCGGAATAGGTAAGACCCCGCAGGAGCGTCAGCGACGAGGAGGCTTGCCTTCCGCCCGAGGAAAGCGAAGTCTTGCACGGAAATCAAAAGCGGTGTAACAAGTGATCCTAACTAATTTCTTGGTTGTTCGTCTTTAAAGACCATCTTGAAGGAAGGTCCGTCCCTCTAAATGGCGTTTCGATCATTTTGGACAAATCGTTTATGGATCCATACTTTGGATCGCCAGCGTTTGAGCATGATGATGCCCCGCAGCCATTCATCGGCAATGAAGGAGATCCAGATTCCGATAAGTCCGAGTCCGAACCAGATACCGAGAATGTAGGAAAGCGTGACGCTTACTCCCCACATAGATAATATCCCCATATAGACGGGGAAGCGCACATCACCTGTTGCCCTTAGTGCGTTAATGACCACTAAATTAAAGCTTCTTCCCGGTTCGAGAATGATGGTCAGGTAGATCAATATTTTACCAAGGGAAATGATTTCTTCGTTGCTCGTAAATATGCGGAGGAGAGGTTCTGCTGCAACGGAAAAAATTCCTGCCATGATGAGCGATATGATGATCGCGATCTTTAAACTTTTCAGGCATCGTTCGTAAGCACTGTCAAATTCCCTGGCGCCGATCATGTGCCCGATGATGATTTGTGTTCCCTGGCTGATCGCGACGCTGAATAAGAAAATGAACATCATCAGGTTTTGGGCATATACCTTCGTTGTGATAGCATTGGTCCCGATACTCGCAATGAAGTAGGTAATGACCATTTGAGACCCGTTATAGGAAAGATGCTCTCCGGCAGAGGGGATTCCGATCCGCAATAAATTTTTAACGTGAGAGACGGGAAGCTTGAACAGTCTTCTGAGCGGAAGAGCATTGGGAATCCGCTTCCGTATCACGATGATACTCACGATGAATCCGATCAGTCTCGAGGTAATGGTGGAAATCGCCACACCCTCTACGCCTAATACAGGGACACCGAATGGTCCAAAAATAAATAAGTAGTTTCCGATCACATTGACAATATTCATGCCGATTGTGATATACATGGCATCTTTTGTATAGCCATAGCTCCTCATGATGGCACCTGCAGTCATGATCAAGGCCTGGATGAAAGCAAAGCCTCCCACGATTTTTAAATAGGAAGAAGCTTCATCCATCAGAGAACGTGGGAGATCCATTGATAATAAGATCGGCTTACTGAAAAATACTAGAGCGATACTCAATAAGAGTCCGAATAGAAGATTGACAGCAATGGAAACGATTGACACTTCCCCTGCCATGCGATTCTCTTCCGCCCCGAGATGCTGGGCCACGAGGATGGCTGTACCCGTCGCGACAAATCCAAACATCACAATGATGAGAGAAAGGATCTGATTGGAGACCCCGACGGCTGCCACTGAGTCATCCGAGTACTGACTCAGCATTAACGTATCGGCATTTCCCATCAGCATATGAAGAAAGATTTCAATGAAGATCGGCCAAGTCAAGGCAAAGAGGGTCATGTTTTTTTGATTATTGCTCATAGATTTTCTCCTTTAAGTTGCCGGGGAGACGTGCACCTCGGCATACGATACATATTAAATAGATAAGGGGACTAACCGTAAAGGTTTAGTCCCGCTTTTTAGGAAGTAAGCATCATTAGAATTTCAAAATGGCAAATCCATACCCATCGAGTGCCACCTCGATGGACTCTGCTTCGGCGGCAAAATCTTCCCCGTTCCACAGATTGGTGATTTTCTTTCCTTTCAAGTCAAAAGGAAGGGAGTAGGTGGTCGATTCTTCACCGCAGTTTAATAGAACAAAGATTGTTTCCTCTCCGTTTGACTTGGTGAATGAAAGGCAATGCTCATGAAGGTCACCGGGTAAGAACGTCAGATTTCCTTCGTTGCTTAACAGTGGGTATTTCTTCCGAAGGGCGATATGTTTCTGTATATGCCCGAAGAGCTCCTTGTTATGAAGTTCCTGTTCCCATGGGAAGCATTTACGGCATCCAGGATCCTGTTCACCTGTCAGACCGATTTCATCACCATAATAAATACAAGGTGTACCGGTAAAGGTGAGCATGAATGTATAGATTTGTTTGGCGCGTCGTATATCCTCGCCGCACTCTGTTAATACACGTGGTGTATCGTGACTCCCGACAAGGTTGAAATTCACTTCGTTTACATTCTTAGGGTACATATGCACGACAGATGTCATGTTTTCTGCAAATTGAGAAGCAAAAATGGTTTGGTGCGCAAACAGATTCAATAGATTTGTCGTAAAAGGATAGTTCATGACAGCATCAAATTGATCTCCACGCAGCCAGGGCATGGAATCATGCCAAATTTCCCCTAAGATATACAGCTCCGGTTTTATACCTTTTACTTCTTTTCGAAATTCACGCCAGAAGTGGTGATCGACTTCATTGGCAACATCGAGACGCCATCCATCGATATCGAATTCCTTTATCCAGTAGCGGCCAACTTCCAATAGATAATTGCGCACCTCTTCATTCTCAGTATTTAACTTCGGCATGGAAGCTTCGAATGCGAAGGTATCATAATTGGGAGGCGAACTCTCTATATCCAGTGGGAATTCATTTACATGAAACCACTCTTTATAAGGAGAATCCTCACCCTTTTCCAGTACATCCTGAAACTGATTAAAGTAGAAGCCGCTATGATTAAAGACGGCATCCAGCATCACTTTGATATCATGCTCGTGACAGACCTTTATAAATTTCTTCAATGTTTCTTTCGTCCCGAACTGGGGATCGATTTCGAAATAATCGATTGTGTCGTATTTATGATTGGAATGCGCTTTAAAGATCGGGGTAAAGTAAATCCCGGAGATTCCAAGTGTTTTTAAATAAGGAATGTTCTGGATCACGCCTTCTAAGTCTCCTCCGAAAAAATTGGTCGGGGAGGGCTCTGCGCTATTCCAATCCAGTGTTCCTTCTGGATCATTCTCCGTATTCCCGTTTGCGAATCGCTCAGGGAAGATTTGATACCAGACCGTATCCTTCACCCATTCTGGTGCTTGAAAGACATCGATGGTATTCAGGAACGGGAAGCAGAAGTAATCACCTATATCAGCAGAGGGGGCTTCATTAAATCCTTTTTCTCCATAAAAGACTTCATCCGTTTCGTCATCGAGGAGAAAACCGTAGCGAAGCCGTCTGAAAGGAGGGGAGATGGAGGCGAACCAATAATCGAACAACTGATCCGTTCCGGTTAAAACCATTTCCTTGCGATCATATAGCCATTGTCCATTGTCCCATTGATAGGGATCTCCGTGCAGGAGCGTGACGGTTTCAACATCCTTTTTCTTCGTACGAATGCGTATGTGTAATTCATTATTTGTGCAAGCGTATGCATAATTATCTTTCGGTCTATGATAGATGGCTTCCAGTAGCATCTTTTATCCTCCTCTTATTCATTCCATTAAAGAGTATTCCAAACCAACAATGTTGTCAATGATAGGTAATCAAACTAGTAAAGCGTTTTCTTTTCTTTCAGGTAAAACGCAAAAATTTTCAAAAAAAGTATTGTCAAAGGAGATTTAGTTTGTATAATAAGAAGTAGGTTGTGCAATCGTTTTCACAAAAGAATGTAAGCGATATCTTTAGAGATTAAGTCATAGTGTGTGCAAGCGTTTGTTCAATCGAAAACATGAATTAATAGTTTCACCATACTTAGGAGGGGTCGAAATGAAGAAAGCGTTATCATTACTTATGGTAATCATGCTTGTACTAGGGGCGCTCGCTGCTTGTGGTCCAAACCGTGAGGAAGGATCAAAAAGTGACAGCGGAGAGAAAAAAGCTGACGATGCGAACAAACCTGAAAAACTGGTTGTCTGGGAAGATGAGAAGAAATCCGGATGGCTGGATGAAGTAGGTGCCAAGTTCGAAGAAGAAACAGGCATCAAGGTAGAAGTGAAAGAAGTCGAAATGGCTTCGAAAATGAAAGAACAATTACGTTTAGACGGTCCTGCCGGGACAGGTCCTGACGTATTGACATTACCACATGACCAAATCGGTGAACTAGCTCTTGCAGGGCATATCGCTCCTTTAGAAGTGGACGGGGACATTGAAAAGCGCTTTACTGAATCTTCCATGACAGCTGAGAGCTACGATGGTAAATTATATGGTCTTCCAAAATCTTCTGAAACGCCGGTATTCATTTACAATAAAGCGTTGATGGAAGAAGCACCAAAAACAATG
The DNA here is from genome assembly GCF_037046045.1 of Rossellomorea sp. LJF3. NCBI lineage: Bacteria > Bacillati > Bacillota > Bacilli > Caryophanales > Bacillaceae > Rossellomorea > Rossellomorea sp. LJF3. The sequence continues at coordinate 61,759 of NZ_JBANLY010000002.1, read as the reverse complement.
GATGAAGTATACACATTCTCTAAAGATTTCACAAAAGACGGAAACTACGGTTTCTTAGCACTTTGGGATAACTTCTATTTCGCACATGCACCAATCGGTGGATTCGGCGGATATGTATTTGCTGAAAAAGATGGCGCACTTGATCCGAAAGATCTTGGCTTAAACAATGAAGGTGCTGTAGAAGGTACGGAATATATTCAAAAATGGTATAAAGAAGGTTTATTCCCTAAAGGGATCATCGGTGAAAACGGTGGATCGGCAATGGACGGTCTATTCAATGAAGGAAAAGTTGCTTCTGTCATGAACGGACCTTGGTCATTCCAAGGATATAAAGATGCCGGTATCGATATCGGTATTGCTGCGATGCCTAAACTTCCAAACGGAGAGCCAATGAAAACATTCATGGGTGTTAAAGGCTGGCATGTGTCGGGCTACTCTAAAAACAAAGAGTGGGCTCAAAAATTCATCGAATTCATCACTCAAGATGAGTATGCTAAATTACGTTTCGAACAAACACAGGAAGTTCCAACAAACCAAGGTCTGATCGACGATCCTGCGATCGCTGACAATCCTGGTGCAAAAGCGGTTGCTGAGCAATCTCAATATGCGGTTCCAATGCCGAACATCCCTGAAATGGGAGAAGTGTGGGACCCAATGGCTAATTCACTTCAAACGGTTGTAACAGGTAAGCAGGAACCAAAAGAGGCACTTGATGCAGCAGTGAAACAAATTGAAGAAAAAATTAAAGCTGGCCATTCCAACTAATCAATAAACAATAGCGGTACCTTCTTAACTATTGGAGGTACTGCTATCCTTTTAAAGACCTATTCAAGGGCTTTTTAAGGAAAAAAATCTTTCTTTTCTTAAAAAGCTCTTGAAGCTTATCAAAACTGTGAACGTAGAAAGGGGAATATAGGATGGAGCAACAATCCTATCAAACAAATCATAGAAAAACAGCGCTGACCCTTTCCCTAATCCCTGGTTTAGGTCAGATGTATCATAAACAGTTTCTAAAAGGCGGATTCTTCCTCATCATGACTGCCGCCTTTATTCTTGTCTTCAGAGACTTGATCGGCTACGGATTATGGGGGATTACGACCCTTGGGACAGATGTATCATACGGAGATCATTCCATTTTCTTAATGGTATACGGTATCTTGGCAATCATTGTATCTATTTTTGGAATCGGTTTTTATCTGTTTAATCTTCGGGACGCTTATAAAAATGGAGAAAAGAGAGACAGGGGAGAGAAGCTCAGCACGATCTATGAGCAGTATAGAAATCTAATTGATAATGGATTTCCATATCTCATCATGTCACCAGGATTCTTGCTTCTTGTATTCGTCGTTATCTTCCCGATTATCTTTGTCGTCTTATTAGCGTTTACTAACTACGATTTGTATCACTCACCGCCTGCCAAGTTAGTCGACTGGGTAGGGTTCCAAAACTTTGTTGATATCTTCAAGATTGATATGTGGAGAGAAACATTCATTACGGTGCTTGCCTGGACGCTCGTCTGGACGTTCGGTGCGACAACTCTTCAAGTGGCACTTGGAGTATTCCTCGCCATACTCGTTAACCAAAAGGACTTAAAAGGGAAAGCCATCATCCGTACTGTATTCATCCTGCCATGGGCCATCCCGGCTTTCGTTTCGGTCCTTGTTTTCGCCGGAATGTTCAATGAATCATTCGGAACGATCAATCGTGACATCCTGGGGTTCTTCGGCATTGAAGGATTACCTTGGATGACCGAACCGATGTATACACGAATCGCCTTGATCGGAATCCAGGCATGGCTCGGCTTCCCGTTCATCTTTGCCATGACAACAGGGGTGCTTCAATCGATTCCGGATGAACTTTATGAAGCAGCGACGGTCGATGGGGCATCAGCTTTCCAGAAATTCAAGAATATCACGCTGCCACTTGTCCTTTTTGCAACGGCACCGATCATCATTACACAATATACGTTTAACTTTAATAACTTCAACGTCATTTACTTATTTAACGGCGGTGGACCGGCCTTAACCGGACAAAATGCAGGTGGGACGGATATCCTCATCTCCTGGATCTACAGTCTGACGATGACATCCGCACAGTATTCGAAAGCCGCTGCCATTACGTTATTGTTGTCCATCATCGTCATCACTGTAGCGATCTGGCAGTTCAAGAGAACGAAATCATTCCAAGAAGAGGATATGATGTAATATGAATATGAAGAGACAGAAACTCATACGTTTAACACTTTCATACGCAGCCATCGGAATCATGTTTGCCATTATTCTTTACCCGGTTGCATGGATCATCGGATCATCATTCAACCCGGGTCAAAGTTTATCCGGTTCATCCATCATTCCTAAAAATGCAACACTGGCACATTATAAGGAACTTTTTGATCTTGGGAAAAGCAATTATATGCTTTGGTACTGGAATTCATTGAAGGTCAGTTTATCTACGATGGCCCTAACCGTCTTACTAGTGAGTCTCACCGCTTATTCTTTCTCCCGATACAGATTCGCCGGACGTAAGAATGGATTGATGATATTCCTGATCCTTCAAATGATTCCGAATTTTGCCGCGCTGATTGCCATTTTCGTATTAGCGCTGTTAACCAAATTATTAGATACTCACATTGGACTGATCCTCGTATATGTAGGAGGACAGATCCCAATGAACACGTGGTTGATGAAAGGATATCTGGATACGATTCCGAAAGAGCTGGATGAATCAGCCAAAATGGACGGAGCGGGTCATTTGCGCATTTTCTTCCAGATCGTCATGCCTCTTGCGAAACCGATCATTGCGGTTGTGGCACTGTTTTCATTCATTGCCCCATTCGCAGACTTCATCATTGCAAGTATCCTGTTACGTTCAGAAAAGATGTATACACTACCGGTTGCCCTTTATGATATGGTGGCCAAACAATTCGGGGCAGAGTTTACAACATTTGCTGCCGGATCAGTACTCATAGCCGTACCGATTGCCCTATTATTCCTGTTCTTCCAGAAATACTTCGTTTCAGGATTGACGGCAGGGGGTACAAAAGGATAATCTTATAGGCGTTACTAACATTTATAGGAGGAGCGGAGATGAAAAGAAGAGTATTATCTCTCATTTTAGTCCCGTTTCTTCTTTTTTACGCCCTTCCGGTAGGTGCAGTTGAAAAAGAAGAACGAAAATGGCAGGATGAGACCATTTATTTTTTGATGGTCGATCGCTTTAATGATGGGGATACAAGCAATGATAAAGATGTTAATTCGAAAGACCCGAAAGCCTATCAGGGCGGAGATTTCCAAGGAATCATCGATAAACTGGATTACATCAAGGATATGGGATTCACTGCCATTTGGCTGACCCCCATATTTGATAATCAACCGATGGGTTATCACGGTTATTGGATTACAGACTTCTACAAAACCGAAGAACATTTCGGCTCCATGAAGACATTCAAGAAGCTTGTGGAAGAAGCCCATAAACGGGATATGAAAGTGATGCTGGACTTTGTTGTGAACCATGTCGGGCCGGAACACCCCTGGGTCAATGACCCTGAAAAAGAGGACTGGTTCCATGAGAAACAGCCGATGAACTTCGATAATGAAGAAAGTCTTCAGAATGCCTGGTTATATGATCTTCCCGATTTAAATACAGAAAATCCCGAAGTGAAAAACTATTTATTCGATGCGGCAAAATGGTGGATCAAAGAAACCGATATCGATGGATATCGTCTCGACACTGTACGTCATGTCCCGCAGGAGTTCTGGGATGAGTTCAGCGATGAAGTGAAGTCGGTGAAAGAAGACTTCTACCTGTTAGGTGAAGTGTTCGACCGGGATCCGGAAAAAATCGCTGCCTACAATGGGACAGGGATCGATGGATTCGTCAATGTTCCCCAAGCGGAAGAAATGCGTTCCGTCTTCCAAAAGCCCGATACATCCATGGATCGGTTATTCAACTTTTGGAAATACAATGAAACGTTCTATGACAATCCATTTGTGATGGGAACGTTCATAGATAATCATGATATGGAACGATTTACGAGAATGATTGTTCAAGAGAAGCTCTTCCCTGGAACGAGATGGAAGCTTGCCCTCACGTACATGTATACAACCCCGGGAATCCCGATCGTTTATTACGGATCTGAAATAGCGATGGATGGGGGGAACGACCCTGACAACCGCCGCTTTATGAATTTCAGGGCTGATAAGGAACTCATGGATTATATCTCCCGGTTAGGTGAAATCCGTCAAGAATATCCGGCACTGACGAGAGGCGATATCACACCGATCTACAATCAAGATGGGATGGGAATCTTTAAGCGTACATACAAAGATCAGACCATCGTCATTGCCATCAACAACACGACTAAAACACAAAATGTTCAATTAACAAAAGACGATCTGGCGGATAACCATGAACTAAAAGCATTGATCAGTGATGACCTGGTCCGCAGCGACAAGGATGGAAATTATCAGCTTGTCCTCGATCGTGAAGAGTCGGAAATCTACTTGCTCAAAAACAAGAGCGGACTGAATTATCCTTACCTGATCGCTTTGGGAATCATGTACTTCCTTTTCTTCCTCTTCCTGTATCTTGTAAAGAAACGTGGAAAAGCGAAGAACAGATAATAGAGCAGGGCCCTTAAGAAGAGCCCTGCTTCCATTTTAACCATAATGAATTGGAAGCGTTTTAATTTTATGAATGAGCAGCCCGCCTAAGGGTCCGCATTTTTAATAAAGGGGGGTGGAATATATGGCTGTTACCATCAAGGATGTTGCAAAGCTTGCAAACGTAGCGCCATCCACGGTTTCACGTGTTATCGCAAACAATCCAAGAATAAGTGAAAAAACAAAACAAAAAGTCCGGGAAGCGATGGAGCAACTTGGGTACCATCCCAACTTCATTGCAAGGAGCCTGGCAAATCAGTCCACACAAGTGATCGGGCTTGTGTTACCGGGTTCCGCCAGTGCTTTCTCGCAAAATCCATTCTTTCCGACGGTCTTAAGAGGATTGAGTGAAGGGGCTCAGGAAAAACAGTATGCCCTTCAAATGTCCACCGGGCAATCTGAAGAGGAAATTTATGAAGGTGTCGTTCAGATGGTACAGGGTGGACGGGTGGACGGAATCATCCTGTTGTATTCAAAGGTAGAAGATAAAGTGATGAACTACTTGAAGAATCGTGATTTCCCCTTTGTTGTCGTCGGGAAGCCATATAAATATTGTGAAGAAATCACACATGTGGATAATGACAACTACCGGGCAACGAAAGAAGTGACGGACTACCTCCTCGGGCTTAAACATGAATGCATCGGCTTCATCGGAGGAGACTTGAATCTGGTTGTGACGGTCGAGCGTTTGTTAGGCTACGAGAAGTCCCTCCGTGATGCCGGGATCGATATGAAGGACGAATATATCATACACGAAGAATTCCTTCGTGAAGGTGGACGTGAAGCCATTAAAGAGCTCATGCAGCTGGATGCACCCCCGACTGCCCTGGTTGTAGCCGATGATCTGATGGCGCTTGGGGTCTTGAACACATTGGATGAGATGGGCATCCGTGTCCCGGAAGACATCTCCATTGTCAGCTTCAATAATGTTCTCCTGGCCGAAATGTCCAGACCCCCGCTTACATCAGTGGATATCAATATTTATAATCTTGGAAATGAGGCTGCGAAAAGCCTGATCCAGAAAATTGAGAATCCGAAAGAACCGATTAAGAGAATCATTGTTCCACATCATCTAGTGACGCGGTGTACCTGTGGTGAACGTAAAGAGAAGCAATAATAAAAAGAGACTGAAGTGATGACTCCCTCCAAAAGAAGAGGGGCATAAACTTCAGTCTCTTTTGTCTTATCCGTTAATGACGGTACCGCCATTAACATGAATCATCTGTCCCGATACGTAGCTTGAATCATCACTGGCGAGATACACATAGGCAGGTGCTAATTCAAACGGTTGTCCAGCACGTCCAAGGGGTGTATTCGCTCCGAATTCCGAAACTTTTTGTGAACTGAAAGTGGATGGTATCAATGGAGTCCAAATCGGTCCTGGAGCGACTCCGTTCACTCTGATGCCGTCTGATGCAATGTTTTCAGCCAGTGAACGGGTGAAGCTGACAATGGCCCCTTTGGTAGAAGAGTAATCGATCAGATCCTTGTTTCCTTTATATGCTGTGATCGAAGCAGTATTGATGATCGAGGCTCCCTTCTTCAGATGGGGGAGAGCAGCCCTCGTTAAATAGAACATGGAGAAGATATTCGTTTTGAATGTACGCTCTAACTGTTCATCGCTAATATCCACAAGCCCTGCCTGAGGATGCTGTTCGGCAGCGTTGTTCACGAGGATATCAAGTTTCCCGAACTCGGATATCGTCTTACTCACGATATCTTTGCAAAAAGTCGAACTTCCGACATCACCTGGTAATAGGATGCATCTGACTCCTTCAGCCTCTACAAGTTCCTTCGTTTTATTCGCATCCTCATGCTCATCCAAATACGAAATCGCTACATGAGCGCCTTCCCTTGCAAAATACCAGGCAACCGACCGGCCGATCCCGCTGTCGCCTCCTGTGATGAGTGCGACCTTTCCATCCAGCTTGCCACTGCCTTTATAGTTTTGATCCGTATGGATGGGCTGGGGGTTCATTTCATCCACCGTACCAGGCTGATGATCCTGGTGCTGAGGGGGAAAAGTTTGTTTCTGGTTTTGTTGTTGTTGAGACAATGAAAACACTCCTTTAAGGGTTTAGGTTATCTTAAGATAGTGTTTACCCGTAAAAAATAATTATTAACGTGTTTTTTGAGGATGGTGAGAAGAGGTTGGATGGAGTTGAAGAGGGGTTTAGCAGATTGTGAGGAGTAACCAGCCGGTTTTGGGGAATAGAATGTGAATGGTGAGGGGGGAATTGGCGATTCCTGGGGGTTCGGTCGAATGTGAGGAAGATTTAGCTTGGCTTATGGGGGATTGGAATAAATTTAAGGGAGATTTGGTCGGTCTTAATTGAAAATCCGGCCGATTTTGACTGGAATCCAGCCGATCCAATGAAAAATCCGGCTGATTTCACAGATAATCCAGCCGGAATGACCTAGAATCCAGCCGTTCTGAAACATAATCCAGCCAATTAACAAATTTATCCACCTCAAGATAAGCGACTCAGTACGATTTACATGATCAATAAGCAAATAAAAACACCCCACAAAAAGCAGGCTCCTCCCACGAGAAGCCTGCCTGTAATCATTTCTTTTTCAATAACCCTGCAGCTTTATATCCAATCATATTCAACAATCCTTTCGGTGAAGAGAAGGGAGGGGCGTAGCAGGTCTCGATTTCCTGTAGATCGGTGACCGAGAGTCCACCGTAGATGGCAGTGGCCAGGATATCGATTTGTTTATCGACACCTTCACCGCCTACCACATTTCCCCCGAAGAGCTTACTGGTCTCAGGACAGAAGTGGACGCGGACATATACGTTATGGGCATCGGGGTAGTAGCCGGCGTGGGACTTTCCTTCGTGCACGACGGTTTGATAAGTATAGCCTTTTTCCTTTAATTCTTTTTCTCCAAGTCCCGTTGAAGCGATGGAAAGATCGAATACTTTGGCAATCGCCGTTCCGAGCATTCCCTTGAAAGGGACAGGGTCCCCGGACACGTGCTTAGCGATGATATAGGCTTGCCGATGAGCCGGCCATGCAAGGGGGACTTGTTTCGGCGTATCGTCAACGAAGTCGATGGACTCGACGATATCCCCGACTGCATAAATGGAATCATCGTCGGTTTGCATGAACTCATTACTGACGACCCCTCCTGATTCCCCGACCGATAAACCGGCATCCTTCGCCAGTTGGGTCCGGGGTTTCACTCCGACTGAGAGAAGGATGAAGTCGGACTGTAACGTTTCACCGCTGTCGAGTTTTAACGTATTCTCCGGCAGTACTTCTTTCAGACCATCATTCGTATACAGCTTTACCCCTTTTTCCGTGATATGATTCTGCAATCCTTTAGCTGTCTCCTCATCAATGTTACTGATGACGTGTTCAGATCTTTCGACGATATTCACCCTCATTCCAAGATGGGTGAAGTTTTCAGCCATTTCGACTCCGATGAATCCACCGCCGATGATGGTGCATGAGTCAGGTTTGGATGTTTCTAAGAACTGCTTGATCCTGTCCATATCTTCGACGGTTCTAAGATGGAAAGCGGGGATTTGGTCGATCCCTGGAATGTCCGGTATAAAGGGGGATGCTCCGGTTGCAAGCACGAGATAGTCATATGTTTCATCGTAATCTTCATTTCGGTCATGATCCCTGATGAGTAAAGATTTCTTCCCGCGATCGATTTTTAACGCTTCATGATGCATTCTGACGTCAATATTCTTTTTTGTATGTAATTGTTCAGGAGTGGCGGCAAAGAGACTCTCCCTGTCTTTGATAATATCTCCCAAGTAATAGGGCATGCCGCAGGCTCCATAGGATAAGTAAGAGGTTTTCTCGAGGAGGATGATCTCGATTTCACTGTCGAGCTTCCTGATTTGAGAGGCTGTCGTCGCTCCTCCTCCGACGGCACCGATGATGATGACTTTTTTCTTCATGTTTTTCCTCCTAAATGAAAGAAGTCTAATGGAATTATTGTACCCATTAGACTTCGTTGGAAACCGTATTAACGGAAGTTTACGTATTGTACATCAATGGAAAGATCAGCTTCACGGATGGCTGAGATGATTTTTTGGAGATCATCTTTGCTTTTTCCGGTAACGCGGACCTGATCATCCTGAACCTGACTCTTTACCTTCACGCCGGAGTTCTTGATGATTGTGTTGATTTTCTTTGCATTGTCTTTGTCGATTCCCTGTACAAGCTTGGCACGCTGACGGACAGTTCCTCCTGATGCACCTTCAAGCTTACTGTAATCAAGGTTCTTAACAGGGACGTTACGCTTGATCAGCTTGCTAAGAAGGACGTCTTTTAACTGATTCATCTTGAATTCATCATCGGAGACGAGGACGATTTCCTCACCGTCCAATTTAATGTCACTCTTGCTCCCTTTGAAGTCATAACGGGTTTGAACCTCTTTCAACGCGATTTGAATCGCATTGCTCACTTCTGACATATCCACTTTGGATACGATGTCAAACGAACTTTCCTTTGCCATATGTAACCCCTCCATACTTTTTTCTCTTTTCATTATAGACAAGCTGTGATGGGACATACAACTTCTTTGGTTGAAATGATGCAGGTTTTTAGAAATAAAAACAAAAGACACCCCTTCATGAAAGAACGGGTGCCTTTTGGCCGGTCCATCCCTTACAGATGATCCGTTTTTTTGGAGTATTGATTTTTACCGGCTTTCCGGTTTATTTCTTTGATTTTATTCTTTTCCTGGCGCAGGGCATTGTTATCTCGCGCCTTTTTTTCGTTATCAGATGTATGTGGCATGATGATTCTCCCTTCCATATTGGATCTCGTTATTAGTATGGGGAAGGGGAGAGAAGTTTATGAGTGCCGGTTTAAGAAAAATATGGCTAAGGTCCCTGTACCTGTATGAGAACCTATGGCGCATCCAATAATACTGATGTAAACGTCCTTCGGTGAAAATTTTTCCTCTATGAGCTGCTTCATTTCAAAAGCGAATTCTTCGTCATCGCCGTGACTGATGGCGATCACCTGGTCAGAAAGGTTCTCACCGCGTTCTTCCATCATATCTAAAATGCGTTTAAGTAGTTTCTTTTTTCCGCGCAATTTTTCAAGCGGGACAAGCTTACCATCTTCCATGTGCAGAAGAGGCTTGATGTTGAGTAATCCACCCAGAAAGGCTGAAGCTTTTGAGACCCGCCCTCCTTTTGCCAGGTATTCAAGGTCTTCTACGGTGAAAAGGTGTTCCATATGTTCGGAGTTAAACCTGGAGGCTTCGATGATTTCTTCTTTTGTTCCGCCGCTGTTCAGGAGTTCGGCTGCTTTCATGACGACCAACCCATATCCGAGTGATGCACATTTCGAATCGATGATGGTCAAATCAAGATCAGGGTGATCTTCTTTAACCTGATCCCGGATCATGACAGCCGTTTGATACGTACCTGATAATTGGGAAGAAAAGGCAATGTAGACGCCGGATTGATTTGATTCTGCAAGCTGTGTGAACTTTTTCAGGAACAGGTCCGGTGAGACTTGGGACGTTTTCGGCATATGTCCGTCCCTGATTTTATTGAATACGGTTTTCGGTTCAATGGTGATCAAGTCCTCGTAGTCCTGACCATCTATATGTACTTTAAGTGGAAGAAGCTCTATGTTGTGTTCGTTGAAATAGGCAGCAGGAAGATCGCTTGCACTATCAGCAAATAATTTTACTGTCATCCTCATCATCCTTTGACTTATCTTTATAGCTTTAGTCTAGCGATTTTCAGTGAAAATAACAATCGATTGAACATGAATTATGATAAAAAGATGAATAGTGGAGGGAGTTTAGGTAAGATGAAATGTGGAACATAGAAAATAACAACAAGATGCAGGAGGTATGTGTATGTCGAGAGATCATGTTCAATTAGAGGCGAAGAAATTTGTCGTGGTCCTGGTGGGATCCCTTTTGGGAGCCATTGCCATGAACTTCTTTCTTATTCCCGCAAATGTGTATGCGAGCGGCTTTACGGGACTTGCCCAACTGCTGTCAAGCTTACTGAAAGAGTTTGCACCATTCAATATTTCAACAGGTATCTTATTATTCATCCTTAATATTCCCGTCACCATTCTGGGTTGGCTTAAGGTCGGCCGTTCTTTTACTGTGTATAGCTTTATTTCGGTGTTTCTGACTTCCTTTTTCCTGGAAGTGCTCCCGGTCATTAAATTATCACCGGATATCCTTCTGAACGCGGTATTCGGCGGGGTCATAGCCGCTGTCGGTGTCGGGATCACATTGAAATGGGGGGCATCCACCGGGGGAATGGACATTATCGCCATGATCCTGTCAAGAATGAAAGATAAGCCGGTCGGATCTTATTTCTTTTTGATGAATGCTGTGATCATCACGTCAGCAGGGTTCCTGTACGGATGGGAAAAAGCCCTGTATACGTTAGTGACATTATATGCTTCCACACGTGTAATCGACGCCATCCATACACGACATGAGAAGCTGACTGCGATGATCGTCACCAAGAAATCGAATGAATTGCGTGAAGCCATCCATTCGAAGCTCGTGAGGGGAATTACGACTTTGCCTGCTAAAGGGGCTTTTTCCGGAGAAGATAAGGAGATGTTGATCATCGTCATTTCCAGGTATGAATTGTACGAGCTTGAACATACGATCAAGGATGTAGACCCAAATGCGTTTACAAATATCGTCCAGACTACAGGGATATTCGGGTTCTTTCGAAAAGATTAGATTCTCACGTTTATCAAATACTATGGGTGAACCTAGATAGAAAGGGGCATCACCTTGAAAGCCATCGTGTATATACTGATCAGCTCAATCCTGTTATTGGGGGTACCCGTCAAATCGGGAGCAGAAAGTGTATTACCCCAGGAAAACCCTTCCTTTAAAGATGTGAAGGTAAGGAAGGTCAAAGGTCGCTTTACGGTCACTGGACAAGCCCGTGTCTCGAGTGGGAGTTTTTACTATTTGGTTGAGGATGGACATCGGGTTCTCCTCCCGGAAACGCTGATAGAAGTGAATAAAGAAGCTCCTGCCTGGACGGGGTTTTCCATCATACTCCCTGAGTTGAAAAGTAGAAATGGAAAGCTGTTCCTGAATTTATATGAGCGGGATGAAGGGGACGGGAAGATCATTCACAGTTATCTTGTCGTTCTTCCATAGAAATAAACAGGGTTGCCCTATTGCGGGCAACCCTGTTTGATCTTGCTTATGAAAGGCGGTTCAACTCGTCCTGAAGAGCATGAAGCTGCTTCTGCTCTTCGACATTCGAGTTAGCGTAAGCAGATGACAAAGCATTCTTCGCTTTATCAATGGACATTTGAGCGTTTTCTCCCGTACTGCATGCCTGTTTAGCTGAAGATACAGCGCTGCGTGCCTGTTGGAATAGTGGATTGCTCATTATTCCAGCCCCCCTGCACCGTCACCATGTGAAGCAAGCTTCTTAGCCTCTGCTTCTGCATACGTCAGATGATACGGGATACGTTCGTCATGTTTTGATACAGCAATTTTACCTTGTTGTACAAATCGTTTCGATTTTCTACCCATCACTTACCACCCCTTGTGCAAGTTGGAACGCTGGATGCGTTCTTTTCTAGTATGGCTCTCGGAGGCGGAACGTACAGTAAGAAGATTTACCCACCGTTACCATCAGATTTATAAGTCGAAGCGTTTTTGCAGATAACGGCCGATGCCATCCTCTTCATTCGAAAGTGTCACTTCATTTGCAATATCCTTCAGTGAATCGATGGCATTACCCATCGCCACACCTGTTCCTGCATAGTCGAGCATTTCCAGGTCGTTGTCCTCATCCCCGAATGCGATGATTCTTTCCTGAGGGATGTTCAAGGAAGAAGCCACACGCTCTATCCCTACCGCTTTATTCAATCCGGATTTAACGATCTCGATGATATGCCAAGGTGCAGCCCAGCGGCGATGGTCGATCAGTTCTGCATGTACATCATCGAGGTGGGCACGTATTTCGGCTACATCCTCTTCCTCAGCGTGAATGAGCATGGATGTAGGGTGATCAGATAATACGTTCCGGATATCACCTGTTGAGATGGATGGGTTACCCATCATGAATACATCGATGATCTTTTCATCATGATAATGAAGATAGACATCATCCATCACTTCAGCGACGATGTTACGGAATGGAAAATCATCACATGCATCGATGATTTGTTTGGCCACCTCGAGATCCATCGGTTCATGATAGACTCCCCATGATGGGTCAGTAGGGTGATGCACAAATGCTCCATTGAAATTGACAATGGGAGTGGTCAACCGTAGTTGTTGATAATACAATTCACTTGCTCGGAACGGCCTGCCTGTTGCAATCATCACTTCATGCCCTTTATGGCGCGCTTTTTTTAATATATCATGTGTTTTGGACGAGATTTTCTTCTCATCGGTTAATAATGTTCCATCGAGATCCAGAACAATCAGATGTTTTTCTTGTGAGTTCATGAATACAAATCCCCAATCTTATTGGTATGAAGGCTATTCTAGTGTAGCGTTACACGAAGAAAGTTGTCCACCACCAGCACATAGATTTTAAGAAATGTTTACATACGCCTTCAATTTAAATATTATACATACTACCAAATCTAGGATATCATAGTAAAGTGAAAAGCAATCAGGAGGGAGAGAACCATCATGATTCTTATTGATAAAACAAACATACAAAGGATCCCATTCCTTCATCTTGTGAGGGAAGAGGACATGAATAAACCGTTACCGACATGCTTCTTTATTCACGGCTTTACGAGTGCGAAAGAGCATAATCTTCACTACGCATACCTTCTTGCTGAGAAGGGGTTCAGAGTGATACTCCCGGATTGTTTAGAGCACGGAGAACGGTCTTCTGGAAAGTCAGAGTATCAATTAGGCGAAGTTTTTTGGAAGATCGTGTTGAATACCATTCATGAATTATCCATATTGAAAGAGCACTTTGAAGAAAAAGGGCTGATCGCACCAAATGGAATAGGTGTTGCAGGAACTTCCATGGGGGGGATCGTTACATTGGGTGCCCTGACTCAATATGAATGGATTTCTTCAGCCGTTTCACTGATGGGGAACCCTACATATGTAAAATTTGCACAGGCCCAGCTCGCTCAAGTGGAAGCGCTGGGATATGATCTGCCATTTAGCGAGGGGGAAATCGAAAGCATGATGAGTGAGCTTGCCCATTATGATCTTAGCCTTCAACCCGAGAAGCTTGGGGGCAGACCCCTCATGTTCTGGCATGGAAAGCGTGACAAAGTCGTTCCCTTCCATTTGACCAGGGAATTCTATGACAGCATATTGCCATATTATGAGGAACGGGAAGACCATCTGCTTTTCATAGAAGATGATAAAGCCGATCATAAAGTAACGAGAGAAGGCGTATTGAGGCTTGTCGAGTGGTTCGAGAAGCATTTATCAGCTTAACCTTTTGTTTTATACGTGGTTATTTGTTAAAATGAGTAATGAAAATGGGTAAGAGACAAGTATTAGCGTGAAGGAGTGATTAGCATGGATCAAGATCTAAAAGATAATATGATGGGTGCTTTAGAGCAGGTTGTCGACCCTGAATTAGGAATAGACATAGTGAATTTAGGTTTAGTGTATGATGTGGATCTCGATGAAGAAGGAAAAGCAACAGTCACCATGACCCTTACTTCAATGGGTTGTCCCCTGGCCGGAACCATTGTGGATCAAGTGAAAACAGCACTGAGTGACATTCCCGAAGTGAAAGAAACAGAGGTAGACATCGTCTGGAATCCACCATGGAGCAAAGACAATATGTCCCGCTATGCGAAGATCGCATTGGGGATCCGATAATACCCGATACAAGAGAAACCCCCTGAAGCAGGCTGGCTTCAGGGGGTTTTTTGGTTTTGATCAATCGATCCGGCAGATGGAGACCGGGCAATTCTCACAGTCAATTTCATTCTTCAAGTATTCCAGATCCAAAATTGTGATGTATCCTTTTTCCGAAATAAGTACGTTGTCTCTCTTCAGTTCGCTCAATAATCTGTTCACGACTTCCCTGGATGATCCGCAAAAATTGGCCAATTCCTGGTTGGTTAAGGGCAGGTCGATCAGGATACCGGTGTTCACTGCTTTTCCGTAGCTATTGGTCATGCGAATCAAGGTAGAATACAGGGCTCCTTTTTTTCCATGAAGGATGAGGTCGCGAAACTTTGTCTGATTCTGCTGATTTTGAAGCTGTATCCATTTCAGCCATTGTATGGTCAAATCACCGTTTTGGGAAAGAGTTTCTTCAAACATTTCTTTCGGTAAAACATAAACCGTCGTGTCCTCAAGTATTTTTGCGCTGAGCATGTAGTAGGCTTCTTTGCTGAATAAAGTCAATTCTCCGATGACATCATCAGTTGAACAGATGCGGAGGGATAATTCCCGTCCATCGGAAATGACTTTACTTATTTGAATCCGACCGTTTTTGATTAAATATAACTCGTGAGCCGCTTTTCCTTCTTGAAACAAAAAACTTCCTTTTTTTAAGGTTCTTACCGACTTTTTCTCGATGAACAATTGTTTTATCTCGGAAGGGACTTCAACATTCTCACTCATGAGATCACACCATTTCCATCAAAATGTCATATTCTAACAAGCTTACCAAAGATACCAGACGGATAGAAGGTTTAGGTGAAAATCAGGACTGCTGCTCCGACTGCGACACAATAAATAGCGAAGTATTTCAAGTTCCCTTTTGCCATAATATTCATGAACCACTTCAATGAGAAGTAAGAAGCAATCAGAGAAGCAATGAAGGCAACTGTATATGGAATCGCCATGGAAGCAAGGTTCGGATCACCCACCAAGTCGCTTATTCCAAATACCATGACGCCCACACTGACGGGGATATAAAGAAGAAACGAGAAGCGCAGGGCTGTTTCTCCCTTCATACCGCTTGCCATGGCTGCGACGATCGTTGCACCTGAACGACTGATTCCAGGGATGAGGGCAACTGCCTGTGCAAGACCGATGATGATCGCGTCTTTTACATTTAAGTCTCCATCATTTTTTCTTCCTCTCAGGTTACGGATCATCCAAAGGGCGATACCTGTAACGATGAGCGTGATACCTACCGTGATGACAGAAGTAAGATGTTCCTCAATGACATCGCCGAATAATATACCGATCACCCCTGCAGGGATCGTGCCGATCAGTAAGTATATAATGAAATGAAAGTCACGTTTGGTTTCGGGTGTTTTCTGTTTGAAATAACCGAGACCATTCACGATCAGTCGCATGATGTCTTCCCGGTAAATAATGAGAACAGCGATTAATGATGCCGTATTGACCAGAATTTCAAAGGTCAGTGTTGTGTCTTTGATTCCAAGGAAATGCTGTGCGAGCAGCAGGTGTCCACTGGATGAGATCGGAATCGGTTCCGTGAACCCTTGAAAAATCCCCAAAAATAAGTATTTCATAATCAAATAAAAATCCATTGTATATCCTCCAAGCATTATTTCTCCACATTTTTTAATTTAACACCATTAAGGGAAAGACTGTAAAGCCTTTTTCCGAATGTTAACCGAACCGTAACGTGATTATCATATTTATCCTTCATCTGGCATGCATGAAAGGTCACGCTTGTAGAAAAATAGGAAAGAAGCATCGCTTCGAAAAAGGAGGGGTAAGAATGGGACAGTCACGACAATTCAGGGCAGGCGAAAAGGCACCGAACAACGGTGAGTATATAGAAATCGGTGAAACCGGGAGCATGGTGAAGAATCCACAAAAACTGCGTTTGAAAGCAGGGGACAGGTTTCCTGAGAACTCCAACCACAACCGCCTATGGTCGTATATGAGAAAACCTTAACCATCCGGAACAAGGGTGCCCCGTTCAAGGCAATCCTTGTTCCTTTTTCTTTTCCTTTTTCTAATGAAAGGGATATAATGTCATTAAAGGTCAATGAAGGTCAAAATGTGAGGTGGCAAACAATGAATCTTGATAACATGACCCACAGCATCCAGGAAGGGTTGGCTTCGGCTGGTCAATTGGCCAAGGAAAAGCTACATACGGATATAAGTGCCCTTCATTTGTGGAAGGCGCTGCTCGGGCCGGAAGAAAGCTTCCTTCGAACCATATATGAACGGGCGGGGATAACCATTCAGTCTTTGACGGAATGGATAGATGAGAAGTTAGATGACATCCCTGCAGTAGAGGGGGAAGGGATCCAATATGGACAGTACCTTTCAAGGGATATCCATCAACTTTTCGCCGATAGTGAGAGTTTGAAACACAAATGGGAAGACGACTACATTTCCATTGAGCATCTTGCTCTTTCCCTGTGGAAGCAGAAACAGCATCCGATTACGCTGTACTTAACGCAGCAAGGAGTAAAGGAAAAGATCGTAAAAGAAATCATTGAAGAGATAAGAGGAGGGAGCAGGGTGACGACACAAAACCCGGAAGTGAAATATGAAGCGCTGAAGAAATACGGAAGGGATCTTGTGGCGGATGTGAGGTCAGGCAGAATCGATCCTGTCATCGGGAGAGATGGTGAAATCCGCCACGTCATTCGCATTCTTTCCCGGAAGACGAAGAATAACCCCGTCTTGATCGGAGAGCCGGGAGTAGGGAAAACCGCCATCGTGGAGGGTCTTGCCCAAAGGATTGTTCGTAAAGATGTTCCTGAAGGCTTGAAGGATAAGACGATTTTCGAGCTGGATATGAGCTCTTTAGTCGCTGGAGCGAAATTCAGGGGTGAGTTTGAAGAGCGGCTGAAGGCCGTACTCCAAGAGGTGAAAAAGAGTGAAGGACGCATACTTCTTTTCATAGATGAACTTCACACGATTGTAGGTGCAGGAAAAACGGAGGGGGCCATGGATGCGGGGAATATCCTGAAGCCCATGCTTGCCAGAGGGGAGCTTCACTGCATCGGGGCAACGACCCTCAATGAATACCGAAAGTATATTGAAAAGGATCCAGCCCTGGAAAGACGCTTTCAACAAGTGCTCGTACAGGAACCGAATGTGGAGGATACGATTTCCATCCTGAGAGGATTGAAGGAACGATTCGAAATCCATCATGGGGTCAATATTCATGACCGGGCCATCGTGGCTGCGTCCAGCCTTTCCGATCGTTATATATCAGACCGGTTCCTCCCTGATAAAGCCATCGACCTGATCGATGAAGCATGTGCGATGATCCGGACGGAAATCGATTCGATGCCGTCGGAGCTCGATGAAGTGACCCGTAAAGTGATGCAGCTTGAAATTGAGGAAGCAGCGTTAAATAAGGAGAAGGATGCTGCAAGCCTGGAACGGCTCGGACGTATACGCGAAGATTTAAGCAATCTGAAGGAAAAAGCGAATACCATGAAATTAAAATGGCTAAAGGAGAAAGAAAGCATCTCCGTCGTACAGGAGAAGCGGGAAGAACTGGAGAAACTCCGGCGCCAGTTGGAAGAAGCCGAAAGTGATTATGATTTGAATAAAGCCGCTGAGCTCAGGCACGGACGGATTCCTGCCATGGAGAAAGAACTTGCCGCGGTAGAGCAGGAAATGATGAAAGAACAGGAGGGGCGCCTGCTTCGTGAAGAAGTGACAGAAGAAGAAGTAGCGAACATTGTGGCGAGATGGACCGGGATCCCGGTCACAAAGCTTGTAGAAGGAGAAAGGGAGAAGTTGTTGAAGCTTGATCACATTCTTCATGAACGGGTGATCGGCCAGGATGAGGCTGTACAACTGGTCAGTGATGCCGTCATCCGTGCAAGGGCAGGGATCAAGGATCCGAACAGGCCGATTGGTTCCTTCATTTTCTTAGGCCCAACAGGAGTCGGGAAGACAGAGCTTGCGAAGACACTCGCCCAAACCTTATTTGACAGTGAAGAACAGATGATCCGAATCGATATGTCTGAATATATGGAGAAGCATGCGGTATCCCGTTTGATCGGTGCACCTCCTGGATATGTTGGGTATGAAGAAGGCGGTCAGCTGACGGAAGCGATCAGGCGTAAACCCTATTCAGTCATCTTACTGGATGAAATTGAAAAGGCCCATCCCGAAGTATTCAATATTCTTCTGCAAATGCTTGACGATGGCCGGATCACCGATTCTCAGGGAAGGACCATTGATTGTAAAAACACGGTGATCATCATGACATCCAATATCGGATCGGCTCATCTCCTTGAACGGAATAAGGGGGAGGAAGAGATTGACCCCGATACGAAAGATCTTGTGATGGGTCAGCTTCGTTCCGCATTCCGCCCCGAATTCCTTAACCGTGTGGATGACATTATTCTGTTTAAACCATTGAGCATTCAAAACATTAAGGAAATCATCGATAAACTCATTGAGGACCTTCAAAAGCGGGTAGAGGAACAGCAAATCATCCTAACTCTCACAGAAGGGGCGAAGGAGTTCATTGCGGAATCCGCCTATGATCCCGTGTATGGAGCACGTCCTTTAAAAAGGTACCTTCAGAGGGAAATCGAGACCAAGCTTGCAAGGGAGATCATTGCCGGAAACATACGACAGGGTCAAACCATCACGATTGATGCAGGTGAAAATGGTTTATCAATTCATTAAATGAAAAAAAGCAGCCGGGTTTGGCTGCTTTTTTTAATGGTTTTCTACAGGCTCGTTTGGAATAACAAGCGTGATAAGGAATACCAATACCGCGAAACAAACGGAAAGGATTAATCCTGTTTGAAAATGAAATTCGTTTCCATTCATAGAACTTACAACGTAAGTCAGCATTTCGGACAATGCAAAAGCCCAGAAGAACATCCAAAAAAATCTCACGCCAAGTCACCTCATTCCTATGTATTGAACACATTCAATCGTATGTTGTCACTCATTTCAATCTTTATTAGTTTACCACAGCTTCAACAATTAATAAATGACTAATCTGTGAAATGTAAACCCTGTCATCTGTTGGAGGAGAGGGACCAAAATTTATAAATAAAAGGTCTTCCTTGGGCTATCTCCCTTACATATGCAGTCTCTTTACATAAACTATAGAGACTTAGTATGTAAAAGGAGAAATTTAAATGTATCAACGATTGTTTCAATTAGAGCAAGAGTGGTGCATGATTCATTACCCTGAACGACCAAATGGATTCGCTGTAATGATTATAGGGGACTCCCATCACTATGTAGACGAAAAGAGCAGTTTCTGGGTGCAGCATGAGGCACGGTATAAGTGGATTCAAGAGCTGACATCCAAGGGGTACATTGTATATTATAGTAATCTTTATGGAGCGAATTGGGGTAGCGATCAAGCCGTGCAGTTGGCCAGGCGACTCTATCAGCATGTGAAGCGGAACGAAATCATCAATGGAAAGATCCACATCTTGGCCGAAGGAATGGGAGCATTAGTATTGAAAAATCTCTATCCGAAATTGGCACATGATATTAGAAGTGCCGTCCTGCTCTCACCCTGTGTATCGATGTATGACCATTTAGAACAAGAAAAGGAACAGAAATTCTTTTATAAAAAAGTGATAAAAGAACTTTCCTTTATGCTAAGGATGAAGGAAGAGGATTGTGAAGACTTCATCTCACAACAAACACAGGACTACAAAATATTCCAGGAGATCCCTATTCCCCTGTATATTGTTCAGTCAATGACTCTAAATCGTTATAAAAATCAATTCACTCTCATAAAAGATATATATACGGAGCGTTTAGCAAAAGGAATTTCAACGGATCTATTCTTTGTTCTTCCTGAGAAGCGGGGGTCTCTTGGAGGTAAGATCGCATCTTACTTTTCCCTGCATGAGAAGGAGTTATAACAAATAAATTGGAGTGATTGACTTGAACCATTCTGCATTTGTTTTTGCTGCACAACAGTTTTTGGGATTTGAACTCTGTCATGCCCTTCTGGAAAAAGGATGGACAGTGACCGCCATCGATGAGTACAAAGAGACGAAGGATAAATGGATGGAAATTGGAAGGAATGCAAACCTGGAGTACGTGCCTTATGGGGATTGGGATAAGAACGTACGCAAAGGGTCCAGTGTATTCCTTCCTTACTATGACCAGATAAGTGGTGATAGAGCCGGTTATTTATCAGAAGTGGATAAAATGCTTTCAAAAGTGGACCAACCCTTCCATGTGATTCGAATCTATTCCAACGGGAAAGGAAATAGAGATCTAGGAGAGGATGGAGCCGCCTTCTATCTTCCAACGTTATATGGTATCCATCAACCGGAAGAATTCCTGTTTGCACAGATTTTGACCGGCAGTGGGGAAGTAACGGATTATGTCGATGATCCCTCAGGGGCGATTTATGTGAAGGACGCAGCCAAAATGATTGTCAACCTCTCTTCAAAAAAAGACACCTTTACTTTGAAACCACTGTCAGACATGAGCTGGAAAGAAGCTCTATCATATATTACAAATGAAACGTTTTCAGCTGGTCATCGTGATGTCGATTCCGTTGGAAAAGAAGTGATAGTCAGACCATCCAAGTCTCACAAGGGCATCATTGATCAACAAGAAAAAGGGATACGCTTGCAAGAAATTGAGGAGTGAGAAAACTTTTCCTTTTCATGTCGATACAGGTGAGGGTAAAATAGGGATGATGTAATGAACCTTTTATAGATGCTGCATGGGCTTTAAAGGAGTTGCTGCACATGAGTAAGAAATGGTACACGGTTTTCCTGATTGTATTCCTGGTTGGACTAAGTGGTTGTTCAACAGGGAATAACGAAGAGATAGAAAAGGTTGGTTTACTTGTTCCGGAAGCAGTGAATGATGGAGTATGGGGAACAAAAGGATACAAAGGATTACTAAAAATACAATCCGATTATAATGCAGACGTCTTCTATAAAGAGGGAATGAAGGATGATACATCAATCAAGCAGGCAGTAGAGGAATTTGATGATAAGGATGTCACCTTAGTATTTGGACACGGAAGTGAGTATGCGGATGTCTTTAATGACTTGTCAGGGGAGCATCCCAATATGCATTTTGTCAGCTTTAACGGACATGCCACTGAGAAAAACACGACAAGCCTACAGTTCAAGGGATATGCAATGGGCTTTTTCGGAGGAATGACAGCAGCCCTTCACTCTAAAACGAAGAAGATCGGTGTGATTGCGGCCTTTGAGTGGCAGCCTGAAGTTCAAGGGTTTATAGACGGAGCGAAGTATCAAAACAGCGAGACAGAGGTTAACGTAGAGTACACCAATCATTGGGACGATCAAGGGAGGGCCCTTCAAGAGTTGGACACTTTACTTAACGAGGATATCGATGTTGTGTATCCTGCAGGTGACGGCTATAATGTAGCTGTAATCGAAAAGCTTAAGGAAAAAGGACTTTATGCCATAGGGTACGTATCCGATCAATCCGATCTAGGGGAATCAACTGTCCTGACAAGCACTGTCCAGCAGGCGGATAAAGTGTATGGAGTGGTAGCCGAGAGGTTCGCGCATGATGAGCTGGAGTCAGGCAACCTGGAATTTGATTTTGAAGACGGTGTGATCTCCATGGGGAAATTCAGTCCTCTCATTCCGAAAGATTTTCAATCTGAAATGAAGCAACATATCAAGGACTATATTGATACCGGCAAATTGCCGAATGGAAAGGAATCGAAGCAATGAATCAAGACAAAACAATGGAGTTTATGCAGATTGCCATGAAGTATTTCCCTCAAGCGAAGGAACAACTCGATCAAGCGGGAGTCGAGTTCTCTCCTGAAATGCTGCAGCCATTTATGACGCTGTTCACCCAGGTCATGAGTGAAGCCTATGAATTAGGCAAACAGGATGCCTTACATAAAGAGTAAGCGAATAGAAAGACGGGTCACCTGAATTTTAGGTGGCCCGTTTTTTTGTGTTGTGAGGTTGCACGAGTGTGGTCAGATTGTGTAGAAGAGGGAAGAAAGAAAAAATAATTGCAGAAAGTAGAAATCTTCGATAAAATTAGTACCAAGTCATAATAATTGATAATAACCATTTAGCATATGAAAAAAATTATAAACGAAAGTAGGGAACGCCAGTATGAATACAGGTATTATTGGAATTGGACGTTATCTTCCTGAAAAGATCTTAACAAACGCGGACCTTGAGAAAATGGTGGATACTTCGGATGAATGGATTCGTACGAGAACAGGCATTGAAGAGAGAAGAATAGCAAATAATGAAACAAATACCTCTGATATGGCTTTCGAAGCCGCAAAGAAGGCAATCGCAGACGCGGAGATCAATCCAGAGGACATCGACCTGATCATGGTTGCAACCGTCACCCCGGATCATCCATTCCCATCTGTTGCCTGCCTCCTTCAAGAACGCTTGGGAGCCAAGAAGGCTGCTGCAATGGATATCAGTGCCGCTTGTGCCGGGTTTATGTATGGTATGATTACGGCAAAGCAATTCATCGATAATGGCGCGTACAAGAATGTCCTCGTGGTCGGTGTGGAGAAACTATCCAAAATCACTGACTGGGAGGATCGTAACACAGCCGTCCTATTTGGGGATGCTGCGGGTGCCGCTATCCTTGGCCCCGTTCCAGACGGCAAGGGGATTCTTGCCTTTGAATTAGGATCGGACGGATCAGGAGCGAAGCATTTGTATCAGGATGAAAAATTGATCATGAACGGTCGGGAAGTATTTAAGTTCGCTGTTCGTCAAATGGGTGAATCCAGTATTAATGTGATTGAAAAGGCAGGTTTAAGTAAAGAAGACGTAGACTTCCTGATTCCTCACCAGGCCAACATCCGTATCATGGAAGCAGCCAGGCAACGACTGGAACTGCCGGTGGAAAAAATGTCTAAGACCGTAAATAAATATGGAAATACATCAGCGGCTTCTATCCCGGTTTCTTTAGTGGAAGATCTTGAAGCGGGAAGAGTGAAAGAGAATGATGTAGTCGTCATGGTAGGATTCGGTGGCGGTTTAACTTGGGGCGCGATCATTATGCGCTGGGGTAAATAATAGAGTAGCGGAAGCTTATCGACAACTTGCAGATAAAGGAGATGGATTAGAATGAATAAGAAGCGTGTAGTGGTTACAGGATTGGGGAGCGTCACGCCTTTGGGTAATGATGTTGAATCGACCTGGTCGAATATTTTGGCCGGAAAGACGGGGGTAGGGCCTTTGACGCGTTTAAATGCCGATGAGTACCCAGCCAAAGTAGCGGCAGAACTTAAAGACTTCAATATTGAAGAGTTCGGGGTGGAAAGAAAAGAAGCAAGGAAAATGGACCGATTCACTCACTATGCGATTGCGGCATCGTTAATGGCTGTAAAAGATTCAAAGCTTGATATCACAGACGAAAATGCACATCGCGTTGGCGTTTGGATCGGTTCAGGTATCGGGGGGATGGAAACATTCGAGCAGCAATACGAAACCTTCCAAAAACGTGGATACCGCCGGGTGAGTCCTTTCTTCGTGCCGATGATCATACCAGATATGGCAGCGGGACAAGTATCCATTATGCTCGGAGCCAAAGGGTTCAACTCTTGTACCGTAACGGCCTGTGCAACAGGTACAAACTCAATCGGTGATGCCTTCAAGGTCATTCAGCGTGGGGATGCGGACGTGATGGTTTCCGGTGGAGCAGAGGCACCCATCACGAAAATGTCCGTTGCCGGATTCTGTGCAAACACAGCACTATCCACGAATCCAGATCCTGAGAAAGCATCAAGACCGTTTGATTCCAATCGTGATGGCTTCGTAATGGGAGAAGGAGCGGGAATCGTCGTTCTGGAAGAACTTGAGCATGCTTTAAAACGTGGAGCGACGATTTATGCAGAAATCGTAGGGTATGGATGTACCGGAGATGCCTATCACATCACTGCCCCGGCCCCGGCTGGAGAAGGCGGCGCAAGAGCGATGAAAATGGCACTTGAAGATGGCGGAATCCTTCCGGAAGAGATGGACTACATCAATGCCCACGGAACAAGCACTCCATATAATGATAAATACGAAACGATGGCTGTGAAGGAAGTATTCGGGGACCATGCTTATAAACTGGCCATGAGCTCGACGAAATCAATGACGGGTCACCTTCTTGGTGCGGCAGGCGGCGTTGAGGCGATTTTCACCGTATTGGCGATGAAAGACAGTGTGCTTCCTCCTACGATCAATATTGAAACGCCGGATCCTGATTGTGATCTCGACTATGTAGCAAACGAAGCAAGGAAACAAGAAGTGAATGTAGCGATGAGTAATTCATTGGGATTCGGTGGTCATAATGCCACCATCGTATTTAAAAAATATCAAAATTAACAATTAAGGGCCTGTTACGTGTAGCAGGCTCTTTTTGTTGTGAATCTTCCCTCTTTCACATATACATGTTAAAAAACATGGAAAGAGGGATGAAGGTGGCAGTTGTACCTACAGATGATTGGTTGGCAGAGTGGATCGATAATCCCTTGGATCTACTCAAGAAAACGAAAAATGGCAAAGACGATCAGCAATCGTTTTATCAATACCTCACGAAGCACGGAATGTATCGTTCTGCGCGTCTCGCCGGAGATATTTACGAAAAAATGAAAGAAAAGAAACTTTGGGAACGATTTGCTCTCTTTGAAAAAAAATATAAGCGGAAGTGGAATGGACCGAGCGTCCCGATCTATCTATTCCCCGTCCAGGAAAAAAGGGGGATGTTTCAGTCATCCATGAAAAAATCAGGGGTATGCTTTAAAGATGAAATCTTCTTCTTCGTTACTGACCAGGAAGATCCAAAAGAGTATGAAGCATTATTTGTCCATGAATATCATCACTGTGTCAGAATGAAGCGGTTAAGCAAAAAGGAGGACCACTACACGCTCCTTGACTCCATCATCTTTGAAGGACTGGCAGAAAATGCTGTCAAAGAATACTGTGGAGAGAAATATGTGGCTCCCTGGACAAAAGCGTATGACGAACAAGAGTTGTCCCGCTACTATGAAAAATGGATAGAGCCCAATTTAGAAGTGAGGCGGAATAGTCCTCTTCATGATCAGCTGCTTCTTGGACAGAAATCCTTTCCGAAAATGCTCGGCTATTCCTCGGGCTACCGATTGGTGCAACAGTTTTTAAAGAAGCAGGATTCGTCAACCCTATCCCTCATAGGGGAACCGTCATCAATATTTTTGCCATAGAAATCCCGTGAATGGCTGAATCCATAGGGTTTTCCTGAAATAGGATGTCCTGTGCCGTCATATCTTCCTGTTCCTTTCATAAAATATACTAAGCATGGACGGGCTCCAATATCTAAATGCAAGGATAGAGGCGGAAGGTATGGTGGTACAATTGTTTGGGCTCTTTATAGGATTTGGACTGGCTGTTTCAGGAGGAGTAAGTTTAATCATGTATTTAAATCTGCTTACGACCGGAATGACA
Source organism: Rossellomorea sp. LJF3 (assembly GCF_037046045.1). NCBI lineage: Bacteria > Bacillati > Bacillota > Bacilli > Caryophanales > Bacillaceae > Rossellomorea > Rossellomorea sp. LJF3. The sequence goes on along the minus strand of NZ_JBANLY010000002.1, from coordinate 35,835 downwards.
TTTACAGACTATATAGTCTTCGTCTCAACACGTGTCGAATGTTATTTATTCCTTTTGGGAATCCTCATCATCACCCTCTCAATCTATATACCCCGCAGAAAAATATAATGTCTATCATAAAACCCCTTATGATAGGAATAAATTTACACGGATTAGCCTATACTGATTGACAAATAAGATTGAAGCAAAGCGAGGGGTCAATCATGTTATATCTTCATGATGTATGGGTAAATTGGTTCGAAGGCGAAGAAAATGGCTACAATGTCTGTCATTTTCATGAGTGGAGAAAAGAGGACGTTATTGAATTACTGGATCAGGTTCCTCTGATTAAAGTAGACACAGCACTGTTTCATTACATCGAGAATGATCTATCAGAGTTACCTCAACAACTGCTCCATCATGTCTATCAAAAAGCATATCTGCGAAAAAACCACGAACGGATCCAGTTGGATTATTGTTTCATTGTGACGGATGGCACTGGGATACTGGCAGTGGATACAATCGGATACACCGTTCCAATCAGAAAAAGCAGGCTCATACCAAGACAGGAACAACTGGTGTATGAAATGGTCGAAAGTCATGAAACGGTACAGTATTCCATCGAGCCGGATAGTAAAAGGGAGGATGCGTATCACATTCTTTCCCCGAATCCTTATATGATGAGCGGGCTGACGAGGAAGGAAAGACAATTGAAGCAGCTGTTATTCATGGCCCTTGATCAACTTCACAGTTCAAACAACACGGCGGAGATCCGCTATTGGTACACCGAATGGGCACCGGAGCGCTACCGCACCATACAGGAAATGGACTTCGAAGACATATGGCAGATGCTATATGAAGAAACCCAGTACGGCTGGTCGGACAAGCACCTCACCCTCTGTGAGAATTTGATAAAGGGACAACCATTTTTCGAAAAACTATGGGAAGTGGAGAACCGTCCTAAGGTAAATTGATCATTCGCAGTAAACCTTGAGTCCGGAGTGGGCTTGAGGTTTTTTTGTATGCAGGTGGGAATAAATCAAAAGAAAAGACCAGAAACCGCGCAAGCAGTATCTGGTCTTCCTTATTATTTCCTCTTTCTCTCTTTTCGTCCCAAGCCCATGGCCTTTTCCATCTTCTTCAGCATTTTGTTTGCTGCGAAGTTTGCCTTTTCTGCACCGCGATCAAGAATTTCATCCAATTCCTCTGAGTCGATCAACTCATAGTAGCGGTCCTGTACCGGCTTGATGGCGCCTATGACCATCTGTGCCAGGTCGCTTTTAAAGTCCCCGTATCCTTTTCCTTCATATTTCTGTTGTATTTCTTCTATAGAAGTACCTTCAAGGATCGAATAGATCGAAAGGAGGTTAGACACCCCGGGCTTGTTTTCTTTATCGTATTTCACGATGCCATCTGAATCGGTCACGGCACTTTTGATTTTCTTCTCGATCTGTTTTGGATCGTCAAGGAGTGTAATGAACGCTTTCTGATTCGAATCGGATTTACTCATCTTCTTCAACGGGTCCTGAAGGGACATTACACGGGCACCGACTTTGGGGATTCTTACTTCAGGCACAGTAAAGATATCATTGTATTTATTGTTGAACCGTTCTGCCAGGTTCCTGGTCAGTTCCAGATGCTGCTTCTGATCCTCCCCGACTGGAACAAGATCTGTTCCATATAACAGGATGTCAGCCGCCATAAGCGGTGGATACGTTAATAATCCCGCTGAAACGGCTTCTTTGCCATGAGATTTATCTTTGAATTGGGTCATTCTTTCAAGCTCGCCGATGTAGGTGACACACTGCAAGATCCAGCCAGCCTGTGCGTGTGCAGGAACTTCCGATTGAATGAATAATGTGGATTTCTCCGGATCGATGCCACAGGCGATATACAGGGCTGCAAGACTGCGGATGTTTTTACGCAACTCCATTTTATCCTGAGCCACCGTGATCGCGTGCTGGTCAACCACACAGAAATAACAATTATACTCTTCCTGGAGCTCGGTGAATTGCTTCATTGCGCCGATGTAATTACCGAGGGTGATCGTCCCACTCGGCTGTATGCCACTAAATATTGTCTTCATTTCATTTCCTCCTAATTTTATACAAAATAAAAACCCACCCGTCCTATAAAAAATAGGGACGAATGGGATGATTTCCGCGGTGCCACCCTAAGTGCCCGTTAGAGCCAGCTTAGTCCATGACGTGCATGGAACCTCTTTAACGTAAGGTCATCCCGTTACGTGCTACTCCATTTCACACATAAAGCTCCGAAGTCCATTCCTTTTCAAATGAATACTTGTTCGCACCAACCACAAGCTCTCTTTTAATCACCCTGAAAAGTACTCCTCTTCATCCATGCTTATACTTTCATTCATATGTAGATATTATATGAGAAAAAAAAGGTGAATTCAAGTGTACAGAAGGTAGGTCATGATAATCGAAAGGACGAGTGTCAGTCCTCCGGTCAGTAAAAAGGATTTCGTAATGGAGTAGGAACGTTGTGCTCCATATTCTTCGTGTGCTTCTTTCATCTCATCCAGGTCATCGAACTGGGAAATATACTTTCCCTGTTTCGTGCTGTTGCGAAACCTTTTAAGTGCATACACGATCCCGTTGAAAAATCCTTTTTCAAAAATATAAAGGAGGGCACCGATACTGATATAGGCAATCCCTATTACAAACAAACTGTCTATTATAGAAAGAAGCAGATCTTTTTCCTGCAGTGAAGCGACTACCACGGCAATGATAAATATAAGAAAGGTAAGTACGTTGAACAATTTCATTCGTTTCATAATGCTCCTTAAGATGTTTTTAACCAAAGTATACATGAAGGAAGAAGAATAATTCAATCCTCATTCATATATATACAATTCTTTCAAAAGTGTATAAGGAAAGACGACAGACATCCATGCAGGGCGTACATACGAACGGTATCTGATTTCTAATTATTATAGAAATATAAATAAGTATTAATTCTATTATTTATATTTAGTCTGATGTTTTAATATTTATAATAGAAGGGGAGCGTCAGATGATGGGGAATCATCGATATTGTAAAGTAGTTTCATCCAGAAGAAATTTACGTTTGTAACATTTGTAATGGGACAAACTCTCTAAAATGTTTAGAAAAAACGTTGATATACCGGGGTTTTAACAACAATATACCTACTAATCTGATAATTTACCAAAAAAACTGTTAAATTCATATTGCAATAATTTCTCTATCATGTATAATAAGTAACAAATCTTCTGAAAATTAGAAGATAAATAAATATGAGATTTACGAGGAGGTCAATTTCAAGATGAAGAAAAAGTTTTCATTCTTGCTGGTTCTTCTTCTGGCTCTAAGTACTTTCTTGGCTGCATGTGGCGGCGACAAGAAGACTGAAGGCAATGAAGAAGGATCAGGTGCAGGCGGTTCTGACGAAAAGAAAGAACAGGTACTTAATCTTATCGAGAGTTCTGAGATCCCATCAATGGACTCTACACTGGCTACGGATTCTGTTTCATTCAACGTAATGAACAACGTATTTGAAGGTCTTTACCGTTTAGGTGAAAATGACGAGCCTGTACTTGGTATGGCTGCAGAAGAGCCAAAAGTAAGTGAAGATGGCAAAACTTACACGTTCAAGATCCGTGATGCGAAATGGTCCAACGGAGATCCCGTTACGGCTAATGACTTCGTTTACGCTTGGCAAAAAGCTTTAAACCCTGATACTGGTGCAGAATATGCGTACATCATGTACGATATCAAAAACGCTGCTAAAGTAAATGCTGGTGAAGTTCCAGTTGAAGAATTAGGTGTTAAAGCGACTGATGACCAAACTTTAGAAGTACAGCTTGAAACTCCAGTACCATATTTCAAAGCTCTACTTTCTTTCGCAACATTCTATCCTCAAAACCAAAAATTCGTGGAAGAGCAAGCTGACAAGTTCGGTCTTGAAGCTGACACGGTTGTGTATAACGGTCCATTCACACTTTCTGAGTGGAAGCATGAGCAAAGCTTCAAACTTTCTAAAAATGACGGTTACTGGGATGCAGAAAACGTGAAGTTGAAAGAAGTTAACTTCAACATCGTTAAAGATACTGCTACTGGTGTTAACCTTTATGAAACAAACAAAGCGGATATCGCTGGTCTTTCAGCTGAATTCGTTGATAAGTACAAATCAGATGAAAACTTCAAAACAAGAGCTGAAACGTCTGTATTCTTCCTTCGTTTGAACCAAGGTAATGAAGTGTTGAAAAACGTTAACGCTCGTAAAGCAATCGATTCAGCCTATGACAAGCAAGGTATGGTTGACGTACTTCTTAATAACGGTTCGATCCCTGCGTACTACTTAGTACCAAAAGATTTCGTAACTGGTCCTGACGGAACTGAATACCGTGAAGCGGTAGGCGATTTCGGTGGATTCGACGCTAAGAAGGCTGCAGATTACTGGGCTAAGGCTAAAGAAGAGTTAGGTAAAGATTCTATTGAATTAGAACTATTAAACTATGACTCTGACAGCTCTAAGAAAATCGGTGAATTCTTAAAAGAACAACTTGAACAAAACCTTGAAGGATTAACTGTTAAAATCAAAGCTCAACCATTCAAGCAAAAGCTTGAATTAGAATCAAAAGGTCAATATGACTTCTCATTCGCTGGTTGGGGTCCTGACTATCCAGATCCGATGACTTTCGTTGACATGTTCGTGACTGACGGTGCTCATAACCAAATGGGTTACTCAAATCCTGAATATGACAAGAAAATCGAGCAAGCTAAAGGTGAACTTCTTGACGATTTAGATGCACGTTGGCAAGCAATGGTTGACGCAGAAAAGATCCTGTTTGACGATCAAGCGATCAGCCCAATGTACCAAGCTGGTGTTTCTTATCTAGAGCGTCCATATGTTAAGAATGTACTACGCCATTCATTTGGTGCAGATAATTCATACAAATGGGCTTCAATTGAGTAAGTATTAACTCAGTAGACACACCTTTAAAGGGAGAGCGTATGCATGAGCATATGCTCTCCTTTTCCAGTGAATGTCGATAATTATCAAAAAAGTAAAAATACATTGAAAATTTGTCGAAAATAGCTATAATTAAAAATGTAGAAAAAATAAGATAAAAAAGGGGGGCTAAAGAATGGTCAGATATACAATTCAACGTATCGTCTATATGATCATCACTTTGCTTATCATTGCAACCGCCACTTTCTTTCTGATGAAGCTCCTGCCTGGATCTCCACTGCAAAACACAGAAAGGCTGTCTCCGGAACAACAACAAATCATCCTGGATAAATACGGTCTCAACGACCCGCTGCCAGAGCAATATATCAACTATATGGTTGGACTGGCTAAAGGGGATTTGGGTTTGTCCTTCCAATATGATAATCGCCCGGTTACTCAAATTCTTGGCACTCGTATTGGGCCTTCCTCACTTTTAGGATTTCAAGCCATGGTATTAGGAACGTTTATAGGACTGTTAGTAGGTATAATCGCTGCAATTAAACACAATACTTGGTTAGACTATGGATCTACTTTTATGGCTGTATTGGGAATATCGATTCCGTCCTTTGTATTTGCAGCACTATTACAATATTTTATAGGGGTCAAACTCGAATGGCTTCCTGTAGCACTTTGGGGTGAATATAAGCATACCATTCTTCCTACACTTGCATTAACAGTTGGTGTGGTAGCTACGATTGCCCGTTTTATGAGAACAGAAATGTTAGAGATTCTAAACTCTGATTATATTTTACTCGCAACTGCCAAAGGTATTTCTAAGACAGGTACCATCGTGAAGCACGGAGTCAGAAATGCCATGATTCCAATTGTTACAATTCTTGGACCTATGACAGTAGCAGTTATGACAGGGTCTCTTGTGGTTGAAAGGATTTTTGCTGTTCCTGGACTTGGTGAACAGTTTGTATTATCAATTAACACAAATGACTACACAGTTATCATGGGTATTACCCTATTCTTCAGTGCTTTATTCATTGGTGTTATTTTCTTAGTGGACATTTTATACGGAATCATTGATCCGCGTATTCGCTTAGCTGGAGGGAAGAAATAATGGAAGCAAACAAAAAGATAAAAGAGCAACTCAGTCCAGACCTCTTCCAACCCCAAAAGGCTAGTGGGGACGAGGCAGAAAAAATTTCACGTCCTAGCTTGAATTTCTGGCAGGACTCATGGCTTCGTTTGCGCAAGAATAAGGGTGCACTTTTGGGGATCATCATCACTCTCATCATCGTATTCTTTGCTATTTTTGGACCTGGAATGAACGAATACAAGTTCAGTGATCAAAATATTCGCCATGCAAAGCTGCCTCCGAAAATTGAAGCGCTTTCAGGAATCAGTTGGCTCCCGTTCGACGGTAAAGATGCTGACGGATTTGATGTATATGAATCGAGACAAATCACAGATAATTATTGGTTTGGTACAGATGACCTCGGACGTGACTTGTGGACACGTACATGGAATGGAACTCGCGTCTCTTTATACATTGGGTTACTTGCTGCAGTGATTGATTTCCTTATCGGAATTTCTTATGGAGGAATCTCGGCATACTACGGCGGAAGAGTCGACGACATTATGCAACGTATCATTGAAATTTTAGTGGGGATTCCTAATCTGATTGTTGTCATCCTTTTCATCCTGATATTTGAACCGGGTATTTTCTCGATTACGATGGCGATGGTCATAACCGGTTGGACCGGTATGGCAAGGATTGTCCGCGGACAGGTTCTTCAATTAAAGAATCAGGAATTCGTCCTTGCTTCACGCACTTTAGGGGCAAGTAGTAATCGTTTGATTTTTAAACACCTGCTGCCGAACGTAATGGGACCTGTCATCATTACGACAATGTTCACGGTTCCTGCTGCAATATACACAGAAGCATTCTTAAGCTTTATCGGGTTAGGGATTGCTCCACCTAGGGCGTCTCTTGGGTCATTGGTTAATGATGGATACAGATCTATCCAATCATATCCACATATGATGCTTGTTCCATCAGCTGTCATTTCGTTAGTCATTCTAAGCTTCAACTTAATGGCCGATGGACTGCGTGACGCACTAGATCCGAAAATGCGTAAGTAATGGAAGGGAGATAATATTATGTCAAAAATTTTAGAAGTGAAAGATCTACACGTCTCCTTCAATACGCATGGAGGAGAAGTACAGGCAGTACGCGGTGTGGATTTCCATTTAGATAAAGGTGAAACATTAGCGATCGTAGGGGAGTCGGGTTCAGGTAAGTCCGTAACGACGAAAGCCCTAATGAGATTGATTCCGAATCCGCCGGGATTCATCAAGGGCGGGGAGATCCTGTTTGAAGGCAAAGATTTAGCCAAACTTCCCGAAAAGGATATGCAAAAAATCCGTGGGAAGGATATCTCGATGATCTTCCAGGATCCGATGACTTCTTTGAATCCAACGATGACAATCGGGAAACAGATCATGGAACCACTGGTGAAACACCAGAATATGAGCAAAAATGACGCTAAAAAACGCGCTGTTGAATTACTGAAGCTGGTAGGTCTTCCGAGCCCTGAAACCCGCTTTAAACAATACCCGCATCAGTTCTCTGGTGGGCAGCGTCAGCGTGTCGTCATCGCCATCGCTCTTGCGTGTAATCCAAAGATATTGATTGCCGATGAACCGACAACGGCACTGGACGTTACGATTCAGGCACAGATCCTTGAGCTGATGAAGGATCTTCAAAATAAAATTGAAACATCCATTATTTTCATCACCCATGATCTTGGAGTGGTGGCGAACGTTGCGGATCGTGTAGCGGTCATGTATGGTGGTCAGATCGTAGAAACGGGAACGGTAGATGAGATTTTCTACGACCCTCGTCACCCGTATACGTGGGGATTGATCGGTTCGATGCCGACAACCGACACAGAAGGTGAGCAGGAGCTTGTAGCGATTCCTGGTACTCCTCCGGATCTATTGAATCCACCTAAAGGAGATGCATTCGCTCTCCGGAGTGAATATGCATTGAAAGTGGATTTTGAACAGGAACCGCCATATTATCAAGTATCAGACACTCACTACGTTAAATCATGGTTATTACATCCGAGTGCTCCACAGGTAGAGCCTCCAGAAGCAGTGAAAGTTAGGCAAAGACTGATGCCTTCAAATTATAGAGAGCCGGTACTTGTTGAGGGGGTTCGTTCATAATGGCAGAAAAATTACTTGAAATTAAGAATTTAAAGCAGTACTTCAATCCGGGAAAACCGAATATGGTTAAAGCGGTAGATGATATCAGCTTTGATATTTACAAAGGGGAAACCCTTGGACTTGTTGGAGAATCCGGTTGTGGGAAATCAACGACAGGACGTACGATCATTCGTCTTTATGATGCAACAGACGGTCAGGTTCTTTTTAACGGTGAAGATGTTCACGGGAAGAAGTCACGCTCTCAATTAAAAAAATTCAATCGTAAAATGCAAATGATCTTCCAGGATCCTTATGCGAGTCTGAATCCCCGTATGAAGGTAGCCGACATCATTGCTGAAGGTATCGATATTCATGGATTGGCTACTTCTAAGGAAGAACGCCTGAAGAAAGTCCATGAGCTCCTTGAGACTGTAGGATTGAATAAAGAACATGCCGGCCGTTATCCACATGAATTCTCTGGTGGACAACGTCAGCGTATCGGGATTGCCCGTGCACTTGCAGTAGATCCTGATTTCATCATTGCAGATGAGCCGATCTCTGCCTTGGACGTTTCGATTCAGGCTCAGGTCGTCAATCTGATGCAGGAACTTCAAAAGGAAAAAGGGTTAACTTATCTTTTCATTGCCCATGACCTTTCCATGGTGAAGTATATCAGTGACCGGATTGGTGTTATGTATTATGGTAAGCTTGTAGAGTTGACAACAAGTGACGCCCTGTACAAAAATCCGCTTCATCCTTATACTCAATCGCTCCTATCTGCGATTCCGTTGCCGGATCCCGAGTATGAGCGCACCCGGAGAAGAAAAGAGTATAATCCTTCTGTTCATAACTATACAGAGGATGACCATCTTGAAATGCGTGAAGTGGTACCAGGACATTTCGTTTACTGCTCCGAGAAAGAATTTGCGCAATATCAAGCATCATACAAAAGCTAAGAGGATGACAAAAGCTCCCTTCGATGAGGGGAGCTTTTTCCGTTGATAAAGTCTAATTTTAAAGATCATTCATACTATATATTGAAGAATATTCATTTCCTTGGAAATTTCGACAGACTAGGTGGATTAACCCTTTTCTTTCAAGTTATTTCCTTGTTAGAATAGTATAAGGAGTTACATAATTTACTAGATAGCATACTTAATAGAGGAGAGGTTCATTTTGAAATGGAGTAAGGTAGCGACATCTTTATGTGTAGCCACAATGTGCGTCTTGCCCTTCCAGTCGGCAAGTGCCGCTGAAGATGGTCCGGTAAAGCATGAGAAGAGAACGTTTTCGATGAGTAAAAAAGAGATGACCAGCCCAGCGCCACGATTTGTCTATGATTCCGGTCTCAGCTTCGAGTATCCGGATGCGGTGAGAGGGGTATATGTCACGGCACATTCAGCTGGCGGAGCCCGTTTTGATTCTCTTACAAAATTAATGGATAATACAGATCTTAATGCCATGGTCATTGATATTAAAGATGACGTAGGGAATGTAACATATGAGCCGGAAGAGTCTTCCCCGTATGCCAAGGTGGGTCAGCCGTATATCAAAGATCCCAAAGCGATGTTAAAGACATTGGAAGAAAAGAAAATCTATCCGATTGCACGTGTCGTTGTCTTCAAGGATACGGTTCTTGCGAATCAGCGGCCGGACCTTTCGTTTAAGGACGGGGATAAGGTCTGGTCAAATGGAGGAGGGGACTCATTCGTCAACCCATTCCTCAAAGAAGTGTGGGATTATAACGTAGGCATCGCCATTGAAGCAGCAAAAATGGGCTTTCAGGAAATCCAGTTCGATTACGTCCGGTTCCCTGAAGGATTCGAGAAGCGTGATGATGAGCTCACCTATAACGGAGGGGAATATGCCAAAGAAGACAGTGATAATGTACAAAAACGTGTACATGCCGTCACTGATTTTGTGGAATATGCCCATAAGAAGCTCGAACCTTATGGCGTGAAAGTATCCGTTGATATCTTCGGTTATACGGCAACCCTTCCAGAGGCACCTGGTATCGGTCAGAATTTCTCGAAGATATCTGAAAATGTGGATGTCATTTCATCCATGATCTATCCTAGTCATTGGACACCTTACTTCGGAATTGCAAAACCGGATCTACAGCCGTACGAACTTGTGACGGAATACTCGAAGGTGGAGAAAGCTAAAATAGCAAAACTGAAAAATAAGCCGATCTCAAGACCGTGGCTTCAGGATTTCACCGCTTCCTGGCTTGGCAGTGGAAACTATAAACCTTACGGAAAAGCAGAAGTAGAGGCGCAGATCAAAGCGTTAAATGATCAAGGAATCAATGAATTCCTTCTGTGGGATGCAGGTAATTCCTATACGGAAGGCGTAGACTACACTCCATAATAGAAGAGACTGACCTCTGGAACGTGCAGGTCAGTCTTTTTTCTTTTAAGAGAAGCCGGGACCGAAGCATTGCTTCTCATTTGAAAAAGCGTTGAAATATTGTTATCATTAAAGTATTGGTAAGATTAACCGCTTTCAACCACATCTTCCTCTTCATGGGCATTACAGCCTGTGATTCCGTACGATTATCCCACGGATAAGACTAACATCTAACATAAACTTATTTTTTCTGAGAATGATAATGGTATCACGTTAGTCAAAGGCACTTAAAAATTCAATCGAAGGAGTAGATCCATGCACTGGTATGAAAAATTAAATCAATATTTCCCTGTAGAGGAAATGAAATCAAAGGAACATCTTGAATCACTTTTAAAAGAAAGAAGCGACATCTATCACAAAGATGAAGGGCCACACCATGTACTTATGTACGCCGAACTTGAAGATTTTATCTTTATTGATTATCTTTTCGTCTCAAAGGATGCCCGTGGACAAGGCCTGGGCCATAAATTACTTGATCAGTTGAAAGAAAAGAAGAAAGCCATCATTTTGGAAGTCGAGCCAGTGGACTATGATGACACTGACACTGAGAAGCGCTTGAAATTCTACAAACGTGAAGGTTTCGAACACGCCGTCAGCATCGGATATGCCCGCCGTTCACTTGCCACAAACGAAATTAATGAAATGGAAATCCTATACTGGGCACCAGAGGATGAATCCGAAGATCTTATCTTCGAATCCATGAAAAAAACATATGAGCTCATTCATACGTACAATGACCAAAAATTTTATGGTGCTTCTTATCAACCCGTAGATGAAGTGTTGAAGAAAGACGAAGAACGCGATGGGGATGTATTGAAAGATCTTTAAGCCGAGGAAAACCTTATTGCCTATTCGCAATAAGGTTTTCTAAATGAAAAAATGGAAATATACAATATCATGTTTAGGCTAAGAGTGTACCGGGTAAACCCTTAATAGAAACAGAATATATAGCTATGTTAAACCTCTGTACAGGAAATTTGACAAATTAGTTAAAACTATGTTCATGGGACTATAATTCATGTATAATACATAATAGAGATTTCTTATTTAAACTAATTTTAATTAACGGCGTTTAAATGAAATACTCTATATTATAAAAATTCCTAAAGGGAGTGTGAATGATTCGTGGTTACATTATTCACTTCACCTAGTTGTACATCTTGTCGCAAGGCAAAAGCTTGGTTAGAAGAGCATGAGATTCAATATACCGAACGCAACGTTTTTTCTGAACCATTAAGCATTGATGAAATCAAAGAAATCCTTCGCATGACTGAGGATGGAACAGATGAAATCATTTCAACCCGTTCTAAAACATTCCAGAAGCTTAATGTAGACCTGGAAACTTTACCCCTTCAAGAGCTGTTCGAATTGATCCAAAAGAATCCAGGACTGCTGAGACGCCCGATCATCCTTGATGAAAAGCGCCTTCAGGTTGGATACAATGAAGATGAGATCAGACGTTTCCTTCCAAGAAAGGTTCGGACATTCCAGCTTCTTGAAGCTCAAAGAATGGTAAACTAAAGTATCCTTTTCGAAGTATGGGAATATATAAGTAAAAGGGGCTGACCCTTTAAGGAACGTTGCGTCTCCTTTCGGGTCAGTCTCTTTATATTAGAATAAGTTTTATCACTTGAATTTTCTGCAAATATCCGCTAAAATGTCAAAAACGCCTAGAGGGATTTGTGAGAAAAAAATGGGTGTTAGTTTAATTCCATTTTCTGAGGTTTTATCATAAAATAGAAGTACAAGGTACAAACTAATCTAAATGTATCTTCAATCTTCACCAGCAATAGAGCGCTATGCTCAGAGGGTGTAGTCCCTTCACTAACATCATGCAAGAAGGGAGAGGTGTTAATTGGAAATCGAACGCATTAACGAAAATACAGTCAAGTTCTATATTTCTTATGGAGATATAGAAGATCGCGGATTTGACCGTGAAGAAATCTGGTATAATCGCGAACGGAGTGAAGAACTCTTCTGGGAAATGATGGATGAAGTTCATCAGGAAGAAGATTTCGGAATTGAAGGACCGCTTTGGATTCAAGTTCAGGCGTTAGATAAAGGGCTTGAAGTACTGGTTACAAGAGCTCAGGTTTCTAAGGATGGCCAGCGATTCGAGCTTCCTATTCCAGAGGATAAGCTCAAGGAACTTCCTGTCGATGAGCGCATAGAGGAACTATTGGATCAGCATTTCCAAATCAAGCAGGATCAGGATGGGGAAGCTGAAGTAGTTTTGGACTTCACGTTGAAATTCAATGATTTCGAAGATGCGATTTCTCTATCCCATCGATTGAAAGACATACCTATGGAACATTTAGAAACAAAGCTGCTTGCATTCGAAGATAAATATTTTATTTATGTTAAATTTTCTGAAGAACACTTTTCAGAAGAAGATATCGATAATACGTTAAGTATACTGCTTGAATATGCCGATGAATCACGAATGACCGTTCATCGCCTTGAAGAGTATGGCAAAGTGGTCATCTCTGACCATGTCTTTGAGACGTTAAGTGAACACTTTTCGTAAGGATCAATACCGGTTTCATATAGAAATCGGTATTTTTTATATCCACTCTCTGTATAAGGGTTATCAATTTTTGAAACATTAAGCCGGTGGAAGGTGTTACTACATATGAAGAATACAGTAAGGGTCCTCTTATTTTGTGCTGTCCTTGTATTAAGTTATATTTTTTATTTTGATCAGTATCTTTCGGGCATGGTGAAGTATTTCAGTATTGTCTTCACGTTCTCTGTCGTTGTCATTGGGTTTCTTATTTTCTTTGAAAATCGTCATCCGGCGCAAACCCTGACATGGCTAGTCGTTTTGGGGGCATTCCCGTTTTTGGGCTTCATTTTTTACTTGTTATTTGGACGGAATTACAGAAAAGAGAAAATGTATAAGGAAAAGTACATATTGGATCAGGAAACTTATAATAAATTCGAGCCCGGCCCAAAAGAAATAAACGCAGATATGTTTGGGTTATTTCAAGAGAAGCATTTTCAGCTTGCGCAAAGAATCGGGAACAGTGCCATATCCTTTTCCAGTGAAACAAAACTGCTGACCAATGGTAACGAAACGTTCGGTGAGATCCTAAAATGGTTAAAGACCGCAAAGCATCATATTCATATGGAGTATTATATTGTGCGTCATGACGAAATCGGAAATCAGATTAAGGACATTTTAATTGAGCGGGCCAATAATGGAGTCAAAATACGCTTCCTCTACGATGCAGTCGGTGCCTGGCAATTATCAAAGGACTATATAAATGATCTTAAAGATGCGGGTGTAGAAGTAGTCGCGTTCGGCCCTGTCAAAATCCCTGTGCTGAATAATAAATTCAACTTTCGTAATCACCGTAAAATCATTGTCATCGATGGGAGTATAGGATTTGTGGGAGGACTTAATATTGGTGATGAATATTTAGGTAAGAATCCTCACTTCGGTTTCTGGAGGGACACTCATCTGTTTGTAAGGGGAGAAGCGGTTCGGACCTTGCAGTTGATCTTCCTGCAGGATTGGTATTATATGACGAACGATGACTTCCTCACACCTGGATATTTAAGTCCTGACCCTCTTGAAAATGCGAACGACGGCGGTGTTCAAATGATTGCGGGGGGACCCGACAACGAATTGAGCGTTTTGAAGAACATATTCTTCTCGATGATCACTTCGGCGAAAAAGAGTGTGTGGGTGGCATCCCCTTATTTCGTTCCGGATGAAGATATTTTCTCAGCTCTGAAGATTGCCGCTTTAAGTGGGGTGGATGTGAGACTCCTGGTTCCCCATAAACCGGATAAAAGGATTGTATTCCATGCCTCCCGCTCTTATTTCCCTGATCTCCTGGAAGCTGGAGCCCGAATATTTGAGTATCAAAAAGGGTTCATGCATAGTAAAATCGTGATCGTAGATGAAGAAATGGCATCAATCGGAACATCGAATATGGATATGAGAAGTTTTCACTTGAATTTTGAAGTGAATGCATTTTTGTATAAAACAGAAAGCACTTCCTCCATTGTGAAAGAATATTTACATGATCTGGAGGAATCGGAAGAATTACAGCTGGAAGAATTTCAGAAGCGACATCTTGGATACAGGATCTTGGAATCCACTTCCCGACTGATGTCTCCATTGTTATAAAGTGAAGCCCTCAAGTGTTTTTTGCTTGAGGGCTTTGTTTATGCAGGATTTTCACTATTTATGTCGAATGGTAACAGAAGGAGGTGTTCTATGTTAACAGCATTATTAAACCAGCAAGTATTTACCACCATCCATTATTCCAGGGAGGAATTGAGAGGGTTAAGAAGGAGAGGTGCTTCATTCCTCTGTCCCTATTGTTCTTCACTGTTGACCATGAAAATCGGTAGCCGCAACATCCCCCATTTTGCCCATATGTCCCAAGCTGATTGTGAGTTGACGAGGGGTGAGACTCCACAACATCTCTTAAGTAAGCAGCTATTATATGACAGGGTCAGCTCCCTCCATACAAGGGTGAGTCTCGAGCATTACATTAGAGAGCTTAAACAGGTCGCAGATATTTATGTGAAAACAGATACGGAAGAGATTGCCATCGAGATTCAGTGTTCAACCATACCGATTTCTGAAATAGCGCGACGCACATATGGTTATCACCGACAGAGGATCACCCCCTTTTGGATCCTGACCCAGCCCCTTAAGTCCAAGAAGCTCCTGAGTCTAACGACCTTCCAACAAGCATTTATCCGATACTCTCCACACTTGGATTATTTTCTCCTTCAGTTTCTCCCGGATAGAAGCATCTTTCAACTATATTCCCATCTCCTTCCTGTTTCCGGCACGGCATTTATGAGTGCAGCACCCATCATCATCCCAGTTTCCGAATTCACACTTCCTCTTTCCATTCCGGATGTTTCCGATCTTCATCCCTACTTTTTATCTAATTGGTACGATTATAGAGCGAAATGGATATACAACAAAATTCAATATCATAATGCGAGAACAGATGTGTTCTTAAGGGAAGTGTACGGGGAAGGGGATACGTTTTTGTATTTGCCCCTGTATATTGGCATTCCTGTCATTCCCCATGGCATTCATATCAGAAATCACGAAGTGGAATGGCAATATTATGTATGGAAAGATTGTTTGAAAGAGAATCGATTCATTTCAGAGGAAAGGGTGTGCAGGGTGCTAAGTAGAAGGATTACAAAAGGCCATATCGAGCTTCGTTCCCTTCCGCTTCTAAAAAGCGATGAAGTGATCAAGAAAATCGCAAGCGGGTATTTAAGAATACTTGAAGAGGTGCAAGTTCTCAGAAAAATAAATGGTACTTATCGACTTACTGAACCTTGGAGGTGCCCGGATCATTTTTCAGCCTTTGAACAGCATAAACATGATTTTTTTCCTAAATGGAAGCATATATTAAAAAAGCTGTAAGAAAGAATGTATTGTTGCAGGAAATTGGTAGATGAGAGAGAATGTAACTATAAGGAATTTTCTGTAGATTTCAGAATGGAGGATGTATATGTCAAAAGATACAGCTACTAAAAGTCTGCCTGGAAGAAAAGAGGTAGATGAAACGTTAACGTGGAGATTGGAAGATATCTTTGAAAGTGATGATGCGTGGGAGAAAGAATATAAAGAAATCCAAGGAATGACAAAGAGAGCAGACGAGTTTAAGGGAACGCTGGGTGATAGTGCAGACCAGCTTTATAAAGCATTTGCCTTCCAGGATGAAATAATGGAACGTATGGGGAAGGTGTATACATATTCTCATATGCGCTATGACCAGGATACGACCAATTCCTATTATCAGGGTCTTGATGACCGTGCCAAAAGTCTTTATACCCAGTTAGGGAGTAAGTTTGCTTATTTGGTGCCGGAAGTTCTATCGATTGATGAAAAGAAGCTGAATGGTTTCCTTGAGGAGAAGGATGAACTGAAGAAGTATAAGCACGCTTTAGAGGAAATCAACCTTCAGCGTCCCCATGTCCTCTCCGCGGAAGAAGAAGCGCTCTTGGCCCAGGCGTCTGAAGTGTTCAGTGCTGCAAGTAATACATTCGGCATGCTGAATAACGCAGACCTTGAGTTTCCGAGCATCAAAGATGAAAATGGGGAAGAAGTGGATATCACACACGGTCGTTTTATCCGATTCCTGGAGAGCAGCGATCGCCGTGTCCGGGAAGAAGCCTTTAAAAAGGTGTATGAGACGTACGGAAAATTTGAAAATACATTCGCCTCGACTTTAAGTGGAGCGGTAAAGAAAGATAATTTCGTCGCCAACGTCAGACATTACGATTCTGCGAGACATGCGGCATTATCAAATAACAATATTCCTGAAGAAGTGTATGATAACCTTGTCGATACGGTGAATAAAAACCTTCATCTGCTTCAGCGTTATGTGAAGCTTCGTAAGAAAGTGCTGGGTCTGGATGAGGTTCATATGTATGACTTGTATACCCCACTCGTGAAGGAAGTCAAAATGGACTTAAGCTATGACGAAGCACAGAGCATGATCCTCGATGGATTAAAGCCACTCGGGGAGGAATATGCCAATGTGCTGAAAGAAGGCTTTGAGAATCGCTGGGTGGACGTCGTCGAAAATAAAGGAAAGAGAAGCGGTGCTTACTCATCCGGGGCATACGGTACCAATCCTTATATCCTGATGAATTGGCAGGATAATGTAAACAATCTATTCACACTGGCCCATGAATTCGGTCACAGTGTCCATAGTTACTATACGCGCAGTTCCCAACCATACACGTACGGTCATTATTCCATCTTTGTGGCAGAAGTCGCTTCTACTTGCAATGAAGCATTATTAAATGATTACCTGTTGAATACGATCGACGATGAGAAGAAAAGGCTGTACCTGTTGAATCATTATCTTGAAGGTTTCAGGGGGACTGTTTTCCGTCAGACGATGTTTGCTGAATTCGAGCATCTTATCCATAAGAAAGCCCAGGAAGGAGAGGCCCTTACTTCTGAGTTCCTCACCAAACAGTATTATGAACTGAATAAGAAATATTTCGGGGAAGACATTTCGATTGATGAAGAGATTGGATTGGAATGGGCTCGTATTCCACATTTCTATTACAATTATTATGTATATCAATATGCTACAGGCTTCTCTGCAGCAACGGCCCTTAGTCAACAAATCCTGGAAGAAGGGGAGCCTGCAGTGGAACGCTACATCGATTTCCTTAAAGCCGGAAGCTCCGATTACCCGATTGAAGTATTGAAGAAAGCAGGCGTGGATGTGACAACATCCAAACCGGTGGAAGATGCTTGTAAAGTCTTTGAAGAAAAGCTGAATGAAATGGAAGAATTGCTTGAAAAATTGCAATAAATAGACGTAACTACGGAACGAAACACCCCTCCTGAAGGGTTATCTTCAGGAGGGGTGTTATTTTTATGGAACCTGATTATATAGGTCCGTCCCTCATTTCATCGATTTGAATCCCCTGAAGCGGTTACGGTTTCCCAGTGAGTGGAAAAATAGGAGAAGTGAGAGAAAGAGGATGGGTGATGTGATATAAATCGGTACCAGGTGCATAAGGCCAAGGATATTTATGAAGAAACTGATCACGATCAGTAGAATGAGGATTCCGTATTTCATTTTTGCGAGCATAGCCATTCCCTCCGAACGTTGTCTTATAACCATGTATATGAAGGGGAAATGGGGAACATGAATCGATTTTGACAATATTGTGAAATACCATACAAACAACTTGCCAATACAAGTGGATACGTGATATATTATCAGTGTGAAGTTGATCACAAGCAAACATATACCCCTTTGTTTGACCGTGAAAAATTTCTCCCATCCCCTTTGTTCGTATTGAAAAACCGATGTTGGAAACAACATCGGCTTTTCTTGTTTATAAGGCTATTTAATTATATTAAAATAATTATTGACTGATATATTTCCAAAAGGTTCCGTGCTTTGCAGGGAGCTTTTTCACTTTTTGCTGAAGCGTCCATTTCTTCATTTGTTTCTCTACTTCTTCAACCGATAGATCGTACACAACAGCTATTTCCTTCGATGCGACAACCCGATAATACTTCATGAATACATCCAGTGGAGGCAACGGCTGTTTTTCCGGCTTTGTTGCAAGCATTTCTTCAATGATGTGTACGTATACCTCATAGGAATACAATCCTGTAATCTTTAACCCCTCATCTTCAATATTCTCATTGAAGAAGACAAGCGTCGGTATTTCCTCAACTTCCATTTCAGACGTGATCTTGACATCACATTGAAAAGCTTTGGATGCGGAAGAAGAGTTGATATCGTTCATGAATTCTGTGAGATCAAGCTTGGCTGCCTGTGCGCATTCCTTCAGTACCTCGATATTGGAGATGTCTTGTTTCTGAAGGAATAATCGTTCTTGTAAAAAACGTAAAAAGCGGATCCCCGAGTGCTTTCCTTGAAGTTCTGCCGCTTTAATGGCGAATGAAGCGAGATAGGGTGAATCAATCGGATTCTCGATCCACAGGCTCCCGTCACATGACATGCCGGAGCGACTCGCTGTTTTATCCCATTGCTGTGCCAGATCTTCCTTCTTCCGTTTCGTCGCCAGGTTTAAGGAGGCGAGCTGTCCACTTAAAATATAGCGGATCCGGAAGTATTGTCCATACTCAATGTGCAATTTCTTTAAGATTGGTTCAAGCGCCCAGCATTCCGGGCAAAGAGGGTCAACAAACATATATATTTCCAAAGGTTTCTTGTCACGCCCACACCCTTTAAGATGATGCCAGCTATTTGTTCTAGTCAATGGAAGAACCCTTAGGTGTTTCGGTATTCACCATATGATGGGCGGTTAATACGAGTCTGTGAAAAAAGTCATCCCTTACAGGACCCTCTAGGTTGACCTCATCCATTGCGTCATGCATACAACTTAACCAAGCCTTAGCCCGTGACTCTGTGATGGGAAAGGGGAGGTGCCTTGCACGCAGCATGGGGTGTCCGTGTTCTTCTGTATAAAGAGCCGGTCCACCTAAATATTGAGTTAGGAATTGTTTCTGTTTGCGAGCTGTCTCGGTTAAATCATCCGGAAAGATCGGTGTTAACTCAGGATGATTGGATACTCTATTATAAAAGGCTTCAACGAGCATGGAGAGTTTCTTTTCGCCGATAAGATTATAAGGCATTTGTGGTTTCTCGACCATAAGAATGACTCCTTTTTACTTAGATTGTATGTTTATTCTAGCAAGCATTCTTTCATATCTCAAACAAATCGCCTTACATCAACTGATTATTCCTAAATTAGTGTAGCCTGCTTTTGTCACTCTATTCCCAATTCCCATGAAATAGTGGGAATGATGGCTGAGGAGTCAAAGAGGGTCGATTGGACCATTTGTGTCATCAAAAAAAAGCGGGCCTTGTAATGAGCGGCCTGCTTTTTGAATGATGACGGGATCGTTAGGCAAAATAGCGATCCGTCACTTTTTTCACATAGGAGGTGGTTTCTTTGAACGGTGGGATACCGTTGTATTTATCAACGTTTCCGGGACCTGCATTGTAGGCAGCCAGTGCAAGGTGGATGTCCCCATTGTACTTATCGAGCATTTGTTTTAAATATTTTGTACCGGCAAATACATTCTCTTCCGGGTCGAATAGATTGTTGACCCCAAGCCCTCGTGCGGTGCTCGGCATGAGCTGCATCA
Organism: Rossellomorea sp. LJF3; assembly: GCF_037046045.1. NCBI lineage: Bacteria > Bacillati > Bacillota > Bacilli > Caryophanales > Bacillaceae > Rossellomorea > Rossellomorea sp. LJF3. The sequence continues at coordinate 15,649 of NZ_JBANLY010000002.1, read as the reverse complement.
ATCCCGTGGCCCCTGCAGGACTGACGGCATCCGGATTGAAATTGGACTCCTGTTTAATGACGGCTTGAATCAACTTTTTTGGAAGGGCATATTGATCCGCTGCACGGCTGATGATTTCATCGATTTCCTGAGGGGCGCGCCCGTTCGACCTGTTAACATCCGAAAGGGATTGGAGGTTCAGTGGAACTGTTACGGAGGATTGGGTCAGAAGGCCTCCCCCCACGGCTCCAAGTGTTTGATTCAAATCTATATTTTGTTGGCTTGGTTGCAGGGCTTGAGCTAATAATTGTTGGAACAAATCATTCGATTGACCAGTTGTATCCTGGATAGAAGATACGGACCCGAGAGTATTCAAGGCTTGAAGCTCCATCATCGTTCTCAACTGTTGAACATTCATATATTTGACTCCTCTTTAATAAAACGCTTATTCCTATTCTATATCGGTCATGATTGATCCTGTTTTAATTTCTCCAAGTAAAAACGTTTGATTTTATTATCTGTCTGACGAAGTGGAATCTGATGCTGCTCGAGTAATTCCAAGAATATCGCTTCACCTGATTTACGTTCTTTCACTTCATATTCGAGTTCATAGTCTTCCTTTTGCAGGTAAGTGCTATGGTCGAAAACAAGGAGACCATCCCTATAAGGGATTTCCACCCTGCTGGTTGAGAGGGTCCCGAAGTGTTGCAGGGTTTCAAAAGAGATGGAAAGGGAGTTCAGCACATCTCTGACTTCGCCTTCCGGGAATAGTCCATCTTGTAAAAGGGAATACGATTGGTCTTTAGATAAAGGTTGATGTGTCTCCAGGAGATCTTCTTTCAACGGGGTCTTTAACGTCAATGTATACGTCCCGTCTTTCTCCCGGATCCGGAGGGCAGACTGCTTCTCTTTTAGCTGATAATCCGGAGTATCGAAATAATGATTATCCTGAGAAATGAAATCTTCCTCTTTTATATGAAAATGTGAAGTCAATCGGGTGAATTCTTCTTCCGTAACAAGATTCTTAAATTCAATTTCAATTTCCTGTGCCATCACAAGCATCCTTTCCTTGCATACTTCCTCTATTATCTCTTTAATAAAAGGGAACTTCAATATTTAGATGAAATGGTTTTCTTATGTTAAAATGATACTGATTGTTTAATGGAAGGATGAAGAAAAGCATGAGGAAAATTGTTCAATTTAACCACACAACATATGAAAATGGAACATTGTATTTACATACGGACCAGTCGGAGCTCTTAAAAGGTACAACGGCGGCAGGTCAGATCATTGCAGACTCAGATCGCTATGCTTTCGTATACTTAGCTGAAAATGAAGAGGAATATGTATACTTATATTTGGAAGAGTCAATCTGGCCGGAATTAAAAAAAGCCCTTAATGAAAAAGCGGCAGTCGTGGCAAAAAGTGATAATGATATACTGGAATTAACTCAATTCATAGAAGAGCTTGACTATCTTATAGATAATATAGAAGGAAACGGGAACTACGGTGACGAAATGGTTAAAAAGGTAGAGAACGTATTTCTTGAAAAGTAGGCATTTAGAGGTGAGGGGAATGAATGACTGGGAACAATTTTTGGCTCCCTACAAACAGGCGGTTGATGAATTAAAGATTAAGCTTAAGGGGATGAGGGGAGAATATGAACTTCATAATACTCATTCCCCCATTGAATTCGTGACTGGCAGAGTTAAACCGATTGCGAGTATTCTTAATAAAGCAGATCAAAAGGGAATCAAGTTATCAAACATCGGGACTGAACTGCAGGACATCGCAGGACTAAGAATGATGTGTCAATTTGTAGAGGATATTCATGTGGTGGTGGAAAAGCTCCGCGGGCGCAGGGATTTTACGATTATTGAAGAAAGAGACTATGTGACCCACAAGAAACAAAGCGGATACCGTTCTTATCATGTCGTCATTGACTATCCGGTACAAACGATCCACGGTGAAAAAAACATCCTGGTAGAAATTCAAATCCGTACGCTTTCGATGAATTTCTGGGCTACGATCGAACATTCATTGAATTATAAGTACAGTGGACAAATTCCTGAACAGATCCGTCACCGTCTGCAAAGTGCTGCCGAAGCGGCATTCAGGCTGGATGAGGAAATGAGTTTAATCCGTGAAGAAATCCAGGAAGCCCAGGTCATTTTCACAAACAAAAAGGAAAAAGACCAGCGTGGCCCTGAATCGAAACAGCAGGGGGTAAATGAATGAAGTTCGCTATTACATCAAAAGGTGATTCAAAGTCCAATACACTGATGCATAAAATGAGAACGTATCTCCAGGATTTCAACCTGATCTATGACGATGATCAACCCGATATCGTCATTTCTGTCGGTGGGGACGGCACGCTTCTATATGCTTTTCATCGATATAGATCGAGGCTTGATAAGACGGCCTTTGTGGGTGTTCATACAGGTCACCTCGGCTTTTATGCAGACTGGGTGCCTGAAGAAATTGAGAAACTTGTCATTGCCATCGCCAAGACACCCTATCAGATCATTGAATATCCACTGTTGGAAACGATTATCCGTTATCAGCATGGGGGAAAAGAAACCAGTTATCTTGCATTGAATGAATCAACGGTCAAGAGCGTCGAAGGGACCCTGGTGATGGATGTGGAAATCCGGGGGCAGCATTTTGAACGGTTCAGGGGCGACGGATTGTGCCTGTCCACTCCTTCAGGCAGTACGGCATATAATAAGGCACTGGGAGGGGCGATTATTCACCCGTCCTTACCTGCCATCCAATTCGCTGAAATGGCTTCCATCAATAATCGGGTATTCCGTACCATCGGATCGCCGCTCATTTTACCTGCACATCATACATGCATGCTGAAGCCTGTGAATGGACCGGACTTCCTGGTGACGATCGATCATCTATCCCTCCTTCATAAAGACGTGAAAAGCATTCAATATCGTGTCGCAGATGAGAAAATCCGCTTTGCACGCTTCCGTCCTTTCCCGTTCTGGAAACGGGTGCATGATTCATTTGTAGCGGATGAGTAAAGGGGAATGGTAAGGTGAAGGGATATACGCTAAAGTGGTGCATCCCATCAACCTATGAGGGGAAGCTGATGAGAGAGTTTCTGATCGATCAGCAATTGTCAAAGCGTACATTGACGGCAGTCAAGTTTGATGGAGGAAGGATTTCCCTCAATGGAAAGGAAGAAAATGTCCGGCATCCACTTACTGCAGGAGATCTTCTTGAGGTGAGATTTCCTGAAGAAAGAGCAAGTGAAACGTTGGTGGCAGAAAAGATTCCTCTCTCAATCGTTTACGAAGATGATGATGTGCTCGTTGTGGACAAACCGTGGGGGATGAAAACGATCCCCACGAAAGAAGAGCCGACAGGAAGTCTTGCGAATGCCATATTCGGGTATTTCAATCAAATGGACCTCGCTTCAACGGTACACATCGTTACCCGATTGGATAAAGACACGTCTGGACTGGTACTCGTGGCAAAACACCGCCACGTTCATCATCTGTTCAGCCTTCAGCAGAAGGGGAGGGAAATCAACCGGACATATGAAGCCTTTGCAGAAGGGGTAATGAATGGATCCGGTTCGATAGAAGAGCCGATCGGAAGGAAGTCCGACAGCATTATTGAAAGAGAAGTGCGGTCAGATGGACAATATGCCCTGACCCATTACAGGGTGGAAGATCAGTTCCCTGAATTTGCACACCTGGAATTGAAGCTTGCAACAGGCAGAACCCATCAGATCCGTGTTCATCTTTCCTACCTTGGCCATCCTCTCGCAGGAGATGATTTATATGGCGGAAGTGTTAAGCTGATAGGCAGACAGGCCCTTCATTGTAAAATGCTGCACTTTTTCCATCCGATTATGAAAGAATGGATGAACTTGGAGTGCCCCTTGCCCGATGATATGAGAATGCTGCTTGATAGGCAGTAAGAGGCCCCTTCAGTTAGACTGAAGGGACCTTTTTAGTATTATTTTGATATCTCCCCCATGAAAACTCATTCAACTTCCCGAAACTTCTCTGCCACGAAAGGCATACTTGATGCTACACTCACTACTTCGAGTTCAGGGTATCTAAATGCAGAAAGCATACCGCCAAACACGGCGCCTGTATCGATGTTGGCCGTTTTATTTATGAGGCGTGCTTCTTTCACCGGGGTGTGGCCGTATACGATCCATGCTTCGCCTTGATAGTCACGTGCCCAGTCTTTTCTGACAGGCGTGCCGTCATCGTTCTTTTCTCCAGTTATGTCTCCATAAAGGACGAAGGTTTTCACACGGTTCGATTGCTTTCCGATTAGTTCTTCCTTGATGCCTGCATGGGCAATGATCAGCTTACCTTTATCCAATGCATGGTATAGAGGGGAGTGTTCATATAATTCGATGAACATATCCCGATAGCGATTTCTTTCCTTTTGGGGGAGGGCACTCAGTTCCGCCACGGTTGTTTCCAGGCCGTGAAGGATTTTCACGTTGTTCCCTAAGAAATAACGGTAAAGCTTATTGCAATGGTTCCCGGGGACATAATAAACAGTATCTTTTTGAAAAAGACCGTATACGGTTGAGATCGTCTCCAGGGAGTGATGTCCCCGATCAGTCAGGTCTCCCACGAAACCAAGATTCCTTCCATGAGGATGAACAGGAAGGCCGCTGCCCCATTCATACCCAAGCTTCTTCGTCAACTCTCTCAATTCGGTAAAACAGCCATGAACATCACCGATAATATCAATTTTCATGGAAATCCCACTCCCTTACCTGCCTTTTTTCTTTTCTTTTCACGTATTTTATGACATATTAATGATTCAGTCTTTCAATTAAATCACTTAATTATTCATCGAGCATAATTATGGTCACTTATTTAATTTTTCATCAAAATAGCGAAGGCTGGTTGATTTCCGCTGCAGGTGCTCGCTTTCCGCGGGGCGTGAGTTGAGCCTCCTCGGGCTTTGCCCTGTGGGGTCTCAACTTTCACGCAATTCCCGCAGGAGTCGAGCACCTTCCGCTACAATCAACTGTATTGGTATGGAGAACTAATCTACTTCTGTACACCTCTAGAAAATATCAATTTCTATATGTGGAGTGGTCGATTTCACCTTGAATAGTAAAAATGCTGTTTCATTCGTTTTTCCACTGGTAAGCTCTGTCACGCTATCTCGTTTAGATGGGGAGGGGAACGGCGTAGACTCCTGCGGAAAAACGGACGAGACAAGACCCCGCAGCGAATGCGAGGAGGCTTGGCCGTTCGTCCGCCGGAAAGCGAAGCCGGGCCCCTCACCATCTATCCATATACACATAGACAGAGCCTCAGTAGTTCCTATATTAGAAAACAACAATCTTTGCGAAAAGAGCTTTTCGAAAAGACCCTTTCTATATTATAAAGCAAAGGAATACATAGATGGTTATGATTTCATAAGAGACAATTGTGTTGAGATTTGCTAGTATTATTACGACTATATTCAAGCAATTAATGAAGGAGGGTGTATTGGATGTCTGAGGTAACTCAAGAACAGGAGAATGAAAGAGATAAGCAGGAAAAGGAAATGTATGATGAAGACCTTCTCATCAGAGCCCTTCAGGAAGAAAATCTGGATTTATTTCGTTCAGAATTTGTTCAATTACACTCTTATGATCAAGCAAAGTTTTTCTCTAAAATAGATGAAGACTTACGAAGCCGGCTGTATCATTATCTTTCACCGGAAGAAATGGCGGAGCTTTTTGAAAGTCTGGATATAGATGAAGAAGATTATCAGGATATCCTGGCCGAAATGAATCCTACATACGCAGCCGAAATGCTTTCTAATATGTATGCCGATGACGCGGTGGATGTGTTGAATGAGCTGGATAAAGATCAGGTTGTCAGTTATTTGACAATCATGAATGATGAATCGGCTAAAGAGATTAAAGAGTTACTGCATTATGAAGAATACACAGCTGGTAGTATCATGACCACTGAGTTCGTGGCCATTTCAAAGAATCAGACGGTCAGGTCTGCCATGTATATATTGAAAAATGAAGCACCCAATGCGGAAACGATTTACTATATCTATGTGGTGGATGATGATAAAAAGCTTGTAGGGGTCATCTCCCTTAGAGATTTGATCATCAGCCATGATGATGTGATGATCGGTGAAATCATGAGTGGGCGGGTCATGTCTGTCGGTGTCAGCGAAGATCAGGAAGCTGTTGCACGACAGATGAAGGATTACGATTTCCTTGCCCTGCCGGTTGTTGATTTTCAACATCATCTACTTGGAATCATTACGGTAGATGACATCATGGACGTCATGGAAGAAGAGGCGTCCGATGACTACTCTAAACTTGCCGGTATCGCCGATTTGGATTCCATTGACAGAAGCCCTATAAATGCGGCCAAGAAGCGTCTCCCATGGCTCATCGCCTTACTATTCCTCGGAATGTTCACTGCAAGCCTCATCGGCAGGTTTGAAGATACCTTGGATAAAGTGGCCATCCTTGCCGTGTTTATTCCATTGATTGCCGGAATGGCAGGAAATACTGGAACTCAGGCACTCGCCGTTGCCGTGAGGGGGATTGCAACAGGGGACCTGGAAAAGGAAAACAAGATGTCCCTTGTGTTCCGTGAAGCGGGAACAGGGCTGATCACGGGGACCACTTGCGGGATTGTGGTCAGCATCATTGTGTACGTGTGGAAAGGCGAATTCTTTTTAGGGATCCTTGTCGGCGTCTCCGTATTGATTTCACTATTCGTTGCTACCCTTGCAGGTACATTAGTGCCCCTCTTGATGCACAAGCTAAAAGTAGATCCGGCCGTCGCTTCCGGTCCTTTTATTACGACGATAAATGATATCATCAGTACTTTAATATATCTTGGATTAGCGACGATGTTTATGAATTACCTAATATAGAGAGAACAGGGGGAAATATGAATGGAACAACATGCATCTGTTGCATCGCTTGTTATTGTGATTCTGGTAGCATTTTTAACTCCCATTTTGCTGCATCGACTCAAATTGAACTTCATCCCGGTCGTCATCGCAGAGATTATAATGGGATTGGTTATAGGAAAGAGCGGGTTTAATCTCGTCCAGCAGGACATGTGGCTTGAGACATTATCTACCCTGGGGTTTATTTTCCTCATGTTCTTAAGCGGTGTTGAAATTGATTTCAAGGCTTTTTCAGGCGGGAAAAAGAAAAAAGAGCTCTTGCCGAACGGGAAAGAAGAACCAAACCGCTTGAAAGTGGCGACTTTCATTTTCATCGGTATTTTCTTAGTATCACTGGGACTATCTTATCTGTTTGTCCTGTTTGGCCTCATTGATAATGCGTTCTTGATGACATTGATCATTTCCACGATATCACTTGGTGTCGTGGTACCTACACTGAAAGAGGCACATATATCGAAAAGTGCCATCGGACAGATCATTCTGCTGGTAGCCGTCATTGCAGACCTGGTGACCATGATCTTACTGGCTGTGTTCGTTTCTCTTTATGGAGAAGGACATGGGAATATGTGGCTCCTTCTAATCCTGTTCGGTGTCGGGGTTCTATTATACTTCCTTGCGAAGAGACTAAAGAACAATCCCTTTATTAAAAGTTTATCTACAGGGACCGTTCAAATCGGTACGCGGGCTGTCTTTACATTGATCATCCTACTTGTGGCGGTATCCGAGACGGTGGGTGCCGAGAACATTCTGGGGGCTTTCCTTGCCGGTGTACTCGTATCATTACTTGCACCAAATCAGGAGATGGTTCATAAGCTTGATTCTTTTGGATATGGTTTCTTAATCCCGATCTTTTTTGTGATGGTCGGTGTGGAGCTGGACCTTGGGTCACTGCTGAGTGACAAGAAAATGCTTTTACTCACTCCATTGCTGATTCTTGCCTTCCTTGTTTCGAAAATCATCCCGGTATATTTATTAAGGTACTGGTATGATACGAAAACGACGATCGCTTCAGCATTTCTCCTTACATCAACTTTGTCGTTGGTGATTGCTGCTGCAAAGATCGCTGAAAGAATTGAAATCATCACCCCTCAAATGAGTGGTACGCTCATCCTGGTGGCCGTGATTACATGTATTATCACACCTATCTTCTTTAAAAAGCTTTTCCCACGGGAAAGTGCTAAAGAGAAGAAGCTTAAAATTACGTTCCTTGGTGCCAATCAGTTAACCATGCCCGTTTCAAGGGAGCTTCAATCCTCCTTGTACGAACCCGTACTGTATCATACGAAACAGGATAAATCAGATCGGAGCATCGCTGATTCACTGTTCGATATCCATGAAATCGATGATTATGATCTCGGTACACTCCAAGAGAAGGAAATCTTTGAATCGGATATCCTAGTGATTTCAACTGGGGATGAAGAGGTGAATGCAACTCTGGCAGTGACGGCAAAAGAGTATGGGGTTGGCCGTGTGATCGTGAGGGTGGAGAGCCCTGATCTGCATGAAAGTCTTCGTGAACAGGATATTGAAGTATACTCTGTATTCTTATCAACGAAAGCTTTATTAAGGGCGCTCATCGAATCACCATCCGTCATGAGCATCTTGACCAATCAAGAAACATCCCTATACGAAATCCGCATGTTGAACAGTCAGTTCGAAGGAATGACACTCCGTAAATTCCCATTCACGGGAGATGTCATCTTTGTCAGGATCTTCAGGGGGAAGGATTCCATCGTTCCCCATGGGGATACAGAACTTCACATGAATGACCGCCTGATTGTGACAGGCTCAAAAGAATACGTCGATGAACTCAAACGAGAACTCGAATTCTGTGAATACTGCTAACATGAAACCTGCTTCCCAAGATACATTTTTCTTGGGAAGTTTTTACTTTATAAAGGAGTATCATCCCTAAATCCCTAATAGATAATATAAGGTAAGAAGGAGGAAACGAATATGTGGGAAACCAAGATTATAGAGATTCGGGAGTTGGTAAAGGAAAGTATAAAGGGTTTGTCTTATGATAAATTGAATCAAAAACCTTCCCCCGGGGAATGGAGCATCGCGCAGATCGTCCTTCATCTGGCCGGAGCGGAAACGCGCTTTTTGACTTTGGCCCTTGATTCTGCAGAAAGTGGAGGGGGGAGAAGCCATTCTGATGTGGATTTATCTGTATTTGATGATTCATCCCAAAAACTGATAGCGCCAATCGAGCCTTCCACTGACCCGCAAACGATGGACGATTTGATGAATGCATTGGATGAGTCACGTTCGGTCACCACACACTTTCTGGAGAAATACACGAAAGAGAGTTTGAATCGTCGATCCATGAACCATCACCGATTTGGAGACATGCCGATATGGCAGGTACTCGAGCTTCTCGGGAAACACGAACAGAGGCATCTTGTGCAAATGGAAGATGTGAAAAAGAGAATAAGGTAGAAATTTTCTTTTCTTTTAGGGGATAGTGCGGTAGAATTAGTAGCAGGTACTAATAACATGTATTAATTAGGAGGATAATAATGACTCTTTCATTAAAAGGTAAAACATATGTTGTAATGGGAGTGGCGAATAAGCGAAGTATCGCGTGGGGTATCGCCCGTTCGCTGCATCAATCAGGTGCGCGTTTGATCTTTACATATGCAGGTGAGCGTTTTGAAAAAGGTGTCAGGGATTTAGCCGGAACATTGGAAGGCGGAGAAGATTCACTCGTACTGCCATGTGATGTGACGAATGATGAAGACATCGAGAAATGTTTTGCCACGATCAAAGAAGAAGTGGGAACCATTCATGGACTGGCTCACTGTATTGCCTTTGCCAATAAAGAAGAGCTTGCCGGAGATTATATGAATACGACTAGAGACGGTTTCCTGCTTGCTCACAATATCAGCTCATATTCACTGACTGCAGTGGCAAAAGTGGCTAAGGACCTTATGACAGAAGGCGGCAGTATCGTGAGCATGACGTACCTGGGCGGAGAACGGGTCATGCAGAACTATAACGTCATGGGAGTGGCGAAGGCTTCTCTTGAAGCGAGCGTGAAGTATCTTGCGAGCGACCTTGGGAAACACGGCATCCGTGTGAATGCCATCTCTGCAGGTCCGATTCGTACCCTGTCAGCCAAAGGTGTCGGCGACTTCAACAGTATCCTGAAAGAAATCGAAGAGCGTGCTCCACTTCGCCGCAATACGACACAGGAAGAGGTCGGAGATACGGCGGTATTCCTTTTCAGTGATTATTCAAGGGGAATTACAGGAGAGAATCTTCACGTAGATTCAGGCTATCACGTACTGGGTTAATAATAGAAATAACGGCTATGGGATAAAATTCCCTAAGCCGTTTTTTTTATATTCCATAAACACGAAACCCCTGGGCGCTTTCTGCATACATATAAAAGTGGAGATCAATTGGGAGGTGTCTTAGTGAGAAAAGAGAAAAAAGCGGGGAGAGAACCCCTGCTGTATATAAACCAGCCGAGATTAGAAGAAGTGAAAGGCAATATGCAAGTTACTTACCGATCAGTCAAGAAACCCAAGCCGGTGGAAGAGAGGATTAAAAGTAATAGGATATCAGACCCGGAAACCCCATTAAGCCAAGGGACACAAGAAGATAAGTATGTAGATGAGCAGTTGTTTTTGGATCAGGGGGAGCACGAGGAAGAACCAAGTGTCCAACCGACCCGGGAGCTCCCTGAACGGAAAACGGCCGCTTCTGCGTTCAGGAAATTAAAGCCCTTCCGTGAATTGACAATCGAAGAAAAATTAGACTACATTTCTGCAAGTATTTCGGGCAAAGTACCCTTTCCATGTGAGTTTTCTAATGGTCAGGTGACGGTGAAAGGAGTCATTGTGGAGGATACGGGAGAAGACATCACTATCAAAAGCTTTCAAGGAGAAGAAGTGAAAATGAGGAAGAATGAGATACAATCCATCAAGATGATCGGGCTGCAATAAAAAAAGGAGCCAGGCGGGATACCCGACTGGCTTCTTTCATCTGAAATGTTGAATTAGTCTTCGCACTCAAGGAATACGTGTACGTCTTTGATGCATTGAATCGCACAGAAACAATCAAGGTCAACTGTGATACATTCGCCTGTGAATACCCATTCAGTGTTCGTACCCATAGTCTCCATATCAGAGCCGGAGCCGGACTTTGTGCCGGTAGCTTCAGCATAGTCAGGCTTTAACACTTGAAGAGTCGCACAGCAGTTATCGAATACTTCCTTCACCCGGAAAAATGGTGATTTCCAAGGGCATCCCTTGATATGCGCTTTGAACGTCTCACCGTTTTTAAGATATAACTTGAAGATACGAGTATTCAAGCGATTAGTAGGACTTACCATTGAACCTAGTGGCTCAAGGAAACAGTCATTTTTACAATCGTTACACTCTTGATTTGCTTCGTCTTGAATATCTTTAATAGCACGGACGGCTTGACATACGCAACCACGATTTTTTGAACTATTGTCTTTATCTCTTCCGCAACCCATATAGAAGTTCCTCCTTAAAATGAATTTCATTTACATTACTAACATATTGTCATGTAGGCAATTAGGTAACGGACATCTGCCCTCTTTTGTAAATTTGGGCTTGTATAATTTGTGAATTGAAGGGAGTCTTTCCATTGCAACTTACTTTTATTGAACTGATTGCACTTGGCTTAGCCATATTCCGGTTGACCCATCTCATTGTCTTCGATAAAATCACTGAGTTCTTACGAGCTCCATTTTTCGATGAGTATGTTGAAGTGGAAGAGAATGGGGAAGAGGCGATTTATCTTTCCCCTAAAAAAGGTGGTTTGAAAGGGTTTATCGGAGAATTATTGTCCTGTTATTGGTGTACGGGAATATGGGTATCCGGTTTTCTGTATGGAGGTTATTTCTTTTTACCATTGTACTTCGTGCCGCTCATCACGCTTTTAGCACTTGCCGGAATCGCCGCCCTGTTGGAAGCAGCGGTCCAAAGTTGGAAAACTGATTGAAGCCATAGGTAATTAGTGGAAACAAGCTCGGGTTTCTTCACATATAATAAAAAGGGAAACAGGATAAAGGAGGAAATAAAAAGTGAAGAAAACCTCTGCAAATACACAGAAACAAGGAAACTCATCCACTAAGAAAAAAGGGTGCGGTTGCGGATCAAAAGTGAAAAAAAGCTAAGACTGCTCAATTGGGCAGTCTTTTTTTTTTCATAAAAAACGACTTTATGAAAAAAATAAAGATGAGTACAAACAAAAGAGGGATCTGTCATGAATAAAAAAAGAATCATCATTCCACTTTCATTATGCGTTTTGATTGGATGTGCGAATAAGGAAGATGGAAGCGATAGTAAGATTGCACTTATGAAAAAAACCAATCCGCCACCCATTGAATTAGTGGATAATCCAGAGACAGACAGTTACGGTCATGCCATCAAAAAGGAAATTTCCAAAATGAAGGAACTTTACGATGTCGCTGTCATCCAGGGGAAGAAAGAAACGCTCGTTGTTTACAAAGTGAAGCATTTGCACAGATTCAAAATGAAAAGGATCGAAAAGAAAATGGATCGCTATTTGGAAGATAAATATCCTAAGGAAGATTTTATATTGTCCAGTGACTATAAAATCTTTCTCGAAACCATCCGCTTAAAAGAAAGGCTGAAAAATGGGTCAATCTCAAAAAAGGATGCTGAAAACAGATTCCGGGATATCGTGAAGCTGCAAAAAGAGAAAACGTAGGAGGAATGTTTCGTGGGAAAAACACAAAAAACACCTGAACAAAAGAAGTACGAGCAGTTAGAAAAACAATATGAAACGAAGCGGCCCCTCCTGAAAAATGTCATAAAAGCATTCTTTGTGGGAGGCTTCATCTGTCTGATCGGACAGGCGGTAACGTATATGTACATTTATTATTTCAACTTTACTGAGCAGACTGCAGGGAACCCTACGGTTGCAACGATGGTTTTTCTCGCAATGCTCCTGACCGGTTTCGGGGTGTATGACCACATTGGCCAATTTGCAGGGGCAGGAAGTGCCGTCCCTGTCACAGGCTTCGGGAACGCCGTGATTTCTGCCGCCATTGAGCATAGAACAGAAGGACTCGTCCTCGGTGTTGGAGGGAATATTTTTAAACTGGCAGGCTCAGTCATTGTATTCGGAGTATTTTCAGCCTTTGTCGTGGCATTAATCAAGACCATCTTAATCCAGCTGGGGGTGATCTGATGCTGCAGGGTACACGTTCGTGGCTATTTCCTGGAAATCCCGCCATCCTTTCAACCGGTGTCGTCGGAGGGCCTTTTGAGAAAAAAGGAAACCTCACAGCAGACTTCGATCAATTTTACGATGATGTATGGATGGGGCAGGAAACATACGAGAAAGCAAACCGCACTCTCATTGAGGACGCCGTTCAAATTGCTCTCGAAAAACAATCTCTGCAAAAAAGTGATATCCAATTTTTTTTGACAGGTGATCTGATCAATCAAATCACCCCTTCAAGCTTTGCGGCAAGAACCAATGGAATTCCTTATTTCGGTTTGTTCGGGGCGTGCTCGACATCAATGGAGGGACTTGCACTTTCAGCCTTTTTAGTAAATTATCATGGAGCCCGTCATGTGGTTACAGGTGCTTCCAGTCACAACTCGGCTACCGAGAAACAATTCCGCTACCCTACTGAATATGGTGGCCAGAAACCACCGACTGCCCAATGGACGGTTACGGGTGCCGGCTATGCTGTGATTGGAGAAGGGACATCCGTCACCACGCCGACTCCGAGAGTGACATCGGCAACGATCGGGAAGGTGGTGGATATGGGGTTGAAGGATCCATTTAATATGGGTGGGGCCATGGCTCCGGCAGCTGTAGATACGATTGTTGGTCATTTTCAGGATCTGGGAAGGGATCCTTCGTACTATGATCTCATTATTACAGGCGATCTTGCTGCAATTGGAAGGCAGACGGCTGTTGAAATGTTGAAACAAAAAGGCTACGCACTCCCTGATGGTCTGTTTCAAGATTGCGGGATGCTGATTTACGGTGAAAAGCAGCCGGTACAATCAGGAGCAAGTGGGCCTGGATGTTCAGCCACCGTACTTTACGGCCATTTATTGAATGAAATGAAAAAAGGAACGTACAAACGCATCTTAGTCATAGCGACAGGAGCATTGTTGTCACCCCTGACATTTCAACAAGGCGAGTCGATTCCTTGTATCGCTCACGCGGTGTCGATTGAAGTTATGTAGTTCTGAAAGGAGGAAACCAAGTGTTAGCGATGTTTTTTTGGGCCTTTACAATAGGTGGAATCATCTGTGTGATCGGTCAATTATTGTTTGATGTGGCGAAACTGACCCCGGCGCACACATTAAGTCTGCTGGTAGTCTCGGGAGCCATCCTTTCAGGCTTCGGGTTATACGAGCCTCTTATCGATTTTGCCGGGGCGGGAGCGACCATTCCCATTACGAGTTTTGGGAACGCACTCGTAAATGGGGCCATGCAGGAGGCCGGGGAACATGGATTGGTAGGAGTCCTTACCGGTATGTTCGAAGTCACAAGCTCCGGGATCTCATCCGCCATTATCTTCGGATTTATTGGTGCGCTCCTGTTCAAACCAAAGGGATGATAGAGGTGAACACAGATGCCTGAATACTTACAGGTGGCACTAAGAAGTATATTTATCCTGCTTTCCCTTTTTGCGATCACCAAATTATTGGGGAAGAAACAGCTGTCGAAATTATCCTTCTTCGAATACATCACCGGAATTACAGTGGGGAGCATTGCAGGGACTCTTTCTATGGATTTGAACCTGCCCTTGAGTGAAGGGCTGATGAGTATCTTATTATGGTTTGCATTTCCCCTCCTGTTTTCTTTCCTGTCCTTGAAGAGCATTCGCTTTAGGAGATTTGCTGAAGGCAAACCCACGGTATTCATAAAGGATGGAAATATCGATGAAAAAGCTTTGAAGAAAGAAAAGTATTCCGTTGATGAAATGCTTGAACAATTACGGAAAAAGGATGTCTTCCGCGTTACAGACGTGGAATTCGCATCCCTTGATACGAACGGTGATCTAAGTGTTTTATTGAAGAAAGAAAAACAACCCCTTGTCCGGGAAGATGTATTTGACATTTCACAAAAATCCACTCCGCCACAAGCCGTCATCACGGATGGGAAAATCGATCAAAAAGCCCTGTCTGAAGTGGGTTTTCCTTTGGCATGGTTGGTTCGGGAGCTGTCTAAGAGGAAACTGACGGTGGAGTCCGTCTTTTTGGCTCAATTGGATTCTGAAGGCAACCTGACCTTCGACCTGTACGATTGGACAAACACACAATAAAATATCCAAAAGCCCATACGTTCTCCTCTCTTAATACATATGTTATAAGAGACTAGAGGTAAAAGAGAGGTGAAATTATATGTATGGATATGGATACGGTGGCTGTGGTTATGGGTACGGAGGCGGTTATGGCTCAACGTTTGTATTGATCGTTGTGCTTTTCATCCTCTTGATTATCGTTGGAGCAAGTTTCTGTTAGAAAGGGGTACAAAAGGCAGAATCCTCATTGGAGAGATTTTGTCTTTTTGTTTTGTTTTTATATATTTCTTTTTTTCTAAAGAGTGACGTTACAGTTGATTTCCGCTGCAGGTGCTCGCTTTCCGCGGGGCGTGAGTTGAGCCTCCTGATATGAACGAAACTGTCAATGTCCGCACTCTACACCGATTTAAAAGCAGCTTTAATAACAGGAGCTCTTTTAGCTCCATTTTTCAATTGATTTTAAAGCCG